>CAZYWZ010000079.1:0-30912 GCA_964651705.1 uncultured Verrucomicrobiales bacterium
TAAAACTCGCCTCAACCTCTGCCAAATCCTAGCGGCATTGGGCATTCTTGCCTGCAGCGGTGGCCCTGAACGATCGGGGGAAGACAACTTGCCCGGGCGGGGGAATGTCTGCCCCGCGCGTATGGCGCCCGGATTTACGAGCCAGACCTCATGTCCGCTGCGGCGGGCGCCACCGGGGAGAAAAATTGTAGATGCCTGCGCCTTGGCGCACGCCGCCGCATCGAACGTCCGCGTGCGCCAAGGCGCAGCCTACATCGTGATCCAAATTTCGGGCTAGCCCCGCCGCCGGCGCGGGGACGCGCCGCATCATTCATGTGAAAACTCCATTCCCGCAGCCGCCTGGCACAGGCGGCCTACAAAAAATTGTAGGGCGTCTGTGCCAGACGCCACCGGGGGGGAAGTTTCAGGTCAGCCCCGCCCCCGGCGCGCGGGGGCGGGGCTGATTCCGTTCGTCCACGCGCCGGATTATTCGTGGTGAAACTTCTTATGCGTCGTAGCCGCCGAGGTGAGGAGGCGGAGTCCCAGGTGGCGCACATCCGCCTCCTCACCTGGGCGGCTACCATAAGATTCGCAACTGCTGGAATTGCAAGGATTTATCTTCGGTATCCGTGCTATTCGAGGTTTGAAGTTTCTGGCAGATTCCATGCCCCGCGCGCGGGGCACCACCGGGGGTGAAAATGTAGGGCGCGAAATCCCTTTCGCGCCACGGGCAACCGGCAGGGCCCTCGTGGCGCGGATGGGAATCCGCGCCCTACAGGCCGATCCCGTGGCCGATTTTCGAGTCAGGGCCGGGTCGCCTTGAGGCGCAGGAAGTCCTTCGGGATACTCTGGGCGGGCGTGGCGCTGCGGGCCTTGAGGACCGTCGCGGAGTTGGAGACCGTGACAACGTGCGCGCCGTCCGAGAACCAATCCACGAGGTTGGTCGATTCCTCGACCCGCATGGACACGTCGGGCGGCACGAAGAGGCGATTGGCGGTCAGGGACAGGAACTTGTCCGCGCCCTGCTGGATCAACTCGGCGCGCGGGGCGCCGGGTAGGGAGTTGAAACGGGAGGCCATGCCAAGGCCATACTCGGCGAGGTCGCTGAGCCCATCCCCATCGGGATCCTGCGCCAGCGAGCCGACGCCGCCGACGGTGACGGACACGACGGCCAGGTTGGTTGAGTTCACGTAGCCGTCCCAGGCGGTGAACGTGAAGAAATCCGGTCCGGTGTAGCCCGGTTCGGCGATGTAGGTGGCCAGGCCGGTGTTGGTATTCAACGCGACCGAGCCATACATGGGTTGGCTGACGACGCGATAGCTCAGGGTGTTGCCGTTCGGGTCGTTTCCCGCGAGCGATACCGCGTTGGAGCCGTCGGCGGCGACCGCGAGCCACCGGTTGGTCACGATGGGTGGCTGATTCGGGCCCGGCGAGCTAGAGTTGATGCCGTTGTGGCAGGCGTAGCAACTGACCTGGAAGCCGCGCCAGAAGCGCACTGTGCCGCGCCCTTCGCCCATCGCGTATTCCCGGTCGCCCGCCGCCCGCGAGAGGACGGTGCCGCGATAGTCGGTCCCGTGGCAGGCCTGGCACTGCGCCACGCCGCCCGGGACGTCGTGGTGCTCTTTCACCCACGCCAGGCCGATCGGGTGCATGCCGTGGGGGCCGTTGGTGGTGATGTTCGGTAGGCTCTGGTGACAGGCGGTGCAATCCAGGATCGTCCCCACGTGCCCCTGCACCTGATGCGAGGCGACGTTGTCATTGCGGTGGACCGACGGGAACTCGGCGTGCGTCGAGCCGTGGCATGCCGAGCACTGGAGCCCCCCGTGGCCGGTCGAGAAGCGATATAGCGAGATCCCCGGCGCCGGTGTGTCGGGGCTGGTCCCGAACGTGTCGTTCACCGCCACGCGCATCACGCCAGGGGAAGAGAACACGTCGTTGTAGCGGATCTGGCCATTGTTGGAGGTGGCGGTGCCCGTATGGCACGCCTGGCAGTTGGGCTCGTCCAGCCAACCGGTCCGCGATGCCGACCCCACCGCGCTCATGTTTCCGTGGCAACTCTGGCATTGGATCAGCGTCGATCCGTCCGCGGCGATCGCGCCGCCCATCGCCCCGCGCAGGCACCGGGTCGCCGAGCCCGGGTGGCACTGGTAGCAGGCGCTCCGGTTGTCGATCGCATCCATCACGAGCCCATTGGAGGGATTCGTGACCCCGGCGTGCAATGCGTGCACCGCCCGCGTCAGGGGAGGGATCTCGCCAAACCCAAACCCGGGCAGCGCCTCGGACTCGTGGCACTTGGCGCAGAGGATTGACGTTCCGCCCAGCGCCGTAGGATAAAGGCCATTGGTGCTGTACCCGAAAGCCTGCGCGGCCGCGATGAAGTTGGACGAGGCGGCGTGGTGCTCGTCGTGCAGCCGCAGGATGTTCAGGCGATAGTCATGGCTCGCGTTCGGGTCGTAGACCCATCCCGCCGATGGCTCCGCCGCCGGCCCCGCGCCCGACCCGTGGCACGCGCGGCAATCCATCTCGTCGGACACCGGAAGCACCACGTCCAGAGACGCCAGCTCCACCCCATCCGATGCCCGTTTCGCCCTGAGCCGCATCATCGGGTACGGATTCTTCAAGCCGCGATCATCCCAGGGCGTGATCGGTATCCCATTGCCAGCGAACCATGCCGAATCGGTCTCCCACACCATCGCCTGCGGCACGTTGGCCGTTCCGGGCATCGACATGCCCGTCAGCCCCGTGTCTGGCGGCAGATCCGCCCCGTACATCTGGTGCTCGTGGGACCAGAACTCCGTCTTGCCGATCGCCGTCGTGTTCCGCGACCCATCCAGATCAGCCACCGCCTCGTACGTCACCACGAAAGCGCCCGCGCCATTGGTCACCAACCGCGTCGTCCCGTTGCGCGACCAGAGCAACTGCGCGTTCACCGTGTTGAACGGCGGCAGGATCGAAAACACCGAGTAGTCGTCATCCATGCAGTGCATGCCCAGGTTGTTCCAACCCAGCAGCACCCAATTGGTCCCATCGACGACGCCCCCGAGCGACTCCGCACCCCACAGGAATACCCCCGCGATCAGCGACAGGACCGGCACGGCGGCGATGCGAAAAGGATTTAGCATGATCAGTTAGCCTTTTTTTACGAATTAGCAAAACTTTCATTTCGGGGCAAGCGAAAAACCATTAACGGACAAGCGATCGTCTAGAAGTGGCACTTATTAAGGTCGAGGCCGGGCCGGGGTTCGACGGATTTGCTCCCTGGGGCGACGGGGCATGCCGTACGGGGGCGGCAGACGAGTGTAGCCCATCGGGTGACAGATGGGCCGGGGTGGCGGGATTGACAGGGCGCGATGGGAGCGCCGAGACTCGGTGCATGGGAAGATGGACATCGGCGGCGTATTTTTTGGGTGCGGTTGCGGTGGCTCCTGCGGCGGAGTGGCAGCATCCGTTGTATCTGGGCCATGGGGACGTGTGGCGGCAGCGGATACCGGTGCGGGTGGAGAACCCGTTGGCGAGCGCATTGGAGGGGTTGCCGGTTTCGGTGCGGGTTGGGGAGGGGGCGGGGGAGGCGCGGCTCGTCGGGCGCGCGTGCGATGCGGTGCGGGTGGTGGACGCGTCGGGCCGGGAGATGCTCTTTGCGGTGTTGGGCGCGGATGGCGCGCGGATCGATCGCGGCCCGATCCCGGCGGGCGCGACATTCTTTTTGCCGGCGGAGTGCCCGGCTGGCTCCAACGCGACGTATTTCATCTATTTCGACAACCCCTCGGCGTGGCGCGTGCCAGATTTTTTGGAGGTGGCATCGCCGGACATCAACGGGGGTTTCGAGTCGGGCGAGGGGGCGATGGCGGCCGGTTGGTCCTCGAAGGACGAGGACGGGTCCCATCGGGCGATCTGGGCCACGGGGGGCGCGCGCTCGGGCAAGCGCTGCGTGCGGCATGAGGTGGACGCGGGCGCCGAGCCGAATTGGCTGGGGGTGACGCGGCGCATCGCGCCGGTGGTGCCGGGCGCGCGGTATCGGATCCGCGGGTGGGTCCGCGCCGAGGGCGTCGGGGGCCAGGCGGGTTGGTTCTGGCACGTGCGCGGGCGGGACGGCCTGATCGCCAACAAGGTCTTTGGCGCCGGCGGGGGCAGCTACGATTGGAAGGAGGTGGTGCTGGATCTCACCGCGCCGCCCGGCGCGAGGTGGATCACGGTCGGCACCTCGCTGCGGGGCACCGGGCGGGCGTGGTTCGATGACCTGACCATCGAGTGTGACCAAGCGACGGCGCCCAGGGCGACCGCCGGCGCGCCCGAGGCGCTGGCCCTGTCGGAGGCGCCGGTCGCGCCGGCATGGCCCGCCGACGGGGTGGCCCGTCGGCGCATGCCGGTGCGGTTCACGAATCTCTCGGACTCCCCGATGGCCGGGGCGCTGGGCTGGGTGTGGCTGCCGTCGGCGTTGCGCGGGGCGCGGGGCCTGGAGCCGGCCTCGGTGGTCCTCGGTGGGCGCGCGGTGCCCTTCACGCGCCTCGGCGACATGCTGCTATTGGATTGTCCGTTGGGGGCGAAGTCGCGGGTCACCGCGCACGTGTATCTGGCGCCGGCCGCGGCCGCGGCCACACAGGGCGCCGCGCGGACTGGCCTGGGCAGCGACATCCCGTCCGATTATAGCCTCGCCCGCCGGGCGGCCGAGGTGGAGCCGGCGCGATTCGCTGCGCTCCTGACCAACGCGGCGAATCTGGTCAAGAACCCGGATTTTGCTTTGGGCGGGGAGATCCCCGAATCGTGGCAGGGGGCGAAGGCGGGCGATGCGACGATGGCTGCCGACGCGCCGGGGTTGTTCGGCGCGCGCTGCGTGCGGCTGACGTTGCCGCGGGGCAACACCGGCTGGCGCGGGTGGCGGCAGACGGTGCCGGTGAAGGCGGGCCACACCTATCTCATGGGGGCCTGGGCGAAATGCCGGGGCCTCGAGGGCGAGGCGCGGCTCCACGCGCACGTGCTCACCGCGCAGCGGCGCCATGTCGCGGCCGACGCCTTTGCCTCCGCCGGCGAGGACATCTCGGGTGACACCGGCTGGACGTTTTGGCACGGCACCATCCAGATCCCCGACGATGGCGCGCTGTTGGAACTTCACCTCACGGCCGATTGCGGCGGCACGCTGTGGCACGATGGGGTGCTCGTGGCCGAGATCGCGCGCGGCGAATCCGGCGCGGTCGAGGCGCGCGACGAGGGGGGCGCCGAGCCGCTGGCCGTTTGGCCCGTGAACCCCATCGTGAAAGTCTTCCGCGAGGACGCCCCGCCGGAGGCGGCGCGACGGGCCGAGGTCGCGCTCGCGCGGAACGAGGCGGAGCCGCTCCAGCTCGCGTTGCGGTCGGCGGCGGCGCGGGAGGGTGTCACCCTCGAGGTCACCGCCCCGCGATCGGAGGGCGGCGCGACCCTGCCCGAGCCGGAGGTGCATCGGGTCGGCTACGTGCCGATCGATCACCCGACCTCGTACTATCGCTCGGACACCCCGGAGTGGCAGCGCAAGTATCCCGTGACCCCCGGCCGGTGCGATGGCTGGGCCGGATGGTGGCCCGACCCGCTCCTGCCCGCCACGCCCTTCGATCTCGCCCCGGCCCAGACCCAGCCGATATGGATCACCTTTCGCGCGCCAGGCGACGCCAAACCCGGCGAGTACTCCGGCTCCGTGCGGCTCAAGGCCGCCGGCGAGATCCTCCGGGAGTTGCCCTACTCCGTTCGCGTCTGGCCATTCGCCCTGCCCGACGAAAGACACGTCATCGCGATGTATGACGTGCGCCCCGGCAGGCAGTTCCTCGAGGAAGGCGCCCCCGCCGAGGAGGTCAAGCGCCGCATGATTCGATTCTTGTCGGAGCGCCGGCTCTGCGCGGACCGCATCCCCTCCGATCCCGTTTTTGGCCGCGAAGGGGACCGCGTGACCGCCGACTTCGCGGCCTTCGACGCCGCCGCGGCCTGGTACTTCGGGGAGATGCGCATGCCGGTCGCCTATTTCCCGGGCTTTTTCTACGTCTTTGGCTGGGCGCACCCGCCGAAGGCGATCTTGGGCGAAGACCCCTACGAGGGCGGCTATCCCTACGAGGGGGCGGACCGTTCCAAGCTGCGGCCAGAATACCGCCGCGTCTACCAGGCCGCCCTGCGGCTCTTCTGGGATCACATCAAGGCGAAGGGCTGGGCCGACAGGATGGTGCTGTACATCTCCGACGAACCGCATTTCACGCACGAGGAGGTGCGGCAACAGATGCGGGCGGCCTGCGAGATGATCCACGAGGTGGACCCGAAGATCCGCATCTACAGCAGCACCTGGCGGCACTGCCCCGAGTGGGATGGCCACCTCGATATCTGGGGCATCGGGCATTACGGTTGCTTCCCGATGGAGGAGGCCGCCCGCCTGCGCCGCGAGGGCCACGAGATCTGGTTCACGACCGACGGGCAGATGTGCACCGACACCCCCTATTGCGCGGTCGAGCGCCTCCTGCCGCACTATTGCTTCCACCACGGCGCCGGCGCCTACGAATTCTGGGGCGTCGATTGGCTGACCTACGACCCGCACGAATTCGGATGGCACCGCTATATCAACCAGTCCGATCGGCCGGGCAACCGCTATTACGTCCGCTATCCGAATGGCGATGGCTACCTCGCCTACCCCGGCCAGGCCGTCGGCGTCGAGGGCCCCGTCAGCACCATCCGCCTCGAGCAGGCGCGCGATGGCGCCGAGGATTACGAATACCTGCGCCTGCTGAAGCAGGCCGCGGAGGGGGGCGGGAGCCGCGCGGCCGCCGCCAGGGCCGCGCTCGCCGAGGCCGTCGCGCTCGTCCCCATCCCGAACGCGGGCGGGCGCTACGCCTCGCGGATCCTCCCCGATCCCGACGCCGTTCCCGCCCTGCGACGAAAGATCGCGGAGGCGATCGGGGCGCCGGATTGACAATTCCGACCGACTCATTTTTCGGATTTCCTTTCCCCGCCCGGGCTGGGAAGTTGACCGCCGTGAGCCACGCGGAAACTCCCCCCGATGCCAACTGTGGCATCCCGCACGCCTGCGGGCGCGTCGTGCCCCTCTCCACCATCCTGCTGGATAATCTCCCGACCGCGGCCCTCTTCGCTCTTGGCACGCTGATCCTCTGGCCTTTCGGTCTCGCCGCCGCGCTCGGCTACCTCGCCTACTGCCTCTTGGCGATCGTGCTGTTTTGGCGGCTGATCTGCCCGCACTGCCAGCATTTCGGCACCCGCCAGTGCCCCTGCGGCTACGGCGTCGTCGCGGCCCACCTCTTCCGGCGCCGCGAAGTCGGAAACTTCCGGGCGGTCTTCGCCCGAAACATCGGGATCATGTTCCCGTGCTGGTTCGTCCCGTCGGGATTCGGCGGGTATCTCCTGTGGCGTGACCCCGGGGCAGGGCGCGCCGCGCTGTTCGCGGCGTTTTGCCTGCTGGGTTTCGTGGTGATCCCGCTCATCGCCAAGCTCGTCGGTTGCCGGGGCTGCGAGATCCGCGATCAGTGCCCCTGGATGTCGCGGAAAACCTGACTAGAAATCCGGAACCGCGGATAGCACGGATTTCTCGGATGCCGTCTTTTTCGGGCGCCCGAGCCGACATGTGGGAAGGCTGGACTTAGCCCGTCACATGCCCATAATAAAAATTTGGAGATGCTCATGCGGACGTTCTTCCCTCTTCTTACCCTAGCCCTGTTCACCACGACGGCCTTTGGGGCCGAACCCGCCGGGGACGGCGTCTGGCGCGACACGCCAAAGAACCCGGACGCCATCCGCGTGCTCGTGGTGACCGGTGGCCATGACCACGACGCCAGTTTCTACTCGGTCTTCGAGGGCTATCCCGACATCGCCGCGAACGTCCGGCCACACCCCGCGGGCCTGACGCGCGACCTGCGCAAGAACGTCCAGGTCCTCGTCACCTACGACATGGTGCGCGAGATCGACCCGAAGCAGCAGGCGACCCTCAAGAGCTTCGCGGAGGCCGGGAAGGGCATCGTCGTCATGCATCACGCGCTCGCCTCGTACCTCAACTTCCCCTGGTGGACGGAGAACGTCTCCGGCGCGCACTACGTTTTCGAGCCCGGGCCCGATGGAAAGAAATCGAGCTACAAGCACGACGAGATCCTGGGCGTGACGCCGGTGGGCGAGCATCCTGTCATCGCGGGCATCGGGCCATTCAAGATCCTCGACGAGACCTACAAGGACATGTGGTATTCGCCAAAAATCCATCCCCTTCTCAACACCGACAACCCCACCAGCGACGGCCCCGTCGCATGGATCGGCCCCTGCGCGACCTCGCGCGTCGTCTGCATCCAATTGGGCCACGACCGCCACGCCCACGGCAACCCCGCCTTCAAGAAACTCGTCCGCAACGCCATCCTCTGGGCCGCGGGGAAGTAGGCGCGGGCGCCGGATAATTCAGGGCGAAACAAGGCCGCAGACCGAAACCCGCCCTTCCCTTCCGGCAACCGGGTGTCTTGAATGCGTCACCTTGAACGCCGCCGCGTCTTTCTGCGCCGCCGTGGTTCTTGCGACCCTGATCGGGGTCGCCATCGGCCGGTATCCCGCGCTGCGGATGAACCGTGCCACCATCGCTTTCGTGGGTGCCGTGATGCTGGTCCTTGGAGGCGCGGTCCGCACCGAAGAGGCGTGGCGGCTGATCGACTGGGACACGATCGCGCTCCTCTTCGCCATGATGGTGATCAACGCGAACTTCCGGCTGTCGGGTTTCTTCCACCTCGTGGGGGGCTGGGTGGCGCGCCGCGCCGGCACCCCGCGGCGCCTCTTGGCGCTCATCATCCTCTCCGGCGGTGTGCTCTCGGCGCTGTTCCTCAACGACACCATCGTGCTGATGTTCACGCCGCTGGTGTTGGACATCACGCTGGCGCTTCGCCGCAACCCGATCCCTTACCTGATCGGCATGGTGTGCGCGGCGAACATCGGCTCCGTGGCGACGATCACGGGCAATCCGCAGAACATGATCGTCGGCATGGCCTCGGGCATCGCTTTCGCCGAGTTCACGCTCGCTCTGGCGCCGGTTGCCATCGCCGGGTTGGGCCTCGCCTGGCTCGTCATCGTGGGGCTCCACCGGCGGGAGTTCGCGCCCGGACCCCTCGGAGCAGAATTCTCCGTGCCGGAGCGCCGATACCGCCCGCTCCTCCGCAAGAGCCTGCTGGCCGCCGGCGCGATGCTCGTCGCCTTTCTGGCGGGCGCACCGATCTCCGTGTCCGCATTGGGGGCCGCGGCCGTGCTGCTCGTCACCCGCCGCCTCAAGCCCGCCCGCGTCTTCCGCGAGATCGACTGGTCGCTGCTGGTGTTCTTCGCCTCCCTATTTGTCGTGACCGGATCCCTCCAGACCAATGGGCTTTCCGATCGGCTCTTCGCCCTCGCCGCGCCATGGATCGAGGGGGGCCTTCCGACCTTCTGCGCCGTGGCGGTCGTCTTGAGCAACGCCGTGTCCAACGTGCCCGCGGTCATGCTTTTCAGGCCGATAATTCCCGGGTTGCCCGATCCCGGATCCGCCTGGCTCGCCCTGGCCGCGGCCACGACGCTGGCGGGGAACCTCACGCTGCTGGGGTCTGTCGCGAACCTCATCGTGGCGGAGATAGCCCGGGCCCGCGGCGTCCATCTGGGGTTCATGGCATACCTTCGCGCCGGGGCGCCGATCACCCTCGCGACGCTCGGGCTCGCCATCCTCTGGCTGGCCGCCCGATGAGGCAGGGCGCGCGCCCGGCCGAAACCGATTGACCGCGGCCCCCGGCCCTTCGAACATCTGGCCCATGCGCACGAACCTACTGCTCGCCTCCTGCCTCGTGGCCCTCGCCCCCGCGCCGCGCGCGGCCGCGGAAAAGCCCAACGTCCTCTTCATCGCGGTGGACGACATGCGCCCGCAACTCGGCTGCTACGGGGACCCGTTGGCAAAGACGCCCCACATGGACCGCCTCGCCGCGCGCGGACTATTGTTTGAACGGGCCTACTGCCAGCAGGCCCTCTGCAGCCCCTCGCGCATCTCCCTCCTGTCGGGCCGGTATCCGGCCACGAGCGGCATCTACTCCATCGGCCCGTTCCTTCGGGAGGCCATGCCCGACATCATCACGCTCCCGCAGCATTTTAAGAACAATGGGTATTTCGCCCGCAGCCTGGGCAAGGTCTACCACGTCGGCATCGATGATCCGGACTCGTGGTCCGTGCCCCCGTGGCACTCCAAGGTGTCGCGCGTCGGCCCCCGCGGCGACGCGCTGGTAAAACAGTATCGCGAAAAAATGAAGGCCGAGGCCAAGGAGATCCCGAAGAAGGGCAAGGGCGCCGCCAATTATGCCGTGCCGGCCTTCGACGACCCCGAAGTCGACGACGACCTGCTTGACGGGGACACGACCAAGAACGCCATCGACGCCCTGAAGGAATTGTCCGCCAAGAAGGACCAGCCCTTCTTCCTCGCCGTCGGCTATGCCAATCCCCACGTCCCGTGGATCGCGCCCAAGAAATACTGGGGCCTGTATCGGCGGGCCGAGATCCCCCTTCCCGCCAACCGCTACCTGCCGCGCAACGCGCCCGAGTTCGCCGCCAAGACCGGTCAGGACTTCAAGTGGTATTCGAATGTTCCCGAGGACGGCGTGGTCGGGGATGATTTTGGCCGCGAGTGCCTGCACGGCTATCTCGCCGCCATCAGCTACGTCGACGCCCTCGTCGGCCGCCTGCTCGAT
Organism: uncultured Verrucomicrobiales bacterium; assembly: GCA_964651705.1. Lineage (GTDB taxonomy): Bacteria > Verrucomicrobiota > Verrucomicrobiia > JADLBR01 > JADLBR01 > JADLBR01. Next base: position 10,665 of record CAZYWZ010000079.1, read on the forward strand.
GCGCTCGACGCCTCGCCCGCCGCGAAGAACACCGTCGTCATCCTGTGGAGCGACCACGGCTATTACATGGGCGAGCACACGTGGTGGGGCAGCAAGCACAACAACTACGAGGGGGCCACCCGCGCCGTCCTGATGCTCGCGGCCCCGGGACAGAAACACCCCGGATCGAAAACGAGGTCCATGACGGATTTCGTCGACATCTATCCGTCGCTCGCCGAGATCTGCGGGCTCCCGAAACCCGCTGGCGCCGAGGGGCGAAGCTTCGCGCCCCTGCTGCAGGATCCCGGGGCGGCGATCAAGGATTGCGCCTTCAGCTTTTACCCGATGGGCGGCTACCTCGGGATCGCCATGCGGACCGACCGCTGGCGCTTCGTCGAATGGACCAAGGCGGGGCAGGAGCCCGTCCACGAGCTCTACGACCACCAATCCGACCCGGGGGAGAACGAGAACGTCGCCGGGGATCCCAGGCACGCCGCGCTGATCCGCGAGCTCTCGGCGAAATTGGGAGAGCGATTCCCGATGGCGGCGCGCGGGAAGAAGTGACGGGGTTGACGTGCCACCCATGCGCGCCGCGAACGCGTTATTGATGGCATCGGCCTGCCTGTTCTGGGCGGCATCTGGGCGCTCCCATGGCGCCGACCAGCCACAGTGGGGCGAGCGCTTTACCCGCAACATGGTCTCGCCGGAAACCGGTCTCCCGGCCGCGTTTGATCCCGCCACCGGCGAGAACATCGCATGGACCGCCCCGCTGGGAACAAAGACCTACGCGGTGCCCATCGTCGCCCGGGACCGGGTGTTCGTCGGCACCAACAATGGCCAGCCCCGCGATCCGCGACATGCCGGGGACCGTTCGATCCTGCTTTGCCTCGGCGAGGCGGACGGCTCGTTCCGTTGGCAGCTGGTGATCCCCAAGGTCGAGGGGGACCAGTATCAGGATTGGCCGGCGGTCGGCATCTGCTCGCCGGTGACGGTCGAGGGCGACCGCGCCTATCTGATGACGAGCCGAGGCGAGGTGCTCTGCCTCGACGTCGATGGCCTCGCCGATGGCAACGACGGGCCGTTCGTCGACGAGGGCCGCCTGATGGCGCCGGACGGGGCTGGCCCGATCGCGCCATGCCCGGCCGATGCCGATGTCATCTGGCGCTTTGACATGCTGGCCGACGCGGGATGCCACCGCCACGATTCCGCGCACGCCTCGATCCTCGTCCGCGGTCGCCACCTCTACCTAAATACCTGCAACGGCGTGGACAACACCCACGAGGTTATCCGGTTCCCCGACGCCCCGGCGCTCGTGGTCCTGGATAAGGACACCGGTCGAATGGTCGCCCGCGAGGCCGAGGGCATCGGGCACCGGATCGTTCATGGCACGTGGTCCTCGCCTTCGTTCGGAGAGGTGAACGGGGAGCCCCGCGTTTTCTTCGGCGGGCCGGACGGGGTTTGTTACGCCTTCGAGCCGATCTCCGACGACGCCCTGCCGGGAGACGCGCCCATTATCCTGAAATGCATCTGGCGCTTCGACTGCGACCCGGACGCGCCAAAGGAAACCAACCCTCACACCTACATGGGCAACCGCGACACCGGCCCCAGCATGATCTCCGGCATGCCCGTCTTTCACGACGGCAAGATCTACGTCGCCAGCGGCGGCGATATCTGGTGGGGCCGCCGCATCGCCCGGCTCCAGTGCATCGACGCCTCGGGCAGGGGCGACATCACCCGCTCCGGTCACCTGTGGACCGCGCCACTGAACCGCCATTGCTGCACCACGCCCGCCATCCACGAAGGCCTCGCCTACATCGCCGATTCCGGCGACACCCTCCATTGCCTGGATGCCCATACCGGCCAGAGCCTCTGGACCCACGACACCGGAGGCGAAACCTACGCCTCCGTCACCGTCGCCGATGGAAAAATCTACACCGGCACCCGTCGCGGCGATTTCTGGATCCTCGCCGCCGGCAGGGAAAAGCGGGTGCTCGGCCACGTCAAACTCGACGGCGCCTACAGCGGCATGGCCATCGCCAACCGCACCCTCTTCATCGCCTCGATGAAAACCCTCTACGCCGTCCGTCAGGGCGGGCGCCATCCGATGGAGAAAAGGTAGCCCCTCCGGTTACGGAGCGGCCGCGCGGCCGGGGTCCACGGCCTCACGGCCGTGGCTACATCTGGAATTTTCAGCGCCGCCGGCGGCGCGCGCGCCGCGTCATTCCGGGTGAGATATTCGTGCTTCTCGCGCAGTCCGCGGTTTGAAGTCTCTGGTCAAATGGTAGACGCCATCATCTCGTAGCGGGCGACCCTCTCGCCCTCGGGCAGGGCGAGAAACCCGTCGATCGCCTCGAGCATCCGGGCGCGGTCGTGGGGCATCGCGCCTTCCACCCGGAGATAGTTGTCCGCGTGGTCGCAGACGATCCGCGTGCTCACGTCCCCGAGCCGCCCGATGAATCGGCGCAGCTCCCGCACGGTTCCCTCCGGCGTCTGCGGGACGAAAGTCCCCTCGCGGATCGCCGCCCGGAGTGGGGATTTGGGGCCCGCGCCCTCGCCGCCATAGGCCCTTCCGGTGGAAGCGCAGCAACTCTGGCTCCCCCGACTCGAGCCCGAGATGCGCGCGGTTCAGCCCTGCCTCGGCCAACTGCCGGATGCCCGCCTCTGGCGGGTGAGCGACCCGTGCGACGGCTCCGTCACAGCGCGTTCGGAACCCCCACTGCGCCTTTGACAAACCCTCCTGCGTTTTGACACATTTGCCCCCCATGAAACGAGATCCCCTGACGATGATCGCGCTGGTCCTGCTCTCCGCGCTCCCGGCGCTGGCGCAGCCGCAGAAAGCCGCCCCGGCAATCGACCTGAAGGATGGCGACACCCTGGTTTTCCTAGGCGACTCGATCACCCACCAGTGCCTCTACACCCAATACGTCGAGGATTTCTTCTACACCCGGTACCCCGACCGCCGGGTCCGCTTCCACAACGCCGGCGTCAGCGGGGACAAGGCCGCCGACGCCCTCGCGCGCTTCGATGAGGACGTCGCCGCGCTCAAGCCGAAATACGTCACCCTCCTCCTGGGCATGAACGACGGCCAGTACGAGCCCTTCAAGGAAGAGACCTTCGCGGCCTACGCCGACGGCACGTCAAAGTTGCTCGATCGGATCGCGGCCATCGGCGCGACCCCCATCGTATTGTCCCCGACGAATTTCGATCACCGCCAGTTGGCATTGCGGAAACAAGATCCGGCGTACCGATTTCGCGAGCGGCCGTTCGACCCCAATTACAACTGCCTGCTTGCGTATTTCGGCGGCTGGCTCCGGGAACGCGCCGGGGAGCGCGGCGTCCCCTTCGTCGATCTCTGGGGGCCGCTCAATGACGCCACGTTTGACCTGAGGCAGTCGGGCGAGCCCGATTTCACGCTCGTTCCCGACGCCATCCATCCCGGGGGCGCCGGGCAGTTCATCATGGCCTACGAACTGCTCTCCAGCGTGACCCCCGATCGCCGCGCGGTCAGCGCGATTAACATCGTTCCCGCCGCGAACGGCAAGTGGCGCGGCAGTGGGGCGGGCGAGATCTCGGGCCTCGCCGTCTCCGAGGCGAAGGATCGGGTAGAGTTCACCTTTCTGGCGCCGGCGCTGCCCTGGGTCGTGCCCGAGCAGCCCTACGCAAAAGATGAGGTGAAGTGGGAGTGCAAACCGTACGCCGCGCTGGGTTACAAATTCACCAGCGCCGGGCACCGCCTCAGCAACGAGAGGCTCCGCATCGCCGGATTGGCCGCGGGCAATTACCAGATACATATCGACGACAGGCCCGTCGGCAAACCGGTGAGCCATCTGACGCTCGGGGCGAAGGTCGAACTGCAATCGTGGCCCGACACGCCGCAATACCAGCAGGCGCTCCGCGTCGCGGAACTCAACCGCGAGCGCAATACCATCGCCATTCTGCCGCTCCGCGACGCGTGGAGCCAGGTCAAGCGCATCCGCAAGAAGTTCGAGTCCGACCCCGGCGGATTTGCCACCGCCTTCGGGCAACTCAAGCCGCAGATCGAGAAACTCAAGGCGCTCGCCGCCGATCTCGAGGCCAAGATCTACGAGACGGCCAAACCCGTCCCGAGAAAGTACGCCATCGTCCGGGTCCAGTGAGACGGGGGGAGAATCGATCCGTAGCCCATCTGGTAACAGATGGGCCACGCGTGGGAAGATCCACGGCTTTACGGCCGTGGCTACGTCTGGAATTTTCGAGCTAGATCCCGTGTCCCGCGCGCGGGGCGCCACCGGGGGTGAAAATTTGTAGCGAAGCCGCTTCCGGCTTCGGCACCCCACCGGGCCCCCGCCGAAGGGCGAAGGCCCTTCGCTACTAGCGAGTTATGTCGTATTTTCGAGCTAGATTCAATGCCCCGCCTGCGGGGCACCACCGGGCCGGAAAATGGTAGGCTGCGCCTTGGCGCACGCTGCCGAATCCACCGTCCGCGTGCGCCAAGGCGCAGCCTACATCGCGGCCAATTTTCGAGTCAGCCCCGGCACTTCGTGTCGGCACTCCCTGATTCGAGAACGCGCCGCGTCATTCATGGGGAAACTTGGCAGCGTGGCGCTGGCATTCCCACCCAACAAAATATCCCCGGCATCCCGATATCCATGGTTCCAAGTTTCAGGTCAGTCGCGCTTCTCCGCCCCGGGCCCGTCCCACGCGAGCTTCTGGCCGGCGCGGAGCAGCGCCTCGTGGAAAGGGCCGGCCCCTATCCGTTGGACGGGGACGCCCTCCTCGATCGCGCGCGCGGCCGCGATGCCGGCGGACTCCCCGCAGATCATGAACACCGGCTCCATGCGCGCCGAGGCATAGCCGAGATGGGAGGCGGAGAAACAGACGGGCACCAGGAGATTGGTGCACTCTTCCTCACGCGGGGTGATGGCCCGATACGGAATCGGATAGGGCACGTTGGTGGGGCCGCGGCTGCCGCCGATAAACATCTTGCCCTCGATGGCCACGTATGTCCGGCCGTCCCGGCGAAACCAGATCCGGCGTGCGGGATAGGTGTCGATCCCGTATTGCGCGAGGCCGATGGGATCGTCGATCGTCGTCCTGTTGTAGACGTCGTTCGCGGTGATCGTGTAACGTCCGACCAGGCGCCTCGCGACCCGGATGTAGAGCTGGTGCGGCCATCCCCCGGTCTCGCGATGGAAGCGCCCATCCAGCCCGAGCGCGGCGGTGCGGCGGCGGAATGCCTCTGGCACGCGGGGATCGGTGCTCATGAAGGCGTGCAGGCCCCTCAGATAATCCTGGTGCCGCTTCCACACCCGCGCCTTCGCCGCCTCGTCCCCAGCCGCATAGAGGTGGCTGATGCCGACCGGCGCCATCGAGAACAGCGACTCGCGATGGTAGTTCCACTCCCCGGAGTTTTTCCAACCGGGGAAGATCCTCTCGAGGCGACGGAATAACTCCTCTTCCTCCGGGGTCGTTCGGACGAGATGCTCGATGTAGCGGCCGACCAGCTCGAAATCGTCCGGTTCGTAGCTATCCGGTGGTGTCAGTGGGATGCGATGGGCGGGGTCGTCGGTCGTGTAGTATCGATAATTATAGGCCTGGGTGTATTGGTCCGCCGAACCGATCGGTTTGCCGTGGTCGTCCTCGACCCATTTCAGCAATCCGCTCTCGGGTTCGCCCGGCACCACGAAGGGCTCGATCGGGGCCTCCTCCATCGGTGGCTGGACCCCCGCGGCCTCCTCGCCGAATTCCGAGGCGGCCTCGCGCCCGACCCGCCAGGAGCCGCCCGCCCGCGCCATCAGATCCCCCTCGTAGCTGGCATCGATGAACATCCTAGAGGTCACGCGGAGCGCGGCGCGCGCCTTCGGCTGGGCCGGTGGGCAGCCCAGCGCATCGAATGGCGCGAGATCAAACACGGCCGACTCGATGGTGGCGCCCCGTCTCGCGCACGAGGCGATGCGGTGCTCGAAGATGACCGAAATCCCGGACTCCTCCAACAGGCGCTCAAAATCTCGGCGCACCGCATCGGGACTCATCTTCGCGAGCGTTCCCTTCTTGAGGTGATCCCCCTCCCATTCGGGGTTGCCCAGCGTCCTCAGGAGTTGACGCGTGAGCCCGCCCGTGGCGGCGTAGTTGGGACAATCCTGCATCGGCTTCAATCCCGCCCCGAGCATGCCGCCCACCCAGCGGCTCGGTTCCACGATCAGGACGCTCCGCCCCTCGCGCCGCGCCGCGATCGCCGACAGGATGCCCCCCGGCGTGGCGCCGTACACGCAGACATCAGCGGCTTCGGCGCGAGGCGCCGCCGCCTCGGCGCACGGTGGGAAAAGTCCTCCCGAGATGACCAACGCGAGGGCAAAGCCATGGGCGCGCATAGGCGATCGGAAGGCTATCCCCGAGGTCGATGCGTGGCAACAGATCCCGTGCCCCGCGCAGCGGGGCACCACCGGCGCGGAAAACGTAGCCCATCTGGTAACAGATGGGCCCGCGCGCTCGGCCGGCGCGTCCACGGTCTAACGACCGTGGCTACTCTCCGGATTTTCGAGTCTGCCTTCCCCTGCGTCCCCGCGTCCCCGCGCGAGTTTCCTATTTTCGAGTCAGCGCCGCCCGGGGCTCGGCGAAGAGCGCGTCCCAGGCATAGGCGTGATATTTTTCTCTGCAGGCGGGGCCGTTGCGGGGGGCGTTGGCGATGCGGAGGGCGAGGCGCTCGGGAGCGAAGATGGCGTTGTGGAGGTTGGACTTCATGGAGACGGGGCGATCCAGGATCTCGATCAGGCGTTCCTCATCGATCTTGCCGTATTGGGCGCGCACGCGGCGGACCAGTTCCTGGTAGCGGGAGTCGGCGGACATGAGCACGGCATCCTCGACAGGGTCGGGGAGCTGGGGGTGGGTGGTGCCGGGGGGGACGACCTCGAAGAGATCGGGGGTGGCCTTGATGCCGGCGCAGGAGCGATCCTTGCCATCGCTCACCACGTAGTAGTACTCGCAGGTCCGGGGTCGACCCCGCATGTATTCGAGGACGGCCTCGGTGGAGTTGCAATTTTCCAGCGCGCCCCGGACCAGGAAGCTCATGGGCGTGCCATCCCAGAGCCCCTCGCCGCGGCCGCCCATCTCGCCGATGGCGACCCTGGCCTCGTTCATGCCCGTGACGGAGCCGATGAAACCCGCGTAGCTGACATTGACGAAGCGGAGCGCGCCCTCCTTGGCGATGGCCATGACGACCGCCTCGTCCTGCAGGCCCGCGTGCGTCATGTAATCGAGCACGCGGGCGTGGAGGAGTTCGCCGCCGACCGTCGCCTTGCCGCGGAGGGCCACGCCGCTGCAGTGAAAGAACTCGGGGAAGATGTTCGCGGCGGCGATCAGGTCGAACGGAAGGCCCGATCCCTCGGCGAGGCCCTGCATCTCCTCGAAGAACGAGGGCTCGATGAAGGGCCGTTGTCGTTCCACCAGCCCGCGGGCCTCGTCGGCGAACCACGCGCCCTTCTCGATGGAATAGTACAGGCCGACGCCATAGACGATGCGCCGGGCCAGGCGCCGGACGTTTTCGGCGAGCAGTTTCCCGTGCTGTCGGCCGATCTCCCGCGGCGTCCCGCGGAGCAACAGTCGGCGCTGGCCGTCCTGGATCACGAGGGAGCCTCGATCCTCGGTGCGGATGGTGTCGGGCTCCCGCGCGACGGGCCGCCACTGCAGGGAGAGGATGTCGATCGCCGCGGCGACCGATGCGTCGAGTTCCTGCGCGGCGATGGGGATCGGTGGGGCGTCGGGGGGATCGGTGGCGGGAGCGCGCGCGGCATCTCCGGTGTCAAGGCGGACTCTCCAGCGGGCGTCGCCGACGGCGAGCTCGGCCCTCGCCTCGCGGGCCGTGCCCCCAGGGCCGATGGCCGCGCGTCCGGCGAGGGTGGCGATCTTCCACCGCGGGCCGTCGGGCCCCCGCGCCCAGCCCGTGATGAGCGGGAACAGGCGCATCGATACCGCCCCCCTCTGCCACCAGGCGAAGTCGGGCAACGCCGCCCCCGCATCCCGGATCGCCGCCTTGGTCTGCGTCAGGTCGCAGTCGGCGCACTCGAACCGCGCCTTGGGCGACGCGAGCGCCGCCTGGCCGCCGCCCCGCAGCCAAATCGACTTGCCATCGACCTCCAGCGCGGCGCGCGGCGCCTTACTCGTCAGATCGGCGCAGAAATCTAACACCAGCTTCCACTTCTTGGACCCGGGCTTCCGGTCCTCGATGCGCAGCGCCAGACGCTCGGCCCCCGGCGGTGTCACGCCCGAGGCGATCGCCTCGCGCGCCACATCGTAGGCGCGCCACAGCACGCCTTGCGCCACGAGAAAATCGATGGCCACCAGCCCGGCCGCCGCGACCGCGATCCGCACGGCGATTTTTGTGGGTCGGCCCATCGAAATGCTATGATACGCGCGTGGCGTCGCTGGGTAAAGGGAAAGGGGTACCTGTCGATCGTGTCGCAGATGGCATCAGGGGGCGGCCTGGGTCGCAACGACTCGCATGAAGCGCCTGGGTTGGCCTTGGGCGATGACGGTGTCGTGGACCGTCACGCGAACGTGGCCGGCAGAGGGCGGCTCTTCGCTGATCGAGGCCGTCCCCGTCCACGGATTCCTGCCTGTCTTCTGCGCGATCGTCGTCCACGAAGCGGGCTCGAGAGACGAGGAGACCTGCACCCACAAGGTCACGTCGTATGGCGGATCCTCCGCGCGGTCGAAGACGAGCTTGAGGCGGTCGGATGGCCCGGGGGAGGGAGGCATCTCGCACGAGATCGGGTTGCCCGCGGGAGGCGAATCGTGCCACCGGGGATCCGTTCCCAGCGCCGATTCCAGTCCGTTCGGCAGGCCGTCGCCATCGGGATCCGCGTGGAATCCACCGATCGCAGGGTTTGCGATCTCATCGGGTGTGAAATGGCGCGCGAGCCAGTGCGAATACATCACGTCCGTCCGCCAGATCACCTGATCCAGCCAGCCACCCTCGTTGCCGGTCGGGCATGCCCAACGCAGGGCCCGTTGGCCTGGCGGCACATCAAACAGGTACGTGTTCCAGTCCCCGGCCACCGAAAGCGCCGAGGCGGCGGTTCCCTGGATTTGAAAGGATGTTGCATTCCATGGCAGCCATTGTTCGACTTTGGGTTTGAATCTGAATGTGATCCGCCCGGGGCCCGCTACCTCGGTTTGAATCCAAACTTCGGAGGGGAAGAGGATGAATGGATCGCCGGGGCCTGACGGGGTCGCGAATGAGAAGGCGCACTCCGCGGAGTCCAGACCATCAAGTGAAACTGCGCTTTGCCCGATCCATTCCCCTCGACCGCCCGTTGTCCAGCCCAACTCCGGCGCATCGAGGGCATCGGCCAACGGTACGGGTGGGAGAATCTGGACCCCATCTAGCCAGGCCGCATCCTGGCCAACATCGCCATCGGGATCCTTGACATACTCCCACCGGACAATGTGGTCTCCGGTGCAGAGAGGGATCGTCTCCTGCCGCCACTCCACCTCGCCCGCGATCTGCTTCACTGCGGTGCCATCGACGAGGAACCGGAAGGTGTCGCCAGGGTTCAGAATTGGAATGTCTCCCCCGGGTTCCGACGAAACCTTCCACCAGAACTGCAGGACTGAGGGTCCAGTGATCGTTGCCTCCATGTAACTCTGCTGACTGGCGGCGATCGCCCCGGAACGGGCCGCATCGCCACCGACCACGGCCGCGTTCGTCTGCGGATACCATGTCGAAGCACCTCCGGTCGACCACGGCAGATCGGGCGCCTCAATCGCATCGGCGAGAACTGACATGGGCAGACACGTGGTTTCGTCGAGATATCCGAAGGAACCCGATGTGCCTCCCGACGGCACCCAGCGGATCGTGTGCGTGCCCGGGGCGATGGGGATTCCTTGCCACCTCCAAGTCGCGGCCGACGTGCCGCTCAACACCGCGTTCGTCACCCCATCAAGGGAGACGGTGAAACGGCCCGAATTGTCCCAAGATGTGCCAAGCAACCACCAGAATCCTAGTATGCCCGGCCCATCCACAGTCGTCTGCAGCCAGCGGGTGCCCGAGGTGCCTTGCGTCGGGACCTGGACCGCGTCCTCCCCATCGTGGGAAACGGCGAACTGGCCAGTCCATTGGTCGCCCGGGTTTGCTTGCCACGGCCAGTTTGGGGCGTCCAGCGCCTCCCCGATGGTGATGTCGTCGCGAAACTCGATGGCGTCGAGGAGCGCGGTGGCGGGTCCCTGCGCGCCATCCAGGTTTTCAAACTGCCAGCGCAAAGTGTGATGACCCGGGCCCACGTACGCCCATTCATCGGACCAAGCCTGAACGCCGGGGAACACCGCGCCCCCATTGGTCTGGCCGGACACGGTAAAGAGAGCCATGACCAACCCGGCGCTACCATCCGTGACACCCCAGGCATAATGCACGAACTTTGGCCCATCGATCTCGGTTTCGATCCACGCCGTCTGCCCCGGTTGGATCAACTCAGATGCCGCGGCATCTTGCCCGTCCCAGGCTTCCACCGTCTGGCCGATCCAGCCCGGCGATGTGCTTGTCCGCCAGGTCACATCCGCGACATCGAGGGCTTCGTCGAGCGGCACGCCCGGGACAAAGGACACGCCGTCGAGCCATGCCGCATCTTGGCCGAAGTCGCCATCGAGGTCTTTCGCGTACTGCCAGCGGATTGTGTGATCCCCGGCCGGCAACACGATGAACTGCTCGCCCCAACCGGCCTCGCCCGAGATCTTCGTCCTCAGATTGCCATCGATGAGCAATTGAAGGGCATCACCCGAAAAGTCGCTGTGGTAGGGTCCGAGTTGTTTCCAGCTTGTGTCCTCGCAGGAGACCATCCACCAGAACTTAAGCACGCCCGGTCCGCTCACGCCCGTCTCGACCCATGACTGCTGGTTGGCGGCGACATCGCCGCTCTGCGCGGCGTCCTCGCCATCCTGCGTTACTGAAGTCTCGGCGACCCAGGGCGCGTCGCCGCCGACTGTAAACGCGAGATCCGCGTTATCCAAAGCCGCCTCGATCGCGGGATCGGACTGGCCGAAGACGGCGATGATGCCCTTGTTGGCATCCATCGTGATCTGCAATGGGTTGTCGTTGCCGCTGGCATCGCCCGACCACCGGATGAATCTCTGGCCGGGCGGCGGCACCGCGGTCAACGAGACTTCGGAGCCCTCCTCGAAGCGCAGCACACCGGGTTCCATTTCGACGCCGCCCGGGTCGATGTCGACGTTGCCGCTGCCCGCATCCACCGTGAGCACCTGCCAGGTGCCCGGATACCACGACACCTGGTCCACCCAGATGCGGTTGTCCCCAGACCACCCGTCCCACATTTTCGAAAATTGCCACATGAGGCGGTGCGTTCCTTCGCCGATCTCGACGAGGTGCTGGCACCAATTCTCATAGCCGCCGATTTCGCCAAGAACGTCTCCATTCACGAAGAACTCGGCCCTGTCACCCCCTTGGACCACCGAATAATACGAGGCCTTCCACCAGAAGGACAACACGCCGGGCCCTGTCACCTCGGTTGTCATCCAGCTCTCCTGGCCGGCCGTCAGCCACCCGCATCGGACGGCGTCCTCGCCGTCGTGGGTGACCGAAGACTGCCCCTCCCATGGGGCGTGGCCACCGGTGCAGAAGATCAGGTTGGTGGATTCGAGGGTGGCGGGATCGGGTGCGTTGGTGCTGCCGAAGAGCGCCTTGATCTCCAGGTTTGACTCGACAGTGAGGTCCAGGGGATTCGCGTCACCGCACGAGTCGCCCCACCATCCGATGAAAGCGTTGCCGGGATCGGGGATCGCCGTGAGTGCCACCTCGGTCCCGGGCGCGTAGAGTTCACCCGGAGGGCCGGCGGTGACGGTGCCGCCCACGCCGTCGAGGTCGATGCAGTACAGGGTCTGGTCCGGCAACCATGCCACCCGATCCAGAAACGCGGAATCTTCGTGGACGACATAGATCGAGCTCGCGTACCGCCAGCGGAGGACATGATCGCCATCCGGGATGGAGACGGCCCGCTGTCGCCAGCCAGTCAGGCCGGTTATGGTCGCGTCTTGCCCCAGCCCGCCCGAATCGAGGGACAAGGAGGCGGGGGCCCCAGGACTGGCCGACTTCCACCAGAACGACAACGTCCCGGGACCCGCTACCGAGGTCTCGATCCAACTGTCTTCAGAGGGGCCGATGACGCCCGGTTGGCACGCGTCGATCCCATCGGACGTGACGTTTGTCTGTGCTCCCCATGGCTGGTCGCCTCCGGTGGTCCAGGCGAGGAGGGGTTCGTCCAGCGCATCTTCAAGATCACCAGAAAACGCGGCGTGCGGCCACGCGAACGCCAACAGATACAGGGCGAGGATGCGTTTCACTTCCGCACTCGGGCGCGCGGCAACCCACCACGGCACGCTACCCCTGACACCCATAGGAGTCAAAATCCTAAATTACTGTGCCAGAGCACGCCGATACGGATCAAGTTCTTTCCGTGCGACAGAGAGACGACCACCCTTGACATGATGATATTACATGATATCATCTTTATGTGAATGACCCTCTCACCACGGTGGTTACGGAACGCGGTCAGGTGTCGATTCCGGCACCGGTGCGCCACGCGATGGGCCTGGCGGCGGGGCAACGTCTCACGTGGCACTGCGTTGCCCCTGGCGAACTCCGGGCCGTTGTGATCGGGCCAGCGCCACCGGGCGACCCATTTGCGGTGCTCGGTTTCTTGGGGCGCATCGAACCGCCGGAGAGCCGGACGGCCGACGAGATCATGGCCGAGATCCGGGAAGGCGAATCTACAGCCGAGGACGAGCGGCCGTAACCATGGCATGGGTGGTGGACACGTGCGTCGTGCTGGATGTCGCGACGGGCGACCCGCGATTCGGCGCGGCATCGGCGCGGCACCTGACACAGCGATTGGCGGCGGGATTGGTGGTTTGCCCCGTCACGGTCGTCGAATTGGGCCCGGCGTTCCGCGGCGAACTCGGGATGCTGCGCTCGTTCCTACGCGGTGCGGGGATCGCCCACGGCGAGAACTGGCAGTCCGAGGATACGGAGGCGGCACACGCCGGATTCTGCCGCTACGTCGCCGCGAAGCGGGAGGGATCGGCCGGGCGCCGCCCGGTGGCCGATCTCCTGATCGGCGGATTCGCCTGCCGATTCGAGGGGTTGATCACGCGCAACCCCGGGCACTTCACCCCATGGTTCCCATCCCTCGCGGTCGCCAACCCGGCGGCGTGAGGGAGGGGCGCGTCCGATGACATCCCAGCACGGGATTCCCGGATCGCCGATGTTCTGGCTTATCGGAGTCCATCGTGCCATACTTATGCCTGACGATCTCTTGGCATGGATAAGTCAAGAATTCCGGGTGTGGCCACGGTCGCCAGACCGTGGGGGCGCGGGCTGAGGGCGGCGGCTCCGGCGGACGCCGGACCAGATGGGCCACGAGCGATCTGGCGGTGCCCCCTGGTGGGCGGCGGAGCATCGCTATCGGCTTGGCTGATCCTGTGGTGCCTGCTGGCATCTGGCATACTGGCCCAGGAGGCGCAGCGGGCCCGGTCGCTCGAATCGATGTATCCCGGGGTGGCCGCGCTGCGGACGGCGGCGCACGAGGTGGTGTGCCTGGTGGACACGGAGCACCCGGAGGATCGGAGGAAGGAGCTGCGGGATCGGGCGCCGAAGTACCTTGCGCTGGAGCGGGTGCGGCTCTGCATCGAGCTGGAGACGGCGGGGCTGCCATGCCTGCTGGCGCACGCGTCGATGCTGTCGCCGGAGGATCTCGCGCGCCCGCGCGTGAAGGCGGTCGTCGTCTACGGGCGGAACCGGCGGACGGGCGCGGAGGAGGACGGGCGGCTGTTCGCGCTGCTGAGGGAATGTCGCGCGCCGATGCTGTGCCTGGGTGGGGCGCAGGGGCTGATGGCGACGGCCCACGGCGGGAAGGTCGGGACGATGCGGCAACTGAAACCCGGCGAGGCCGACCCCGATCCCTCCTATGTGCCGGGCGTTTTCAAGGAGGTGGGCTTCACGAAGGTGCGGATCGTCGCGCCCGACGCGATCTTCGAGGGCCTTGGCGAGGCGTTCGAGGTCATGGAGCGCCACAGCACCGAGGTGAAGGCGCTGCCGCCCGAGTTCGATGTGCTCGCGAGCACCGACGCGTGCCGCGTGCAGGTGTGCCGCCACCGCGGGCGCACCCTCTATGGGATGCAGTTCTCCCCCGACCGATTCGACGAGCGGCATCCCGATGGGCGTCGGCTGTTGCAGAACTTTTTCTCGGTCGCGGGCGTCGATACCGCGGCGCGGATTCCCGAGGCCCGCGCCGCGTTTCGCGCGAGAACCCGCGCGCTGGTGGGGAAGGTCTGCGAGGCGCCTTCGGCGTTATCGGATCCGTCGGGGCCCTTCGTGGCGGTGGTGGACATGGAGGATCCCGAGGTCATCGCCAGCCCGAGGAAGGGCAGCGGCACGGGCCTGACGCACGCCGAGAAGATCGCGCGGCTCAAATCGCGCATCGAGGGCGAGCTGGCGGGCCTGCCGTGCGTGGTCGTGCATTACATCGAGGCGCAGGAACAGGATTTTGCCAATCCGCACCTGCGGGCCATCGTGATCACGGGGGCCGGCTCGCCCACGGCAGACCCGATGACGCGTGACTTGTTCGCGGTCATCCGCGACGCGCGCGTTCCCATCATGGGGCTCTGCGCCGGCCACCAGCATATCGCCGAGGCCCACGGCGTCGGCACCGCCAACATGCGGCCGCTCCGCGAGGGGGAGAAAGACCCCCACCCCAAGTACCACCCGGGCATGTTCAAGGAGTGGGATTTCCTGCCCGTGAGAATTCTGAAACGCGACCCCCTGTTCGACGGGCTCCCCGACACCATCGTTGTCCAGGAATATCACGTCGCCGAGGTGAAATCCCTGCCCGAGGGTTTCGACCTGCTAGCGAGCACCGAGGACTGCGAGATCCAGGCGATCCGGCTGCGCGGGAAACCCGTCTACGGGACCCAATTCCACTCCGAGTGCTACGACGAAGCCCGCCCCGACGGCCGCCGCGTGTTGCAGAATTTCTTTCGGATCGCGGCGGAGGCGCGGGGCGGCAACCGGTAGGCCGACGGCCGCGCGGACGGCACCACCGCCGATGAAAATCTCGGCCCCTCTCGCCGCGCCAAAGCGGTGCGAGGACGCCCCGCACTCCAAAGCGCTGCGCGCGAAATGCTGCGGCATCCCAAGATGTTGCCACCGCCCTGCGTGGTTGCCGCATTTCGGCCGAAGGCCTTTGGAGTGCGGACCGTCCCCGGGCCGCTTTTGGCGTGCAAATGGGGATTTTCGAGCTGGCGATTCACTGCGGCCGGGATTCGCCATCCACTTTCTTGAGCCACTCGATGCCGTCGCGGACGAGGGCCTCGACTTGAGAGGGGCCGAGGTGATTGTGGGGGAAGGGGTACCAGCGGACCTCTTTGGGCTCTCCGGCGGCGTCGTGCAGGGCCTCGGCGCAGGCGCGCGGGAGGATGTCGTCGCCCTCGGTGTTCTGGAAGAGGATGGGCCGCGGGGCGATGCGCCCGACGAAATGCACGGGGTCCATCGGGGCGAAGTACTTCGCCGCGAGCGAGACCGCCCATTGCTGGAGGGGCGAGGCCTCGGCGCGCATGGGGCTCTCGGTCGCGAGCCGTTCGAGGTCGCCGCCGGCCAGCGTGAGGATGGCGGCTCGGAATCGCTGGTCTTGGGCGACCTCGCGGGCGGTGGTGATCGCGCCGAAACTCGCCCCCCAGAAATAGATGCGGGACGGATCGACGTCGGGCACCTCCGACAGGGCGTCGGCGAGCGCGCGGAGTTCGGCGCCGGTCTGCTTGACCCGGCGATTGAAGCGGAAGGCCTGGACGATGGGCGAGAGGCCCGGTTCCCGCCGGGCGCCGCGCATCAGTTGCTCCGGGCAGAAGAGCGCGAAGCCGGACTCGGCGAAAAGGGGCGCGACGGGCTCGATATCGCGGCACCTCATGCCGATGCCATAGAGGAAGATGACGGCGGGTAGCTTGCCCTCCCCCTTTGCTGGAGTGCAGACCAGACAGGGGATGCGCTCCCCTCCGGGACCGGTGAACTCCATGCGCGCGACCAGTGCGGGGCCGCGGTTCTCTCGCTCCCGCACGACCGGCTCGCGCGGTTGATCGGGGCGATACGGCGCGGGTGCCCCCTCCCGCCAGGCCCACCACGCCAGGCCCGCGAGGCACACCGCGAGCAGCGCGAAGAACCACAAAATCCGGCGGATCAGCCGTCCCAGCTTCACCGGGACGAGGCTGCGCCCCATGGGATCGCCCTGTCAATACCGGGAACCTCGGCGGCCAGTTTTGACCGCGGATGGCACGGATGCCGCGGATAGTGGGGCGCGCGGCATGACATACGGACTCTCGTTCCTCCTGCCGCCATGGCGGCAGGAGGAACGAGAGTGGTCCAGCGGTTCTTGCGATCCGGGATATCCGCGCTATCCGCGGTTGTTTTCTATCGGGCGAAGGGCTGGAGGAATCCGAGTTTCGGGGGGACGATGTCGCCCTGGGCCTGGCGGTCGGCGTCGTGGTAGGCGCCGTAGAAGACGCTGTTGCAATCGAGCCAGAGGGTGATGCGTTCCAGGTCTTCCGCGGACAGCCTCGCGTCGCAGGTGCCCTTGTCGAGGTGGGCCATGAGGCGGGAGGCGCGGGCGCCGACCTGACCCGGGATGGAGATCTGCGGTTGCTGGAAGATGATGCCGTTGCCGCCGGCCATGGCCCAGGCATGATCGCGGAGCGCGAGGTAGCTCGCGGTCCAGCCGTTGTGGAGGTGGCGGACGCCGAACATCTCGTCGATTCGCTTGACCTTGCGTTTTTCGTCGGGGTCCGCGAGCGCGGCCTTGAAGTTGGGCCGCGTGGCCTGCTGGCCGTCGTGGCAACTGACGCAGTGGCGGTCGAGGACGGGCTGGACCAGCCGGGCAAAGGTGATGGGGTAGGAACCCTCGGGGCCGGGCTGCAGTTTGGCGGGCGGTTTCTGGAGCGCGAGCGGTGTCGCGGCCGTGGCGGTGGCGGCGGCGGTGCGTTTGGATTCGTGGCAACCGACGCAGGCGAGGCGCTCGCCGGGGTGCGCGTACGTGCCGGAGCGCATCGTCTGGATCGCGCGTCCCCGCTCGTCCAATGCCTGGAAGTAGAATTCGACGCCGGGGGGCACCTCGAAGTGCGCGCTGCCGTCGGCCTCGACGGGCGCGGTGCCGAGGACCCCGCGCGCGAGGGACTCGCTGGCGTGGCCGATATTCGGGACGTTCGCGTAGGCGTTGTCCTTCGGGAACACCTGCACCACGCGGAGCGCGGCGACCTTCTCCCCGGGCGGGAAGGGGCGCTCGCTATCGTAGACGTTCATGACGGCGACCGTGGCGCCCAGGTCGTCGCCGGGTTTTCGGTCCGCGATCGCCTGGCGGGTGGCGATGGGGATCGCGGGTGGCCGGGGCCGGGCGCGCAGGGGGATCGGGTCGAGGCAGGGGATCTCGGGATCGCGATACAGGAGCACCTTGTTGCCAAAGCTATCGAGGAGATAGATGCCGTAGTTCCTCTGCCCGGGATCGTAGACGCAGAGGTGGAAATCCTCATCCAGCGGCCAGGGGGTGCCGTAGACCTCGCCCTTGGGGTTGTGCTTGCCTTTCTCCAGCGGGACGCCCGGGGCGGCCTCGGCCTCGGGGAAGAGCGCATCGGGCGTGATGCGCCGGATCTGCGCCATGCCGCCATCGTCGGGCTGGCGCGGGTCGATGAGGATCAGGGAGCCGTAATTTTCCCCGTGGTGCGGCGCGGCGGTCGCGACGTATTTCCGGCTATTGGGGATCGCGCGGATCGCCAGCTCCATCCAGGGGCGGGTCTCGCGGCGGTCGGTGTAATTGCCGTGCGGGGCGCGGGGGTCGCGGCCATCGGGGAAGCAGACCCACAGGTGGTGCGCGGCGTCATTGTCGCGGTCCACGTAGTCCCAGCGCGTGTAGACGATCATGCCGTCGTTGTTCACGCTCGGGTGCCACTCGTTGGTCTCATGGAAGCTCAGCGCGATGATGTCGGAGCCATCGCGCATCATGGCGTGGAGGTTGGCGGAGGGGCACCAGCGCGCGCCGCAGCGCACGTTGGAGAGCAGGCGCTCGGAGATGAAGGCGATGCGCCCGTTCGGGAGGAAGCACGGGTCGAAATCATTGTAGCGCCCGTCGGTGAGCTGCAGCAACCGGGAGGCGCCGCGCCGCTCGCCCAGCAGGCCGCGGATCCGGCCGGGCCGTCTCAGGTCGGCGCGGAAGATGTGATAGCAGCTCTCCGGCCGCCAGAAGTAGTGGCCGTAATTCTTGCTGGGCCGCATCTGGCATTCCTCCTGGCTCCAGCTCTGCGTGCCCCAATCCGCGCCCTCGGGAACCTCCCAGGCGGCCTCGGTCCAGGCGAAGGCGATGGTCGCGGCATCGTAGTCCAGTTCCAGCGACACGAATGAGCCGCCCTCCAGGCTCCGCCCCTTGAGTCGCCCGTTGCCGACGGTCGCGCCAGCCAGCGCGTCGCGCGCGGCGGGCGCCTCGCCGAAGGCGTCCTCCAGAATGAAGACGCCGCCGCCGGGCGTGGCATTGAAGCCGAAGTACTGGTCGATCATGTGTATCTCGCCGCGGCCCTGCTTGTGGTGCTTGAGGAACAGGATCTCGTCGAAATCCAGCAGCGGATTGCGGAGGGCGATGCGGCGACGGAGTTCGGAGATCTCCACGAACAGGGCGAGCCGCTGTTCCTCGGGGGACGCCGCCTCGGCGCGCGCCGCGAGCGCATCGATCTCGGCGCCCTCTCGCGCGAGGTCGGGCCCGCCGGGCATGGATTCGATGTGGCGGGCGAGGGCGAGCGTGCGCCGGAGCGCGACGTCGAGGGGCGTCTTGTCGGTCGGGAGGATCAGGGCCTCGGGGCGCAGCGTCTCGCGCCGGAGGCGCGCGGCGGCCTCCCCATCGGGTTGGAACGCCGCGATGGCATTGGCCAAGTGCCCGTATTCGGCGAGGGCGTCGGCCTTGCGTGCGGCGACCGGGTCTCCGGTCGCCGCCGCGCCCGCCGCGGTGGCCAGTATTGCGATGAGCGCGGCGCCTGCCGCGCGTGGCGATCGGCTGGCGCGGGCGCCTGTCCCGGGCGGCGCTTTCCCATCGGCTGTTGGCTTCATGCGTGCTCCCCGGCATTCACTCGGCTGGCGCGCCGAGCGCCTCGACATCGCCGCGCATGCGGGCGATGTCCGTCGCTTCGAGTCGCACGGCGCCGGCGCCGGCATTCTCCTCGGCATCCTCCGGTTTCCTGGCGCCGCACAGCGCGCAGGTGACGCCCGGTTGTGCGACCGTCCAGGCGATGACCAACTGCGCCATCGAGCAGGCGTGTTTGTCGCAGAGGCCCTCCCATCCGGCGAGCATGGCGAGGACGCGCCGGCGGTTCTCCGGGCGGAACCAGGCGATCATGTTGCGCGCGGCCTCGGCGGAAAACTGGCGATCCATCCCGATCTTGCCGGTCAGCAGCCCCTGTTCCAGGGGGGAATAGACGAGGGTGGCGATGCCGCGGTCTTGGCAATAGGGAAGGACATCCCCCTCGACCTTACGGTCGAGCATGCTGTAGCGCGGCTGGCAGGCGACGATTGTGCCGGCGGCGAGGTACTCGTCCATCTGGCCGGGCGTGGCATTGGAGACGCCGATGGCGCGGATCTTTCCCTGCGCGCGAAGATCCATGAGGCAGGCCATCGTGTCCGCGATCGGGGTGGGGGCCTCCGGGGTGGCCTGCCAGTGGGTTTGCATGAGGTCGACGCGGTCGGTGCCCAGGCGGCGGAGGCTGGCCTCGACCTCGATGCGGATCGTGCGGGGGTCCAGGCTGCGGCGCACGGTATGGCCGCTCTGCTGGAAGAACACCGCCCCGGTCGCGTCGTCCCACCAGAGACCGCATTTCGTGGCGAGCACGACCTTGTCGCGCCGTCCGCGGATGGCGCGCCCCACGACCTCCTCGCTGCGCCCGAAACCGTAGGCCGGCGCGGTATCGATCAGGCTGACGCCGGCATCCAGCGCGGCGTGGATCGCGCGCACGGATTGCGCGTCATCGGTCTCGCCCCACCAGGGCCCGCCCCCGATGGCCCAGGTGCCGAGGCCCACCGTGCCGATGGCGATGCCGGAATTTCCCAAAGGGCGCGTCTCCATGAGCGTCTCTCCTCCGTGAGCGCGACTCATGTTGGCGCGATGTCCGCCCGCAGGTCAAATGAAGTTTCAGGTCAGATCCCATGCCCCGCGCGCGGGGCACCACCGGATCTGAAAATTTGTAGCGAAGCCGCTTCCGGCTTCGGCCT
>CAZYWZ010000080.1:0-30554 GCA_964651705.1 uncultured Verrucomicrobiales bacterium
GGTTCGTTGAGGGCACGTCACTCGGGGAGCGATCCTTACGCGAGGATTTGGGACTGCCCCGGAACGCGCCGTAACTCGGCCGTCGCACCGGTCGCTCACGCTCCCCGCTACGCCGCTGCCACATTTCACGAGCGAGATTCCGGCGTAGCCGCGAGCAGCCTCCCCGCCTCTGGCGGGTGAGCGAGCGGGGACCCATCGACGCATCCTATACAGGTCAGGGAGGGCACGCGGACGCGAGCGCGGTTGCTTTCACCGCCGTGCGGCGTACTTTCGAAGAATGGGCCGCGCGGGGAGCCAATGGTGGTGGGCGATGCTCGCGTCGCTGGCCATCACGACAGTCGGGCTGGCGGGAGTCTTCTTATTCCCCCCGACAAAGTCAGACGAAACGTGGCTTAGGTTCGTCGGCTCCTTGGCGCTGTGCCTGTTTGGCGCGATGGCCTTGCTGGTCACCTCGACCGGCCTCCTCGTCGCCACCCTGATGATGAGGCGCCGCGGGGGCAGAAGGTGACCGCGGCGCACCAAACGACACTCTGCCCCATGCCATGCATCATCGGCAGGTCCACCCAGCCTATTCCAAGATGCCAGGCGTCGCCTGATAGATATCGATGCCCCGCAACTCGAACAACCTCCGGATCGTCTCTTCGATCAGGTTATTCGGGCAAGAGGCCCCGGCGGTCACGCCGACGGTCACCGGTCCCGACGGAAGCCAGTCTTCCGTAAATCTCTCCTCTCCCCTGTGCTGGTCGTAGTGGGAAATCCGGGATGGGGAGATTAGCTTCTCCGCGTTCTTGATGAAGTAGGTGGGCAACACGGCCTCGCCCATCTCGGCGAGATGGGACGTGTTGCTACTGTTGTATCCTCCCACGACGAGGAGCAGGTCCATCGGCTCCCTGAGCAAGACCTCCAGCGCGTCCTGCCGTTCCTGGGTGGCGCCGCAGATGGTGTCGAAGAACCGGAAGTGGTCGTTGACGCCGGCGTCCCCATAGCGGTCGCGGATCGCCGCCTGGATGCGGCGCTGGACCTCTTCGGTCTCGCCCCGGAGCATCGTGGTCTGGTTGGCTACCCCGACCCGCTTCAGGTGGAGATCCGGATCAAACCCGTCCGAATGACATCCCTTGAATTTCTCGAGGAATTCCCTCTTGTCGCCGCCCTCGCGGATATACCGGCACACGTAGTCCGTCTCCTCGAGGTTGAAGACCACCAGATAATGGCTGTTGCCATCGGGCGTCAGCGCCCGCGAACTGGTGGCCTTGGTCTCCTCGTGCCAGGCCTTGCCATGGATGATGGAGGTCACCCTCTCGCGCGAGTATTGCCGGACCCGCTTCCACACGCTCATCACGTCGCCGCAGGTCGTGTCCACCGTCTGGCAGCCGATCTCCTTTAGCCGGTCCATCACCTTCAGTTCCGCCCCGAAAGCCGGGATGATCACCACGTCCTGATCCACCAGGCCAGAGAGGTCATAGCCGTCCGGACCTTCCTTCAGCGACTGGATGCCCATCGCGCGAAGCTGGTCGTTCACCTCCGGATTGTGAATGATCTCGCCGAGGAGATAGATGCCCCTTTCCCGGAAGACCTTCGCCGCGGCGTATGCCAGATCGATCGCGCGCTCGACGCCATAGCAGAACCCGAAGGCCTTCGCCAGTTTCACCGTCATGCCGTCGGCGCGCAGCGACTGGCCAGAGTACCGGGCGTATTCCACGAGGCGACTCCGGTAGTGCGTCTCGACCTCATTCTGGACGAGCTTCATCACCTCCGGCGTCCGAAGGTTAACCTTCTCGCCGCCCTTCTTGTCAGTCGCCATGGGGCTCTCGCGTCAGCGCTTCTTGATCACGCGGTACAGGATCAGCAGCAATATCGCCCCACCCACCGCAATCCCGAGGCTCTTGATGTCAAACCCCGCCACGTCCCCGATCCCGAGCCGCGTCCCGACGAAACCGCCCAGAAACGCGCCCGCGATCCCTATCAGGATCGTGACGATCAGCCCGCCGGGGTCGCGCCCCGGCATGATCCACTTCGCCAACACGCCAACGATCAGGCCCAGCAATATCCACGACAGTATTCCCATGTGCGAATACTAGAGTCGATGCCAGCCAGCCGCAACCCCCAACCTCCGCGGGCCGAGAAGATCCAGCGGCGTTCCCACCCGCCCGCAGGCAATGATTATTCGTTTTCCCCGGGCTCCCCGCCATGCGACGAGATAAGTAAGCCTTGTCGTCACTATGCGAGCCATTAAGTTCGGATCATGCGATCAGGAGACGGCCCGGACACCGCGGAGCGGCGCGCAACCCCTTCGGTGCCGCGCGGGCCGGAGACTCGTTCCCCCATCCCGCGGCTGGCCGCGGGTGGCATCGCCCTGATCCTGGCCACCGGTGCCCTCTCATGGTGGATGGCGACCGGACCCCCGGTCGAGATCGCCCGGCGCATCCCCATCCCCGAGAATGCTCCGAAGGACGGGGCCGGCACCAGGGGGCCCGCCGTGAAGATCGAGGGGACCTTCGAGCTATTTGACGGCAAGGCCTCCGGTCTCCCCGGCGAGTGGCCGCGCTTCCGGGGCCCCGCATCCGACAACGTCACGCCCGACGCCGCGGACCTCGCCTCGCCACCAAAAATCCTCTGGTCCCTCGACCTCGGCGACGGCCACGCCGGCGCCGCGATCCATGACGGACGGGTCTTCCTCTTGGACCACATCGAGGCGAACCACGCCGACGCGCTGCGATGCTTTTCCCTGGCGGACGGCCGGGAGATCTGGCGGCGCTCCTACAAGGTTCAGATCAAGCGCAACCACGGTATCTCGCGCACCGTTCCCGCCGTGACGGACCGGCACGTCGTGTCGATCGGCCCGATGTGCCACGTCCTCTGCGCCGACCCGAAGGACGGCCGCTTCCTCTGGGGCCTCGACCTCGTCAAGGACTTCGGCGCCAAGGTCCCGCACTGGTACACCGCCCAGTGCCCGATCATCGAGAACGGCCTCGCCATCGTCGCCCCCGCCGGCCCGACCCTCATGTTCGCCGTGGACTGCGACACCGGTAAACTCGTCTGGCAGACGCCGAACCCCGACGGCTGGCAGATGTCCCACGCCTCCATCATCCCCGCCACGCTGGCGGGCAGACGCACCTATGTCTACGCCGCCGTCGGCGGGGTCGCCGGCGTCGCCGCCGATGGGCCCGATGCCGGAAAACTCCTGTGGTCCACGACCGAATGGAACCACCCGGTGACCGCCCCTTCGCCCGTCCCACTCGACGGCGACCGCCTGCTCCTGACCGCGGGATACGGCGCCGGCAGCGTGATCGTCAAAATCGAGGCCGGGGGTCCCGGCTACGCCGTCCGCATCGTGGAACGCATCCCCAAGGAACGCTTCGCCTGCGAGCAGCAGACCCCCATTTACTTCGGGGGCCACCTCTACGGTATTTTGCCAAAGGACGCCGGCGACCTGCGCGCCCAACTCGTCTGCTTCCACCCCGAGAAGGGGGTCGTCTGGTCCAGCGGCAAGACGGAGCGCTTCGGGCTCGGGCCCTTCATCGTCGCGCGGGATCAGCTCATCCTCCTCAACGACGATGGCACCCTCATCACCGCCGCCGCCTCCCCAGAGGGATTCCGGCCCATCCTCCGCGCCAAGATCCTCGACGGCCGCGACGCCTGGGCGCCGATCGCTATTGCCGCCGGCCGCATCCTCCTGCGAGACTCCCATCGCATGGTATGTTTGGAGGCAAATGGTGGAAACTGACTCGAAAATTGGGTCGCGATGTAGGCTGCGCCTTGGCGCACGCGGACGGTCGATTCGGCAGCGTGCGCCAAGGCGCAGCCTACCATTTTCCTCCCCGGTGGTGCCCCGCCTGCGGGGCACGACGGGATCTAGCTCGAAACTTCCGGGTGTCGCCACGGTCGTCAGACCGTGGACGCGCTGGCTGATCGCGCGGACCCAGCCGTTATCGGACGGGCTGCATTTTCATCCCCGGCGGCACCCCGCTGCCCGCGACTTGGAACCCATGGCGAAATTGGGCCCCCTCTTCCGCTCTTCGCCACGATCCTTCGCCCTCCCCCTCCTCATGGCGCTCGCGGGATGCGAGCCGCCCCCGGGCCAGGATGTCCCCGACGCCTACCGCTATGACATCACGAGGCTGCGCGCCGCGAGCGCGGCATCGACCAACTGGACCGAGGCATCGCAGATCCCGCTGCCCTTCCGCGACCCGAGGGCCATCGCCACCGTCGCCGACGGCGCGACCTACGCCGCCGGCGACAGGGCCGTCGTCGCCATCGGACCGGACGGCAAGGAAGTCTGGCGCTGCCGCCTCGAGGAAGAGCCGGGGGCGCTCGGCGCCGGGCCAGACGGTTCGCTCTACGTCGGATTGCGCCACCATGTCGCGGTCGTGGACTCGGCCGGCAAATTGACATCCGAATGGGTCAGCCTCGGCGAGAGGTCCGTGATCACGTCCGTGGCCCCCGGAAAGGATCGCGTCTGGGTCGCGGACGCCGGCTCCCGAAAGGTCGCCATCTTCGAGCCGGGCGGGAGGCTGCTGGGTTATCTGGAACCCCCGGAGCCATTCGTAGCGCCGAGCCCCTTTTTCGATCTCGCGGCGGACACCGGGGGCGGGGTCTGGGTCGCGAACCCGGGCTGCCTCCGCATCGAGCATTACTCCGCCGCGGGAAAACGCACGGGTCACTGGGGGCGCCCCTCGATGGAACCCTCGGGCTTCGCCGGATGCTGCAACCCCATCCACGTCGCGCTGATGGGTGATGGCACGTTCGCCACCGCCGAAAAGGGCATCCCGCGCGTCAAGGCGTACGCCGCCGATGGCACCTTCCTAAATATCATCGCGGGGCCCGGCCTCTTCGCCGAAGACACCCATGGACTCGATCTCGCCGCCGGCCGGGCCGGCGCTATCCTCGTCCTGGATCGCGAGCGCCGATGCATCCGCGTTTTCACGCCACGGAAGAAGTCGCCATGAATGCCGATCGCAGACAATTCCTCGAAGGGGCCGGGCGAACCATCGCCGCGGCCGCCCTCGCCGCGCTCTCCGCCCGCCTGATCTTCTGCCGGCGGACCGGGACCCAGGGCATGGCCGCAGGCCCGTGTCCGCCGTGCCCGTGGTCCGACCTTTGCCCCGCCCGGGCGAGTGCCCCACCCCATGCCCCCAAAGGAGAAACCCCCCATGCCTGATGCCCACCCGTCCCCCGGCTGGGATCGCCGCCGCTTTCTCGCGATCGGATCCCGAGGTGCCGCCGCGGCCGCGCTCGGCGGCCTCGCGACATGGCAGGCCGTGCGCGCCACGACGGATGACACCGTCTGGCAGATCGATCCCCTCAAGTGCATCCAGTGCGGCAACTGTGCCACGCGCTGCGTCCTCACCCCCTCGGCGGTCAAATGTGTCCACGCCTATCCGGTCTGCGGCCACTGCAGGCTCTGCTTCGGCTATTTTCAGCCCGACACCGTCGAGTTGCACGAGGGCGGTGAGAACCAGCTCTGCCCCACCGGCGCCCTGATGCGCAAGTTCATCGAGGAGCCCTACTACCAGTACACGATCGACGAGCCCCTCTGCATCGGCTGCGGCAAGTGTGTCAAGGGTTGCACCACCTTCGGCAATGGCTCCCTCTTCCTGCAGGTCCGCCACGACCGCTGCGTCAACTGCAACGAGTGCGCCATCGCGCGATCCTGCCCCGCCGATGCCTTCATCCGGGTCCCGGCATCCAGGCCCTACATCCTGAAGGAACTCCCGACGGCCTGACCATGCACCGCCTCCGTCTCCAGCGCCTCGTCGCCGCCTCCGCGACCCTGTTCGCCCTCGCGGCACAGGCCCTCGCCGAAATGCGCTTCCCACAGCCGGATTTCGAATCCGGCTACACCCCGCCGCAGCCCATCACCCCGCCCCCGCGCGCCTGGACATGGGAGGCCTTCGACGTCGCCGCGCTCGCCATCGCCTTGCTGCTCGCCGCATGGCTCGTCATCCGCCGCCGCTCCCGGATCGGGGTGATCTTCTTGAGCGCCGCCTGCCTCGCCTACTTCGGTTTCTTCCGCAAGGGCTGCGTCTGCCCCATCGGCTCGATCCAGAATGTCGCCCTCGGCATCTGCGATCCGAATTTCGCCGTCCCCGCCACCGTGGTCGCGTTCTTCGCGCTGCCGCTGTTCGCCGCCCTGTTGTTCGGCCGGGTTTTTTGCGCCGGGGTCTGCCCCCTCGGCGCGATCCAGGATCTCGTCGCGGTCCGGCCCGTGCAGATCCCCGCCCCGGTCGCCGAGGCCCTCGGCGCCCTCCGCCACGTCTACCTCATCGGCTCCATCCTGCTCGCCAGCCTCGGCGCCGGATTCTACATCTGCCGCTACGATCCCTTCGTCGCCTTCTTCCGGATGGACGGGAAGTTGCCCATGCTCCTGTTCGGCGCCGCCCTGCTGCTGGTCGGCGTGTTCGTGGCGCGCCCCTATTGCCGCTTCCTCTGCCCCTACGGCGTGTTGCTCGGATGGCTCTCCCGGCTGTCATGGCGCCACGCGTCCATCACTCCCGCCCAGTGCATCCAGTGCCGCCTCTGCGAGCAGTCCTGCCCCTTCGACGCCATCCGCTTCCCCGCCCCGCCACCCACCCGGGCCTCCCTGGAACGGGGACGCCGCACGTTCCTCTTCCTCGCGGCATCGCTCCCCGCGCTTATCGCTGCGGTCGCATGGCTCGGGCACACCTCGTCCCCCTCTGTGGCCGGCCTCCACCCCACCGTCGCCCTCTCCCAACAGATCTTGTTTGAAAATGCCAACCCGGGAACCCCCTCCACCCAAGCCAGCGACGCCTTCCGCGCCTCGGGCCGCACCGCCGCCGAACTCCACGCCGAGGCCGCCGCCATCCGTGCGCATTTCGGCACCGGCGCCGCCATCGCCGGCGGACTGCTCGCCCTGTTGCTCGGCCTCAAGCTCATCGCGCTGACCCGCCGCCCGGGCCGACTCGACTACGAGACCGATCGATCCCTCTGCCTCAGCTGCGCGCGATGTTTCCGCTTCTGTCCCGTTCGCCCCGGCGGCGAGGTGCCCCCAGAGTTCCTGATACCGGAGAGCCAAAAAAATGCCTGACACCGCAAGCCCCACCCAGAACCGCCGGCGCGCCGGAGACGCCGCCGCCGCCGTCGCGGTCGTCGCGGCCGCCTTCTCCCTGACGATCGCCCTCCTCCTGCTCGCCAACCACACCCGCTTCGCCAAGGCACAGCCGCTCGACTCGCCAGCGCTGCTGGCGCTCCGCGAGCAGGCCCGCAAGGATCCCAAGCAGCTGGAATGGGTCGAGCGCTTCCGCGACATGGATGAGATCGCGAGGCACTCCTTCTTTGCGAGCCAGGGTTTTGCGAGGTCCGGCGCGGCCCTGCTCCTGGCTGGCATCGCCACCCTCGCCATCGCACTCCGCGTGCGGCGCGCGATGGCCCCGCCCCCACCCGACCCGCTCACGCTCCCATCCCAGCCCGATGTCGAACGGATCACCGCCCGCCGCCGAACCGCCCTCGCGATCCTGCTCCTCTGCCTCTGTGCCATGGGGGCATGGATCGCCTGGGCCTTTGCCCCTCGCATCGCCTCACCCGCCGCCGCCGCCATCGCCCCGGCGCCCGCACCCCACACCCCAGCCACCGACCTCGCCGCCGAGTGGCCCAGCATGCGCGGCCCTAGCGGCACCGGCATCGCCCCCAAAGCCAACCCCCCGGCCGATTGGGACGGCGCCAGCGGACGAAACATCCTCTGGAAAACCGAGGTCCCCATGGCCGGCGTCAGTTCCCCCGTCGTCGCGGCCGACAGGATTTTCCTCACCGCCGCCGACGAGCGATCGAGAAAGATCTTCTGCTTCGATGCGGCCGATGGACGCCCACTCTGGACCCACGAATTGCAGCCGATGCAGGGGACCCCCACGGAATCCCCGCAGGTGAGCGAGGACACCGGATACGCCGCATCGTCCCCGGCCACCGACGGTGCCCACGCCTTCGCCATCTTCGCCAACGGGGACCTCGCCTGCGTCGACCGCGACGGCAAGAAGGTCTGGGGCGTCAACCTCGGCGTCCCCGATAACCCCTACGGCCACGCCTCTTCCCTCATCGTCTGGCGAAACCTCCTCATCGTCCAGTACGACCACCACTCCGAGGCGTTCATCGCAGCATTCGAGACCGCCAGCGGCCGCGTCGCCTGGGAGACCAAGCGCGAGGTCGAGGCTTCCTGGACCACCCCGGCCATCATCGATCTGCCCGACCGGCAGATCCTCATGACCTGCTCCACCCCACTGGTCATCGCCTACGACCCCGCCACCGGCAAACCGCTCTGGAGTCGAGACGTCCTCTCTGGCGAACTCGCGCCTTCCCCCGCCTCCGCCGATGGCCGCGTCTTCGTCAACGACGATGGCGGTCGCCTCTTCGCCTTCGATCCCGCCACCGGCGAACCCGCCTGGGAGAGCGATGCCAATACCCCCGATATCTGTAGCCCCGTCGCCTTCGGAAAATTTATCTGGTTGCCCAATAGCGCCGCCACCGTCGTCTGCTGCGAGACCGCCACCGGCAAACAGATCGCCGAAATCGAGTTCGACGAGGGCTTCTGTGCCTCACCCATCGCCGCGGGTGGCAGGATCTACACCTTCGACCGAAATGGCTCCGCCTTCCTATTCGACGCCGCAGACCCCGGCGCCAAACCGGTCCGCCTCGAACTCGGGGAGAAAGTCTTCGCCACCCCCGCCTTCGTCAAGGATCGCCTCTACATCCGCGCAGAGAAGCATCTCTACTGTATCGGCACAAAGTGACGAAGGCGGCTGGCCCATCAGCCCGTCTCACTGCGCTGGTTCCCAAGCTCCAGCCTGGGAACCCCCTTTTCACATGGCGCCAGCTTCGGGGATCGGGCGCACACGCCCCACCCCTCATCACGACCGGTCAACTTCCGCCCTTCCGTTTTTTGCCATCGAAGTTAATTTTACCCACATGGCAGCCATGCTCCCTCGTCTGATCCTCCCTGCCGGAATCGGTCTGGCCGGCCTGCTCATCGGCTTCCTGCTCGGGCGCTCCGGCGCCCTGCCGGAATCCACACCCGCGGGCCAGGGAGGTCTCTCCGCGACAGGCCCGGGATCCCCCGGCGCCGCGCTGCGCGCCGCGGGCAGTTTCGTCTCGGGCCTCACCGCGAGATCCTCGCGCGCCTCGGGCGGGACCTCGGCCTCCCCCGAGGACAATGCCGCCCGCGCCCGCGCCATCATGCTCGAGGCCCCCTCCTTCGAGCGCGACCTCGCGCTGATCCAATTCGTGTCGAAAATCCCCAAGGGACAGCTCCTCGGGGTACTGGACAGCCTGCAGAACCAGACCGACGTCATCCGCGGCGCCATGGCGAGTCACCTCATCGTCGAGAGGCTCGCGGGCGAGGATCCCGCCGCCGCCCTGGAATGGATCAAGGGGCGCCCCCCCGGCTACAGCGGCGCCGTCGGCGTGAACACGCTCTTCTCCGTCTGGGCCTCCCGAAACCTCGGCGAGGCCCTGAGCCGCGCTGAAGAACTCGCGGACCCCCAGCAGAAACAGCAGGCCAATTCCGCCATACTTTCGTCCATCGCCCACCGCGATCCCCTCAAGGCCCTCGAGTTGATCGAAAAAAATCCCCTCCTCTCCCGCAACGGCCAGGGCGAGCACACGGTCTATTCCTCCTGGGCCGCCCGCGATCCCGCCGCCGCCGCCGCGAGCGCGCTCGAGATCCCGCCCGGCGTCCGCCGACAGCAGGCCCTCGGCGGACTGATGCAATCGTGGGCAATGCGTGAACCCGAGGCCGCCTGGGAGTGGGCCACCGGCCTTGATTCAGCCCAGGACCGTCTCACCGCGCTCGAGCGCGCCAGCGCCACCGTTATCTCCCGCAACCCCTCTTTCGTCGCCCAGCACCTCTCCGATCTCCCCGCCGGACGCGCGCGCTCCCGCGCGATCTCTGGCCTCGCCTGGCAATGGTCCTCCCAAGACCCCCAGGCCGCCCTCAGTTGGGCCCAGGGCTCGCTCAACGCCCAAGAGGCCGCCACCGCCATCCCGCAGGTCGTCGCCGGATGGAGCCAGCGCGACCCCACCGCCGCCGCCGCCTACGCCGCCGCGATCACCGACCCAAAAATGCAGCAATCCGCCCTGAACAACGTCGTCTGGGGATGGGCGCAAAAGGATCCCGCCGCCGCCGCGGCTTTCTTCAGCCGATTGCCCGAGGACGCGCAACGCCGCAGCTACCTCTCCAATGTCGCCAGACAGTGGGCCAGCGCCGACCCGAATGCCGCTCTCAGTTGGGCAAAAACGCTCCCGGATGCCAGCGAGCGCTCCTCCTCCCTCTCCTCGATCCTCTCGGCCTGGGCCGAGACCGACCCCTCCGCCGCTGGTGCCTCTCTCCTGACGCTCAATGACGAGGACGCCAGAACCCGCGCGGCGGATAACCTCACGTCCGTCTGGGTTCGCAGTGACCCGGGCGCCGCGGTGACATGGGCCCAAAGACTCCCCGAGGGACCCTCCCGGGCCAATGCGTACCGCGGCCTCATCTCCACATGGATCGAGCACGACGAACTCGCCGCCACCCAATGGCTGGACCAGCTCCCCGATGGCCCATCCCGCGAAAGCGCCGTCAGCACCTACGTCGATCGCCGCATGAGCTCCGACCCCGAGGCCGCCTTTTTTTGGGCATCCAGCCTCGCCTCGGAAAAAGATCGCAGAAACCGGATGTACTCGGCGGCCAGCAACTGGATGCGTCGCGACCCCAACTCCGCCCGCCAGGCCATCCTGGATTCCCCCCTCACCGACAGCGACAAGGCACGCCTGATCAAAAAATCCAAGTAGGCTCTCCCCGCGCCTACTCGCCCAGCAACCACGAGACGGCGCCGGCCGAGCCCCTGGCATCGGATCCATCCTCGGCGGTCAGCGCATCCGGCGCGCCAGCGGCCGCATACGCGGCCCGCAACATCTCTCGTGCTCCCCCATCGACTCCCGCGATCCAAAGAGGGCGCGGCACCGCCAGCATCAGCGCCCCGCCCACATCGCCATACTTCTCCGCCCCCGGCAGAAAGGCCGCGGCCCACGGGGAAACGACCGCGGCGAACCGGAATCCCTCGAGATCGATCGCCGCGCGCTCGATGCGGTCGCCCAACGCCGCCGATGCCACTGCGGCCCAATGGCCCCCGCCCCGTCCTCCGAGGAGGCGTAGGCGCTTTGCCTTCACCGGCGGGGCTTCTCGCAACCACGCCGCCACGGTCATGACATCGTGCACCCGCTGCACAAACAGTGGCTCATTGTACCCATACGTCAGAATGGGATCCCGCTGCCAGGGATCCTCCGCCTTGGCCTTGGGTTCCACGACGCGGCGATTCCAGCGCGCCCCCGGACGATGGACATCGACTCCGGCCACGTCCCAACCCGACCCAAGGGCCTGGCGCACCTCCGGAACGGGTGCCCCCGTCGGCTCTAGGAGGCTGTCCGCACCCCCGCCGTCCACCCAGAGGATCGCGCCCTTATCCCCGCCAGCGGGTTTCCCGTCCCTCGCGCCCCTCACCAGGATAATCCCCACTTCCTCACCGCTCACGCCGCGCCGCAGCACACCCCGCGTCCGCGAAAAATCCGGCCCCGCCGCCTCCTCGTAGACCTGCATCTCGATGCCCTCCCCTCCCCTGGGAAGCCGACCCAACATCACGGAAAACGCACCCCCGATCACCTCCCGCGCCTCCCCCAACGCCGCGGCATCCCTGGGCCGGAATAGCCGCGCCATCTGCCCCCGGGCATCCTCCGCCCACCACCGGCAGAGCGCCCTCTCATGGACGTCGCCCACCCTTTCGCCCTCAGGCGCGGGATGCGCCGAATCCCACACCGTCAATTTCTCCGGCGACAGAAACTCGAAGTCCCGCTCGAGCACTGGCGCCTCCAGGCCCAGCCCGAAATGTCGGTTCAGGAAGGCGTACGCCTGGCTGCGCGAGACGTGATTGAAATTGTGTTTGAACTGGGTGTTGAAATGCGCCTCGAATTTTTCTTCCGCGCCCAATAGCCGATAGACGGCCCCGAGATCTGGGAACCCCTTCGTTTCCAGCTCCACCGTCCAATCATCCGCGGCGGTCACCCCCAGCGGGCGGGGTGCCGCAAGCGCCGCGATGTCGATATTTCCCTGCCCGATGCGAAGGTAGGCGGCGTTCTCGCACGCGCATCCCCCCTGCATCGCCGTCGATACCATGACGGCCGGAAACGCCGCGCGCACCCGACCGTCGATCGCCGTGAGCATCATCGTCTGCGTCGCCCCGCCGCTGGCCCCCATCACTGCCACCCGACCCGGATCGACATCATCCAACCCCAGCAGGAAATCTAGCGCGCGCACGCCATTCCACGTCTGGATCCCCATGCGCGATTGCAGCCACCCCGTCGCGCGGGCCCCGCCCAGGAGCCAGCCCGAGCCGGCATCCGCATCCGCCGGCGCCGCCCTGCGGTGCCTCGGGAACTGGATCGAGTCCGCCGTGCCCAGCATGTCGTGGTGGAAAACCACGCACCCCATCCGCGCGACTTGCACGCACCGCGCCTGGAGCGGCGAGCGTGCCGCGCCCTCAAAACGCTCCGCCCCGCCCGCCAGCGACTCCCGGATCTTCTTCTCCCCGCCCTTGCCTTGGCCCGCGTCCATGAATCGCCCGCCCGGCCAGTGCCCGTACGGCATGAGCACGCCCGGACGCCGGACGCCTTCCCCGGCACCCTTCGGCCGATACAGGTTCCCCGTCACGAAATGCCCGGGCATCGACTCGAAATAGACCCTCTCGACCGTGTAATCCCCCATGTCGATCCGCCCGTGCACGACCGCATTCAGCGCACACCTCGTCGGCTCGGGCCAGAGCCCCAACGCCACACGGATGCGCAAACGGATCTCCTCCGCGCGCAGCCGCCACGCCTCCGCTGACGCCACCGGAGAAAATGGAAACTCGCCATGCAGCGTCCGCAGATCGCCATCCCTCGGGTCCGCCGCGGGTGCCCGTCCGCACACCGCCACCAAGCTGAAGGCCAACCCCGTCGCAAAAGCCCGGATCATCGCGCCACGCTCGCCCCGCAAACCTTGGTCTCCACCGCATACAGCCTGTCGCGAGCCGTCATGAATAGCGTCCTCCCCTCGGCCCCACCGAAACACAGATTCGCCGCCCCTTTCGGCAGCACGATACGCGCGATCCGCCGCCCGTCTGGAAGGAAAACCTGCACCCCGTCCCCGCTGCTGGACCACAGGCGACCCCCATCGTCGCAACGAATGCCATCGGGTCCCCCGACGTCGATCTCCGCAAACACCTCGCCCCCCTCCAGCGCCCCGCCCGCGCCCACCCGGAAAACCCTGACGTGCTTCGGCTTGCCAGAATCCGCCACGTACAGCCTCGCCTCGTCCGGCGAAAAACAGATCCCGTTCGGCATGTCAAAGTCCTTTGCCACGATCCGCTTCTCGCCAGTCCCAGGGTCCAGCCGGAAAACGAAGTGCCCATCCATTTCCTTCTCGCCACCGCTCTGCTTTAGCCCGTACGGCGGGTCCGTGAACCAGATGCTCCCGTCCGACTTCACCGCCGCATCGTTCGGCGAGTTGAACCGCTTTCCCCCGTGCGACGTCGCCAGCGCCCGCACGCCACCGTCCTTCTCCGTCAGGGAAACGCGCCGCGCCCCATGCTCGCAGCTCACCAGTCGTCCCTCTCGATCCAGCGTATTGCCGTTCGTGTGCCGGCTGGGCTTCCGGAAGGTCTCCACCCCACCCGACCGCGTCCATTTCTTCAGCTCGTCACTCGGGATGTCGCTGAATACCAGATAGCCCCCGCCCTCCCTCACCCACACCGGACCCTCCGTGAATTTGAAACCCTCCGCCAGCGTCTCCACCGCGGCATCCGCAGAAACAATCTCCCCGCATGCCGCCGCATCCAACCGCTCGATCCGCGGCGCCACCTCCACCTCCGCAGATGCCACCATCGCCAAACCAAACAGGATTCCCACCACGGCAAACCGCCAAATCGCCACCGCAGCCATCCCGCTCGCCACAAGAGGACCCTTCGTCACCATGGCTGCAAAGTAACCCAAACACCCGCCCAAGTCACCTCATTGTGCCGCGGGCGCCCGAACCCCGTCGACACACCCCATCACGTGTGCTAATAAGGGACACTCAGTCGAGGTGATTTCCTACGGTGACCGGCAACCAGCCCAGTCCTCGGAAAAAGGCGGCGGCCTCCGCCGGCGCAAAGCGCCGGGCCTCGCCCAAGCGTCCCGCCCAACCAAGCCATGGAATCACCTCCTCGAAGCCGCGCCGGCAGCCGAAGGGCCTCACCAAACAAAGCATCCGTTCCCTGGTCGAGAGACGCCGCAGGTTTCAGGCAAAGACCCGCCGCACCCTCAGGCTTCTCATCCGCGGCCACGAGGAATGGTTCCCTCGCCTGGCCAAGAGGCTCAAGCGCACCCTGTGGGCCATGCTGATCGCCAGCGCGGTCGTCCACGCCATCGTCCTCCTCCTCCTCGGTTCCCTGGTCGTCTACCGCCAGGTGTTTGAGAAACAGGTCGCCTTCGAGCCCGTCCCCGAGCCCGAGCGCAGCCTCAAACCCCAAGAGATCGAGTACACCGTGCGCCTCCAGGAGGAACAGCGACGCAGCGGCCGCCCGCGACTGGTGCCGCGCCTCAGCGCCCAGCGGATCGCGGACTTCGCCTTGCCCCACGTCGGGGCGACGACTCCGACGCCCGATGCCACCCTCGTCAATAGCCTCAAGCCCTTCGGCCAGTCCGGCGTCGGGATGGGCCTCGGCGGCGGCATCGGGTCCGGCGGCCTGGGACTCGGCACCTCCACGGTCCGGTTCTTTGGCATCACGGACCACGGGGAGCGCATCGCCTTCCTCGTGGACATATCCCTCAGCATGCTCGAGGACGATAAGGGTGGCGAGGCCGGCTTCGAGAAACTCAAGCAAGAGATCGGCGACATGATCTCCCTCCTGAGCCCCGGCACCTTCTTCAACCTCGTGCTCTTCGGTAACGGCGTCGACCTCTTTGAGCAGCAGATGGTCCTGGCGAGCGACGCCAACAAGGGCCGCGCGTGGTCTTTCCTCGAGCCATATCTCCGCGGGATCGCCGAGAGCGGCTCGCGCTCCGGTAACGTCCTCAACAACTACGAGCCCACCGTCGAGGGCGTGCCCGCCGCGGGCGGCACCACCCGCATGGACCTCGCCATCGCTGCCGCCTTCGAGCAGCGGGCCGATGTTCTCCTCCTCATCTCCGACGGCCGCCCCAGCATCATCAAGCGCCTCGAGGGAAAGGAACTCGCGCGGTACGAGAAGATGGTCGAGGACGCCGCCGAAGAAGGCGCGGACGAGGAAAATGCCAAGAGGATGGCCGAATTCGCGCGCGAACAGGCGGAGGCCGCCGCCAAGCGCAGGGCCCGCGGGCTGCCCCCGAAAGTCAGCGAGACCCGGCGCGGCCCGCGACTTGTGGGCAACGAAGACGGTCCGCCGCCGCCGCCTCGCCTCGATGACGAGGACATCATCGACCACATCGAGACTCTCGGCAAATCGCTCTACAAAGACAAGGGGCACCCCATGCCCCGAATCAATTGCATCGCCTTCGTCTGCGAGCGCAAGGACGAGGATTTCATGAAACGCCTCGCCAGACGCTTCCACGGCGATTTCCGCCGCGCCAAGGCCCGCGTCAAGCCCATCAGCGATTCCGACTGAACCCATGAAACCGATGCCCACTCTCCACCATGCCTTCCTCGTTGCCTCGCTGCTCGGCGCCCATGCCCCGGCCGCCCCAGAAGCCTCCTGGCCCGAGTTTCATGGCCCCGGCCGCGCCAACGTCTCGCAGGACACAGGCCTGATGAAGCGCTGGCCCGAGGCCGGCCCTCCCCTGGCATGGAAATATTCCGCCTGCGGCCGCGGCTACTCGGGCGTGAGCATCGCGGATGGCATGATCTTCACCGCCGGCGACTTCGATGACGCCGAGAAAATCATCGCCTTGGACATGGATGGAAAACTCCTCTGGGAGGCGCCAAACGGAAAATCGTGGCGCGGGGCCTGCCCCGGCTCCCGCTCCACCCCGACATGGCACCAGGGAAAACTCTACCACCTGACCCCGAATGGCCGCATCGCCTCCTTCGACGCCCGCTCCGGCGAAGAGCGCTGGGCCGTCGATCTCGTCGAGCGCTTTGGCGCCAGCTTCGGCATCTGGGGACTCGCCGAGAACCTCGTCGTCGATGGGGACCGCGTCTTCTGCATGCCCGGCGGCGCTCGGGGCCGCGTCGTCGCCCTCGATAAGAACACCGGTGCCACCCTCTGGACCAACACCGACATCGGCCACCCCGCCGCCTACTGTTCCCCCACTATCGTGGACCACCGGGGCCAGCGCCAGCTTGTCACCATGACCCAGAAGTCCGTCGTCGCGCTCTCGCCCGACGATGGGCGCATGCTGTGGTCCACGCCATTCGTCCCCACCTCCCCCCAGAACGCCCTCACCCCCGTCTACCAGGATGGCCGATTCTTCGTCGCCTGCGGCCACCACACCGGCGGCACCGTCTTCGAGATCGACGACGACGCCCGCGCCGCCAAGCCCCTCTGGCACCGCGTGGATCTCGACAACTGCCATGGTGGCGCACTCCTCATCGACGGTCGCCTCTACGGAAGCGCGTGCCGGCAGGGGGGCAAGCAGTTCTACTGCGTCGATTTCGCCTCTGGCGAGACCATCAAACTCGACGATACCCTCGGCAAGGTCGGCATCACCCTCGCCGACGGCATGCTCTACTGCCTCAACCACCAGGGCACCATGTCCCTCCTCGCGATCACCCCAGATGGATTCGAGATCGCCAGCCAATTTCTCATCGAAAAGCGCCCCGCCAATTACTTCCTGGCACACCCGGTCGTCTGCGGCGGGCGCCTCTATATCCGCGGAAACCAGGACCTCTATGCGTTCGACATCCGGGCGCCTTGACCCGATCGCCATGAAACTCACCCCCCTCGTCCCTTGCGCCCTGCTCCTGCTGGCCGGTTGCGCACAGGCGCCGCCCCCGTTTTCCGCTGGCGTCGCCCGCGTGAAGATCACCCCGCCGATGCCCTTCCAGTTGTCGGGATACTCCAACCGGACGAATCTCGCCACCGAGGTGCGCACCGACCTCTGGGCGAAGGCCCTGGCCCTCCGCGCCGCCGACGGCTCGCGCGCCGTCATCGTCACCACGGACCTCATCGGCCTGCCGCGCGAGATATCCGAGGACGTGGCCGCCCGCGCCATGGCCAAGCATGGTCTCGAACGCGCCCAGATCCTCCTGAACTCCTCCCACACCCACAGCGGCCCCATGGTTCGCCCCAACCTGCCGAACCTCATCCAATTCACCGATGGCCAGACTGCCGCCATGGACCGCTACGCCCGCGCGCTCGCCGATAACCTGCTCGCGGTCATCGACGCCGCGATCGCCGACCTCGCACCCGCGCGCGCCGCCTTCGCACAGGACACCGCGGGCTTCGCGGTGAACCGCCGCGAGCCGACCCCAAAGGGAGTTAGGCTCGGCGTCAACCCCGACGGCCCCGTCGACCACGATGTCCCGGTCCTCGCGATCCGCGCGCCCGACGGCACGATCCGCGCCGCGCTCTTTGGCTACGCCTGCCACAACACCACGCTCACCGGCACATGGAACATGATCGATGGCGACTATGCCGGCGCCGCACAGCGCGAGATCGAGGCCGCGCACCCCGGCTGCACCGCCCTCTTCATGATGCTCTGCGGCGGCGACCAAAACCCGAACCCCCGCACCGCGCTCGAGCATGTTGACCTGCACGGCAAGGCCCTCGCCGCCGCCGTCGGGCGCGCACTGGCGAAAGATCCCCTCCCCCTGCGCCCGCCCATCCGCGCCGCGCACGCCATCGTGCCCCTCCCTTTCGCCAGTCATGACCGCGAGACCTTCCTCCAAGAACTGGAGGACAAAAACCCTTCCCGCCGCCGCCGCGCCCAGATGATGCTCGATGCCTATGATCGCGGCGCGCCCATCCGCGAGGTTCCGTATCCCGTGCAAGCCATACGGTTCGGCGCCGATCTCTGCCTGTTGGGCCTCGGCGGTGAGGTGGTCGTCGATTACTCCCTCGAGACGAAACGGCGGTTCCCCCGGGAGAACCTCATCGTCGCCGGCTATTGCAACGATGTCATGTGCTATATCCCCACCGCCCGCATCATCCGCGAGGGTGGCTACGAACCCTGCGACAGCATGGTGTATTACGGGCAGCCCGGGCCTTTCGACGAAAGCGTCGAGGCCACCATCTCCGCCACTATCCTGAAGGTCATGCGCGACGCCGGCGCGCGGATGCCTCAGAATGATCTCTATAACTAAGGCGATTGCGAATTCGGGGGCTACCGCTGAGAGCCTGCCCGCCCGGGTGGCGGGCGAGGAGGCGCCCTATTTTGGACGGCGTCGCAGCGCCGCAGTCCACATCGGCCCGCCAGTTGATCCGAAGTTTCCGCGGGAATGAAGACGCGCGTTCCGGAAAACATCTGGCCCCGCCGCGCGCCGCCGGCCGGGCTGAAAATTTCGGCATCGCCACGGTCGTCAATGCGCCTTACCCGGAGCCCGAAGTCCCCGCCACAGCCACCAGACCGCCGCCAGCGCCGCGACCACGCAGGCCGTTCCCACCACCTCGTGCATCACGTGATAATGCGCCTGCCCGACCCAACCCGACAGCAGGCATATCGCCGCAATGCGGACCACGTTTGTCACGAAACCGACCACCACAGATGCCATCGCTTTCGCGACGCGCAACCACCACCGCTCGCCAGACGCCCCCGCCAACAGAAGCGCGATGAGACTGCAACTGGTAAGCAACCCGAAACCGTTGCACTCGGCCGCCACCTCGAACACCCGCCCACCCGCCACCAGCATGAGGCTCGGCTCCGGCCGCAGCACAACGAATAGCTGCACCTGCCTGCCCAGCGCGTCCAGCAGCCAGGCGCCCACTTGCCCCGAAAGGACTCGCAGGGGCCAGTCGAAAAATGGCATCGCCAGCACGAAGAAAAGGTACAGCCCGAACGCTGGAACCACCCACCGGCTCGCGTGCCTCGCCCGATCTCCAAACACAAACCGCACCGCCGCCCCTATCGCGGCCACCAACGCCGCCAAAACCAGCACGGGCCACTTGAGCCACATCGCCAGCCCCACGAGGGCATACGCCGCCACGAGCCTCCAGGTCACCGCCGGGCCGAACCGCCACTCCAGCCGAAGTCCGCCCCCCTCCGTCGCCAAAAGAAATCCCGCGACCCCGAACACCGCAAATGCCTGCAGCAGTTGCTGCTGGTCGAGCGTCACCGTCATCAGCCACCGCAACGCCGGCCAAAATATCACGAGCGTCAGCGCCCACAGCCCCAGCGGCACTCCCCAACGCGACCAGCCGCCAGGCGAAACGCCAGCACCCGGTCTCAACCCATCACCCGCAGCATCCATCTTCAATCACCAAGTGCGCCGCGGAGTTTCTGGCCAGCTCCTTCCATGGCCCTATCTGGATCATCGCCTCCTCCGCCATCTTGGCCCAGCCGCGATTCGCCGCGGGATTCGCCGGGCTCGGATGCGGGATGCGCCCGACCCGAATGTCGAGTCCACGAGAATCGCGAACCGCCATCGCCCGCCCCTCCGCGAACGCCCCCACCCCGATCACCCACTCCGCGCCCACCGCACGGATCACGGCCGCCAAATGCGCGTCGCACGCCTCCGCCAAAGGCCCCGCCTCCGACGCCCGCAACTTGTCCGGCGTCAGGTTCTTTCCCGACGCCTCCATGAACACCAGTGGGCAGTAGTTCGCCACGAAATGCCCCCGGAAAAACGACCGCGCGTCCCCAAACCGATCTCGAAACAAACCCCATAGCCGCGCCCCGCTCACCTCGCTGCGCCGGCAAGCAAACCCCTCGATCGGCCGCGCCGGATGTTCCCTCTCCGGCTTCCCCACGGGCCCGCACACCCCGACCCAATCCCTCACCAGCGAAACTTCCCCAAAAGGGACCCCCGTCTGCGCCATGCCCCATGGCCCGGGATTCATACCCAGAAAAATCACCCGCTTCCGCCCCGACCCCCAGCGCCTCAGGTAGGCCGCGTGCGGTCCCCACGCGTACTCCAGCGGATTGTACACGCACGCCACCGGTCGCCCGAAACGGAGGCCGCGCACCTCATCCCGCAGCCGCCGGGCCGCCGACACCAGACTCGCCCCGCCACCCATTAGACCTTCTCGATCTTCTCGTACACCAACATGTCCCCCTCCCGTCGAAGGTCGCTCGGATGGTATCGCGGGATCGGAAACTCAACCTGCTTGAAGGTCACGGGTGCCGTCTTCTTGTCCACCAGACCCATGGCCACGGCCACGCCGTAGATGATCGCCTCCGGTCGCGGCGGGCAACCCGGGATGTAGTAACTCACCGGCACGACCTTCTCGACCGGTCCCATCACGC
The DNA here is from genome assembly GCA_964651705.1 of uncultured Verrucomicrobiales bacterium. Taxonomy (GTDB): domain Bacteria; phylum Verrucomicrobiota; class Verrucomicrobiia; order JADLBR01; family JADLBR01; genus JADLBR01. The sequence continues at coordinate 20,371 of CAZYWZ010000080.1, forward strand.
TATAGCTGTCGTGCCAGATCCCGCCGCCCCCCGCGCATGAGCCGATGGCGAATACGAGCTTCGGCGACGGCATCGCCTCGTAGGCGCGCCGCAACGCCCTCGCCGTGCTCCGCATCGCCGGACCCTGGCAGAGCATCACGTCCGCGTGCCTGGGCGATCCCACCAGCTTGATCCCGAAACGCTCCGCATCATAATACGGGGTCAGCACGTTGAGCACCTCGATGTCGCAGCCATTGCAGCCCCCGCTGTTCGCGTGATACACCCAGAGCGAGCGCCCAAACATCTTCTGGCAAAGTGCCCTCAGCATGCCCGCCTCCTCAATCCCACTCTATCGAGATGTCGTCCACCGCCCGCTCCCGGTCAAGATAGGGCCGCGAACCGAATACCCACCGCTCATTCGCCAGATCGTCGAAACGATACCCCTTCTGCTTGAGCCTCTCCAGCGGCGACGGTTCCTTGAAACAGCGCCCGCACCGCTGGCACGTGCTCATGAATACCTCGATCCTTTGCCCGATGTCGCCGATCGCATCGGTCGCGGTCTCGAAATCCGAGCTCATGGTGATCGCCTCCTCCGGGCACACGTCCGCGCATCGCCCGCAATAGGTGCACCGCCGCCCGAGATACTTCAGCACGCGGATCTCCTGGCACAGGTCATGCACGAGGATCTCCCGCGCCGGGCAGTTGCTGGCGCACCCCCCACAACCAATGCACTTCGCCGCATCGAATATCGGCCGCCCGCGGAAGTTGCCCGGCACCGGCCGCGGCGCCGCCGGATACGGCAACGTCACCCGGCCCGCCCTCAGGCAGACCAGCGCCTCCTTCACCTTGCTCAACAACGACATCGCCTCACCTCACATCCCGTAGCTCGCCAGCGCCACCGCCGCCAGCGAAACCCCCAGCAGGCCGCCGATGTAGCGGATCAGGTGATCGATCCGGTATCGCGCGTGCGTCGCCGCCACCACCGTCACCGCCATCACGACCACGAAAACCTTCGCCCAGAACACAACCGGCGCCCAAGGCAGGCCCAACGATGACCCCCACGGCGCAAACAGGCCAACGAATATTCCCGCGTACACGACCAGTTTCGCCATCCGGGCGTACTTGAAAAGGGCAAGCTTCGGCCCCGAATACTCCATCAGGGGCCCCTCCATGATCTCCGTCTCCGCCTCCGAGATGTCGAAGGGCACGCGCCCTACAAACGCCTGGAACGACAGGAGCATCACCCCGAGCATCAGTACCCCGGAGACCGGAAAGCCCGTCGCCCCGTACACCGAGCCATCCAGGACATCCACGAGCATGAGCGATCCCGAGTGGATCGCGCCCACCACCAGCGCGACCGCCATCAGGGGCTCCAGCGCGACCATCGCCATCATCTCCCGGCTCATGCCCATCAGGGAATATGTGCTCCCCGCCGCCAACCCGCCGAGAAGCGTGCAGATACCGCACAGCACCAGCAAATATCCAAGCAGGATCACGTCACCCGCCCCGCCCATCGGCGGACCAAAGCCCATCGGCACCAGGCAACCCACCGCCAGCACCGCCGCCAGGGATAGCCTCGCGGCAAATCGCTGCATCGCGGGTGACTCCCCGGACTCGATGTCCTCCTTTCCCAGGAGCTTCAAGAGGTCGTAGTACGGCTGCCGCAGCGGCGGGCCCTGCCGCGATTGGATCCGGGCCGTGAGCTTTCGCGCCACGCCCTCGAGGAACGGTGCCAGCAGCAACACCGCCACCACGTTGGCCGCGCAACCCAGTATCCCGCCAGACCATCCCATGGTCACGCCCCCCCCTTCCGCAGGAGCCCGGCCAGTTCCTCCTGCGTCCAACTTCGCCTCTCTCCCGACCTCAGGTCCACGGTCTCCATCCGGTCGGTGCACGAGAAACACGGGTCGATGCTGCCAAGCGAGATGGTCATGTCCGCCAATTGCTGGTCCTTGATCATCGCCGGGATGCCCTGGAGATTCTGGTATGTCGGCGCCCGCACCCTCCAGCGGCGAGGGCGGTTGCCCTCCCCCGTGACGAGAAAGTGGTGCGCCTCGCCACGCGGGGCCTCCACCGACGACATCCCCATCCGCCCGGCCGGCAGCTCATCCGCTATCGTCGCCCGTATCGGTCCAGCGGGCATCTTGTCCAAGCACTGGCGGATGATCGAGATCGATTCGAAGACCTCCTTCATGCGAACCACGATCCGCGCCCAGACATCGCCACCCGTCTCGGTGATCACATCAAACTCCACGCGATCATAGGCCGCGTAGGGATGATCCCGCCGGCAGTCGATGTCGGCGCCCGACGCCCGCGCCACCGGCCCGACCAGCCCGGCATCCTTGACGAGTCCCGGGCTCGCCACCCCCACACCCCGCGTGCGCTCCTGGATATTCCGGTCGCCGCTCACCGCCGCGACCACGCCGCGCCACTCGCCCTCCAGCCTGTCCAGCACCCCGCGCAACTCGGCTCGGATCTCCGGCCCGATGTCCCAGCGCACGCCGCCGACCAGGCACAGCCCGTAGGTCTTACGGTTTCCGGTCATCTTCTCGGCCATCCACATGATCGGCTCGCGGATGCGGAAACTCTGCATGAATAGCGTGTCGAATCCGACGATGTGGCACGCGAGCCCCACCCACAGCAGATGGCTGTGCAGCCGCTCCATCTCCAGCATGATCGTCCGGATGTACTCCGCCCGCTCCGGCGGGCGGATCGCGGCAGCGTTCTCGACCGCCTGCACGTAGGTCACGCTGTGCACGCAGCCGCAGATCCCGCAGATCCGCTCCGCCATCATCGGGATGTCGTTGTAGGACAGCACCGATTCCGCCAACTTCTCGATGCCGCGGTGCGCCATGAAACCCCGGTACTCGCACCCGCGCACCATCTCTCCCTCGACGTACAGCCGGAAATGCGCCGGCTCATCGAGCGTCGGGTGGAATGGCCCGAAGGGGACGACGACGCAGCCCTCCGGAGGCTCGTCAAATCGGAATTCCCTCCCCTCGTCGAAATCCTCGGGAACGTGGTCCCATGACACGTCCTTGCGCAGCGGGTGCACCCCCTCCGGCCAACCATCCGGCAACACGAGCCTCTTGGGATAACGGTGGCCGACCGGTTCGATGCCCACCAGATCGCGGAATTCCCGCTCGGCCCAGTTCGCCGCGGGCACGACGTCCGAGATGCTGTCCAACTCGGGCCTCTCCGCGGGCAGGTGCGCGAGCAAGGCGCAGAGCACGCCATCCCCATCGAAGGCAAAGTTGTGCGCCACCAGAAATGCCCCGGAATACGGGCGGTCGTCCGCCCCGATGCTGATCACGTACCGCGCGCCCATGTCGCGAAACACGTGGCGGCAGATCTCGCGGATCCCCGCCGGATCGACCGTCACGAACATCCGCCCGCCGCCAGGCAGATCCGCGCGCCGGATGGCGTCGCCGAACCTCGCCCGCAGCCCTGCCAATTTCTCGCGTGCGATCATGTCAACCCTCAGCCCTTATCCCGGCCCGTCGCCGATGAACCTCCCAGCCAACGCCTCAGCTCGCCATAGAACCCGCGCGCAGTGTACCGATGGCAATCCGACTCCGTCGCGTACCCGCACAACCACGGCGCGGCCGACCGGCGCGGCGATGCCCCGAGGCGCGAAAACCACCCCGCTACCAGGAACCCAACCCCTATGACGCCCGCCACGGCCAGGGGAGCGATCAGCCCGACGCCCCCCGGCGCCACCAACCCCATCGCCATCCCCTGCGACCCGCTGCCGCCCACCGCCAACCACGCCCCGGCCCCGTGCCCGCTGGCCCCCAGCGCCGCAACCACCATCCCCATCCCCGCGGCAGGAAAGAGGCCCAAGAACACGCAGAGGCCCGCGAGCCACACCTGGGGCACTCCCATGAGGGAACCCACCTCCATGGAGGTCCTGCCCGCCGCCCGCTCGCTCACCCAAGCGCTCGTGCGCGACAGGAAACTCGCGCCAAAGAACTTCACGAAGGTCGCCAGCGTCAGCGCGCTCGTCAGGATCGCCACCACCGCGCAAACGCCCAGGTGCCTCGCCTCGCCCGCGCCCTGGATCGCGGCCACGTACATCGCCCACTTGCTCGCGAAACCATTCGTCAGCGGGACGCCCGAGACCGAGAACGCCCCGACCAGCACCGTCACCCCCGTCAGCGGCATGAGGCGCATCAACCCGCCCAGCCGATCCAGATCTTGCGTCCCGGTCGCCGATAGCATCGAGCCGGAATTCAAGAACAGCAGCCCCTTGAACAGCCCGTGATTGATCACGTGAAAGAGCGCGCCACAGAAGCCGGCGGCGCCGAGGGCCGCCATCGCCGGATTCCCGAGCGGCAGCAGCGACATCGCCGCCCCCATCCCAAATAGGATGTAGCCGACCTGCCCGATGCTCGAGTGCGCCAGTAGCCTCTTGGTCTGCTCCTCCCGCAATGCCGCCACCGTCCCGGTGAGGAGGGTGACGGTGCCCAGCAGGGCGATCGCCAGGCCCCACGCCGCCATCGGGAAAGCCCCCAGCGCGCCCTCCGGCACCAGCCACAGAAAAGTGCGCATCAGCCCGTAGATACCCGTCTTGATCATCACGCCGGAGAGCAGCGCGCTCACCGGCGAGGGTGCCGCGGGGTGCGCGTCCGGAAGCCACATCCGGCCGAAGGGCCACATCCCGGCCTTGATGCCAAAGCCCGCCAGCATCATCGCGAATCCCAACGCCGCCAGGCCGGGCCGCGACTCGAGCAGCGACGCCGCGCTCCGCCCCAGCGCGCCAAATTCGTGGACGAAGGCGCCCCCGCCCCCGCCGGAGGCCAACACCGCCGCGCCCCCCATCGCCAGCGCGCATGCCGCCTGCATCATCACCATGTACCGGTTGGCCGCGCGCACGTTGGCCGCCCTCCGGTGCTCGAAACGGATCAGCAAGTACGACGGCACCGTCATCATCTGCCAACAGCACAGGAATGCCCACATCGTGTCCGTCAGGCTCACCAGCCCATACATACCCGCCAGAAAAATCAGAAAGCTCGGATAGTATCGCCCCACGCCATAGTCGGGGTAATGCCCCATGTACCGGACCGAGAACAGCGCCGCCGCCGGCGAGATCACCGCGATGATCCCCGCGAACACCGCGCTCAGACCATCCACCTCAAACCGCGCCGACACCCCAATCCCCTCCCAAGCAAATAGCGTCGCCTCGCTCGCCGCGCCCGAGAGCAGCACCGAGACCGCCGAATACAGCGCCAGCCCACTCGCGATCAGCGTCGCCCCGAAGGCAACCCAGCCCGCCACGGCGCGATCGCGCCGGACCAGCGCGGCGACCGGCGCCCCGATGAGGCAAGCCAGCATCGCCAGCAGCAAGCCACCCGCCGCCGTCATGCGCCCACCCCCTGTACTGCCTCCGAGAACAATCGCGATAGCAGGCCCACCGTCCGCTCGACCGCCGGAGTCAGTCCGGCCCCCGCGCCCACCGACTCCGGCTGCACCCCCAACAACCAGACCCTCGGGCCCCCGTCCGCCTCGATCATCCTCGCCAGCGCCCCGAGGCCGATCTTGTGCGTGGAAACCTGCGGGTAGCGCGCCTCCACCTCGACCGAATCCAACACCACCACCGACCCAGGCGCGCCACCGAAATCCACCGCGTCCAAAAAAACGACCGCCCCGTGCCCCCACCCCGCCAACCGCGTCAACCATCGCTCCGGCGCATCCCCCGCGAGGATCACCTCCGCGCCAATCCCATCCCGAAGCCCCTCCGCCAGACGGACGCCCACGCCATCATCGCCGCGGTCCACGCTCCCGACCCCGACGAAACAGGTCCGCCCCCGCAACCAGCCTGACACGCGCTCCCGCAAGTCCCGCATCAGATGTCCTCCCCGAGCATCCGGATCTGGCGGTAGGTGAATACCGGGCCATCGACACAAACGTACGCCACCCCGATGCAGCAATGCCCGCACTTGCCCACCCCGCACTTCATGTATCGTTCCAACGTCGACACGATGCTCTCCTGCGGGATGCCCATCCCCGAAAGATCCCGGATCACGAACCGGAACATCACCGGCGGACCGCACACGAACGCCACCGTGTTTTCGACCGGCACGTCCACGCCCGGCTTCTTGAACAGGCTCCCCACGACCCCCACGTTGCCGGCCCATCCGTCCTCCGCCCGATCCACCGTCAGATGGCACTCCACCCCGGAAGACGCCTCCCACTCCCTCAGCTTGTCCCGGTACATCAGATCCCCGGGGGCCTTCGCCCCAAGAAAAATCTGTATCCTCCCGTAATCCTCCCGGTGCGCCAGCGCGTACACGATGCAAGAGCGCAGCGGGATCAGGCCGATACCCCCGGCCACGAATACCAGATTCTTCCCCCGGAACGCACCCATCGGGAAGCCATTCCCGTAGGGACCCCGGACCCCGAACCTCGCCCCAGGCCGCAGCGCGTGCAGCGCCTCCGTGCAACTGCCCACCCGCCTGACGGTGAAGAATGTCGCCCCCTCTGTCGGGCTCGGCGGCAACGAGAGCGGCATCTCGCCCGCCCCGAACACCGTCACCTGCACGAACTGCCCGGGCATGAAGGCCCGGAAGGCCTCCTGATCCGCCGGGTCCTCAAAGTGCCAATGGAAGGTCTTGACGTCCCGGATCTCGTCCACCACGCGATCCAGCACGGCGATCCTCGGCAGATAGATGTTGCCTGTGTCCTCGCCCGACATCGTCTCAGTCGGCCCCCGCCGGGCCATCCTTCAAGGGTTCCATCCTGTCCTCCGGCGCCGTCGCGCGGCGGATCATCTCCACCACGCTCGGCATCCCGATGTCGCCGTGGCAGACGGCGTTGCATCGCCCGCAGCCCACGCACGCCATCGTCAGCTCGCGCTGGATGAAATAGTGTGCCAGTTTCCGAAAGAACCGCCGGTTGCGCCGGTCGTGGACCGCCCTGCGCGGGTTGTGCCCGCCCGCCATCCGCGTGAATCCCCCCAGCGCGCACGCGTCCCAGAGCCGCACCCGCTCCCATTCTTCGGGTCCGACCTTCCGGTCCCTGACCGTGAAGCAGGTGCAGGCCGGACACACGTACGTGCAGCCACCGCACTCCAGGCAGCGGAACCCGATCTCCTCCCAGGTCTTCTCGAGGACATTGCCCCGGGTGATGTATCGCACCGTCGCCGAAAACCAACTCGTGGTGACTTCCTTGAATCGCCCCCGCACCTCGCCCAGGATCCGACGCCGCCGCTCCGCGTGCCCCGGCGTCCCGCGACGAAAGATGGGCTCCGCAAAAAGCGCCTCGCCCGCCGGCGTGCCCGCCACCGCCATGAACTCCTCGCCCCCCAGATCCATCAGCTGCAGGTCGAAGTGGTCCCGCGCCGCCGGCCCCGTGTCCGCGCAAACGCAGAAGCAATGCTCGTCGATGTCGCACCCGGGCTCGGTGCAGACCACGTTCACCAGGAACAGGGCCTCCCGGTGCTTCTGGTAATAGATGTCGCGGAACTCCCTGCCCAAGAAAAACCGATCCAGGTGCCAGATCCCCGCCACGTCGCAGGAACGGATCCCGAAGATGGCGCGCCGGGGCGCCCCGTAGCTCGGCTCGATCCGGACGCCGCCGTCCTCCCCCCGGATCCTCATGATGCGCTCGATGTGCGGGAACACGTACCGCTTTGGCGGGTAGTGCGGGTTGGGAACATGGATCTGGATCCGGTCCCGGTTCTCGTCCGTCACCACGTCGAAGGTGCTATCCCGTCCCCGGCCCATGAACGGCGCGATGACCTCCCGGTCCTTGCGCAGGATGTCCACGATCTTCAGCACGTCGTCGCGATGGATGATGCGGGCCCTCATTCGCTCGCCCCCTCTATGCTGACGAAGACCGGCCTACCCTGATGGCCCAGATCCAGCGGCTCCTCGCCCAGGATCGCCTTCTCCACCTCGCGCAGGAAATATGGCACGAACACCGTGCCCGCCCTCACCTCGCGCGTCACGCGCGCCGCCGTCATCGCGCACCCCCGCTCCGCGCAGAGGCGGATCGCCGCGCCGTCCCGTATCCCGAGGCGCCGCGCGTCATCCTCGTTCATTTCGACAAAACCGTCCGGATAATCCAGCAGGAGAACCCGGAGCTCGCGCCGCAATGTCTCGCTGTGCATCACCAGGACGTTCCGGTGCCAATAGTAGAGCGAGTGCCCGAAGATCAGGGCGAACGGATACGCCTCCGGGGGGATCATCTGCCCCTCGGGCTTCTTGACCGGCGCAAATGCGAAAGCCTTCCCCCCGATGCCCTCCTCGAACAGGAAGGTCGTGCCCAGCGGCCTATCCTTCGTGCAGGGCCACTGGCGCCCGTAGTCCCGCGAGAGATTCTCGTGGGCCGCACCGCCATAGATCGGCACCGCCTCCCCGATTTCCCCCATCACATCGGCCGACGACGCGTACCCCCAATCGGCGCCGAGCGCCCGCCCCACCTCGGCGATCTGCCGCCACGCCGGGCGCGGGCCATCCGGCGGATCCAGCACCCGCCTCGCCAGCTGGATCCGCCGCTCGGTGCTCGTGAAGGTCACCTCCTCCTCCCCAAAAGCGACCACGGGCAAGATCACGTGCGCGTGCCGCGCGGTCTCGGTCGTGAAGATGTGCTGGACCACCACCAGCTCCATCGCCCCGAGGCTGCCCGCCGCATCGACGAAAGCCGCGGTCGTCACGGGATCGTACCGCGTCAGCCATACCCCGCGCACGCGACCGTCCGCCCCTCGGCCAAATACCTCGCGCGCCCCAAGCCCCGGCGCCGAAGGCAGCGGGCGACCGCCCCACAGCGATGCCAGCCGCTCCCGCGCCCCGCGATCGGCCACCGGGAAATAGCCCGGCAGCCGGTCGGGCATCATCCCCATGTCGCATGTTCCCTGGAGATTGTTGTGCTCTGTCAGGGCGAACAGCCCGCCATGCTTCCTGCCGATGTTCCCGGTCAAAAGCGCCAGGTTCACCATCGCCCGGATGCTGTCCATCCCGCGCGCCTCCACCCCGGTCGAATACAGGATCGCCGCCGACCGCGCCCCCGCGAACGCCAGCGCCGCCGCCTCGATCTGCCCCGCCTCCACCCCGCACCGCTCGGCCGCCTCCAGCAGATCGTACTCCTGCACCGCGTCCAGAAATGCCCCGTGCTCCCGGCAGTGGGCCCGCACGAAGGACAGGTCCGCGATCCCGCGGTCCACGATCACCTTGGCCATCGCGCCGTACAGCGTCACGCGCGTGCCCGGTCGCACCTGCAGCATGTGGTCCGCCAGCTCCGCCACCCGGTGCCTCCTCGCGTCCACCACGATCAGCTTCGCCCCGCCCAGCTTCGCGCGGATGACGTGCCCCGCGATCGTCGGCAGCTGCAACGCCAGATCCACGCCGTCCACCAGGATGGCCTCGCAGCCGGCGAGTTCCCCGACGGAGTTCGTGGTGGCCGGCACGCCCAGCATGTCCAACAGCACGTTGACGCTGTTGTTGCAATACACGCCCGTGCCGTGATCCACGTTGTTCGTCCCCACCACCCCACGCGCCAGCTTCTGCAAAAGATAGCTCTCCTCGTTGGAGCACCGCGGCGAGGTAAAGAATGCCAGCGCGTCAGGCCCGTGCCGCCCCCGGATCGCCTCGATCCGATCCGCCACGAAATCCATCGCCTCGTCCCAATCCACCTCCTCGAAATCCCGACCTTTCCGAAGCAGCGGCGCCTTGAGCCGCTCCGGCGAGCTCGCCACCTCGTGCACGTTCCAGCCCCGCACGCAGATCCGGCCCTGATTGGTCGGGTGCGACACGCTCGGACACACCCCCACCACCCGGTTCCCCTCCGTCTCCAGATACAGGCCGCACCCCACGCCACAGAAAGTGCAGGTTGTCAGGCTCCGCGCCATCACCCGCGCCCCCGCGCCGCACCCGCCGCATCCGCACCGCCGACCATGAGAGGGATTTACAGATCTTGCCTTCCAAATCAAGCAGGGCTTATCGCGTCATTCCAACCGCGGATGACGGGGATGCCTCAGATGACCTCTTAATAGCCGCGCTTGCGAATTTTGGGGGCACCTGCCCGCGAGGAGGCCGCCCCATTTTGGACTGCGGCGCCAGAGCCCAGCAGCAAACCGGATGATCGCAAACCATGGATTCACACGAACTAAAACGGATTTCGTGGTTGGATTGTACTATTTAGACTCGCAATCCCAGCTCTGACGAATCAGGATTTGTCGCGCCGGGGGATGCCGGGGCCGGGTTCTG
>CAZYWZ010000081.1:0-30394 GCA_964651705.1 uncultured Verrucomicrobiales bacterium
ATGGGTTACGAGATCACACCCATCCCCGTTGCGGCGTGAAGTTTCTGGCTAGCGCCAAGTCTGAAAAGGAGAAACGCGGACCCTTTTTACTTGATTTCGGCCCACCCGGTGCGCAGATTAGCGCGTCGATCAACCGTGAAGGACCTCTTATGGGACGCAAGCTGTTGGGCGCGTGGGCGGCGGCCCTGCTGCCGCTGGCGGCGGGAGCGGTGACCATCGACCTCGTGACCGTCGGCGACCCCGGCAACGCGCCCGACCCGCTGAACACCAACGCGGTGCCTGGGATCGGGAGCGTGGGGTACGCGTACCAGATCGGGAAGTTCGAGGTGCGGAATTCGGAATACGTGGAGTTCCTCAACGCGGTGGCGGACACCGACACGTATGGGCTCTATAACACGAGCATGGGTTCGGATGCCCGCGGGGGCATCACCCGCTCGGGTTCCTCGGGAAGCTACACGTATTCCGTGAAATCCGGCTACGAGAATATTCCGGTGGTTTACGTCTCGTTTTACGACGCGGTACGCTTCGCCAACTGGCTGGAAAACGGCCAGCCCAGCGGGGCGCAGGGGGCTGGGACGACCGAGGCGGGCAGCTACACGCTCTTCACCAGCGGATCGAGCACGACCAACGTGAGCGCACGCGCGACCAGCGCGAGCTGGTTTATCCCGACCGAGAACGAGTGGTACAAGGCGGCGTACCACGATCCGACCGCCAGCGGGACGACGAATTACTGGCTCTACCCAATGCCGACCGACAGCGCGCCCTACAGCGACCAGCCGCCCGGGACATCGAGCCCCGACGCTTCGCGCACGGCGAATTTCCGGCAGAACGACGGCTTGCCCAACGGCTATAATGACGGCTTTGCGAAGACGGGGAGCGACACTTTCCAGAACGGCACGAATTACCTGACCGAGGTGGGAAGCTACGCGCTCTCGCAGAGCTACTACGGGACTTTTGATCAGGGGGGCAACGTTTGGGAGTTGATGGAGACGTTGGTCAGCGGATCGAACCGGGGATTGCGTGGTGCGGCATGGACCGGCGGCGAGGGGCTGCTGGCGTCGTCGTACCGATCCAGCCTGCCGCCCACGAGCGAAAGCAACACCTACGGTTTCCGGATCGCGGCGATCCCCGAGCCCGGCGCATTTGTGGCGCTGGGCGTGGCGGGGCTGGGGGCGTGCGCCTGGGCGCGGCGCTTGAGGGGGCGACCGCGGATCGCCTCTGAAGGTCGAGGCGTGGGCGCGGGCACTGGCGCGCGGGTGCGGCTCCGCCGGGAACCAAAGCGGTGTCGCCGCTGCGCTTGCCACCGCAGTCCAAAAAATGGGCCGCCTCCTCGCCCGCCGCGCGGGCCGGCAGGCTATCGGCGCGATTCGGAAGGCCCGGGGATTCTTGAACGGCGAGACGGCGCAACGACAGACTGAGGAGGCAGGATGGGCAGGGCATCTTTCGGGGCTTTGGCGATCGCGTGCGCGGCGCTTGCAGGGGACGTGAGGGCCGATGTTTTCGGGACGGGGGGCAACCAGTTCACGATCGATTTCGTGTACGTGGGCAACGTGAGCAACGGCAACGACGGGACCGCGTATGGCGGGGTGGGGTACGAGTATCAGATCGCCGTTCGGGAAGTCAGCCAGGACATGATTGACAAGGCGACGGCGAGCGGCCTGACCAACGTGACGGCGGGTGCGCACACCGGGGCGGAGCCCGCGGCGAGTATTTCTTGGTACGAGGCGGCGGCATTCGTCAACTGGCTCAACGAGAGCAAAGGGTACCAGAAGGCGTACGACCTGGCCTGGACCGGCTCGACCTGGACGCAGCATCTCTGGAGCGCCTCGGAGGCATGGGTCGTGGACGGCACCAACCTGTTTCGGCACCGAGACACGTATTACGTCCTGCCCAGCGAGGACGAGTGGTACAAGGCGGCCTACCACAAGAACGACGGGGTGACGGCCAACTACTGGGACTATGCGACGGCGCGGGATAGCGCCCCGACGGGCACCGTCGGGGGCACGCTCCCTTTCATGGCGGTCTATGACGATGCCTACGGCAGTCCCGTCCCCTCCGATCCTGCCGACGTGGACATGGCCGGCGGCCTGAGCGCCTACGGGACGATGGGCCAGAACGGCAATGTCTGGGAGTGGAACGAGAGCGCGCTGGATGGGGCGAATAACTCCTCCGTCGAGAGTCGCGGCTTTCGCGGCGGCGACTGGGCCAGCGCCAGTGGGAATCTCCTGGCGACGTTCCGGACCGGGAGCGCCCCGGGCACCGAGATTCCCCAGATCGGATTTCGGGTGGCCATGGTCCCCGAGCCTTCGGGCTGGGTGTGGGTGCTGGTGGCGGCGGGGGGCTTGCTCGCCGCGAGACGCGGGCGACGTCGGTTTTGAGGCTTGGGCCCTGGGTGTGTCGCATGGCACCGCATCGCGCGTCTTGCGGGGTGGGTCGAGTGGTGGTGGACGTGGCGGCTGTCGGATCTTGGGTGGGTTTCGCGGTGTTGGGGGTGGTGCCCGCGATCGGGGGGCAGGTTGGCGACGGGGATACGCCCTCGATCCCGGCCCTTGCCTGGGAGGCGCGATCGGACTGGGTGGACGTGCGGTCGATGGGCGCGAAGGCCGATGGCGCGGCCGATGACAGCGATGCGATCCAGAGGGCGCTGGACGGGGCCTCCGATGGGTCGACGGTGTATTTCCCGGCGGGGAGCTACCGGATCACGCGCACCCTGACGCACACCGGTCGCCGCACCGGGCTGCTGCTGGTCGGCCACGGGCGCGACACCCGGCTCGTCTGGGACGGCGCCGAAGGCGGGAGGATGATGCAGGTCGACGGGGTGACGGGGTCGCGATTCGTGGGCATCTTCTTCGATGGGCGGAATCGGGCGGCGGTGGGGTTTTGCCACCACTCGACCACCGCGTTCGAGACCGAGGTGAGGCACCAGCACCTGGGATTCGTGAACCTGACCGACGCGGGGGTCATGACCGCCTCGGACGACAAGTACGCGCTGGCGGAGACGACGTTCGAGAACTGCCTGTTCGAGAACTGCCGCCGCGGGGTCGCGTTCCTCAGTTTCAATGATTTCAACTTCACCTTCGACGGCTGCGAGTTCCGCGACTGCGAGACCGGCATCGAGTGCCGGCACGGGAATTTCTATGCGCGCAACACGCATTTCAGGAACAGCCGGGCGGCCGACATCCTGGCGATGCCGGAGCACGGGTGCTCGGTCAGGCGCTGCACGTCCTCGGGATCGAGGCGATTTGTCGAGCTGAAGAACCAGGTGACGCCGATGACCATCCAGGATTGCCAGGTGGAGGGCTGGACGCACCCGGACGGCGCGGTGTCGCTGGGGGGTGGGCCGGTGATCCTGATGGACTGCGGGTTCGCGGGCGGCCCCAGGCGCAATCCCCCGGTGGAGATCGTCCGGAAGGGCCAGCGAGTGATCGTGTCGGGCAACCAGGCGCGCGGCGCGTCGGACCTGATCCGGGAGGGCCACGCAGGCATGGTCCTGGAGGTCCCGGACGGCAAGCGGAAGGGGTGCCTGGCGTCCGCGGGCAGGCGGTTCCTGAAGGGGGAGGTGCCGGTGCCGCCGAAGGTGTTTGACGCGCGGCGGGATTTTGGCGCGGTGGGTGACGGCAAGGCCGACGACACCGCCGCGTTGCAGAGGTGCATCGACGCGGCGCGGGGCCATGGCGGGGGGGCTCTGGCGTACCTGCCCACGGGGCGGTACGTGATCGCAGAGACCCTCCGCATCGAGGGCGCGGACTATGGCGTGGGCGGGTCGGGCTGGTGCACTCGCCTGATCTGGAGGGGCGCGGAGGGAGGCACGATGATCGAGGTGCGCGACCCGAGGCGCGTGCGGCTCGAGCACATCGCCGTCGGCAATCACGACAGCGGGAAGATGAACAACGGCATCGACATCCTGCAGACCGGGACCGGCGCTCCGTCGCACATGACCTACGACGGGGTGTTCGTCTATGGAATGTACCAGATGCAGCCCTTCCACAAGGGCCTGCAACTGAGGGGCCTGGGGGCCAACGCGGTCGTCCTGATGCCGCACGTGCAGGGCAACCTGCGCTTCACCGATTGCGCGAGCGCGACGATCCTCGCCGGCATGACCATCCAGGGCTCCGTGGTCGTCGATGGCAAGGACCCACGGCGCGATGGCCTGCTGGGGTTCCAGACGCGGCTGGCCACGGCCGTGACGCACGTGCTCTACCTGCGGGACAACCACAGCATCGTCATGAGTGACATGTATGTCGAGAACGCGAATAACGGATGGGTGTTTGAGGGAGGGCCGGGACTGCCGCCGGGCCGCGCGACGATCCAGGGCGCCAAGGTGCACTTCAAAGGCGAGGCGACCGACCCGGCGTGGGGCACCTCGATGGCCATCGACAACTACGAAGGGCAGATCTTCTTTGGACACGACCAGTTCAGCAGGCAGCCTCCGGGTGTCCGGATCGTGCAGGCGGGCGAGCGCCCGCTGGAGCTGTTTCTGGTGGGCAACTGCTTCTACGGGTCGCGCCCGGAGCCCAAGGTCGGACCGCGGGCGCGGGTCCACTACTTCGGCAACGAGGGCATCCCGGCGCTCGAGGGCATCGGCCCCAAGGATGCCGATGGCGACCTCCCGCGGAAGGCGCTGAACGGGATCGGCGAGGGGCTGGACGATCTGCGGCGGCTGGGCGAGGCCGACCTCCGGCTGAACCACGGGGGCCGGTAGGTTCGGGTAACCCGGTCGCCGGGCTCACTCGCAGACGATCACGGGGCGGAGGAGGCCGGCGGCGACGCGGATGGTGAGCCGCCCGCCGGAGCGCCGGGCGGACGTGGCCGTCAGCGTGTAGGTGCCGCGGGCTAGATCGTACAGGCTGAAGCGCCCGGCGGTCGTGAAGACGTGGCCGACCTCATGCCCGCCGGAGAGCACGCGGACGGTGGCGTCGACGGCTCGGCCCCCACGGTCTTCGACGCGGCCTTGCGCCACGAGGGCGCGACCGTTCCCGAGATTGGGCGAGGCGGGGGTGATGGGGCTCTGGGCGCGGCCCGGCGGGACTGGTTCGGTGGCATCGGGGCGGATGGTGAAGGCGACGCGGAAGGTGCCCCGGTCGACGGGCAACTCGACGAGGCGGCGCGGCGGGCGTTCTGCGCCGGGGGGTTCAGCGTACTCATAATCCAAGCCCGTAGCCGCCCGCTGTTGTTCCATAACAGTCTAGAAGAGAACACATTGCTTCGATAGGTTGCGCGGTGATCTCGGCCTTCGGGTTGGCAAAAACCTGCAGAAAAACGCAGAAAATTGCAGGTTTTTTGGCACGATCATGGCACCGTTGTCGGAGTGGCGGGCGTGCAGGTAAGTTTCATCAGCGATGGCGAACTCCGCCGGATCAAGGTGGGGCTGAAGCGAAACGCAACGAAGGAGGAGCGCGAGGAGGTCGAGCGAATCCTGGAACTGCGGGGGTTCTTGCCGATGCTGGTGGAAACCGGGCTGAAGGCGGGGGAGTGGCGCGGCCTACGGGATGGGCTGGTTTCCAATCCCGCCAAGGTGGATCTGTCCGAGGCCAAGAGGATCCTTGAAGAACACGGCTTCAGGCACAAAAAGGACGTCGACCGCGAGATCCGGCGGCGCGGGAAGAGACCTGGCCCGAAGAAGCGGAGTGCCACCAATCCGACCGAGGAAGACCTCCGCCGACTCGTCGGATCGGCGCGGGCGGCGCTGGGATTGAAGGCGGCGGAGACACGGACGGAGGTCTTGGGCGCCCTCCACCGGGTGCTCTGGGGCGCTTCCAATTTCCTTTCTGAGAACTTCGTCGTGTCTTCCTCGGACGTGCACGAGTTGAGTGCGCTCATCAGGCGTGGCGAGGGCCCCGAGCTTGCGTCAATCTCATTGGTGGGCGACGTCGTGCGAGAACTTCGCAATGCCCTTCGGGAATTGGCGGATAGCGGTGGCGGTCACGAGGTCACGATACACACGCTGACGGATTCCCGATGGTCTGACGACTCGGGCGATGTCGATGCTCTTGATGAGGGGGCGCAATGGCTGCGACTGGCCAGGGACCTGGGGCTGGATCTGCCCGCCTTGGTTGAGCGGGCGGGAAGTAGATTCGCCGGCGAAGGCGGCTTGGCGAACAAAGCGGCGAGCGGTCAGGACGATCCAGAATCGGAAGGGTTCGAGGCGCCGTTGGAACTGGGGGATGTGCCCTACTCACGATTGGCGATCCTGACAACCGGACTGGCCAGATTGACGCACCTCCGGGCGCTGTTCGCCGACTGTGGCCTAGCAATTCCCGGGTGTGACTTGGAGAATGTCTGGCGGATCGCTCGGTCGGATGAACCGTGGTACCTGGATGATTCGCCCGCGGCCCGCTATATGGGCGATGTCGGTGACTTCCTGCTGGGGCTTGCGACACGACAGGGCATCTATCCTTTTCAGCACGAGAAGGCCGAGGAGTGGAATCTCCGGCCTGATCCGGCTGAAGAGGGCGAGGTTTCCACGGGGGGCTACTTGGACACTTCAAGGCGGACGCAGCTTGATGCCCGTCTCGGGGTGCAGGCAGCGCAGTCAGAAATGGCGAAGGAGCAGTCTGGCGATGCGAGCGAGCAGCGCGCCTGAGATTTTGGGAAAACGCGAGGGCATCCGGTTCGGCTTGAAGATCGTTTTGAAGCGGGCGACACTGTTTGCGCCGATCGCGTAGGGCCTGTAGCTCAGTGGTTAGAGCAAGCGACTCATAATCGTTTGGTCCCGGGTTCGATCCCCGGCGGGCCCACGTGATTCCTCAAAATGCCTTAGTATCGGGATTCACAAGAGCGAACGCGCAAAGAGACGCTTTTTGCTCCAGAAAGGCCAGCGCCGATGGCCGCTCAGCTGGCTCTGCGGTGGT
This sequence comes from uncultured Verrucomicrobiales bacterium, assembly GCA_964651705.1. Lineage (GTDB taxonomy): Bacteria > Verrucomicrobiota > Verrucomicrobiia > JADLBR01 > JADLBR01 > JADLBR01. The sequence continues at coordinate 6,852 of CAZYWZ010000081.1, forward strand.
TGTGGCTACGCCCTGAATTGTTGCTATGATTGGGCCCATGAGTGCGGGAGGGTTCGGGCATCCCGATTACGAAGTGTTCGGAGAATTGGGCCGGGGCACCTTCGGGACGGTGTACCGTGCGCGGCGCAAGGGGATGCAGGACTGCGCGGTGAAGGTGTTCGACCCGGGGCGGGTGGATCTGGCGCGTGCGGCGCGGGAGTTGGAGAAGCTGCAGCGGGTGCAGGAGCACCGGGGGGTGGTGACGGTGTACGATTTCGACCTGTCGGGGGAGGCGCCCTTCTACGCGATGGGGCTGCACGCGGAGCGGGCGGACGACGGCGCGTGGCGGGGGCGGACGCTGGCGGCGCTGTTCGGCAAGGTTTCGGAACGGGAGGCCTGGCGGCTGATCGGGGACGTGGCCGAGGCCTTGGCCTACCTCCACGAGCACGAGGTGATCCATTGCGACGTGAAGCCCGGCAACGTGCTGCTGACGGATGAAAAGCCCGTGGGGGTGAAGGTGTGCGACTTCGGCCAAAGCCGCGGCAGCGCCGCGCAGTGGGGCGAGCGGGCCGGGACGTTGGGCTATGCGGCGCCGGAGCAGTTGGAATCGCCGGGCCAAAGCGGCGAGGGCAGGGGCTATCGGTGGGACGTGTACGGTTTCGGAGTGACGGCGTTCGAATTGCTCACGGGAAGATGGCCGAGGCTGGAGGGGTGGCGAGCGGGGTCGGTGGGGGATGTGGCGACGCTGCGGGAGAGCTTGGTGAACGCATCGCTGCGGGACGGGGAGGTCGGCGGGGTCGGCGCTGAAGTAGTGGGTCGACTCCGCGCCGAGGGTGGCGCAGTGAAATGGCCCGGTGGGGCGAAGGTGGACCGGGAGCGCTGCGCGGTGATCGAGAGGTGTCTTGCGCTCGACCCGAGCAAGCGATTCGGCGACATGCGTGCGGTGGCCGAGGCGTTGCGCGCTGTCGAGACGCGCCGGACGTTGACGCGCAGCCGCCGGGTGCTCGCGGCGGTCTGTGGGTTGGCGGCCCTGGCCGTTGTCGGGGGCGCTGGGGCGATGGTGCAGTGGCGCGCCGCGGACAGCGCGCGCTCGCAGGCGGAAGGACTCGTCGAATTCATGACGTTCAACCTGCGCGACAGCCTATCCAGGTTTGGCCGCATCGAATTGCTGGACGAGGCGGTCAAGGCCGTCGATCAGTATTACGAGAGGCGGGGAGGAGTGCCCGGCCCAGAGGCCGGACGCAGGTTGTGCGCCAACTTTGAGGCCCGGGGTGACATCGAATTGGCGAAGGGAGATCTGAAGGCCGCCGAGGAGGGTTACGAGCGTGCCCGCGCCATCGCGGAGGAACTGCACGCGAGGGAGCCCAAGAATTCGGTTTTTTCCGTCTCGCTCATGTCAGCCTATCGGAAATTGGCGGAGGTCGCCGATGAGCAGGGCCAGCCCGAGAAGGCCCGCGGGCTCATCGCACGGGCCACGGAACTTGCCGAGGCCCTGCTCGCGACGGGGGCCGGGTCGCAATACATCCTATCAAGGTCGTCCGAGGCCTATGCACATCATGCGGCGCTGCTCAGACGTCCCGAAGACCGCGAGGCCGCCAGGCCATTGCAACTGAAGGCGGCGGAGCTCTCGGAACTGCTGTTCCAGAAGAATCCCGGCGATCCCGACGTGATCGCGGTGCGCGTGCGGGGTCTGATGGCCAAGGCCACCGCGGAGCTTGAAACCCCCCATTGGTCACGGTGGCTTCAGGAGGCCGAGGGGCTGATCGAGCGCTCGGAGGCCAGGTATCCGGATGACAGGTGGATTATCGAGTTGCGCGCGGAGTGCGCGCAGAAGTGGGGCAGCATTCTTGAGTGGACGGGCCAGTACGGTCGGGCGCTGGCGAAGCACGGCGAGGCGATATCGCTGTTCGACAGGCTCTGGCGCCGATCGCCCGCAGACAGGTCGTTGGCCCGGAAACTCTGCGACGCCCGGGATGACAGGGCCTACGTTTCGAAAAACCAGAAAGACTACAAGGCTGCGGCCCAGGATCATCGGGCGATAGAATCGACATGCCGCGAGATCCTTGCCCGTTTTCCCGATCACCCGGTCTGGCTCAACCGGATGGCGGGCGCTCTATTGCGGATGGCCGAGATGGCGCACAGCGACCAGCGGGACTTCGAGACGGCCGCGAAGTCGTACCGCGAGTCGATGGCCATCTATGAGCGCCTGATGGCCACGAATCCCGAAGATCGCGATTCGCTATACAACATCGCCACGATACACCATCGTCTCGCGAACGTGCGTTTGGATCAGGGCATGCTGGACGCGGCAGTCTCCCATGGCGAGGAGTGTGTGCGACTCATGGACCGATGGGATTCGCGGCGAGGCAGCAGAATGCACGGCTTCTGCCTCTTGTCGCTTGGGAACGCGCTCCAGCAGCGCGGGGATCTCGAAGGCGGGGCGGCCCGCATCAAGGATGCGGTCTCGATCTTCGAGCGGATCGCATCGCCGATCTACAAGGAACAGCAGGACTTGACCTTTGGCCTGAGGCATTATTCGGAGGCGCTCGAGAAACTCGGTCGCATCGAGGAGGCAGAGGCGCAGGCGCGCCGGCGCGTGCCGATACTCGAGGGGATCGCCCGCGGCGATCCCGGGGTGGCACGCTTCCAGGTGGATTACGCCCTCGCCCTCACGAGGGTGGGCGGTTTTCGCAAACGGCGGTCCGACTTCGAGGGCGCATCCGAGCTCTACGAGCGCGCCAGTGAACATCTCGCCCAATGTGTCGAGCGGAACCCCGACGAACCATTGCTGGGATCGAGCTTGGCGAACGTGTTGTGGGAACACGCCGCGCTTGTCACGGGCGCGGGAAATGGCGGGCGCCAGGAGGAAATGCGCGGCCGGGCGACCGCGGCGCTTGTCCGGGCGATTGCGGATGAAAGGCTCCCTGATGGGCTCGCCATGCAGGGTCTCAACGTCTTTCAAGATCGCGGCCGGCAACTGGCATCTCAAGGGCGCGGTCCGGAGGCGGAGGCCTTCTACGTTGCCACCGTGCCGCGGGCCATGCGACTGCTCGATGGCGGGGGAGGCACGGATCAGGCGAGGTCGAAGCTGTCGACTTACCCGCATCGGTATGGCCGCCTGTTGTCCGCCCAGGGCCGCAGCGAGGAGGCACGGCCGTGCCTTGAAATGGCCGTGCGTTGCCGGGAGGGACTGTGTCGCAATGAGACCAAGAACACCGGCTTCCTGATCGACTGCGCCGCTGCATATGCCGACCTCTGGGTGGTTGCCGAACCGGGCGGTGGGGCGGGCCGCCGGCAGGAATTGGCGAAGCGGATGGCGGAGGCGGCCAGCGGGTTGGAACAGGCGATTCCCGCCATGCAAGAGAAGGGCGATGCGAAGATGGCGGCCGAGGCGTCCGCCGCCTTGAATTCGATTCGAGCCTGCCTGCAGAGCCCGGCTTCATCTCGCTGAGAGCGATGGCCGGACCGGGTGAACGCGGGACTCCGACCATCAGGGCGACATGTTCGTCAAGTGGGCTTCCCGAGGGCCGATTCGTTGTTATCATTGCGTGTATGAACGCGGGAGGGTTTGAGCATCCGGACTACGAAGTCTTCGGCGAACTCGGCCGGGGCGCATTCGGAACGGTGTACCGCGCGCGGCGCAAGGGGATGCAGGACTGCGCGGTGAAGGTGTTCGACCCGGGGCGGGTGGATCTGGCGCGTGCGGCGCGGGAGTTGGAGAAGCTGCAGCGGGTGCAGGAGCACCGGGGGGTGGTGACGGTGTACGATTTCGACCTGTCGGGGGAGGCGCCCTTCTACGCGATGGGGCTGCATGCGGAGCGCGGGGAGGACGGCGCATGGCGGGGGCGGACGCTGGCCGCACTGTGCGGGAAAGTTTCGGAGCGTGAGGCCTGGCGGCTGATCGGGGAGGTGGCGGAGGCCTTGGCCTACCTGCACGAGCACGAGGTGATCCACTGCGACGTGAAGCCCGGCAACGTGCTCCTGACCGACGAGCGGCCGGTGGGGGCGAAGGTGTGCGACTTCGGGCAGAGCCGGGGGTCGGCGGCGCAGTGGGGCGAGCGCGCCGGCACGGTGGGCTACGCGGCGCCGGAGCAACTGGAGAGGCCGGGCGAGAGCGGCGAGGGCAGGGGATACCGGTGGGATGTGTACGGGTTCGGCGTGACCGCCTTTGAATTGCTCACGGGGAAGTGGCCGCGGCTGGAGGGATGGCGGAACGAATCGGCGGGGGAAGCGGCGACGCTGCGGGAGAGTTTGCTGGGCGCGTCGCTGCGCGAGGGCGACGCGGGCGGGGTCGTCGCCGACGTGGTGGCGCGGTTGCGGGCCGAGGGAGGCGCCGTGAAATGGCCCGCGGGCGCGAAGCTGGATCGGGAATGGTGCGCGGTGATCGAGCGGTGCCTGGACCTCGATCCCCAGAAGCGTTTTGGCGACATGCGCGCGGTGGCGGAGGCGGTGCGGGCGGTCGAGACCCGTCGGGCTCTGGAGCGGAGCCGCCGGATCCTGGCGACGGTGTGCGGGTTAGCGGGGCTGGCGTTGCTGGGTGGGATCGGTGCCGCGTGGCAGTGGCGCGAGGCGGAGCGGGCGCATCGCAGCGCGGAAGAGGGCCGCAGTCGCGCCGAAGTGCTAGTCGATTTCATGACGTCGGAAATGAAGGGCAAGCTTCAATCCATCGGGCGACTAGAACTGATGGACACGCTGCTACAGGCCGTGGAACGGTACCACGCTAATCGGGACAAAGCGGAAGCCGAGGGTCGGGAACGGCGCTCACATGAGGAGATGGTGCGGCGTGCGGTGAGCCTCAACAACCTCGGTGAACTCCTGAAAACGCAGGGGGACGTCGATGGAGCGCTGCGCGCCTATCAGCAGGCGAGAACCAGTTTGCTGGCCCCCGATGCGTCGGGACAAGGGTCAGAGGCGGCGCGCACTTATCTGGGAATAGTGAACCTCGGGATCAGCCGTGCCCTGGACGCCAAGGGTGATGTCTCCGGGGCGGAAACGTTCGCCGGCGAAGCCGTTGCGATCTACGAGCGACTCGCATCTCAAGATCCATCGAATGCGGAGCGGCAGGCCAATCTGGCGTGGGCATGTACCGAATACGGAGTCCGGCTCAGAGCCACTGGAAAACTCGACGAGTCCTTGAAGGTCATGGAGCGCGCGAGAGATCTCGTTCTGAAACCGCTCGAACGGAATCCCGATGACCGCATGTTGCGCCGCCGGCTGGCGGCGGTCCACGACCATCTCGGCGAGATTCAGAAGGCGCGGGGCCAGATGGACGAGGCCATGAAAAGCGGGCTCAAAGCCGTGGAGATCTTCGAGAAGCTTGCGGCGGAAGCACCCAGGGATATCGTTTGCCAGCAGGAATTGGGGATCCGTCTGAACACGGCGGCCGTGCGATGCCGCGACAGCGGCAACGCGGTTTTGGCGCGAGAACTCGATCGTCGCGCGATTGAAATGTGGGAAGGATTGACCGCGCAGGATCCGACCAATGGTGCGTGGCAGCATTACCTTGCGAACGCATTGGGCGTGTGTGTCTCGTTGCAGATTCTGGCGGGGGAATTTGATGGTGCCACGACGAATCTCGATCGCCTCCTGGGCATCAGGGCGACGCTGGTTGCGAAGGATGCCGGCAACACAGAATGGCTGCGGGGCCTCCGCCAAGCGTGGGATCTGCAGTCGAAGGCTCGCAGCGGTTCCGGAGACTGGAAAGGGGCGCTGGAGAACGCCCATCGCGCCAACGATGTGTCGGCGAAACTGGTTACCCAAAGCCCGCGGAACATCCAATTCCGCTACGAGTGGTCCCAGGGCCTCGTCCTGGAGGGGGATGCCCTGAAGGCCCTGGGGCGGCCAGACGATGCCCGAGCGGCTTACCTCCGGGCGAAAGAGCTGTTGGATGCATTGACCTCGGAGGGCACGGGTCGGCCGGTCTGGCGCGAGGATCTCAAGAGGGTTGAGGAGGCGATCCGAGACTTGGGGGCGGCGCCGGTGCCCTGAGGCCGTGCGGTTTGGGGTTCCGATCCCTGCGCCTCGGCGCCTCCGCGGGAGACATCCATAGAGCCAATTCCCCTGATGCGCCCGGCGTCCCAGGCGCAAAACGCACGGGCTTGCCTCGCGCCGTGCGTGCCATGGGCGCTCCGCAAACGAGATGCCGCGGCATCAGTGCGGGGAGAGTGCCTCCCACCGCAGCCCATGGGGTGCGAACAGGGCAAAGTCGTTATCGCGGGTGAACCATGTGGCCCCGTGTTCGATTGCGATGGCCGCGTGCTGCGCGTCGGCAATCGCCTTGCCGGTGGCCCGCGTGGCGCGGCAGAGCTGTGCGACGATCTGCCAATGCCGCGGTCCGGGCGCGATGGCCACACAGGTGGGCGAGGCGAGCAGGCCTTCGATGACGGCCAGAGCCTGTTCCAGCGGTGTGGGTCCGCCGGGAAAGCCCGGGTGCGTGACAACGCGCACGAAGCCGACGGCCGCAAGGAGTGAAAGTGCGAAAGGCTCGGGGCCCGCGGCGAGCCGCTCGACCCACTTCCGATAAAAGCCGTGGCCCGCCATCTCCTCGCGGTGGGCGTAGACCAAGACGTTCATGTCCGGCATCCGCATGACCCGTCAGCCCAGATCGAAGTCGTCGTCGCGGAGCTTCGCCACCTCCGCCGCCGATATCCCGCCGCGGCCGCGCCCGCGAAAAGTGGGCATGCGAAAAGGCGCCGCGGTCGGAGACCTGGGGGCAAGCAGGCTTGTCCGCAGGGCCTGGTTGACCACCTCGCTGAACGTGAGGTCCGCCTCCGCAGCCCGCTTCTTCGCCGCCCGCACCAGTTGCTCGTCGAGGACCAATGTCGTTCGCATCTAGATGAGCATACATATGCGCATATAGATGTCAAACCGCGTGTCCTCGTGTCCTGCCCGCCACGGACGCGATGCGGCCGCGGCCGGCAGGGGCGGGGTGGAATCAATCGCCGTTCAGGATCACCCCGACCCGCCCAAACCGGCTCGGCTGGATCCCGACGGCGACCGAGTCTTCCACGCGTACCCGATCCCAATCCACGTCGATGGGAGTCACCTGCTCGGGGTTCGTCGCAGGCTGCCATAAGTTCGGCAGCAATGTTGAGGAGAACTGCGCCTCATAGGTGAGGTCCGCGTTGCGCCGCCGGACGTACTCGATCACCAGCCGCGCGGAATCCCCCGTGCCGACAAGCTGGATGCTTGGCAGGCCCGAGGTCCCCGCGCCGGGGACGAGTTCCCCGCGGCCCGCCACCGTCGGATCCATGTTGAACGCGAACTTCAGCAGGTTCGGCACGCCGTCGCCCAGCGGCGTTGCCATCGGATCAGCGTCGGGACCCGAGAGGCCGTGTTCGACCGCCCATTCTGCCAGCGTCGGGCCTCGGCCAGTCCCCACGAGACCGATGACAAACGGACTTTCGTCCGGGTCGTTGCTCGCCACCCGAATCACCGCGGTGCATAAGGTCGTCCCGGACGGCGTAAATGTCACCGTGAACGCCGTCTCCGCAGAAGGCCCGAGTACCGTAGCCCCCGGCACACCCGCCGAAAAATCTCCACTGCCCTCGATACTGACCGCCAAACCGGTCAGGTTTGTGTCACCCGTGTTCTGAATCGTCAGCACGCGGGACGCAGTCGAGCCGATCAACATCGCGGGCCACGTGATCGTGGCACCGTTGGTCAGGACCGCGGCCTGTTCATCCTCGATCATAATATCTGGCACCGCAGGCTCTACGTGAAAGACTAGGGACCACGATCCGACTGTTCCAGAATCGCGCCCTTCCGGGTCCAGGCAGTCGTTTGGCAGATTGGCGTATAGTCCGGTTTCTTTGGCGGCCATAAGGTCTGATGACTGGACAATCGGGGTGGCGGTTGTTGCGCGGAATCGTTGTGGGGCGGGGACCGGTTCGAGAAATCCCCTCTCCACCCGAAGCCGAAGGGCGCAATTCCTTTGCTACGCCTCGTGCCGGCCAAACGCTTGCGCGTTCGGCAACATTTTGCTCGCCGGTGGGACTTTGAGCCTGCGGAGGCCAGGGGTCAGGGGAGCCGGGATTTCCGAAGGCTGGCGGCTGATTATGATTGGGTTTAGGGCGTGGCAAAGGAGGCTGGACTTCGCTGGGGGCGGCGGGTTGCATTTAGCGGATGCACGGAGAATCGGGCTGCTCTGCTCACGAGGATCTGGAGCTGGTACGCCGGGCCCTGGATGGGGACGAGGTCGCCTGCGAGGTGATCCTGCGGCAGGTGGTTCCGCGGGTGGAGGCATCGGTGCAGCGACTTTGTTCGGATGCCTCCGGGCGGCAACGGGCCAGCGATCTCGTTTCCGAACTGATTTCAGACTGTTTCGGTGCCAGCAAGCGACCCCGGGGTGAGGATGTCCTGCTGCGGTATTACGACGGTCGGGCATCGCTTGCGAGTTGGCTGAGCACGGTCGCGATCTCGCGGCTGCGGAACTGGTGGAAGTCGGGACGGCACCGTTTTGAGGTATCAGAGGGTGACAGCGCTCATCCAATAGAGCAGAAGGGCGACCCGATCACCGCCGAAAGCGCTTCCATCTCGGAGGTCGCGGATCTCCTGGCGGCGGCGCTGGCGTGGGCCTTCGAGCACGCGCCCCGGAGAGAGATGGTCTGGCTCCGGCTGATCCATCTCCACGAGATACCGCAACATGTGGTGGCCACGATCTGGGGTGTCCACGCTTCGGGGGTGAGCCGGGGGCTCTCCGAATGTCTCAATCAGGTGCGCAAGAACGCGCTGGCCTATCTGCGTCGGGTGGATCCATATCTGGAAGTCGAGTGGGGGGATTGCGTGTCGCTCTGCGGACGGGTGACCGGGCTTGTGTCCGGGGCTGCGGGAGTTTCTTATGATATTTGACAAGACGGACCTTTTGGATTGTTCCAATCTTGGAATCCATCGGACCTTGGCCGACAGGTTTCTCTGTTTAGGATACCAGCGAGAAAGGACCGGATCGTGACTGAAGTCGAAGAGTTCAAGCTGCTGTGGCAGGCGTATCTCCGGACCCTGCCCGAGGCGGAGGGGCGGCAGGGAGAGCCGCTGACAGCCGGGGAGCGGGCTTTGGTGGAAGCGCTGGCCGGGGGCTTGGCGCGGGAAGGGAAACTGGAGCACGCGACGAATCTACTCTTCGAGAATCCCGCGGCGATGGAGTTGCTGGTCGCGAAGCTGCGGAAATCCCTGAAACAGGCGCCGGTGGGTGGGGAGGCCAGTCCATGAGTGGCGCGGGGGGATCGGGCGAAGCTTTCCTGCCGGTGCGAGAGATCCAGCGATTGCGGCCCGTGCTGATTGGCAACCTGAGGACGGCTGCCGGTTTGCTGGGGGCGGGGAATCTTGTCGGCTGGCTTGATCCTTCCGCCATATCCGTGCTGAAGGTCGTTTTTTCTCAGATCGGCGCGACCGAGGGCTCCGTCTGGGTGGCCGACCCCACCGTGAAGCATCTCGAGGTGGTTTGGAACAGTGGCCCCCGCGCGGCGGAGGTGCGGGGTTTCCAACAATCGCTGGGCGAGGGCATCGTCAGCATGGTCTTTATGACCGAGCAGCCGTTTTGCGAGAACAGGGTGTACCAGAGCCAGATGCAGAGCAAGACGCTGGATCGGAAGCTTGACGTGTTGACGTGCTCGATGATCGCTGTTCCGTTGAGGATCGCCGGCGCGATGAAGGGGGTGGTGTCCGCGGTGAAGCTGAAGCCGAATAGGGAGGACGCGCCAGACCCGGCGGGGTTCTCGCCGTCGGACGTCGCGACGGTGGAGGTGGGATCGAATGCCTTGGGGAGGATGGCCGAGTGGCAGATGATGGCCGAGTTGGGCGGATGGAAGCACGAGCTGTAGACCGCGGTCGTTTGCTGCGGGTCGAGGACGCGCGCCAGATGGTCCGGGAGGGGACTGGGCGTGGGATCAGGATCGCGGTGATTGATTCTGGGATCGAGGTGGGCCATCCGGCGCTGGAGGGCCTGGTCCTCGAGGACGATATCGCCCTGATTCAGGAGGGGCTGACGATGTTGAAGGTGCCGGGCGGAGGGTCGGATATCTTTGGCCACGGGACCGCCGTTGCCGCCGCGATCCGGGAGGTGGCACCCGGCGCGGGCCTCGGGAGCTTCCGCGTGCTCGATGTTCGCAACGGCGCCAAGAACGAGATCGTCTGCGCCGCGGCGCGGATGGCGCTCGAGCTTGGATACGACATCCTCAACTTCAGCATAGGTTCGGGGATCCGGGAGCACATCTGGCTATACAAGGACTGGGTGGACCGCGCGTATCTTGAGGGGGCGCATGTGGTCGCGGCCTGCAACAACGTCAATTTTCTGAGGCGCGAATGGCCCGGGTTCCTCTCGTCGGTGATCGCGGTGAACATGGTCCGGCTCGATGACGGGTGCCTCTTAGTGCAAAATGTGCCGGGCTCGCTGGTCGAGTTCGCGATGCGGGGTGTGGACGTCGTTCTCCCGTGGAAGGGAGGCACAACCCGGCAGGTTACCGGCAGCAGCTTCGCCGCGCCGCGAGCCGCCGGCCTACTGGCCAGGTTGCTGTCGGTCTCAGGTCCGTTGCATCCCTCGGAGGCCAAGAGCCTGCTGCGCGCGATGGCCAGTCCCTGGTCGCCGGAATTCGAATCGCCAAACGTGCTGGTCTAAGAGTCCGGGATGCCGGCATGCGGTGCTGGCTGGAGTTTCGGGCCGCCCCGGGCTATCAAGGCGGCGTGAAATTGGCCGCACTGGATTCCTTGGACCCGGCGGCCCGGGTCGTCATCGACGTGAATCCCGGGGACGTCGTTTACATCGGCAGGAATCCCTTTCATGGCGGGGAACCTCCCGAGCCTGAGGCCAAGATCCTGTGCATTCCCTGGTCCGACCGCGTCGTGAACCGTCACCATTCGATGGCCAAGATCGGCGAGGGTTTTGCCGAGCTCGAGGTTTGTGCGCCCCCGCAGGGCGAGGGTCCGCGGAGCCCCTTCTCGGTGGGTGATCGGGAGGGCGCACCGACCGTCGACCGGGCCAGCGTGTCGGTGGGACAGAGGATCGGTGTCGGCAAACGGCCGCGCACTTTTCTGTGCCTGCTGGAGCATGACTCGGGCGCGTTGGCGGGGCACGAGACGGAGAGGTGTCATTCGGGAGGGGCCGCCGACAGGGTTCCGCACTTTGCGCGCGTGCAACTGCGGCTCTTTCAGGACGAATTGCCGCAGAGACTCGCACAGTGGAAATCCGCGGACGAGTTGTTCGACCGGGCCGGGGGTTTCCTCGAGATGGCAGCCAGAAACTTGGGCGCCGGGCGCAGCGTCTGGGCGTTCTGCTCGCCGGGAGAGGGTGAGGATTGGCGTGTTGGGTCGCTGATCCCTCTCACCAGCGACCACACCGCGATCGCGGATTTTCGCGTGTGCCAATCGATTGTGGACGCCGTGCGAAGATGGGGTGCTTCAGGTCCCCGCGTGTGGGGTGGAGCGGAATTGCCCAGGCCCCCGGACCTTGCCGCCGAGGCGGACGCGGTCATTTGCGGCCTGATGTCTGCGCCGCTGCACGGTGGCAGTGGGCAACCGCAGGGGGAGGCGACGTTTCGGTACCATGGTCGCTCGGTCCTCCTGTATGGGGAACTCCGCGCCGCGGATGGGGGTTGCGTCGAGGCCGTGGCGCGCATCGCCGCGGTGGTTTCGCGGCTGGTGGCCGCGCTACTCGGTGCGCACGAGCACATGCGGCGCGAGGAGGCGCTGAAGGCGCACTTCTCGCCAAGGGTGCGCTCGTTTGTTGTCGACCATCCCGACAAGCTCAAACCGGCCATGCACCGCTGCACCGTCCTGTTCTGCGACCGGCGTTCTTCCTCGAAGGTTGCGGAGTCTGCGGTCACGGATGCGGATGTGATCGCGTTGCTGCGGCGCAATCAGGAGATCCTTGGGCGCGTGACGGACGTGGTGTTTCGGTGGGACGGGGCCGTCGCGGATTTTGCGGGTGACTGCGTGTTGGGCTACTGGGGGTGGCCACCCGGACAGGGCGAACCGGATCACGCCTGCCAAGCTGTCCGGGCCGCCGAGGAGATTGTCCGGAACTTGGCCGATCTCATCGCCCCGGGCGATGAGCGTCTGCCCGTGTGTCGGATCGGCATCAGCACCGGCGCCATGGCCGTTGGCAACGTTGGTCCGCCCCAACAGATGAAGATCAGCCTCTTCGGCAACCCGATCAATTTCGCATCGCGCCTCGAGGGCCTCGGCAAGAAATTCCGCGTTCCGGCCCTGCTTGCCGAAGAGACCGCCAAGGCCATCCGAGATTCCGGGGAGTTCCGCGTCCGCCGACTCTGCCGCCTCCGGCCCGCCGGATTCCAGCGCGCGTACAATATCTACGAATTGGTCTTGCCCAAGGAAGTGCTCGGCAGCGGCGCGACCGATGAGCAGATCGCCATCTACGAGAGCGCCCTTGCCGAATTCGAACGCCGGGATTGGGCCGGGGCGTTGCACAAGCTCAGGCAGTTGCCGGGCGATGATGAGCCGGCCTTCTGGCTCGCCCGAGAGGTAGATCGATGCCGCGAAACGCCCCCTCCGCCGGAATGGCAGGGCGAGGTCGAGGTTCGCGAGAAGTAGCGCGGCCACCCATCCGCCTTTCGAAAGAGTGGGGTCATGCACGATCTCGCGCCCACGCCAGTCTCACGGATCGTAGGGGGATAGAACAGGCACAGAGAAAACTCGCAATCTCCCGCCCTTGGTTTGTCTCAGGCAGTAGGCAGCGAGAGATATGCAGACTTCGGCACGCTATGAGACATGGGCACGGTGGGGCCATGGTGGTGCGGTGGTGAACAAAGAGGTCAGGTCATGAAAACGGTGGCCGCGAGCTTGGTTTCTGGCGTTGCCCTTTGGGTCGCTCTCTTGAATCCGGTGCCTGCAGAGGAACGGCCCGGGCCGGCCGACGACCTGAAACGACCGAAGGAGGCTGGCGCCGACGCGAGCCTCCTACTGCGGATCCGCGATACGGCTGGCGGACGGGATGCGCCAACCCAAGCGGGATTATCCCGACTGGTCCCAGCAGCGCGGGAAGAGGCGTTCGTCAATTCGCTCGGAATGAAGTTCGTCCCAGTCCCGGGGACGCAGGTGCTGTTTTGCGTCTGGGAGACGCGGGTGAGGGATTACCATGCGTTCGTCAGCGCGACCGGGCGGGCGTCGGAGAGACCGGATTTCCAGCAGACGGCTGACGACCCGGCGGTGAGCGTGTCGTGGTCAGACGCGAAGGCCTTCTGCGCGTGGCTGGGGCAGAGGGAGGGGCGGGCATACCGGCTGCCGACCGACCACGAGTGGAGCTGTGCGGTAGGGATCGGGGACTTGGAGGATCCGGCGGCCACGCCGGACTGCAAGGGCGAGAGAATCAAGGACGTGTATCCTTGGGGCCAGGGGTGGCCACCGCCGGCGCGCGCGGGGAACTACGGTTTGGGAGACGACGGGTACTCGAAAACCTCTCCGGTCGGGCACTTCGCGGCGAACGCGTTCGGGCTTTTCGACGTGGGCGGCAACGTGTGGGAATGGTGCGAGGATTGGCTCGATAGCGATCGGTGTTGGCGCGTGGTGCGGGGCGGGTCGTGGATCTATGATTTTCCCGACTTTATGCTCTCGTCCTGTCGCCGCTGCTTTGGCCCCGATGATCGGTACGTAAACTTGGGGTTTCGCTGTGTGGTGGTGACATCCTCACCGCAAGGGTCATCCATCAGATGACTGATCTGCAGAATGCAGCGGCGACGGGGAAGGTTGTCGGGGGCGATACCGTTGCTCCGCATGGCCCGGGCCAGGGAAGCAGGCGCCGCGGTTGCGGCTCGTGCCTACTGGGGGGCATTCGCGCCGGCATGATTCTCTTCATAATCTTGGTGGGGGGTATCCTGCTCCTCTGGGCGCCCGATGCGGTAAGGGAGCAGTTTGTGCATCGTGCGCGGGCGAATGCGGCAAAGCTTGAGGACGAGGCGGCCCGCGCGTTTGAGGCTGGGGACGCGGCCCTGCGGTCTTGGATCGAACGGAAACGGATGAATCCAAACGCATTTGAGCTGGGGCGGGACGGCTACCGCCGGACCTTGCTCTCCCTCGCCGCGGAACGTGGCACGTGCGTGAGGGCATTGCTCGACCTCGGCGCAGACCCCAACTTGGGCTTCCAGGGACTCGATCGGAGCTGGCTCATGTGGCTGGCCAAGTCCGAGAGCCCGTTGGAAACGGCCATCATCCATGGGAGATTTGAGGCTGCGCGGCAATTGCTCGCCTGTGGAGCCGATCACAGTCCCGATGGCAGGAATCCCCTCGTCCTGCTGGCCCGGCAAGACACATCAATCGAAGGAATCCAATCCAAGGAATCCGAGATCGATTGGGCGCAGACACTCCTCGATGCGGGTGTTGCGGTGAATTCGGCGGACGAAGGCAATGGGATGACGCCGCTCATGGCAGCGGCCGAACGCAACAACGCAGGACTCTGCCTGTGGCTGCTGCGAAATGGGGCCAATTGGTGGACCACAAATGCCAATGGCCGGACCGCGTCCGACTTCTGCGGATATAATCCCATCTGCTTCCTATCGGTCGAAACCAATATCGCGATCGTGGCCCCCGTGCTGGCCGGAGCGCCGTTGGACTCATGCAAGTCGGGATGCACTCCGATCCTGACCGCGATGAGGAGCGGCAATGTCCCGCTGGTGGCGTGCCTCGTTGAACGAGGCGCACAGTTGCACGGGACGAATGCGGCCGCGCTGTCGGATGGTGACGGGCGATGGTCGATGCTTCATTGGTTGATCATTCAGGCGGAGGATCGGCCGTGCCGGCCCGAGGAGGTTTCCATCCTGAACACCGTGCTGGCGAGGTGCCCCATCGATGTGCGGGGCAGCGGCGGTTTGACGCCGCTCATGGCGGCGGCGGCGTCGGAAAATATCGAGTATGTGCGCGAGCTGCTCAAGAGGGGCGCGGATCCGACGTTGAAGAGCGAGGCGGGGAAGACCGCGTATGAAATCGCCGAGTCGGAGACGCTGGGACTCGCGGGCGCCACGGAGGGGTTTTTGGGGATGTTTGGCTCCGCGGCGATTTTGGGCGCCCTTGGCGGCGATGAGGCCTCTGGGAAATTTCTGGAAATGCTGAACGAGATGCGACGCAAGCGCGAGAGCAGGCCGATCCTGGTGCTTCTCCGGCAGGCGGAGAAGGACTGGGCTAGGCGACCGAGGGATCATGGTGGCAGGTAGTCGTCAAACGCAATTTCCAGTCGTGCGGTGCCAGAGATCGGCGATCAATGACCCGCCGCGCCGAACCGACGGACGCGGAGAAGGCCCTCGCGCCGCGCAGCACGGTCACTCGGATGGCTTTGGCGAGGCTGGCATAGGGGCTATCGGGGATCCCCGATAGCCAAATTCAGGGCGAGCCCCGATTGCGGCACTGCGGCGCATGCATGAGCTTAAGGCCATATGAAAACATTAGCACCATCAGACATTCGAGAAGAGTTCGTTCGGAATAAGGGCACCCGGCTCGAGGGTCTCCGGGCTGCGGTGCGGATCGCAACAGCCGTCCTAGCGGGAGCCACCTCGTCATTGGCGCAATCGAACTCTGCGGACGCACTGCGATCGCAGTATAAAGAAGCGGTGCGCCAAGCGGAGTACTTCGAGAACCAGGCCCAACAACAGGAGGCGGCGATCGAGGGGGTGGAGTCGCAGCAAAGAGAGATCCTGGCTGGGATCAACAAGCGAAACCAAGATCCGCGCCTTTCCCCGAAAGCGAAGTCCGACCTCGAGGCCAAGGATAGGAAATTGCTGCAGGAACTGGGTTCGCGACGCATGATCATGTCATCGCCGGTCAAGGCACGACAGACCGCGGAGATGTATCGGATCAAATCTCGGAATATCCAAAAACAGATTGGGGAAGTTGGGGGATCGGCCACCAGTGACGTGGGAACGATACTCAAGCAGAAAAGCCAGGATTTGGATCGCCAATAGCGTGCATCAGGATTATGGGCAGGCTGCGGCAAGATGTTCAGGTCATTGATTGCGTCAATGGATCACAACATGGAAGAACAAGGATGAACAGAACTGTCGCGGCATTCGTTGTCGGATTGGCAGGGTTGGCGGCCGCCTGAGGCCAGGAGGGTCTCTGGCTGGACACGTCGGAGCTATAATGAAGATACTAAAACTGAATATCCTGTTGACATTGATGCTTGCGGTGGCGGCTTGGGCACCAGTTCACGCGGCTGGGTACCAATACGCGCTCATCTGTCGGGTCGGGGACCGTCTGCGTTTATACGTGTGTTGCGAGGATCGAGCAGCGGTGGAGCGGGCGAAGAAAGAGCATGACAGGGACTGTCGGTTGGCGGGTGGGGGACCCGGATTTGTCGAGGTCTGGAGTTACGACATGTACCGTCAGAGGAAGGATGAAATCAAGCCACACTTTTGATGTCAGATTAACAGGCAGCCCTGCTTTGTGAGGTGCGGAGACCTGTCGTGACTTGGTTTGAATCGGGTTTTGTATGGCGTGGTGCGGACTCGTGGTGCCGCCAGCGGGCGGGACCGTGCTCCTCTGGGTCGCGGGCGCCTCGATGGTCTTTGCGTGAGAATGCTAGGGCACGATGATGGGCTGGCGAACTGAGAAGGCGCTCTGGCTTGCGTTGGGTATTCTCCAACTTGATGGCCTCGGGGCGCTCACGGGCGACATCATATTGCCGGGCTACCGTCGTTCCGACGAGGGCAGCGAGCGGATCCGGATCGCGAACGTCGCGCGGCATGAGGGGTACTCCTTCCATTTGTGGCCCCGGGACCTGGACCGGGGCATCCCCGGCAATACGGTGGTACCGGTGGGCGAAGATGGCACGGCATCGCTTTCGGGAATGAACCCTCTGGTGGCGCTGCGCGATGATGGCAGCGGGGCCATCCAGTTGATCGCGGTGTCGCGTGCGATGCGAGGGGCCTGGGATAGCGACCCCGAGCGGGTGCTGGCGTCGGGCTCGGGGGTGTTGAGGGCCGACACCGGACTGGCGCCCCCAGAGCCGGTCCCCGTTTGGGTGGGGAGGCGCAGCCGGACGCGGGTCGTCGAAGTCCGAGGCCTGCCCGATCGGCTGGAGGTTGTCCTAGTGGGCACCGAGATCGCTTACGGTCCGTGGGCCGTCAGGAGGCGGACGGCGGCGCTGGCGTTCATCGGGGTGGCGTGCGCCGGCGGGTTTGGGTTGGTCACCCGGCGACGGCGCATGTCGGGGGGGAGCCTGCCGTGATCGCGCTGGATGTGATGCTGTTCGCGGTGGCACTCACCGTGGTGATCGAGGGATCCCTCTCGGCGCTCTTTACCTCGATCCGGCGGGCGGGGAGGATCTGGGACATAATCCTGATCAATCTCCTGACCAACCCGCTCGCTCAGCTCTTCTGGATCACTTGGGACCCGAACCCGGAGGACCCGATTTACCGGGTGGTCTTGGCCATCGAGATCGCGGTGGTTTGCGCCGAGGCGGTTCTGCTCCGGCGGCTGGGCTTAGCCCGGGGATGGGTTGGGGCGGTGGGTCTTTCGGGTTTCCTAAACGCGGCCAGTGCCATGGCGGGCTTCTTGTGGCTGATATTCTGAAAGGCAAGAGGAGTATCGAGGCCGACGAGGACACATGACCGCACAGATCAATGACAGGGTCTTCCACAGGAAGGTCAACTTCGAGTTGGCCGGAACCGAGGGTGCCGTGCTATTCGATCCGCTGGAGCATGGGTTGGCACCGGAGATGCGGTCCACCGACTGCTATCGGGGTTATCACGTCCAGTATACGATCGGGGAGGGTGAGTTGTTCCTACAGCGGGTGATCGTCGGGCTGCCCTTTGCCGATGGCCAAGCGGTTGAATCCGGTGGTGGGCCGGTGCTTTTCGGCCGACGTCCCCGCCGCGCCGCGGGTGGATGGGGATGGGTTTTCGACGGGCTCCGGCGACCGCTGCGCTTCACCGGCTCGATGCTTTTGTGCGCGGATTTCATCGAAGAGCTATACGTGCACATGGGTTTCCAACCGCCATGGAAATTTCGCGACGTGCGAGAACTGTCCTTCGATGGCGGCCGTCTCACGAGCGAGGTGGACTTGTCGGTCGAGGCGCGGGAGGCGCGCGAGAAGCGACGGGAATGGGGCAACGGGACATCGTGAACGAGTGGCCAGAGGGTGGTGGGCAGTGAGCAAAGGTTTCGAAAGATCCAGTTCGCCGGTGGCAGGGCCAAGTGGCCCCGGCCGCGATGAATTTCCGCGGGAAATGGCTATAGGTGCGCGCACGAGTTGGGGGTGATGTGGCTGCCAGTTGCTGCGGAGCGATGGGTCTCTGGATAGGTGTCGAGGTATTTGGATGAAGCGCACTCGTTTTGCCCATCCCGACTACGAACTACTGGAGGAAGTGGGCCGTGGGGCGTTCGGGGTGGTGTATCGCGCGCGCCGCAAGGGGATGCAGGACTGCGCGGTTAAGGTGTTCGACCCGGAGTGGGTGGACCTGGCGCGTGCGGCGCGGGAACTGGAGAAGCTCCAGCGGGTGCAGGAGCACAGGGGGGTGGTGACGGTGTACGATTTCGACCTTTCGGGGGCGGCGCCCTTCTACGCGATGGGGCTGCACGCGGAGCGCGATGCGGCTGGGGCATGGCGGGGGCGGACGCTGGCCGCGCTGTGCGGGAAAGTTTCGGAGCGTGAGGCCTGGCGGCTGGTCTGCGAGGTGGCGGAGGCCTTGGCCTACCTGCACGAGCACGAGGTGATCCATTGCGACGTGAAGCCGGGGAACGTGCTGTTGACCGACGAGCGTCCGGTGGGGGTGAAGGTGTGCGATTTCGGTCAGAGCCGGGGCTCGGCGGCGCAATGGGGCGAGCGGGCCGGGACGGTGGGCTACGCGGCGCCGGAGCAGTTGGAAAGGCCCGGCGAGAGCGGCGAAGGCAGGGGTTACCGCTGGGACGTGTACGGCTTCGGCGTGACGGCGGTCGAATTGCTCACGGGCCGGTGGCCGCGGCTGGAGGCGTGGCGAGTGGGGGCGGCGGGGGACCCGGTGACTCTGAGGGAGAGTCTCATGAACACGTCGGTTGTGGAGGGAGGCTCGGGTGGGACGATAGGGGCAATCTTGGCGCGATTGCGCACCGAGGATGAAATCATCAAGTGGCCCGCGGACGCGAAGCTGGACCGGGAGCGCTGCAAGGTGGCTGAGCGGTGTCTGGCGCTGGACCCGACGAAGCGATTCGGGGACATGCGGGCGGTGGCCGGGGCGTTCCGGGAACTGGAGACTCAGCGGGCGCTGGCGCGGAGCCGTCGCACGTTAATGTCGCTGGTGGGCCTCACGCTTCTCGCCTTGGGCGGCATGGTCTGGGCCGTGAGAGAAATCCGATCCAACCTCAGAAATCTGCGTGCCGCGAGCATGGCCGACTTCGGTAGCGCCCTGAAAGCTTGGAGGGAAGACTTCGAGTCGGGACGAAAAGGGGAAAGAGCGAATGGATTCGGGGGCAAATCTCGGTGGCATGAGGCGGTTGCCCTGCTCGCGCGCTCACTGCAGCGCGACCCGCAAAACGAGCGCGCCGCCCTTTGGCTTTACGACACCCTTCTAAATCGGACTCACGCGAAAGGCGACTCGCCGAGGCACTTTCTTCACAAGGACGTGAACGACGCCTGTTTCAGCCCCGACGGGGCGCGCGTGACGACGGCAAGCGCTGACCGGACTGGGCGGGTGTGGGACGCGGCGAGCGGCGCGCCGATAGGGGCGGCATTGTCGCACGATGGCAATGTTGTTGATGTCACTTTCAGCCCCGACGGGGCGCGCGTGGCGACGGCGAGCGCTGATCGGACGGCGCGGGTGTGGGATGCAACGAGCGGCGCGCCGATAGGGGTGTCTCTGCCCCACGATGGAGGCGTCGTTGGCGTGGTTTTCAGCCCTGAAGGAAATCGGCTGGCAACCTGGGACGACGATGGGGGGACGCGGATATGGGATTTTGTCAGCGGGAGGCTGGTGGCCGGACCGATGCGGCATGGGGCCTCTGTCAAGAGCGTCAGCTTCAGCCCCAATGGCGTCAGATTGCTTACTCTCGATGATGAGGGGACGGCGCAACTGTGGGACGTGACCAGCGGGGAGGAGGTCGGGGAACCGTTGAAACACGAAGGCGGTATCAACGGCGCATGCTTCAGCCCGAACGGAACCAGGCTTGTCACGGCTGGGAATGACGAGACGGCGCGGATGTGGGATGCCGCCACCGGAAAGGCGGTGGGGACCCCGATGAACCAGGGTTATGGCGTGCATGTCACCAAAGTCTGTTTCAGCCCAAACGGGCGGATGGTCGCGACGGGCGACCCAAATGGAGAAATTTGGATCTGGGACGCCGAGACATGCAAAGCGCTGGGAGAGCCGATCCGGCACGAGAACTCAATCCGCAGCATATCCTTCAGCCCGGATGGTGGCAGGCTCATCTCTGCCAGTGCGGACAATACGGCACGGATTTGGAGTTTAACGCGGAGCGGGGCGGAGCAAGAACACATTCTGAGACACGCGCATTATGTGACGCACGCAGATTTCAGCCCGGATGGGCTGAGGGTTGTGACCGCGAGCGAAGATGGCGCGTGCCAGATGTGGGATGCGCTCGACGGCACGGCGCTCGGGGAACCCATGCGGCACATTGGTGGTGTCTGGAGGGTGATCTTGAGTCCTGCCGGAACGATGCTCTTATGCGTGGGCGCGGACAGAGCGGCGAGAGTGTGGGACCTGAATCCCGGACGGTGCCAAGGCGAGCCTTTGCGGCATGGTGACCGCGTCAATGTCGCGCACTATAGCCCGGATGGGGCGAGGGTCGCGACTGCAAGCGATGATGGAGCGGCGAGGGTGTGGAACCCGGCAACGGGCACGGTACTTGTTGAGTGGCCGCCTGGGCCGCGGGAATTGGAATGGGACATCCGCCATGTCAGTTTTAGCCCCGACGGAAAACGGTTGGCGACCGCGAGCGAACTGGGCGTCGCACAGATCTGGGATGCAGACAATGGCCAGTTGGTTTTAGGGCCGCTATGGCACGGATCGAATCTGGGCGCCGCCAGCTTTAACCCTTCAGGCGACCGGTTGGTCACCGTTTGCGTAAGCCAGCTGGGCGGGTCGGCCAAGGTGTGGAGTGCGCACACCGGCGACCTCTTGGCTGAACTTCATGGGGAAGGTGGCGATGTTACCGGTGCGGAGTTCAGCCCCGATGGGAAGCGGTTAGTGACCGCAGGCACGGGTGGGCAGGCGCAATTGTGGGACGTCGCCGGTGAAGTCCGGCTCGTGGGTTCGATGCGGCATGATTTGGATGTGACTGCGGTGGGTTTCAACAGGGATGGGACGATGATCGTCACGGGCGAAAGAAGCGGCAAGGTGCGTGTGTGGAACGCGGGTACGTGCAAGCAGATCGGAAGGACGATGCGCCACGGGCCGGGCGACGTGAGCAGCGCCTGTTTCTCTCCGGACGGACGACAGATTGTCACGGCCGGTGGTGACGGGGCCGCCCGGGTGTGGGACGTGCGCACCGGCTCGGGAGTCGGAGAGCCAATGCGTCACGCCCATGACGTCAGATGTGCGAGGGTAAGTCCGGATGGCAAGAGGGTGGTTACCGCGAGCAACGACGATACGGTGCGGATATGGGACCTTGTCACGGGCAGGTCCATCGGCGAACCTCTTGTCCATCGGGGGAGCGTGGTTGGCGCGGAGTTCAGCCCGGATGGCACTACGGTGCTGACCGCCAGCGCCGATGGCACGGCGAGGCTGTGGCGACCAGTTCAAGACAGGGTGCGTGAAGATCTAACCCCGGTCGCCTCCGAGGTCGTGACATTCGCGTTCGCTGTTGCGGGCCTGCGATTCACAGTGGAGGGAGAGCTGGAGTTACTTGGCGAATCCGAGAGGCTGGCGACGTTGCGCGACATCGATCTTCCGAGGGGTCCTTGGGCCGATCTTGCCGGTTGGATCCGGATGCCGGCGTCGAAGCGCACCGCGCACCCTCTCTCCAGTTTTTCGAACCGAGAGATCGCGGAGCGCGAGCGCGATTTCGATGGGGCCGGAAGGAGGTTAGACAGTCTGAAGTCGGCGCTAGCTCACGACCTGACGGTGCCCTTGGCGCGTTTGCTGCTGGCGGGGGCCTTGGAGAGCGAGGCGGTGGAGAATGAAGTTGGGGCGGAGGAAATCGCGGCGGTGGCCCATCAGGCGGCGGTGCTGCGCCGCTTCGACTTGAAAGCCTTGGCCAGGGAGCGGGGCCGGATGCCGGATAAGGCACTGGCGTTTCTCTACGCCCGCGCCGCCTCGTCGTTGAACGATGCCCCGGCAGAACGACAGGTGGGCATCGGTCCATCGGCACGGCCGATTTGCGAAAAAGCTTTGAATGCGGCGGAGAAAGCTTTGGGACTGGATCCGGGACTGTCCTCGGCCTACCGGGAGAAGGCCATGGCGCTCGGCCGTTTAGGGCGAGGCGGCGAGGCCATCGCCCTCTGGGAGGTTTTCCTGCCGGAGCCCGAGGCGGTTGCAACGGACTTCACCGAGGCGGGCAACCTTGCCGCCAAACTGGGAGACGGGGAGGCTGCACTGCGGATTTTCGCCGAGGCAAAGAAGAGGTTCCCGCGAAACGAATCCGTGCATCGCATGGAGGGGTGGGCTGCAATCAAGTTGGGGAAGCCCGCTACCGCACTGAAAGCGTTCGAGTCGGCGATGGCGCTCCTTCCTCCCGACTTGCTTGTATCCGATCTGCTGCTGGGGCTCAGTTTGGCGCAATGGCTGAACGGCGACCGAACGAGCGCCGTTGCCACATTCAGGCGGGTTGTCGACATCGATGAACGATGGTCCGAGACTGGGACGGTCGCCAATTTGGATTGGCCCGATGCGGAAAAGCGTCCTTTGGAGGAGCTCCGAAAAGCGGCTTTGGCGATGCATCCGGGCGATGCGCCAGAGTAGATCGGTCGCGGTTGGGGGATACTTGGGCGAATGGTGTGCATCGGCATCGGCGGGGAGCGCCTCGGTGCAGATTTCGATGCAAGTATTAGAGTCCCGATTGTATAGCCTGCATGAGGACATTCCTGTTTGGATGGTGTGGTCGCGAGGCGATCGCGGATCGATGCCGACCATGCGGCCCGGGCGCGGCCCGGGCTCGTCGGCGGGCACTCTGTGCGTTCGGGATCTGGCTGGGATACTGTGGGACGGCCCTGCCGGCGGAGAATGTTGAGGCGGTGCTGGAACGGGCGGCGCGCCAGAAGGCGGAGGCGCTGGAGCGATACGTGAGGGAGTACCCGGGGGCCGGGGATCTGCGGAATGCGTGGCTGGCGGCTGCGGGGGCATGGGAGGAGGCCGGCGACGCGGAGGGAGAGATCCGGGCGCTGGAGCGGGTTTGGGGGATGGTCGTTGCCGATGAGGGGGTCGACCTGAAAGGCATGTTTACCTTGGGCAACGTGCTTATCTTGCGGGTTCTGGAGACGGGTGACAGGCAAAAGGCCGGTGAACTCGTGCGCGAGGTGCGGGCGGCGGTTGACTCGCGGCTGGCGAAGATTCCCGCCGATGCGAGGGATGAGGATGCTGCACAAGTGAGCCTCGCGATAGAGGGGCTGGAAGGCGTGGTGCGCAAACCCGTGGTCGGCGACACGATCGAGTTGAGGTTCGCGGCGACCGACGGCCGCGCGGTGGACCTGGCTGCGC
>CAZYWZ010000082.1:0-29708 GCA_964651705.1 uncultured Verrucomicrobiales bacterium
GTGCGTCGTAGCCGCCGACGTGAGGAGGCGGAGTCCCAGGTGGCGCACATCCGCCACCTCACGTCGGCGGCTACCCTAAGATTCGCAAATATTTTATTTGCAGATTATTATCTGAACCAAGCCCGTTATCCGCGGTTTGAAGTTTCTGGCGAGATCCCGTGCCCCGCGTGCGGGGCACCACCGGGGCAGAAAATGGTAGGCTGCGCCTTGGCGCACGCTGCCGAATCGAACGCCCGCGTGCGCCAAGGCGCAGCCGACATCGCGACCCAATTTTCGAGTCAGTAATCCAGCGTCAGGATCCGTCCCTTGGTGAATGAGAAGAAGGCGTCCTTCTCGGCCACGGTCACCCCGTCCCGGAGGTCCTTTTCGCTCAAACCCGCGGCCGAGAGGCACGACGGACAGGCCATGATTCGGACGCCCCGCTTCGATAGCCTCCCCAGCAGTTCATCCAGCGACGGGAACGGCGAGAGCGCCACTCCCGGCGCCGTCTTGACCAGCGCGTGCACCGCATCGATATCGCAATAGACGATGACATCTCGCCGGCTGTCCTCCGACATCAGGTCCGCCATCCGCAACGCCATCAGCAGCCGATGCGGGTTGCCAGGCCCCGCGGTCGCGTGCACCAGAACCCCGTCCCGCGAGGTTCCGCCGCAACCCGCCAACCCGAAAACCACCGCCGCCGCCAGCGCCCAACGCCATACCGCCGTCCCGCCAACAATGATCCGGGGCATCTCACACCTCCTTCAGTAGCTCATCGCGTCCAACTTCACCTTCCCCCGAAAAATCCAGTATATGCTCGCGGAGTAGGCCAACACGATTGGCACGCCAATGACCGCGATGACCAGCATGATCCCCAGGGTCTTTTGCGACGAGGCCGCACCGTATATGTCCAGGCTGTTCGCCCCGTCGGGGAGGCCCCGCACCAGATTGGGAAACATCCCCAGCCCGAACAGCGCCATCAGCGCCACCATCGCCGCGCACGAGGAGAGGAACGCCCGGAAATCCCTGCCGCGGTGGATCTCCCGCGGGATGTTCGCGATCGCGAGCATGTTGGCTAGGGCCACGACGAAAAAGAGGGGCTCCTCCCTTACCCTCGCGGTCATGTGGGGCACATAGATCAGGGTGGCCATCGTCACCGACGCATAACAGATGATGAAGAATATGATGCAGGGATTCACCCATCCCCGGGCGCGCTCGTGCAACTCGCCCTCGGTCTTCATCAGCACGTAGATCGCACCGTGCATCATGAATAGGGCGACCGTCGTGATGCCCAGCGCCAGCGCGTACGGATGCAGCAGGCCGAGCAGCGTCCCGGCGAACTCGCCCGAATCGTCCAGCGGCACCCCCCAGACGATGTTGCCCATCGCGATGCCGATCAGAAGCGCCGAGACCAGGCTCCCGCCAAAGAAACTCGCGTCCCACATCGTGCGCCACCAGCCCATCGCCTGCTTGCTCCGGAACTCGATCGCCACCGCCCGAAAAATCAGCGCCACCAGAAGCAGCACGAACGGCAGATAGAAGCCCGAGAATACCGTCGCGTAGACCTCCGGAAAGGCCGCGAACAGCGCGCCCCCTCCGGTCACCAGCCAAACCTCGTTGCCATCCCAGACGGGGCCGATCGCGTTGAGCATGAGCCGCCGCTCCCGGTCGCCGCGCGCCAGCAGGTGCAGCGCCCCCACCCCCAGGTCGAAACCGTCGAGCATCGCGTACCCGGTGAAGAGCACGCCCACCAGCACGAACCAGACCGTGTTGAGATCGGGCCACCCCATCGTCAGGCGCCCCCCTTCTCCGGCATCGCCAGCTTGCCGGTCGGCACCAGATCCTCCGCGTGCGGCCCCTTCTGGATCTTGTCGTTCAGCAGATAGATGAAGACCGAGAACAGCAGGGCGTACACCGCGGCGAAAAGCATCAGCGACGCCAGCACCGCCTCCGCGCGGACCGTCTTCGAAAGACCCTCGGATGTCCGGAGCAGACCATACACGATCCACGGCTGCCGCCCCACCTCCGCCGCCCACCACCCAGCCTGGTTCGCCACCTGCGGCCCGATCACGCTAAACACCATCACCCAGAGCATCGAACGGTTCCGGAAGAGCCGCCCCCCCGGGAGCAGCACCACCCCGGCCACCGCCACCCCGAGCAGGAGGAACCCCACGCCGACCATCAGATGGAACGCCTGGAACGGCAGCGCCACCGGCGGCCGATCCTCCTTCGGGAAATCCCACAGCCCCTTGACCTCCGCGTCCCGCCTCCCGTGCGCGAGCCAGCTCAGCGCCCCCGGCACCCGCGGCCCAGCCACCACGCGCTCCCCCTCTTCATCCACCCACCCAAATAAATAGATCGGCGCATCCGCGGAAGTCTCGTAATGCCCCTCGAACGCCGCCAGCTTCGCCGGCTGGTGCTTCGCTACCCCCACCGCACTCGAATGCCCCGTCACCACCTGGAGCGCCGACGCCGCCAGCGCCACGACGAGCGCGATCCGCAACGATGCCCGCGCGAATGCCTCGTGCCGCCCCCGCAGCAGGTACCACGCGCTCACGCTGATCGCCAGAAACGCCCCAGCCTGCCACGCGCCGCACAGCACGTGCGACAGCCGATCCATCGACGACGGGTTGAACACCAGCGCCCAGAAATCCGTGATCTCGGCCCGCACGCGCCCCGCCTGCTCCACGAGGTGATACCCCGCGGGCGTCTGCTGCCACGAGTTCGCCACCACGATCCAGATCGCGCTGAAATGCGCCCCGAGACACACCATGCACGTCGAGAAGAAATGCCACCCCGGCGTCACCTTGTCCCAGCCGAAAAGCAGCACCGCCAAGAACCCAGACTCCAGGAAAAAGGCGAATATCCCCTCGGCGGCCAGCGCGCTCCCAAACACGTCGCCCACGAACCGGGAATAGGTCGCCCAGTTGGTCCCGAACTCGAACTCCATCACGATGCCCGACGCCACCCCGATCGCGAAGGTCAGCGCGAAAATCCGCGTCCAGTAACGCGCCATCTGGTGGTATTTCGCGTCCCGGGTCCTGAGCCACGCCCCCTCGATGAGCACCAGCAGCACCCCCAGACCGATGCTCAGCGGCGGAAAGAGATAATGGAACGACACCGTGAACGCAAACTGGATCCGGGATAGCAGCTCTACATCCATCGGGCCTCGAATCGCGTCGAGGTTATTCGTATCCGCAACCCGATGTCAAACCATCGCGCCCAAATCCCCGCGCGCGAACACGCCCCAGCAACCACGAGATTCAAAGGCAACTAAACTGCAATGGATTATCCCCGTCATCCCCGATACCCGCGGTTTGAAGTTTCTGGCTAGCCCCGCCGCCGGCGCGGGGACGCGCCGCATCATTCATGTGGAAACCTCATTCCCGCTGCCGCCTGGCACAGGCGGCCTACAAAATTTGTAGGGCGTCTCTGCGCCACCCGGGGGAAGTTTCCGGTCAGAAACTAAACCCGACCTGCGCGCCCGTCGAGAATGCGCTCAACTCCATCCGGAAGTCCGACGGCCCAATGCTACCCTCCAAGTCCTGATTCCAATCGTACCTCGCGAAACCAGACAGGCTCCAGAGCCGCGATAGCTGAACCCCCAACGTCCCCTGGACGTACCCCCCCCACAGCACCCGCGTGCCACTGTTATCCTGGAACCACTGCCTCAATTCAACCGCCTCCCCCCCGTCCACAGAAACATACAGGCGCTCAAAATGCGTCGCGTCATAATCGGCGACGTTGATCGACAGGCCCCCCGACGCCTGCGCGTACAATGGGCCGAGGTCGAACTCCACCACCGGCCCCAGCGATACCGTGTACAGGTCCAGGCTCAGCTCCTGATAGATCTCGTTCCACACCCTGCCCTCGGTGGTGGCAAGATACTGGATGTCGTTGATGGCCCGACCCATGGGCTCATTAGGGATGACAGGCCCAGGTCCGGCAAAGGTGCCATCGTAGGGCGGGCCCAGCGGCACGATGCCCCCGAGATCAAAGGTGTCGGTGAAAAACACATCGTAGAGATCGTCGCGATACTGCGCCCGGAAATTCCCGACCGTCTTGGAGGAACCGGTCCTCACGTATGATACCGATGTCTGCTGGCCGATGCGCCAATTCTCCGAAATTGGAAACAACAAATCATAGGTCAGCATCGGTCCGAGACCCTCGTCATCCTCACCCCAAGACTCCCGGTTGTCGGCGGCGCCAAACTCGCTGCGCTCGAATACGATGCCAGACCCATCGAATGCCAGGGTGCCCGCGACATCATCATACTGGGCCGCGTCTTCCCAACCCCAATAGGTCGTCAGTCCGGTCGCCGGCGTCCCTTGGCCCACCCGGACGTAACCGTTATCGTATTCGCGATCAGCGAACCCAGACACGGGTGCCGCCCCCTGGATGCCGGGGGGTGGTGGCGGCACGTGGCTCGCGCGCGAGTACGAGCGCGTCTCAAACTGCGTCCGTCCGAAATCGCGATAAATGAACCCGGCGCTCAGGCGCCCGTGTGGCTTTTCCAACGGGCGGTATCGCGGTTCCGTCTTCTCGCACCCCTCCCATGCCGGGGCGGGCAGTTCGTCGAGATCGCCCTGGCGCCACACCCGCGTCGGCACGTTCACCGCGCGTTCCGGCACCTGGACACACTTGCCATCGTAGGAACCCTCGTCCACGCCACCGGATGCAGCGGAGACGCCCCCTGCCCACGCGCCGGGATCGATCTGCGCCGCCGACGCGGGACGCTTCACCCTTACGCGGATCGGTGCCGTTCTCCCGGCGGTCACCCCACCCCGGCCAAGGCCTTCCTGGCTGGAAGCCGGGAGACTGTCCAACGGGTTCGCCGCCATGCCCAACACCGGCACCATGCACAGCAGCCAAATCGCGCCCGGAACAAAGCCTTCTCTCTTCTCGGTCATGCGTCGCACCTCAGAAATTCGCCATCACGGGGTCGAATGAATGATCCGGTAGGCGCGGAACGGTGCGCCGCTCGGATGCGGGTATGTCTTGGGAGGCCCCGTGTCCTCCCAGACCAGCTTGGTCCCTCCGGCCATCACGGGGTTGCCCGCCGCGATCCAGTTGACCATGTTAGACGTGTACTGGACCTGATAATAATCGCCCGGGACGGTGTCGAACTCGACAAACACCTTGCCGGCGCTCGAGAAAATCCGCAACTGATTGTAGGCCGCGCCCACCACCGGCACCGGCGCAGACGTCAGGGAACTCCAACCGCGGAGATGCGGCGCCGGCGTCACCATATCGGGCGAGTAATAGTCGAGGGTGAAAACGACGTTGGACCCGACCGGGATCACGCCCTCATATTCGTAGTATGGCTCGCCGAACTCGTTGGTCCCGGTCGCGTTCCAAAGCCGGATGCCACCATCCAGGCCCAGCGCGAATACCCGCACCCCGCTCAACGGGGCGGAACCCGCGTTGTTGATCCGCACCTCCTGCTGGAAAAGGCCGGTCTGCCGATTGAGCCAGATCGGTATCGCGCCACCGTCGGGACCATCGAAGGTGTACAGCGTCCCGAACCCCGACACCGCCGCCGTGTTGATGCCCACATTCGCATCGGAATTCACCCGCAAGGTTCCCCCGTACTCTCCCTCGGCGGGCGGCGTGAACGTCACCGGCACATTCGTCGAACCTCCCGCCGGAATCGTCCCGCTAAACGCCCCGCTGAACCCGGCGGGATAGTCGATGGACGAGACCGTCATGACGTCCCAACCATCGTTATAAATGGTCAGGGGCAGGTTGCTCGAGCCAAGGACGACGACATCCCCGAAGTCAAAAGATCCCGCCAACCGGATGATGCGCGCGTCGGCGGAGACACCGCCAGAAAAGAGCAGCGAGTACGCCTGAGAACCGCCCTGCAGCGCCCCCTTGTGCCCAAGCCTCACCCGGTAGACTCCCGCGGTTGGCGGTGCGGCGATGTACACCTGCTCGACGTTGTCCACGTTGTTGGTGCCCGTCGTCGCCGCGGCCGCCAGCAGCGCCTGGTTGGTCGTCCCGGCATACGGCATCACGTAGGGCAGAAAGCGCTGGCCCGCCGGACCCTCGATCCAGATGTCCAGATCGTTGACGAGATTCCTGTTCGTCGAATCATGCCCGCTCTGCACCGTCCCCGGGGGGTCGGTCCAGCAGAGCGTCGCCCGGATCGGACTCGCCCCATCCCAGCCATAGCCGATGGTATCCGTGGGCGAGGCCGTCGACAGCGTTCTTTCCACGATCCGCAGGGACTGCGTCTGCGCGGCATGCGCGGCTATCAGGTCTGCCGCAGCCCGCGTATTCATGAGCCCCCAGCCAAAGCGATAATCGGGGCCCGCCGTGCCCAGGTCATCGGCGGTGTGAATGATGAGGCCCTTCAGGGTGCTGGCCCGCATGGTCTGCCCCGGCAAGCGACCGCGGAAAAAATCCACCAGCAACATGGCCGAGCCAGAGACATTGGGCGACGACATGCTGGTTCCAGACGACACCCCGGTCGCGGTAGGACTGGTGTCCGAGGTCGATGTCAGGTTCTCGCCATTGCCGACCACGTCCGGCTTGATCCGCCCGTCGTCGGTCGGACCGGTGGAACTGAACGACAGCAGGCTCGCCGCGCCGAGGCTGCGCGCCCCGCCAGAGACCGCATCCGCCGCCGCGCCGACCGTCAGGATGTTCTTGCCCACGCCTCCCCCGTTGATCGTGTCGTAGCCACCTTTGTATTGCCCGTCACCCGCCGGGTGCCTCGTGGGATCGTAGGTGTATGTGTTTCCGGTCGCGACGTGGAGCCATGTCACGCCCGCCGCAGGGGGGCCATCCGTACGATCGTTGCCCGCGGACTTGACCGGAAGGTAGTAAGGCAGGCTGAAGGCGACGCCGTCCCAGCTAACCGATTGCGCCGAATATCGGCCAAAATCGTCCTCCACGTCATTGGCGGGGGTCGCGTCATCGACGAAACGCCCATACCACGAATTGCCCTGCCAGCCGCAGACGATGCCATACGAATGGTTGGATATGACGACGCGGTTGGTGTCCGCCGCGGTTGCCGCGCCGGCCGCGACCATCTCCGCCTCGTCCCCGTTCCAGTCGTAGGCGTCGAGTCGCCCGGCGGGCGCCATCCCCTTGACCTGTGCGTTGATCCCGGTGGCCACCATCGTCCCCGCCACGTGCGTCGGATGGTAGTCTACCGCGCCGCCGTCCCGGACCACGATGCGCCCGCCGAACTCCTGGTGATTCGTCAGCGGCACGCCCCCATCCCAGATCCCGCCCAATACCCGCGACCCGGAGACACCGTCATAGGCCACCTGCTGCCGGACGACGTCCGCGGCGGTCGAGATCGCGGCGTTGACGTTGAGGGATTGATAGTAGACCAGCTTGTCGCCATCCATTCCGA
This sequence comes from uncultured Verrucomicrobiales bacterium, assembly GCA_964651705.1. Taxonomy (GTDB): domain Bacteria; phylum Verrucomicrobiota; class Verrucomicrobiia; order JADLBR01; family JADLBR01; genus JADLBR01. Next base: position 7,346 of record CAZYWZ010000082.1, read on the forward strand.
CCAGCTCAAATCCCGGCCCCGACGTCGGCACGCCTCGCCCTTGGGCCTCCGCGACTGCCGCGGCCCTGGACTCCGCCAGGATGCCACCGATGATGCCGCTCAGGTTGGTCCGCACATCAAACTGAGAGACCGCCCACTGCTGCGTCCAGAGGCCGTATGTCGTCCTGAGGCCTTGGCAGTGCGCGCCGGACACCATCAGGGCCAAAACGGAGAGGGCCGCGAAACACCGCGCCAGAGGCGACAACGACCCCTTTTCGGACATATAATGCACGACGCTCTTATCGTGCACAAAAGCCCACCCGCCTCAAGGAGATTTGCCAGCACCCGCGCATGCCGGGAAGGCGGCGGGATCAACCCGAAAATTCAAGATCCAGCCCTGCGGCAGAATGCGACGACACGCCGCAGGCGGCTCAAAAACTATACCCGACCTGCGCGCCGGCCGAGAACCCGCTGATGTCCAGCGTGAAGTGCGAGTAGCCCACCTCGCCCTCGAGGTCGTCGTTCCAGTCGTAGCGGGCAAAGCCCCCGACGCTCCATCGCTCCGTCAGCTGCACGCCAAGGGCGCCCTGGACGTAGAACCCGAAGATGAACCTCGTGCCGTGGTTGCCGTCCTCCCAGCGCTCGATCTCGCCGCGGTCGGATGCCTCGGTGCCGGCGAGCGTATCCGTCAGCGTAACGTCCTCGTACATCCGCTCGCGCACCGACGCGTGAAATTGCACCAGATTGATCGCCAGCCCGAAGCCCGCCTGCGCGAAGACCGGCCCCACGTCGAACTCCATCAGCGGCCCCAACCCGAGGGTGAAGATGCCGGCCTCGAGTTCCTCGTACACCTTGTTGTAGACATCCTGCTCGGCGAACAGGTTATCGCCCACCTGAACTTCCCCCTCCGCCCGGAAATTGGCGAACCGGTTGCGCGCGGCCAACTGGGAGTAAGAGAACGACACCTGCTGCCCGATCTGGAACCAGTCCGCGACCGGGAACAGCAGGTCGAACGCCATATAGGGACCGCCCCCGTCCACGTCCTCGGACCACTGCTTCTTGATAAAGTCCACATCCATGTAGTCGAGATCCCGGAACATCTGGACCCGATCCTCGTACCCCATCGAACGCGAGGTGAATTCCACGCCCTCGAATTCCCGGTAGATCACGCCGGCCGAGATCCGCCCGTGCGGGCCCTCGAGCGGGCGGAACCGCGGCGGGGTCGTCTTGCAATCCTCCCAGGCGGGGGGCGGCAACTCATCCAGGTCCCCCTGCCTCCAAACCCGGCTGGGCACGCTGACCGTCCGCTGGGGCGCGACTTCCATCTGCTTGCCGTCGTAGACGGCGCCGCCGTCATCGCTGATCTGATAGGAGTTGGGATCGATCTGGTCGGCCGAGGCGGGCTTCTTCACCCGGACCCGCACGGGCGGCGCATAGTCCACCATCGCGTCTTTCTTGGCGGCCATCGCTAGATCCATCGAACCGGGGGCCAGCAGTATCGCGGCCGTCAGCGCGACAGCGCCCAGACACCCACCGCGAGAGATTTTCAGCAGTTTGCCATTCATCGCCAAATCATCCTCACTCTCTGGCGGCGACCCGGTCCCGCCGAAACCCCGGCAGAGGCCGAACCGCCATTGGTCGGCAGGCTACCGCCCCCCCCGGCCCAAGGCAAGCACCCAATTTGTCGGCTCCAGAAAAAATGGGTCGCGCGGCGCCGCACCTCCTGCTGGAATTCCGGGCCATGCAAGACGCCCGCTTCGAACGCCTCGCCAAGGCGCTTATCGGTTTTTCGGTCAAACTCCGGCGGGGGGAGCGCGTCCTCATCGACGCCTCCTGCGTGCCGGATGCCATGGTGGTGGCCCTCGTGCGGGAGGCGGCCCGCCGCGGGGCATACCCCTTCGTCCAACTGACCTCCCCGGCGATCCAGCGCGAGCTCCTGCGGCACGCCTCCGCTCCGGGGCTGGAGTTCGGCCGGAACATCGAGTTGCGACGGATGAAAGGGATGCGGGCCTACATCGCCCTGCGCGGGGCGGACAACATCTTCGAATCCTCCGACGTGCCGGTGGATCGGATGGGGCTCGCCACCCGCATCCTCAGGCCGGTGATCAACTGGCGGGTCCAGAACACCCGCTGGTGCGTGCTGCGCTGGCCCACGCCCGCCATGGCCCAGCAGGCCCGCATGAGCACCGAGGCCTTCGAGGATTTCTTTTTCCGCGTCTGCACCTTCGACTACCGGCGCCTGGCACCCGGCATGGCCGCGCTCAAGAAACTCCTGGGGCGGACCGACCGCGTCCACATCACCGGCCCGGGCACCGACCTTCGCTTCTCCATCAAGGGCATCGGCGCGGTCGCCTGCGGCGGCTCCCACAACATCCCCGACGGGGAGGTCTTCACCGCCCCGGTCCGCGACAGCGTCGAGGGCCACGTCACCTTTAACGCCCCGACCGTCTATCAGGGCGCCTCCTTCGACAACGTGCGCCTGGCGTTCCGCAAAGGCCGCATCGTCGGGGCCACCTCCTCCGACACCAAGCGCCTCAACCAGATCCTCGATTCCGACCCCGGGGCGCGCCGCATCGGCGAGTTCAGCCTCGGCTTCAACCCCCACATCCTCCACCCCATGCGCGACATCCTCTTCGATGAGAAGATCGCCGGCTCGTTCCACTTCACCCCAGGCCAGGCGTACCGCGAGGCCGACAACGGCAACCGGTCCCAGGTCCACTGGGACCTCGTCTGCATCCAGCGCGAGGACTACGGCGGCGGCGAGATCCGGTTCGACGACCGCCCCATCCGCAAGGACGGCCTATTCGTCACCCCCGCCCTGCGCGGCCTGAACCCCGACCGCCTGCTCCGGAAATCCGCCCGCGGGGCACCGCGGAGCTGATGATGTAGCCCATCTGGCGACAGGTGGGTCCGGGCTCCCAGCCATCGCAGCCACGGTCTGACGACCGTGGCACACGTGGAGTCTTCGGGTCATCCCCCCGACCCCGGCACCACCTCCGCCCCGCGATCCGGATCGCCCAGGACCGCATCCGGCTTGTACTCCCTGAGCACGGCGCGCATCGCCAAGATGCCCAGCGCGATCACCACGGCCACGGCCACAACCGCGACCGCCACCATCCAGCTGTCCTGTCTTCTCAACGTCTCGACCCTCGCCGCGTCGCTGAAAGGGATTCGCGGCACCGTCGCATCACCGGCCGCATCCGGCCGACGGCAGCGCTCGAGTTCCCCGTAGATCTCGGCGTGGGTCTGCGGGCGATCCGCGGGGCTCTTCGCCATGAGCCAGCGGATCAAATCGGAGAACCTCCTGCCGAGGGCGTGATTCGCGTCGCGGGCGCATGGCACGGGGGCGCTGATATGGCTGCTGATGATCTCGAGGAGGCCCTTGCCTTCGAAAGGGGCATGCCCCGTCGCGAGATGGAAAAGGGTCGCCCCGAGACCATAGAAGTCCGCCCGGTAATCCACCTGTCCGAGGCCCTGCGCCTGCTCGGGTGACATGTAGCCCAGCGTGCCCAGGCTCACGCCCGGCTGGGTGAGCGCCGCATCGGCCTCCCCCGCGCAGAAATGTGCCACCCCGAGATCGCCCAGCTTCACGCAGCCCTTCGGATCCAGCAGCAGGTTGCCCGGCTCCACGTCGCGGTGCACGATCCCCGCCCGGTGCGCCGCGTCCAGCGCCGAAAGCGCCTGCCGACCCACCTCCACGCACTCCGCCTCGGAAAACCGCTCGCCCCGCTCGATGCAGCGCGCCAGGCTGCTGCCCTCCACCAACTCCATCGCGTAGAAGTACGTGCCCCCCACTTCGCCCACGTCAAACACCTCGACCAGATGCGGGTGCGTCACGTTCGCCGCCGCCATCGCCTCCCGCCGAAAACGGATCAACACCTCCTCCCGCTCCGCCATCGCCGGACGCAGCACCTTGAGCGCCACCGGCCGGTCCAGCGATAGCTGCCTGGCCCGATAGACCTTTCCCACGACCCCCTCGCCCAAAAAACCCTCGACCCGATATCCCCCCACCTCGGTCCCGATCAGGGGATCGATCGCCGCCTCTGCCTCCGCCACGACCTCGCCCATGCGGCCTCCCACCGCCGCGCAGCGGGCACGGCACCGCCGACCCGCAACGCCAGTCCATCTCCCCCTAGTATACAGCCATATTGGGAAATTTGCGCCCCGCACCCGGAACGCGCCGCAACGGGCGCCGATCGCCCAGAGTTGACGCGCCGCGCTCATCCCTGCCAGCATTCCCCCATGCGAACCGCCCTCACCCTCTGCTTCGCCGTCGGGCTTTGCGCCGCCGCCAGCCAAGCCGCCCCGACCACCCCGGCCCCGGGTTCCGCCGACCGCCAGGCCATCTGCGACGCCGTCCGACACTTCCTCGCGAAACAGCGCGGCAAATCCGAAGAGCGGCGCCTCTTCAAGATCGAGGCCCTCCGCGCCGACGGCGGCTACGCCTACTTCGAGGGTTTCTTCGCCGACGCCGACGGTTCCCCCTCCGCCGCAGGCACCGCCGACGACATCGTCTTCAACATGTTCCTCAAAAAAGAGGGGAAGACCTGGCGCGTCATCCGCGACCTCTCCCGCACCGACGTCCCCTCCGAGGAGGAACAGCGGGAGATCCGCCGCGACTTCCCCAAAGAGATCCCCGTCACCATCATCCCCCCATTCTGGCGCGACATACTCGGGAAACACCCCTTCCCAACCCAGACGGAGATGGGCCCGGCAGGAATCGAACCTGCCATCCCTGCGGAAAAATACTGACGGCGGCCTTTCTCAAAGTTTGCAACATCCTTCTGGAGAGTCAGTTGCCACAGATCGGATTTTTGTCAAATCCATCGCCTCCCTTTGCCCCATTTCAGTATCGCCGGTTCAACCCGGAGGCCGAATACTGACGACGCGCCATGTGACCGAGAAAGAGCGTCAGTATCGGGGAAGAAGCCCCAGGGAATACTGAAGCGCCGTCCCAGACAGCGTTTGGACCGTCAGTATGGGGGCCCAGACAGATGAAATACAGAAGGCGCGCCGTCGGGTTGACGCTGCCTGTGATGCGGCGCAGCCGGCCCCAAGCCCACAGATCCGCGCCCAGCCCCCCGCGGGCCATCGGCGCGGTGCTGGGCCCCTCGCTCCCCCGATGCCAGGGCCTTCTCGGTCATCCGTGGAATATATTCCGCCCCGCAACCCGTCTTCAGGGGGCTATCCTGCCGAGACATCGCCTCCCCCATTCCCCTCGACGCACGACGACGTCGGGCCGCCGGGAGGCCGGCTGATCCTGCCCCGCCGACGTTGGCGGCGCCCCGGGTCGCCTGCGGACGCGACATCCCCCGGGACGCCGCGTCCGGCCCCTCACAGGACGAGAAGTATCAAGCGACACATCGTTTTGAGACAACTGGCTGGGCCTTCATGCCTCAATTGGTGTCCGACGGAGAGGTTTCGGCCATCGCCCCGCACCCTCTCTCATGTCGCCAGCCTGGATGGGGAGGGACTCCCCCGCCGCTCGCTCCGTCGAGGCACCCCATCTCCCGGGACGAGCCCCCGGATTCGACCGGGATGGGTTTCGGGATAATGCAACCCGCGGGCGCCCATGGCCCCGGTGGACTGGCGCAAACCGCCAAATGTTTGGCCCGGGCCGGAACCCCCGCTTAGGCTTAGAGGAGTCACCATGGATCTGGCGAACTGGGCGGTGTGGGCTAGGATGGCCGCGGTCTTGGCCGCGGTCGCGTTTCTGGTATGGTGGTTGCGAAAGAACATGGTGCCACTCATCACCATTGGAGGGGTGCGTTTTTCCCGCCGAGATCTGCTCGATCTCGCATCGTTCAGGAAGAACGTCGCCGAAAACGGGCAGGAGCCCGATTGGTTTCTCGTTGCAAACGAATCCGCGATCCTGCGGGCCATCGTCCTGTTGGGCCGGTGCCCCAGGCTCTTGGACGAATTGATCAGCCAAATCACCCCCATCCGCGCCCTTTTGGATGCCATCACGGAAGACTGCAAAGAGCTGGTGGAAGTGGTCGTTCTCCGTCGCGAGATCAATGAACGGCACATAGAGTCCGCCCTGGCCGGGCGCCCTCCTGGTCCGGTGAGGGAAGCGCTGCTGCAACGTTGGGAGGCACTCACTGGGAGGAAGTGGAAGAATGGCCCCGACTGGCCGCCCTCGCGCCACCAGGAGTACGGGCCGTCTGGGCCCCCCCTGGGCCGTGGAGGCCCCCCCGAGCCAGCCAGATGAGCCGGCTCCCCACTCCGCGCAGCGTTGCCCGAAAGCCTCCTGACGTGACGCGCCCGGCGCGCTAGCGCGTCGGCACTTTGTAGATCCGCCCGCCCGATGGGCCATCCGGGGCCGAGGCATTGACCAGCACCGGCCTGATCCAGAGGCGGTTGAGCGGGGGCAGGCCGGGACCGCGCGACCAAATCCGCCAGTGTCCCCTGCGCCAGTGGGTCCGGACGGTTGCCCGGTGCCGACGGCGGACCGCCCTTCAGCCTGACTGCGGACGATCCCGGACACCCCCCATTCGGGCGCCGCGACCCATGCCCAACGACGCGTCGCCACGCTAAAGCGTTCCTCACTTCCCGCGATCCGGCGCCCCTGGCTGCCGCAACCCGCCGCCAAAACCGCGTCTCTCTCGTCGGAACCCGGGGTCGCTGCCCGCGGAGTCCTGTGCCTGGGCGGCGGCCTCCAGGATTTCCCTCCGCTTATTCTCCAGCAGCGACCTCACCCCCACATCGGGGAAGTGCAAGAGGGCATCCTCCACGTGCGCCAGTTCGATCTTGGGAGATCGGAGCGCCGCCTCCACCAGTGTCTCGCTCGTGCGTTTGACGCCGATCAGCAGGGCGATGCCGGGAGCCCAATCGATCGCCTGCCGCAGGATATCGCGATGCGGGCAGCGCTGGGCCAAGACCAGCAGGGCCTCGTCCTTCAAATAGAGGAATTCGTCGGGATCCCGACCGGCCTGGCGAACCGTCGCCCTGAACTGGCGAACGTCGTTCAAGTCAGCGTCGCGAAGCCTGATTCCGGCGATGGTCACCCGACTGGCCCTCCTCCAGATCCACCATATCAGAATCACCGCCAGCGCCAAGGTCCCGGTCACCACGATCCAACGCTCCCAGCCAACCCATTCCATTGCGACCTCCTTCTCGCGGGAACGCCCCAGCAAGTCGTCCCGCAGCGCCCCATTAGCCCAGGTCGTCGCGACACGGGCCCACGCGGGACTCCGCCCCCACCCCCGGCCCCCCCCGAGGATCGCCCGCCTGGCCGAAAGAACGGCCCGGAGCCTGGACCAGCAGCGCGATCTCCATCCATGAACCTGGTGAGCGCGGCCTCCGCGCCGACGGCTCCGCGCCGACGACTTGACCAGCGCGAGGGCGAAAGCGACAATGGCACCGCAACCGTAACCCGCATGGGACAAAATCCCGGATGTCCGATCAACCCGCAGGGGTCGAGCGCCACGATGGCCACACCGCCTCCTCCCACTCTCCGATGAGCGAGACCAAGATTCATCCGAAGGCCAGCATCGCCTTTGCGGGAGGCACCCTCCTCCTTGACGGCATCGATGCCGCGACGATCCGCGAAGTCTTCCCGCCGGATTTCTGGCGCGAGGACTCGCGCGTCGGCCTGTGGCGCGCAGACGCGCTGCGGTACTCCGCCGCCGTCAGCTCGCTACGCGGCGCGGGCATAGCGTTCTCCGACGCGGTTCCCGCGTGGCACCAGATCGCGTGGCCGCGCGTCAATACCCATGCCCTCCGTGCCGAGCAGCGGCGCGGCGCGGATGCGTGGTGCGCCGCTGGGAGGTGCGGCGTGATTGTGATGCCGACCGGCACGGGAAAGACCGATGTCGCGCTGGATTTGATGCGCCAGGTCATGCTATCGACCCTGGTCGTCGCGCCGGTGCGCGATCTGATGTACCAATGGCACCGGAGGATCCTTGCCGGCCTCGGTTATGACTCAGGAATCGTCGGCGACAACATCTGGAATGTGCGGCCGGTAACCTGCACCACCTACGACAGTGCCTGCATCCACGCGCCGCGAATCGGGAATAGATTTGCCCTGATCGTTTTCGACGAATGCCACCATCTCCGTGGGCCGATCCGGAGCGACGCGGCGCGCATGTCCGCCGCGCCGATGCGGCTGGGGCTCACCGCGACGTGGGAACCCGGCCAAGGCCGGCATGCGCGAATGTCCGAGCTGATCGGCCCCGTCGTGTACGACCTCCCCCTGGGCGAAGTGGCCGGCGCCACACTTGCCGATTACCAGGTCGTGCGAATCCCGGTTCACCTCGCGTCAGACGAACGGGCACGCTACCGGGACTGCTCGGCAGAGGTCCGCCGATTTCGGCAGATGATCCTAAAGGAGAAACCCGGCTTCACGTGGCAAGACCTTCCCGCCGAGGCAGCGAAGAATCCCGACGCCCGCAGGGCGCTGCTCGCCTGGCATACCCGCGAATCCATCGAGGATCGCGCGATCGAGAAGTTGCGCGTCCTCGAGGATCTGTTCCGCCTGCACGCCGGAACGCCGATGATCGTCTTCACGGGATCGAATAAGATGGCGCGCGAGGTCTCTCGGCGGTTCCTCTTGCCGTGCTTGCTGCACCACTGCGGAAAGAGGGAGCGCGCGGCGATCCTCGCCGGCTTCCGCGAGGGCACCTATCCCGTGCTCGTGGCCAACGAAGTCCTGGACGAAGGTGTCGACCTTCCCGCGGCGAAGGTCGCCGTGGTTCTCGGAGGCCATGCCTCCACGCGGCAGGCCAAGCAGCGGCTCGGACGAATCCTCCGTCGCCATGGAGGGTGTTCCGCGACACTCTACGAGGTCGTCTGCGCGGAAACCCGCGAGGAGGAGCGCTCGCGCGAACGGAGGAAAAGCGATGCTTACACGCGCACACGCCATCGCCGAGTATAGGGACGGCCGGATCTTCCCCGATCGCCTGAAACAATCCCGACACCGCGAGTATGTCGGATATGCCGACCGGATGCTCGCGCTCTATCGCGACGGAGTCGGAAAAACCCGGGGCGAACTGCACCAGGGCGTCCGCCGGATCCTATTCGAGGACCCGCGCTGCCCCCCGCGTCGCGCCGAGGCGTTTTGCAAGCTGCTCGATGAAGAACGGCTTAGCGCATTCGACACTGATCGCGCCCGCCGAGCAGAGAAACTGCGGGAAAGGGTGTTCCGCGCGGCCGCCGGATTGCACCCTCTTGTTGCCGAGCGCGACGCCTTGTTTGACCACACCGAAGCGTCGGCGAAGGAACAAATCGCCGCGCTGATCGGCATGACATGGAGCGAGATCGAGGCCGCGATGTTCTCCGACGTGATCGAGTTGCACCGGCTCACGGAGTTCAAGGGCTGCCTGGAGCCGCAGGAGTTGCTTTCGCGGTACAACGTCGCGCAGGTGCAGGTGGCGCTGTACAGGGCCGCGCGGATGACCGTGCGCGCGACGCAGGATTTCAAGACGATCCTGCGCCACGCGAAGCTCGCGCACCTTCTGCACCGGGTCAGGCGGGAAGGGTCCGGCGCGTACGTTATCGACTTTGACGGCCCCGCCTCCGTGCTGCGAGAAACGCATCGCTATGGCGTGCAGATGGCGCGCTTCCTTCCGGCGCTGCTCGCCTGTCGCGGATGGACGATGCGCGCGCTGATACGCACGAATCGCGGCGGGTGGAAACCGCGGCTGGAGCTTTCCCCCGCCGATGGCCTGCGCAGCCACCTGCAGGAACCCGAGGAATTCGACTCATCGGTCGAGGCCGCATTCGCGAAGCGATGGGGGGTCGGCGCCCGCGCCGGCTGGCGCCTGGTCCGCGAGGGGGAGATCCTCGACAAGGGTCAGCACGTCTTCGTGCCGGATTTCACGTTGGTCCACGATGACGGCCGCCGGGTGCTGCTCGAAATCATCGGATTCTGGACGCCCGAATATCTGCAAGAGAAATTGAAAACCGTGAGGCGGTTCTCCGACCAAAGGATACTGATCGCCGCGAAAGAGATCGCGAACGTTGACTGGCCATCCCAAACAGGTCCGGTGGCGCGTTTCAAGACGGCGCTGAAGGTCGAGACAGTGCTCGGATGCCTGAGAGACATGTGTTGAGATCACGGCCGTCTGTGAGCCCCGACACTGACGTCGCGATTCCGGAGGCTCGCCCGCATCAACCGCGCCTTGTCGGTCCAAAACCTAAGGCCACCCTACGCACCCCCATTGCGATCAAAGCCCGGCCCTCTTCCATGGCTCAATTCTGTCCGCAGAGGCCATCCGGCCGCAGGAAGCCAATCGCTCGGACTCTCGACAACTCCGGCAATCAACCCCCCTGGCGCCTGATCTCTTCAACCACCCCCGATCTGCGCCTGCCGAAGATCCTGGTCAACGCTGCCTTTGCCAGCGCAAGAAGCTCCTCTGCCTTCCTGATTCCCGCCCCCAGCGCAGACAGGCATTCGCCCCGGGTGATCGGGACCGGAGCGTCGAGTATTCCCACGGCCGTCTCCGGGATGCCCACCTCGAGGCGCTTGAGAAAAGTCTGCACGGCATCCGCCTCCGGCGCCTTGGCCGGTTCGGCGACCAAACAAATCTCGTATGCAGACTTGAAGTGAAATCGCGTTCGATCCGCGATGGCCCTGACATCTCCAGGGCCAAGTGCCTTGAAGGGATTCATGGTGTGCTCAGCCTCGATAGCCTCCATCGGGCGTCCCTCGATCCAGGCCAGCAAGATGCTCACCCGCTTGGCCCTGGCCTCCAGAATCGCCCTATCACCCGTATCGGCGCGCAGGGCGCGGGCCACCTCTGGCCGGAGCCGGGCCGCGACCCGACGCGTCCACTCCAGATCCCGCGCATCTCTGGCAATCGGCGTGTAGGCGCCGTCCATCTCCGGCAGAACCTGCAGGAGCACCGCAAGATCCAAGACCGAAAGCGGAACGTCTGGCAGATCACGAATCGACCTCACCAACCCCATGGCAGAGCCGAACTTTAGCGAGGAACGACCGACCGCTTCCCCAAGGACGCTGAGCCGCACGTTCGCACCCTCTCCATCAACCAGCCCCAAAGCAAGCATCTCCCTCAACACATCCCTCGCGCGCTTCTTGATGGCGCCCTCTCTGGTGGCATCCCTGAGAAGGGCGACGTAACCCCCGTAGGTATTCGAGAGCAGCGACCCAACCTCGGACGCGGGCATCACCTTGACCTGTGCCAGGAGTCGCAGGACCCACGTCTCCGAATCTTTCGGATCAAACGACGAGCATACGGGCTCCGGTGTCGCCGCCACGTATCTCGCAAAGAGCCTTCGGCGCTCGATGGCATTCTCCGCCAACAGAATCGCCCTCCCCGCCTCACGGATCCCAAGCCGACCCGCGCGCCCCGCCATGTTTTGCACTTCCGCGATCGAGAAAGGCTGCGGTTCCTTTCGCGGAAATTCATTCTCGACAATGACGACCGTCGATGCCGGGGTGTTGACCCCGGCTGCAACCGTCGTGGTGGCAACCAGCACCCGCACCGGACTCGACGGGTCCCTGAACGCCCGCTCGACAACCTCCCTCTCTTCCCGACTCAGATTGGCCGTATGGAAGGCCACCCCGCCCTCCAGCGCCTTACGCAGATTCGCGGATGAGGTGGAGGGGTCACTCGTCGGCAAATCATCGATTGCATCTCCCGCGGCCCCTAGTCCCAGCTCTCCCGCCAGATACACCGCGCAACGCTCCGCCGTCGGGCGGCGGTTTCGAAATATCAAGATCTTCTCGGACGTCTGTGGGTTCGCCAACAGGGCCTGTGTCAGCGGAACCAAGATATCCCGCGCCCTCTTGTGCCTGCCTCGCTCAACAATCAACTTGCCCGACAGCAATTGCTCTCGGCCCGTCTGCCCGTCTCCGTCTTGGAACTCGAAGATCCCGGAGCGATCCAATACCCCAAAGACCAATGGCACGGGGCGGTCGTTGGCGACAAGCGTCCTCACATCGAGCCATGTGTCGAGCCAGTTGATACTTCCTATGGTGGCAGACAGCAGGAGAAGCTGTGGATCGATGCCCTCCTGACGCCCGGCCCGCAAGCGCGTCAGGATCAGTTCCACGACGATCCCGCGTTCCTTGTCACCGATGAACTGCGCCTCATCGAGAACGATCAGGCCCGCCCTGTGGAGCAGGCCCGATCTCGACAGGATGAGCGAGAGGAACATCTCGTATGTCAGGATCGCGATGTCAAATTTGGCCATGGCGAACTCCCTCGTCTGGTCGAGGTAGTCGCCCGAGCATCGGATGACACGCAGCCCCAGGCGCTGCCCATAGAGGGACAGGAAGTCCTCGTACTTCTCGTTCACAAGGGCGCGATAGGGCAGCAGAAAGACAACCTTCTTGCCTTCCCCAACCGCCTTTATTCCGGCCATTTCACCGAGGAATGTCTTGCCGGAACTCGTCGGCGCCACCACGAGGGCTGACCGTCCATCGAGGATCCGGCAATCGTTGATGGCAGCAAGCTGCAGGTCGATCAGCCCACGGGGGAATCGTTCCCGCCACGCATCGATCACCCCCGGATCGATCCCGAACGCCTCCAACTCAGCCAGATCCCGCCCGACGCGAACGCCCATGTGTTCGGGAAAATGCATCGCGAATCGACTTCCCCGTATGAGAGGGCCAATGCGGAACGCACCCTCGGTGAGATTGAAGGCCACAGGCGTCTGCCTGCAACCGATGGCAATCGCTTCCGCCTCCACCCTGTCAATAATTTGCCCCATGACCGCCCACAGGTCGGCGGGTTCCTGAATCCCCGAGAGAACCTCCACCAAGGCGTGCGTCAGCAAACCGTGTCCCCTGGACGCATGCTCGAAGGCTTCCTGGCTCGCCCTCGACGCGGCGATCATCGCGCGACCATCGCCGGTGATGGCGGCCGAAGGGTCAAACGCCGTCCTGCTCTGTGGCGAGGCATCAAGCACCCTTGCCGGAGCCCCGCCGCTGAAACAGCAATCCAGGATGCAGAGGATCGCCTTGGCGCGACAGCGGCGAAACGCATCGGCCAGATCCCGCATCGGCATCGTCGTCTCCGCAATGCGCCCCGGATCGGTGTCGTGACAGACAAGGCAGTGGTTCCTCGTCCCGTGCCCCGCGTAGGCCAACACAACGACATCCCCGCGTTGGGCATTCTCGAGCGTCGCGACCAGCGCGTCCCTCACCGCGCGGAGCGGCGCGTGTGAATCGGTGACCAACCGAAAGTCCCCGGAGGGGTAGCTGTCCTGAAAAAGCGCCCACAGGGCCGTTGCGTCTCTGGCCGCCGCAGACAAGTCCGGGATGTCGGGATGCGCGTGACGATCGACGCCAACGAATCTGCCAACCAAACTCATGCTTAACACTACCTTTCAGCGACCGCCTTCAATGGGCTGCTTCCCTATTCCCCGACGATTCCCGCGATCTCCTCTCCACCCCGCCTCCGGCGCCCGATCAGAGCCATCCCATAGCCGAGGGCGAAAAACGTACCGGAAGACAGCCCTGAACCCCGCCACTCCGCGGGGACGAAGGGCAACCGGACCAATCGTCCGGCAGCACGAGCATCACGGTGTTGCGGCAGTTGTGCAACCCTATTCCAAAGCCTGTTGGGTGCGACTGTAGAGCCACCGGCGACCGTGACCCAACCCCAAATTGGGGACCGAGCATCCGTTTTCTTCAGTCGCTGTCTCGTGCCACTCGGGCGACAAACAACAGCGCGCCTACGGCCATGGCCCGGTCCCCCGAGGCAGGCCCCGGTTGAGCTTGGGATCAACCGAGCAGCTTCTCTTCTTCGATCGCGGCAATCCACGCGCCAATTTCTGCCGGGAGCGACGTCGAACGGAACGCGGCGGAATTCCTGGCGATATTGGCTGCCAGAAAGAACTCTTGAAACGCCCGATGCGCGAAGCGGATGCGTCGCGGCTGCAGCTTCGATTGCCGAGGAAGGGGAAGCAAAAGGCTATTGAGAAACAGTCCGGCGGGATCCGTGAGTCGGGCAATCCGCGGATCTTCCGATAGCAGCGGTTCAAGCGGGCAATCGGGCATGATTAGGAGCCGCCCCTCCTCGATGCTGGTCATAGCGACCGCAGCCAAGCCCATGGCCACAATCGCAATCTCGGTCGTGGCGTCGGGTGCTTCAGGGGACCCCGTGATGCCGATTCGACCCGACTGGACATCGCGAAGGATCTTTGCTTCCGCCCATCGCAGCAATAGCGTGGCTCGACCGGTCCGGCACACGCCTCGGGAGCGGACGTGGTCGATCAGCATCGTTAGGAACAGCGGGCGTCTTGGTATGTCGCCGTAGTACGCCTGATACTCACCGGATTCCACGAGGCTGGCGAGGTGTTCCAGATTGACGCGCTCGCCGCCCTCGGCGCCCTGACCGATGACGGCGTCTATCAGGCCTCCGATCTGGGCATCGTCCCATGCCAGCAATTCGACGATTTCCACCTCCTGGTTGCGAGGGCCTCGCTGCTTCGGTGGCGCTCGTCCGCCGAAGCTCCGCGCGATGTCAAGCCGACGAGACTCCCAGAATTCCGTGCGCATCGTGACGACCACCGGGACACGCGGCACAGAGATGATATCGAAGAGGGTGGCCCCTCCGCCCGCCCGGGCAAGCAACGGGGATTCGTCTAGGCCATCAATCACCAGGGTGATGGGCGTCTTCTCGTCCATGAGGAGCTTCTCTGCCGCTGGTTGGATGAGCCTCCGGTAAGTCTCGGCGAATTCCGGCGGTTCGCGGTCGAGGAATGCGCTTCCGATAAACGCGCGGGACAGGGCGTCCTTCGCTCCCGTAACGTGAGCAGGTATCAACGTCGCAGGGAAGAAGAGCGCCGGTCGTCTGGCGGTATCCGCGTATCTGAGCGCCAGCGAGGTCTTACCGAGTCCGAATTCCCCCAGGACGAACGTGATCCTCGTCCGTCCCAGGGCAGGCGTTTCGCCCAGCACGGGAAGCGGATCGCCAAAGGTGTTCGGCTGGTAGGTGGGTTCGACAACTTCCAGCTGGTTGAATCTGAATCCGCCGATTCGGAACGGCACGTCGGTGACCCGGATGCCGGGAGACGCAATCTTCTCCGAATAGCTTCGCTGCACATGGGTGGTCAAGGTCGGCAGCGCACCCTTGAGCCGCTGGTACATAATGTCAAACGAGCGGCCGAGCAGTCGGCCCACTCCCCACAGCTCAGCCGACTCGACCTGGCCGCTCTCCTCGAGCCCGCGCAGGAGTTCTGTGATCCTGCCCTCGAAAGCGCGACCCCAGCGGTCACGGTTGATCGCGAGGACGTACAGTCTCGCCTTGAGCCTGTCGGCCTTGAGCCTGAACGCGTCGATGGAGCGCTCGCATTGCGCAACCTGATCGCGTCCGAACTCCTGGTCAAGGACCCCAAACCCCTTGCACTGAACCAGCAGGTCCCAGCAGCCCGAGGATTCGGAATGTCCGCCGTAGATGTCGACGCCGGCCCGATCCATGGAACCCTGCCTCTGGGACATCTGCGCGTCGCGAGCGAACAGAGCGAAGAACGGGAGCGTCGCCCGCTCAAACGCCCTGCCCTCCGCACGACCCAACTCGGCTCGAAGCGCTTGAAACTGGGCTTTGCCCGACCAACGATTTCCCATATGCCAAATCCAATTTCCGTGGCACGGCGTCGCGGACTGGCGGCCCTGAGAGCGGACCGGCCAACCTGCGGGACGAACCACCGTCACGGACACGTGCTCGCACAATCATCTCTCGAGCGGATGCGTCAAGCGGGATGTGCATACCCTAAAGGCATCCTCAGTGCCAGTCCTTCGGCATCGATTTTGACGGCGCGGACTTCCGCAGCGAAAAGCGCCTCATCGAGGAGGCATTCCGCCTCAACCACCTCCACAAGATGATCGCCCCCATCATCGACGACGCCCACCTGATGGGGATCGACTGCCTGCGCAAGCTGCGGCTGCTCCTGGAGGACTTCCCAAAAAACCACAACCTCATCCTCTTCGCCCAGCCCGAGCTCCTGGCCCGCATCAGCCTCTCGGTCAACGCCGACTTCGGGAGCCGCGTCACCTATTCGGCCATGCTGCCCAAGCTCGTCCCCGACGACATCGCCGACTTCATCCTCGCCCAACTGGACCGCCGCGGCCTCGGGCAAAACACATTCACCCAGACCGCCATCAACCTCGTCGCCCGGTCCTCGGAGGGCATCCTGCGCCGCGCCCGCAACCTCTGCCTCTCCTGCCTCATCGAGGCGGTGCGCGACCGCACCCGCACCGTCGATCTGCCCCAGGTCAACCGCGTCCTGGTCCAGCCCCACTGGAGGCTCGAACATGACCTGGTCCAAGGCTGAGATCCGCAAGGCCCGCCGCGAGCCCCTCTTGCCCCTGCTCCAGACACGCGGCCACCGCATCCGCCCGCTGCACGACGACAACTGGCGCGTCGAGGACTTCGGCGACCTCACCGTCAAGGACGGCTACTGGGTCTGGCCCTCCCACAACCGCGCCGGCAACGCCATCGACTTCTTCACCGCCGTCGAGGGCAGAACCTTCGCACAGGCCACGCAGATCCTCGCCGGCTGAGCCGCCACGACATCAATCCGGCAAATTCCGCGCACCCTCGCCGGTCCACACCCCAACCGCCCGCAGCACCCGACGACAATTCGGCAAAAACTCGCCTTCCGCGCTCCGCACGCACCCCGGACCCGATGTCAGCGCGGCAAACTGTCGCCGCCGGACACCACTCACCCCGTAGCCATACGACATCAATTCGGCAAACTCCCCCCGAAGCCGCCCAATCCCCTCCAAAATACAACCTCAGCCCGGCAAACCCCGCAAAACCCTACGACCTCACTTCGGCAAAGCGCTACGACCGTAAAGACGCGATCCCTAACCGCCCTCGGTATCCCGAAAGACAATGCATCACAGAAGCCCACGGCGCAATTGGTGACCGTGCCAGTATTGTCGAGGTCTATGTCGTCAGCAGACAGTGCACCACATCCCTTCGCCCCGCCTGAGTGGAGAGCGTCGTTGAAAAGGGCCAGAAATGCGCCCGTCACAACCTCCAGGGGGGCGGGGGCGCGTGCGCCGCCACCCCGTGGCGCGCCAGAAGGTCCCCGATCGCGCGCATCGGCTCGCGGAGCGAGGAGACGAGGGCATCGACCAGCCCGTGGTCCTCCGGGGCAAGCCGCGTCTTGAGGGCCCGCGCGAGCCCCTCGGTCGAACCCGAGCCAGAGACATCGGTTGCTTCTCCCATGGGTGTCAGATTAGCCCGGTGTCAAGCGCACACTACCTCTGAGTTTGGCACCCGGGACACCGCGGGCGCGGGCGACTGGGCGCCACCGCCCTCTACGGGGCGAAGGTATAGGCGATCCTCATCGCGATCAGGCCCCTTGCCGAGAGAGTGGCCCCAGGGCGTCATGGCCTAAACCGCCTTCTCCCTGCGGCGGCTCCTGAGGTTCCACCATGCCACTTAGCACCTCTTCGTGCTGGCCTCGTCTACGATCCAAGCAGCTGTCCCCGACCAAGTTGCATCCCTCTTTTGCAAAAATGTCTTGATACTGTATTTTTGTACAGTATAATGTGCTGTATGGCGATCGCACCAACCGAGCGTCAGCGAGAGATTGCAGAGTTCATCGCAACGGAGTTCCACAATCGGGGAATGGTACCGACGCAACGTGAGATTGCGGCGCGTTTCAAGTTCTCGAGCCCCAATTCCGTGCCCACGCATCTACGGCTGATGGAAAAGAAAGGCATGCTCGTACGGACGCCGCGCAAAGCCCGCGGTCTAAAGCTCTGTGCCGGAGCGGCGTCCGGCATTCCTTTGCTGGGTAAAATTGCTGCTGGCGCCGCGCAGGAGGCGATGGAGAATCCCGAAGAAATGTTACCCGTGCCCCCGCAGCTCTTTCGCGGCACAGAGCTCTTCGCGCTGCGCGTCAAGGGCGACAGCATGAAGGATGCCGGAATTCTCCCCGGCGACATCGCCGTAATGAACCGCCAACAGAATGTGGAAGACGGCGAAATCGCCGCCGTGCTCCTCGACAACGATGCCACGCTGAAATATTGGTACCGTCGTCGCGGCAGCGTGGTTCTGCGCGGTGCCAATCCCTCTTTCCCCGATATCATAATCACTCGTGATGACGAAGTCCGCCCCTTGCGTATCCTTGGCAAGTTCGTGGGACTGCTCCGCCAGCAAAGAGGGGCCATCTGATGCCTGTGACCAGGTCACAGCCCGATCGTCGTCCGCTGGAGCAACGCCTCGCGACCTACGGGTGCACGGGCGTGATTCGGCTAGACGGAAGGTTCCGTGACCCAGCGCAGCTCGACTATCTCGACCTGCTCCCGGCGCGAGCTTCTCAGACCCCGTCGCTCACGGCGGTGGTCGAGCATCAGGGGACGGCGCTCTTGTATTTGGTGGATGCCTGCGGTGATAGCAGGAGTGACGCCGCATCCATCGCCCGTGTCCGTCAACAGCTGGCGAACCGCAGCGACCCCGCGTGGCTGGGCGTGGTGCGGCCCGGGTCGCTCGAGATCTACCCGATTGGATTCCACGAGAGCACCCTCCCGGGTCCCATCAAGACCATCGAGGAAGGCTGCCCGACTGCGCCGTTGTTTTTCCAGAGCCTCGTGCACGGGACCTTCGAGGAAGAGCGCCGGCCGCAAGGCACGGATTACGTCTTCAAGGAGATATTCAATCTGCTTGCCCAAACAACGAACGAATTCGTGCCGAAGGACGGCACGGGACGGCTCGATGCCCTGGAAGTGCTCTCGATGGCGGGCCGGGCTCTGTTCTTTCGTTTCCTCATTGACCGCCGCATCGTGGTCGAAAACGAACTCGACGATATCTGCCCGGCGGCGGCGGAATTGAAAGACACGTTCTCCACCTCGCAGAAAGCGGCGCAGACCTCCGCATGGCTCGATGCGACCTTCAACGGCGACTTCCTCCCACTCATCGACGAGTCGCTTCCTGAAGGCGACCGGACCGCGCGCGAAGCGGAATACCTGCGCTTCTACAATCGGACACAGCACATCGTCGGCAGGCGCATCTTCGACCACCTGCAAGCCATTCTCCGCGGCTGGCGGGAAATGGGTGGCGCATTCCAACCGAAGTTGGATTGGGGCGACTTTGACTTCGCGCACATCCCCGTCGGCGTCCTCAGCCAGGTTTATGAGAGCTTCAGCCACCGGGCCGACGCGCGGACCGCGCGCGACACGAGCGTCCACTACACGCCGCGCACCATCGCCGGACTGATGGTCGACCAGGTGTTCGCTGCCGTGAAAGACAAGGCTACCGCACACATCCTCGATCCGGCATGCGGCGCAGGGATGTTTCTCGTTCTCGCGTTCCGCCGCCTTGTCCGCGAGCGATGGCAGCACGACGAAGAGCGGCCCAGGACGCCGGTCATTCAGGAAATCCTCTACGGCCAGCTTCGCGGCTTCGACGTGAGCGAGCCCGCTCTGCGTCTCGCAGCGCTTGCGCTCTACATCACTGCCATCGAGGTCAACGGCAGCCCGCGTCCGCCGCACGCACTCAAATTCCCGCGCAACCTCCGCGGCGAAGTGCTTCACCGGTTCACTGGCCCTGGCTCGAAACAGTCGAGCGCCTTCTCGCTCGGCAGCCTCGGCCCGGACGTGCCGCGGCACTTTGACAAGAGTTTCGACGTCGTCATCGGCAACCCACCGTGGACTCGTCTGCGCGAGAATGGGAAAGAAGTGGCGGGGGAGAAGGGGTCCAGCAAATCAGCCACGGACGAAATCAACACGCAGTTCACCTCTATCGGACGTCGGGTGCTCGTAGCACGCGGCTTCTCCGAGTTAGCGAACAGCTACAAGAACCCCGACAAGAATCCCGATCTCCCGTTCCTCTGGAGAGCCACCGAGTGGGCGAAGGACGACGGCATCATCGCTCTCGCCATGCCCGCCCGCCTGTTCGGGCGGACCACCGGAAAAGGGTTCGAGGCTTGGCGTGCCGTTCTGCGGAGCGTAACCGTGACGGGGCTATTGAACGGAGCAGACCTGCGCAAGACCGCCGTGTGGGAAGGCGTGGATATGCCATTCTGCGTGCTTTTTGCACGCAATGCCGTTCCGACGCCGGACCACTGTTTCCAATACGCATCGCCGCTCTACGAACCGGAATCCAATCGTTCCGGTCGCTTCCGGATTGATTATGAAATGGCTCAACCCATCCGGGCCGCTCGCGTCGGAAAGCAGCCGTGGGTGCTCAAGACGCTGGCACTTGGGACCTGGTTGGATGTTGAGGTGATGGAGACGCTTACAGATCCGTCGCTCAAGACGCTGCGCTGCCGTTGGCTCGAGTGGGACTCTGGCGGACGGAAGACTGGCGAGGGGTTCAATCGTGCGCCCGGCTCGTCGCAGAAATTCGTGGATTTCCTTGCAGGGCTGCCTGTTTTTGAGCCGCCTAGTGAGGGTTTCTCAATCGAATCGTCCTCGCTGAAGAAATACGGGGACTTGTTCGGTACGAATGCCATGGGTCAAAGCTGCGCCAATAAGCCGCGGCGCGAGGCGCTGTTTCAGCCGCCGCTTGTCATCCTGCCACAGGCACCTGGTGACGATACCGGGGCCGCGAGAGCCTTCATCTCTGAGCATCCTCTAGCGTTCTCGAAAAGTTTCTACGGCTATTCCTGTGCCGGACATCCGGAAGCCGAGACCCTTGCCGCGCTCATCTACCTGCTGCCGCACTCGACGCTCTTTTCCTATTTCTGCCTGATGACGAGCCGTCGGAGCGGCTTCGACCGCCAGACCTTCAATAAGGAGGAATTCGACGCCCTGCCATTTCCCGACATCAAGACCCTGCGCGACACCACCAAAGCCACCATCCGCGATCTGGCGCACAGGCTCGAACATGGCGCCGTGAAACCGTGGGCTGAGATGGACTCGTTCATTTTCCGACTCTACGACCTTGATGACGACGCGGTGCAGGTCGCCAAGGACACGCTCTTTGCTGCCGCCTCGTATCGAAAGGCTGGCCGTTCCGCACTCGAACGCACGTCCAGCACCACGCGCACCGATTTCGTGAGCACCCTACGTGGCGTATTGGAACCGTATTTCGATGTTTGCGGTGCCCACGCCGCCGTCCGCGAGTCGGGATTCCAACTCGATACTTGGCGCGAGCCGTGGTTCTTCCTCGCCGTCTCGCGCGAGGCGGATTCCGTGCCGGTCAACCACAGCCTCATTCGCAAGGCGATGGAGGTCGCCAACCGGCGCGGGACCAGCCGGATCATCGTGCATGCGCCCGGGAACCGCGGGCTGCTGCTCGGCCTGCTCAACCAACGCCGCTGGTGGACGGCGACCCGCGCCCGCCTGTGCGCTCAGCACATCATCCGGCATCATCTCGTCGGACTGGGACTCTCAGAAGACGCATGAGCGGAGGGCACGCAGAGGGCTTCTTCACGGTCGGCGTGCCGCCGGAGCGCTATCACCTCCCGCACCCGAACCTAGGGCTGCCCGTGATACTGCTCATCCGCCGCGTCTTGCTTCGAGCGTTCGAAATGCTCCGCGAGCAAAGCTTTGATCTTGCAGCGGCGAGTGAAGACCAGATTACTGCCGCGCTGCGCAGCGTCGTCGAAAATGACCTCCGGCAGACCGGCAGCGTCCGCGGTTTCGACCGTCGCAGCTACGAGTCCGTCGCCCGGCAGGCCCAGTTCGCAAACCACGACGGTACTCGTCTTGCCAAGACCCCCGACCTTTGCTTCAAGCTCCGGCACGACGACTCCGCGCTGCGCCCGGCACTTTCGGAGTTCGACGCCCTCTTCGTCGAATGCAAACCCGTGGATGCCACCCACCCCGCGGGCGGCAGATACTGTGATGATGGCCTCATCCGATTTGTTCGGGGCGATTACGCGTGGGCGATGCAGGAAGGCATGATGCTCGCTTACGCTCGTGACGATAGAACCATCGCTTGTCACTTGATTCCCGCAATGAACGAGTCGCCCCGCAACGTTTTACTCGCCACCAAGCAGTTTCCGGAACCCTCTCCAAGGCCCGCCGCCGCTGCCTGCGCCAGAGCGGAAGCGGTCCACACAAGTCGGCACGGGCGAGCCTTCCCGTGGCCTCATGGCAAAGGCCCGGCTACGGACATCACGGTCTATCATCTCTGGCATGATTGCGGGTGAATGGAATGTGTTGATCGATGTGGAGGACCGCTTTACATGCTTCCTCAGGGCAGGGAGGAGAAGTTGTGGCGGCAGATTTTGACAATTCGGCAAGGACCTCGCCTTCCGCACCCAGGACCCGATCTCAGCGCGGCAAACTCGCCGCCGGACACCTCTCACACCGTAGCCATACGGCATCAATTCCGCAAACCCCCGCCCGAAGCTGGCCAATCCCCTCCAAAATACAACGTCAGCCCGGCAAACCCCGCAAAACCCTACGACATCACTTCGGCAATCCGCTACGACCGCAATTCGGCACGTAACATCTACCGGCTCTGCATCGAAGAGGGGGTGCTCACCCGCTCGCAGATCGCGCCCAACACCT
>CAZYWZ010000083.1:0-28715 GCA_964651705.1 uncultured Verrucomicrobiales bacterium
CGCCCTACATTTTCACCCCCGGTGGTGCCCCGCGCGCGGGGCACGGGATCTAGCCCGAAAATTCCGGGAGTAGCCACGGTCGCCAGACCGTGGATTCCCTCCGCGTGGCCCCTCCGTGGCCGGAGGGGCCACACTCTTCCTCCCCGCTGGTCCGGCAACCGCCAGATGGCAGACAGGAATGTCTGCCTCACTGCCCCACCCGACCCAAAACCGCGGGGCCTCACACCTTCCATGCGCCGCGGTACGGCCGCGTCAGCCACGAGGCGTCGCCCGTGCCGGAGGCAAACTGGAGCCGGGCGGGATCCCATTTCATTCTCCGCCCATAATAGTAGGCAAAATTCACCAGGTGGCAGCAGATCGCCGTGCGCGCGCCAATCGCCGCGCTGGCGACCGGCTGCTTTCGCGTCCGGATGCAATCCAGGAAATCATCCTGATGGTTCTGGCTATCGTAGAGCTTGACCCGCGCATCGCCCAAGAACTCCTTCTCCACCTTCGCCAGCTGCGCCGCGAGCGACGGGACGTCCTCGCGAGACATGAACTTCGCCTTGGTCTCGCCCTTCAGGGCAAATTCGATCTTGCCGCGATTGACCGTGATCTTCCCATCCGGGCCATGGAAGACGATCCCGTTCCCGGAACAGTGGTTCACCTCAAGGCCATTTCCATAGATCAGTTTCACGCCGGATTGGGCCGTCTTCCAATCCTCGGGCGGCACGACTTCGACCGGCCCGCCCTTCTCGTCCTCCCCCAACGCCCACTGCGTGATGTCGAGGTGATGCGCCCCCCAGTCGGTCACCCCGCCGCCGCCGTATTCCCGGTACTTGCGCCACTGCGGGAAATTGTCGTGCATCCCCCGCGGGCTCAGGATCGAGTTGTACGGCCGCGCCGGCGCCGGGCCGAGCCACCGGTCCCAATCGAGGCCCGGCTCCATCGCCTCCCCCGGAAGATCGCACGGCACCGCAGGCCCCCCAAAACTGCAGTCCACCTTCTCCAGTTTCCCGATCACCCCGTTGCGGACCAATTCCGCCGCGATGCGGAATTCCTTCATCGATCGCTGCATCGAGCCGGTCTGGAAGACGCGCCGGTTCTTTTCCACGGCCGTGACGACGGCGACCGCCTCGTGGATCGTCTGGGTCAATGGCTTCTCGCAATACACGTCCTTGCCGGCCCCCAGGGCCGCGCAGCAGACGATGGCGTGCCAGTGGTCGGGGGTCGCGATGACGATCGCGTCGATGTCCTTCCTCGCCACCAGTTCCTCGAACTTGGCCGTCGCCAGGCAACCCTTGTAGGACGAGCCGGTCTCCTTGGCGTAATGCTCCTCCACCTTCGCCTTGGCGTCCTCGCGGCGCGTCTTGTCCACGTCGCAGACGGCCACCACCCGCGTGTCCCGGCTCAGGAAGCCCCGCAGCAGCCCCCGGCTCTGCTTCCCCATGCCCACGAAACCCATCGTGATCTTGCTATTCGGGCCGGTCGTCGCCGACCAGATGTGGGATGGCAAAATGAAAGGCGCCGCGAGGCCGGAGGCGGCCCCCAGAAACCCGCGGCGGGTGAAACGACGTGAGGTGCTCATGCCTCCCATTATGGGGCCAAAGGCCACCCGGCAGCAAGCGCGCGCTAGCCAGAAACTTCAAACCGCGGATAACGGGCATGGTTCAGATAATAATCTGAAAATAGAATACTCGCGACCGCTTTGGTAGCCGCCGACGTGAGGAGGCGGATGTGCGCCACCTGGGACTCCGCCTCCTCACCTCGGCGGCTGCGACGCATAAGAAGTTTCCCCCCGAATAGTCCGGCGCGTGGGGTCGAACTTGAATGCTCACTCGTACCGAAGGGCATCCACCGGGCTCAGGCTGGCCGCGCGCAGCGCCGGATACAACCCGGAGACGATGCCCACAACCGTGCTGGTGAGAAATGCCAGCAGCACGTTGCCCGGCGTCGCCAGGGTCGGCCACCCCATCTTCTGGGCCAACGCCACCGCCGCGCCCAGCCCCGCGGCGACACCGACCAGCCCGCCGCCCGCGCTCAGCGTCACGGCCTCCACCAAGAACTGCGCCGCGATATCGCGTCGCCGCGCGCCGACGGCCACCCGGATGCCGATCTCACGCGTGCGCTCGGTCACGCTCACCAGCATCGTGTTCATGATGCCAACACCCCCTACCAGCAGGGCCACCGCGGCGATCGTCCCCAAGAGCGCCCCGAGGACCCGCGTCACGAACCCGGCGGTCCGGATGATCATCTCGTTGGTGCGAATGACAAAGTCATCGTCCGCGCCCTCGGGCAGGCCGTGCCGCTGCCGGAGCAACGCGCCGATCTCCGAAACGACGTGGGGCACGGCAGCCTCCGTCCCCGCCCCCACGTTGATGCGCCGCAACGCGTTGACCCCAAACAGCCGCCGCATCGCCGTGCTATAGGGCACGAGCGCCAGGTCGTCCTGATCCTCCCCCAGCATGTTCGCCCCGCGCCCCTCCAGGACTCCGACCACCAGGAACGGGATCGAGCGTATCCGTATCGCCCGTCCCACGACGGGGCCTTCGCCGAATAGCCCCCGCGCCACGGTCTTGCCCAAGACCACCACGCATTTCGCCTGCCTCACATCCTCCGGCCCGAACATCACACCTTCCTCGATCCTCCAATTCCTCAGCGCGACATACTCGTCGCCCTCGCCCAGGACGGCGGTCCTCCAATTGGCCGATCCGGCGACCAATTGCGCCGATTCCCTGACCTCGGCGCTGACGTAGGCCACGCCATCGATCTCGCGGCGGATCGCCTCGGCGTCCTCGGGGCACAGGGTCCCGGCCCCGCCGACCCCGCTGAAGGCCCCGCCACGCGTCACGCCGCCGGGAGAGACGGACACGACATTGTGCCCCAGGCTGGCGATGTGCCCCGCGACCACCGTCCGGGCCGCGTTGCCCACCCCCACCATCGCGATCTCCGCCCCGACGCCGATGATCAGGCCCAGCATCGTCAACACCGTGCGGAGCGGGCTTCTGCGCAGCGCCCGCAGGGCAAAACGGACCGCGGCCAAAAGGCGCATCATTGTGGCTCGGGATGCCTCCACGGCGCACGATACGGCCGCCGCAGCAGCCGTGTCGCCTCCGGGTCGCCGACGATCTCGCGCCTCTGCGGGTCGTAGCTCAGCGCGCGGCCCACCTGCATGGCCACGTTGGCCAGGATGCAGCTGGCGGTGGAGATGTGCCCCTCCTCGATGTCGGCGACCGGACGGCCGCGCTTCTCGATCGCGGCGAGGAAATCGCGCATGTGCAACCGCGTGGCGGGCGCCGCGTTCAGCTCGATCTTCTTCTCCGTCACGTCCTCGGGGTACTGCTCCTTCTCGTAGACGCAGTCCTTGTGGATGGGCTTGCCCTCGCCCTTGGGGATGAAATCGTACCGCATGGTGCTGGCCTTGAGCGTGCCCTTGTCGCCGTAGAGGACCATCGCCCACGGGTAGTCCGGGTCGGGCGCGGCGCCCCACGTCCGGTGCTGCCACACCACGCTGATGCCATCGTAGTCGAAAATGGCCGACTGCGTGTCGGCGATGTTCGACTTGCCCTCCTTCTGCACGAAGATCCCACCCGAGGAGCTGATGCGTCTCGGCCAGCCGAGGCCGAGCATCCAGCGCACGGTGTCGAGCATGTGGACGCACATGTCGCCCACGATGCCATTGCCATATTCCATGAAGGTCCGCCACCAGCGGATGTGAGGCAACCCGTCGTAGGGCCGCAGCGGGGCCGGCCCGGTCCACATTTCGTAGTCGAAGAAATCCGGCACCGGCTCGACCGGCGGATTGCCGTTGGCGCGCATCGGGATGTAGCAGCAGATGTCGACGTGGCCCACCTTCCCCAGCAGCCCGGACTCGACGATGTCCCGCTTCGCCTCGATCAGGTGCGGGGTGCTCTTGCGCTGGGTGCCGACCTGCACCACGCGCCCGTGCTTCCGCGCCGCGGCGACCATCGCCTCGCCCTCCATCACGTCCACGCTGATCGGCTTCTGCACGTAGACGTCCGCCCCGCTCTCGACCGCGTCGATCATGTGAAGCGCGTGCCAGTGGTCCGGGCTCCCGACCAACACGATGTCCAGATCCTTCTCCTTCAGCATCTCGCGGTGGTCCCCATAGGTGCGCGGCACCTTCTTGGAACGCTGCCTCGCGCCAACCATCTCCGCCGCCTCCGCCAAAAGCCTTTTGTCCGGATCGCAGAGCGACACGACCTCCACCGGCGCCACCTGGATCAGGCGAAATAGGTCGCTCTTGCCGTACCAGCCGGTGCCGATCAGCCCGACCCTGAACGTCCGCCCATCCGGTGCACCTCGCAGCGATGATGGGCGGCCGATTGAAAAGACCCCGCCCACTGCGGCGGCCGCAGAGAGCTTCAGGAAATCACGACGGCTGGCAGATGCACGTGCTTTCATAATGTCCTGTCAGTTTGAACCACGGCCCAGGAAAGTTGAACCGAATAATTTTGAAGCGGGCCGAGTGGAGGTAGCCCATCTGGACCACAGATGGGTCCGCGCGCCCAGCCCCGCGCCCACGGTCTGGCGACGGTGGCCACAACCTGAGATCTCGAGCCGTCTATCTCCCGGCGCCGAACTCCACGATAACCGGCAGATGATCCGAGCCCACGTCCGGCCCATGCCTCCGCCCGTGGATGACGATCCCGCCGCGATGCAGGCAGTGGTCGATGGGGATGGAGAAGGGCCGCGCGAATACGGGCCATGCTCCCATCAGGCGCCGCCCTCTCGCGCTGTCCTCGAGCCCCGCGGAGTCCACGAGCCGCCCAAGGTGGTAGGACCAGGGGGTGGCATTCAAATCCCCGAGCACCATGACCGGGCCCTCGATCGCGCGGAGGTGCCGGGCTGTCTCGGACAAGTGCTCGTTGCGCAAGGACCACAATCGCCCGCCCATGGGTGGCGGGGCGTGCGTCCCAAAGATGCTGACCCGTTCCTGCCCCACGAACACCTTCGCCTGGACCGACGGAAGCGCTGGCTCGCCCAATGGCACCACCCTGGCATCCGCCCACGGCAGGCGGCTGAAAAGGGCGATTCCAAAGTTGTCGCCCCTCGGCTCGGTCAACTGGTTCGGGAAGCGCCCTAGCTCGGGCTTCAGTTTCTCGAGCCAGCGACGATCCACCTCAAGCAATAGGAGGATATCGGGCCGCTCGATCCGGATGGCAGTCGCGATCCGCGGCGCATCGCCGTAGAATGTATTGACGTTGATCATCATCGCGCGGGCGACGCCATCCGTGGCCAGATGGGCTCCATCGGGCCGTCACCTGATTCCAAGCGCCTCGCGAAGCACCGGCTCGAACGCGTCGGCCTGCCGCATGAATCCCAGATCGTTCGGGTGCGACGCGTCCGTCGCCCCTTCGGCATCATCGCCGAGGAGATGATCGCCCGGGATATAGTAAAGCCCCTTGACCCCCTCGGCCCTCAGCGCATCGAACGCCCCCTTAAGCGCCGCGTGATTGTCCGCGTGAAACTTCTGCCGCGATGGACGGATCCACGTGTTCGTGAACGGGCGATCCTCGACCAGGATGATCGCCGCCTCTGGCCGCGCCGCCCGCAGTTGCCTGACCAGCGGCGCCGCCCGCTCCGACACGAGTTTCGCGTCCATGTTGGGCAGGCAATCGATCACGAAGGCCGCCGCGTCGATCTCGCACATCAGTTCGCCGACCGCCGCGTCCATCTTCCCGTTGCCAGAGAACCCCAGATTGATCACGGGGCGATCGAACCTTCGCCCCAGGATCGCCGTGTGCACCATGCCCGGCCGCGAGGCGGAGGCCCCGTGCGTGATCGACGTCCCGTAGAACACGATCGGCTTTTCCCGCCTCGGCGCCAGCCCCTCGAACTTCGCCCCGGGAGGCACCCCGATCTCCAGGGAATCTACCCCGTTGTACAAGGGGAGGTATGCGGCGTACTCCCGCTCCCCGGCCGCCAGGTCCGTCACGATCGCCACCTCCATCATCTGTTTATCCGGCCTGGTGACGTAGACCCAGCGCCATTTCCCCTCCCCGTCCCGCGCGTAGAGGTCCACCCCGCTGACCCCGATCGCCGGCATGTTCGTCATCGCCAGCTTCTCCTTCAACAGCTTGTACCGCGCATAGATCGCCGTCGCATCCGTCCGAAACCGCACCATCATCCCCGCGCTGTCCCGGCTCAGCCCCCACACCGCCGCCGTCACCTTCCCCTCCGCCTTCGCCGGCAGTCGGTCGAACCAGCGCTTCCTCTCCTGTCCCACCCACGCCCTCCCCTCGACACCCCAGCCCGTCACGTCCCGCCACACCACGTCCGACGGCACCGGCGGCTCCTTCGGCGCCGCTGGCGCCACCGGCCTCGTTGGCGCCACCGCTTGCCCAAAACCCAAAGAACACACCACATGAAACAACGCCGCTGCAGCAAATGACTTCATGCCCCCATCCCTACCAACAAGACCCCAAGGGTGCCAGCGCTGACTCGCAAATTCCACGCGTGGCCACGGTCGTCAGACCGTGGTTGCCCTGGCTGAGCGCCCAGACCCATCTGCAACCAGATGGGCTACATCTTCCGCCCCGATGGCGCCAAGCCCGCCCCCCATTTTCCCCTTCCCACAAATACGGAAAAAATCTAAACAAACTGGGCCGGGGCGTTTCCCGGCAAATGAGGGGCGGCCGGTGCCGCCATCGAAAGGAGACCGCCATGTCCGAGAATTCGTCCGCTGGGCTGCCGATGACCGCGAAGTGGGATCCGGAGCGCCTGAAGCGCGAGAGCGATGCGCTGATCGAATTGGAGAAGAAGCCGTTCCGGGAGAGGGTCAAGGGATATTATAAGCTGACGGGTCCGGCATGGATGCAGAGCGCGATGACGCTTGGCGCGGGGAGCGCGGCGGCGTCGGTGGTGGCGGGGGCGTTTTACGGCTACCAGCTGCTCTGGGTGCAACCGATCGCGATGCTCCTTGGGATCTGCATGATGGCGGCGCTGGGGAACATCACGCTGACCAAGGGGGAGCGCGCGTATGAGATCGTGCGGCGCGAGATCCATCCGTCGGTGGCGTTCTTGTGGGCGCTGGCGACGGTGGTGGCGACGGTGGTGTGGCACTTCGGCCAGTACGCGCTGCTGGGAGGGGCGGCGACCGACCTGGCCAACGTGGTCACGGGCGCCGGGGCGGATAACCCAATGTCGAAATCGGCGGAGACCGCCGTCCGCTTTGGCGCGGGATTTTTGATCCTGGGCATCAATATCGCACTGACGTGGAGCTACGGCTCCAAACCGGCGGGCATCAAGGCGTACGAGACCTTCATCGTATGGATGATACGACTGGTGATGCTGTCGTTCCTGATCGTCGTCGTCATGCAGACGGCCCGTGGCGCCATCGATTGGGGGGCGGTATTCCGCGGTTTCTTCGTGCCATCAATACCGAGCCAGCCCGGGTCGCTCACCACGACGCTCGGGGCGATCGGGGCCGCGGTGGGCATCAACATGACCTTCCTCTACCCGTATTCGATCTTGGCGAAGGGCTGGGGCCAGCACCACAAAGGCCTGGCCCGTTTTGACCTGACGATATCCCTGCTGATCCCCTACACCATCCTGACCTCGCTGATCATCATCGGCATGGCGGCGACCATCCACCAGCCCCCGTTCGGCACGATCCTGGCCAGTAGCCCCACCCCGGGCTCCCTGAAACCGATCGAGGCGGCCCAGGCGCTCAAGGATGTCCTGGGCGGACCGCTGGGGCGCGTCGTTTTCGACCTGGGCTTTCTCGGCATGTGCTGCGGGGCCATCAGCGCCCACATGGTGTGCTGCGGCTTCACCGTCTGCGAGATGTTCGGTCTCAAATACACCCCGTGGCGATATCGCCTATTCACGCTCACGCCCTCGATCGGCATCCTCGGGGTCATGATCCAGCAGCCGATCTGGCTCCCGGTCATCGCCTCGGCCATCGCCTTCACGATGCTGCCCATCGCGTACGTCAGCTTCTTCTACCTGAACAACAAAAAGTCGTACATGGGCGACGCCGTGCCCAAGGGGGCCAAGGGCAAGATCTGGAACATCCTGCTCCTGATCGCCGTGCTGATGTCGGTCGTCGGCGCCTCGATCCAGATCAAGAGCCGGGTCATCGACAAGATCTTCCCCCAGAAGCCAGCCGCCTCGGCAACGAAGTGATCCGTCGGACCGCGGGACGGCCCCTCTCAATGAGAGGCTACCCGCCGCCATGTTTGGCGGCGGCCATGGCCGTCGCGTGGGCCGCGAGCCACATGAGGCAAACATTCCCAACAGGCGCCCCCCGGCCCGATTTTCCCTTGACCCACCCACCCACCGAGTCATCCTCTCCATCAAACCGTTTTATTCTGCCGCAAACGGAGACCTTACCATGACCTCACATAGATTGGCGCCCGCGCGCCCATCGACGACGATCGTCGCCCTGGTGGCACTGCTCGCCTTGGCCGCCGCGGCGTCCGCCCAGCTCACCACCAACGACTGGGTGCCGACGGGCAATGGCTTTTGGACGAATGGTCCAAACTGGACCCTCGACCCCGACGTGCCCGACACGAATACCGATGTCGCCCAATTCACGAACGTCTATGGCGCCAACTTCACCGTCACGCTGGATGCGAATCTGACAATCAACGGCATCATCTATGACGACACCGATGCCGTCGGCAACGACGCCATCCTCATCCTGGCGCGCCCAGGCTCCGAGGTCCTCACCTTCGATGGGACCGATCCTTTCGTCGAGTCGCGCTCTTCCACCAGCGGCGGCGACGGCATCCGGTTCAACCTCCCGGTGGACGTGGGGGCCGCCGGGCTAACCAAGATCGGCTTCGGCGTGGCCAACCTCGCCAGTAACCTCAGCGGCAGCGGGACCGTCACCGTCTCGCAGGGCGCGCTCGAGGTCCGGGGCGACAACGTCGGCTTCACAGGGGAATTCGTCGTCAACGGCGGCGTCCTCGACATCCGCACCGGCGTGAATAATTCGCTCGGGACGAACGCCGCGGGCACGACGATCAATGGCACCGGCCAGCTCCGGTTCCGCGACATGTCGAACCGGACATTCACGGAGTCGGTCACCGTCAACGGCTTCAACAATCAGGGTTCTATCAAGAGCTACGCCTCGAGCAACATCACCTTCGCCGGACCGGTGACGCTCAACACGAACGGCGTCATCGCCCTCGAGCAGTGGTTCAGCACGCGCGAACCCGGGCGGAAGCAGGACTTCTTCTTCAACAGCGCCGTCTCCGACGATGGCAACTCGCGAGGGATCCATTATCTCCACGGTGTCGGGACCGGGGCCAACGGCACCGGCACCGCCAGCCGCACCAGCGAATTCGTGGTCGGCGGCGCGAGCACCTACGGGGGCTACACGCACATCACCGCCAACCGCGCCGCCGATGGCGCCGGACCCTTCACCAGCACCGTCCGGCTGACCAACGGCAACGACCGCCTGCCCACGACGACCACCGTCATCCTCGGCGGCGTGCTGAACAACGTCGGCCATGCGGAGGGCAACGGCTGGCTGGTCCTCAACGGCTACAACCAAGAACTGGCCGGCCTCACCACGCTGGGAACCGGGATCTCCAACCGCGTCACCGGCGGCCAGGCGACGCCCTCGACCCTCACCCTCAACATCGGCGCCGGCAACACCAACACCTTCGCCGGCTTCCTCGGCGGCCCCGACGCCAACGACAACAACCTCGCGCTGGTCTCCCGCGGCCCAGGCGTCCTGAACCTCGCCGGCGCCAACACCTACACCGGCGCCACCTCCGTCACCAACGGCACCCTCCTCGTCAACGGCACCCACCTCGGGGGCGGCGCCTACAGCATACAGAACGGCGGCACCGGCCTCATCGAGGCCGCCCTCCAGACCCTCGCCGGCTCCGTCGTCGCGCCGGGCAATTCCATCGGCACCCTCACCCTCAACGGCGACGCCGAGATCGACGGCGCCTTAAAGATCGAGCTCGATGGCACGGGCCTGGGCTTCAGCGATGTGCTGGTCGTCACCGGCGCCCTCGACATCTCCCAGGCCACACTGGACTTCGATGTCCTCACCGCCCTCGACGATAACGCCTACATCTTCGCCACCTATGGCTCGCTCGTGGGCACCGAGTTCGCCTCGATTCAAGACCTTCCCTCCGGCTACGACGTGGTCTACGGCTACGGCGGCAACAACATCGCCCTCGTCATCCCCGAACCCTCGACCTTCGCCCTCTTCGCCCTCGGCCTCGCCATCGTCGCGCGCCTCGCCGGGAACCGAAGACGGCGCACCATTCATGGGGAAACTCATGGCGGGTCGGAGAGTGCCTGAAGGCACAACTACGAACATCCCCGCGGCCCTCTAGCCGGGATCAATCAGTGCGCATTTGGACTGCGGCGTTGCAGCGCCGCTTTGGCTGGGAACATCGGGCCCTGATGGCGGACCCGGCGGCCAGCGCGCCAGATCATTCAGGCTCAAATTTCGCCTCGTGGCGCAGGCATTCTTGCCTGCGGCGGCGGCCCTGGGCGATCGGGGGCAGATGCGTTGCCCGCCTCTGGCCGGAAAATGTCTGCCTCACGGCCATCGGTGCAATCGGTTGCGCGACCATTGCCTTTCCGCCCGTTTCGAAAATTCTACGCTTTGAAGTTTCTGGCTAGCGGCCCGCCGGACTTGGTACAGTCCGGCGGGTTGCTTGCCATGCACGAACTCTCCCTCATGACCAACGCGATGGGACAGGTCCTCGAGATCGCCCGAAGGAACGAGGCCTCGCGGATCCACCGGATCCGCCTCCGCGTCGGCGCACTGTCCGGGGTCGTCCCCGAGGCGCTGGAATTCGCCTTCGAGACCCTCAAGCGGGGCACCCCGGCGGAGCAAGGCGCGCTGGAAATCGAGCGGGTTCCCGCTACGTTTCACTGCGATGGATGCGGCAAGGACTTCGCCCTTCACGAGATCGCGTTCGACTGCCCGGAATGCGGTGGTCCGCTCGCGCTGGCTTCCGGCGGGCGCGAACTGGAGCTAGCCGACATGGAGATATCCTGACATGTGCGCCGAGTGCGGCTGCAACCGGGAGGAGGGATTCTCCCTCCACGCCTTCGACCGCGAGGGCAAACTCGCGGACCACGAGCACGGCCACGCTCACTCCCATCACCATGGCCATGGGCCCGGGCACGAACATGACCACCCGCACGATCACGGCCATGATCACCCGCACCGCTCGGTGGCCATCGCCCAGTCCCTCCTGACCGAGAACGACCGCATCGCCGAACGCAACCGCGGGTTCTTCCTCGCGCGCGCCATCCGCGCCATCAACCTCATGTCCTCCCCCGGGGCGGGCAAGACCACCCTCGTCGCCGCCACCCTCGACCGCATCGCGGCCACCACCCCCGCCGCCGTCATCGTCGGTGACCTCCAGACCCTCAACGACGCCGAACGCCTCCGGGGCCGCGGTTCCCCCGTGGTCCAGATCAATACCGGCAGCCTCTGCCACCTCGACGCCTCCATGATCGCCCGCGCCCTCCAGGGCGGCGCCGCCGACGGCGCCCGCCTCCTGCTCATCGAAAACGTCGGCAACCTCGTCTGCCCCGCCGCCTTCGACCTCGGCGAAGGTGAGCGCGTCGCCCTCTTTTCGGTCACCGAGGGGGAGGACAAACCTCTCAAATACCCTTCCCTCTTCCAGACCGTGCGTCTCGTCCTCCTCACGAAGATCGACCTCGCCGAGGCCACCGGATTCGATCGGTCGGCCGCCGAAGCCAACATCCGCCGCGTCGCCCCCGATGCCCAGATCCTCGCCCTCTCCGCGCGCACCGGCGAGGGGATCGACCCCTGGCTCGAGTACCTGCGGCGCTGACTCGAAGATTCCAGACGATAGCCACGGCCGTGAGGCCGTGGGCCCACATCGCGCGGCCCCTCCGTGACCGGAGGGGCTACACGCTCCCGCCCCCTGGCCTCCCCACCTTGCCACCCGATCTGGCTTTGACATATCCGCCCCGATCCCTGACCGTTAAAGAAAGTGAAGACCCACGCTACAGGACTGGCGGATCCTCGCGCGTTGCTGAGGTCCAAGCGACTGCGCGCGACCCCTGCCCGCCTCGCCATCCTCCGCCACCTCGGCGCGGCCCGGCGCCCGTTGTGCATCGACGAGATCCACAAGAAACTCCGGGGCGCCGGGGACTGGGCCACCGTCTTCCGCTGCCTGAGGCATTTCGAAACCACGGGGATCGTGACCCGCTGCGACTTCGGCGACGGCCAATCGCGCTTCGAACTGGTTTCCGGTGGATGCGGCGCCGGCCACCACCACCATCACCTGGTCTGCCGATCGTGCGGCAAAGTGCTCCAGGTCGGCGATTGCGGCCTCGGCAAGATCGAGCGCGAACTGGAAACCCTCCACGGCTTCGCCGCCGTCACCCACTCCCTCGAGTTCTTCGGCCTCTGCCCCCGCTGCCAAACAAAGGTTTAGCTCGAAAATTCCGGACGTAGCCACGGCCTTGAGGCCGTGGACCCCCGCCGCGCGGCCCCTCCGTCACCGGGGGCTACACTTTCACCCACGGTGGTGCCCCGACTGCTGGGCATGACGTCTGACTGGAAAACTCAAATCGCAGATGACGGGGATGAAGCCTAACCCCGACACTTCGTGTCGGCACTCCGTGCTGATGGTTCACTCTGCGCGTGAACAATCCGGACTCGCGGGTCAGGCGGCGACCCATTCTATGGACTGCGGTGGCAGAGCGTAGCGGCGACACCGCTTTGGCGCCCGGCGGAGCCGGAACCCGCGCCAGGGGCCAGCGCCCGCGCTCCGCGCGGTTCCAAAGCGGTGTCGCCACCCCTCGCGGGGTTCTGCCACCGCAGCCCAAAAGGCCCCTCGACCGAATCGGAAGCTTCCACATGAATGACCCGGCGCGTTCTCTCGACATGTAGCCCCTCCTGCCAAGGAGGGGCCCCGCCGCGCGCTGGCGGTGGGGCTGACTCGAAAATTGGGTCGCGATGTAGGCTGCGCCTTGGCGCACGCGGACGGTGAATTCGGCAGCGTGCGCCAAGGCGCAGCCTACCATTTTCCGTCCCGGTGGTGCCCCGCGTGCGGGGCACGGGATCTAGCTCGAAAATTCCCGTTACCCTCCAGTAGCGAAGGGCCCTCGCCCT
This sequence comes from uncultured Verrucomicrobiales bacterium, assembly GCA_964651705.1. Classification (GTDB taxonomy): domain Bacteria; phylum Verrucomicrobiota; class Verrucomicrobiia; order JADLBR01; family JADLBR01; genus JADLBR01. Next base: position 13,076 of record CAZYWZ010000083.1, read on the forward strand.
TCGGCGCGATGGCCCGCGGGCGCAGATTCGCCCTACTTCCGCTGCCGCCACGCCTCCACGGGCACGTACTTATCCTCGGCGACATCATAGGCGCGGATCTCCCCCGTAGCGGCATCCACGCCAAATCGTTGCCACGTCATGAACCGCGCCAGCTGCACATCGTCGTAGCCGACGGCGATCCCGTGGAAGCGAAAACCGTATTGCTTCTGCTGCTCCTCCGAGGGCGCCTCCTCGACACGCGCCGCGGGCGCGCCGAAGCGCTTCGGCTCCGCCTTCAATTGCTCCGCCAGCTTCCCCACCTCGGGCAACGCCATGACCTTCTTGGCGGCCGCGTCGGCGCCCGCCTCCGACGGCGGAGAGGCGTCTCCGATAAATGCCGACGGCGATTGCTCGCTCTTGGGTGACGGGTCGTTCACCGAACCCGACACCTCGATCACGCCCACCTGCCACTTGCCATCCACCTCGTCGCACTCGATATGCACCTTGTGGATGACCATCTCGCTCACGTGCAGTTCCACCTCCGCGAGCCCGACGCCCCGATGATTCCTCGCGCCGACTACCCCCGCAATCCCGTGCTCGCGCAGCACCGGCCAACGTCCGACAAACGCCCGGAACCCCTTCTCATCCACCCGCTCCCGGTACAATGGGCTCGTCATCGCGTAGGCCTTCGCCACGTCCCCGGCCTTCAGCGCCGCGAAGAACGCCTCCGCCACTCCCGCGATCTCCGGGTCGATCGGCATCCGGGCATCTTCTTCCATACCCATCGGCGCATCGACCGCTTCCTTCTTCCATGAATCCCCCTCCCTCACGATTCGGTAGACGTCCCCCTCGCTCTCCGGGGGACCGACCACCACCATCGCGGATCTCCCGTCGTTTTCCTTCTCCACGAACACCAGATCCGTCGCGCCCTCCCCCTTCACCGCGATATGGACCCGTACCTCCTTCGGGGAGATCTTCGGATCCCCCACCCGCAGATCCCCCCCCACCCGCTCGAGCAACTCGTCCATCGCCAGCCGATACACGAACTCCACGGCCGTCACCTTCGGCGGGCCCAACGCCTCCGCCCCCTTCTTCGCCCCCTCCTTTTCCCACGGAAGGGTCAGGGCGCTGGCGAATGCGCCCCCGAACAACACCACGATGCTAGCCGCTAGAATCCTCTTCATAGATCGAGTACTCCATCTCAACGCGCATCGTGAGCCCAATGCGCTCTCCATGCAATCCCTTGTCATTCCCCTCCCAACAGTTCCCGAAACTCCGGCAAGGCGCGATACGGGGAAAACCTGGCGTCCTCCCGTGCCTGCTTCCGGTACGACTCGCCCCCCGCACCGATGACGCGCTCCAGCCTCTCCTTGAACTCGTTGGTGGAACCTCTCGATGCCGCTAGCGTCGCAAGATCGTATTGCAGCGCCAGATTCTTCGCATCCACAAGCAGCCACGCGCGCATCACGCGGTACAACGCATCCGCTCTCTTGTGCTTAGCACAGAGAGCGCCCGTCATCTTGAAATCCCCCCGTTCCATACCGGGTAATGCGATGATCGCGTCTACCTCGCGCTCGAAGTCCGACCACGCCTCCAGTTGCGCACACAGCTCAAGCAAACGGAAATGCTCCTGTCCAGTTGCGCCCCCCTTCCGCACACTCGATTCTAGGCCCGCTTTCTGAACCGAAGCCTGGCGACGGGCCTCCACCCACTCGAGCATCTGGGAGATCATCTGGGAAACTTGCGGGTCGCTCGGATCCGGTGGCCGAAATTCGCGCAGCACTTTAACGGCTTCGTCGAATCGCCCCTGACGCGCCAGCAACTCGCCCAGTCGAGCCGCCGTCTCGCTGTTTTCTGGCCCCAGGGCCATGGCCTGCCGGTACGCGTACTCCGTCTCGGGGAACATGGCTCTAAAGCGGTATACGTTGGCGATGGTAGATCGAAGTTTTGAGAAAGCGTTCCGCGCATCCACGCTCGCCAAGAACCCCGGATGAGCGAGCAACCGTGCCGACAGGTCGTCCCAGAAACGACGATCCTGTGCAACGACTTCGGGGCCTATGGCGGGCAAGGGTTTAGGATCCAGACGCAGTATCAATCCACAAGGTTCCGCATGGGGATAGTACCAGTCCATGGGGTAGCTCTCCTCTAAGAAGAACTCACCTCGCGTTCTATTCGTCTCGAAAATCCGATGAGAGATCATGGAATTGAAGGCGGAGATTTCCTCAATGCCCTTGAGTTGCACCCGCTCTCCGGGTTTGAACGGATTCCCTGACTGCCGCAAGTACTCGCCAAAAATTCGTACCCACTCATTCGTGCCTGGCAAAACCAGAACCTCCTGCGGATGCGCCGCCAGAGACGCTTGCTTCCACGCATCCCCACGATCTGGCCCATATTGGGAGCGCGCGAAATCTACGTAATTATAGTCGGCCAGCGGGTTTTGTGAGAGCACGTAAATTGGTTTGGTGCCCAGCGCTTGAAAAGCCGTTACCACGAACCGGCCGGGGTCGGTGCCGCCAAAATAGACCGCATTCGATGGCATTTCTTTCAGTATGTCACCCGCGTACAACGCCAGAAGGTCCGGCGGCCACGCTAGAAATTTCTCGAGGAAGCCCCCTGTCTCTAAGACAAATTGGTACGACTGGATGTCAAAATCTGGATTCTGAATTGACCCGCGATACAGGCCGATTCCCAACTTGATTTTTTCAAATGCATTTGTTGCGGCCGCCAATTGACCTTTGTCAATTAGGTCGAACAACTCAAGAAATACCGGCGCTACGGCGACACGACGCTCTTTGGCATCGGACTCCATCTGACTGCATCTCAAGCGCGCAAAGTCGCACAATACTCCACGGGCAAGGGCACCGGCCTTTGTCGTGGCAGGTTCCTTGTGAACGGCGGCGGCGCCTCCGGCATCAGGCGCCACCATCCCTTCCTCCAGCTCGGGGGAAGGCTTTGCCTTCGCCGAATCGCGCAATTCATCCGATGGGGGCCCCTCCACCCCGCCGGTTTCCCTCGACGCCGCCGGAGACACCACCTCGCGGGGGGCAGTATCCTTCGCCAGGGGCCGCATCGGCGCCTCGGGCTCGGCCTCGCGCGAAACGGTCGGTTCGCTGGAGCGATTGGTCTCTGCCGCTGCCCGCTCGCCGCGCTCCACCCGGCCCTTGGAAAACAGCACCCACCCGATCCCGGCGCACAGCAGCAGCCCGGCCGCGATCCCCGCCCACGCGACGCCCATCCGCGATGGCCGATGGCCAACGGGAGCCTTTTCCTTCGCCTCGGGCTTGCCGGCACCCGTGGCTTGGGCGTTGGATGTCGAGTGTTGGATATTGGGAGTTGTCTCCAACATCGAGAGGACCTCCCCCGCGCTCTTGGGCCGGGCCTCCGGGTCCTTCGCCAAACAGGCTCGAACCGCCGCCTCCCAGGCCTCCGGGATCGGCTCCCCGACCAACCCGAGCTCCTCCCGCCGCGCCGCCATCCCCGCCGCCTCCGCCGACTGCACCTGCGCCAGCACGTTGCCCCGATAGAACGGCGGCTTGCCGGCCAGCAGGTCGTAGATCGTCGCACCCAGCGCGTAGATGTCGTCCGCGGGCGTCGGCCGCTCCCCCATCATCTGCTGCGGGCTCATGAACACCGCCGTGCCGCTGGTGCCGCGCGCCATCGACACACGGCTCACCGAGTCGCTGATGCTGCACGAGATCCCGAAATCGGTGATCTTGAGCCTGCCGCGCGAATCCAGCATCAGGTTGGCGGGCTTCAGGTCCCGGTGCACCACCTTCGCCTCCCGGTGCGCGTAGTCCAGCGCCTCGCAGAGCTGCCGCACCACGGGCCCCAACTCCCCGACGCCCAGGCATCCCTTGCGCTCCACCTTGAACTCCGACAGCGTCTTGCCCTCGATGTACTCCATCGAAATGCCCGCCGCCTGACCGTCCTGGTGGAAATCGTGAATCCTCACGATGTTCGGGTGGGTGATCTCCAGGCTCCGGCGCGTCTCGCGCTTGAGGTCCGCGATGGCCTCCTTGTCCAGGCACACCAGCTCCGGCACGAACTTCAGCGCCACCCGACGCTCCAGCTCCTCGTCGAACGCCAGCCAGACCACACCCATACCGCCCCGGCCCAAGATCCGCTCGAGCCGATAACGGCCGAACACCCTCTGCCCCTCGGCGAAACCCCGCACCGTCGCGCCCAGTTCCAAATCATCGTCGTCCGCCATAGCGCCTCCTCATGCCTTATGATCAAAAGATCTGACCATCGTTCCATCACCTCAACCCCGTCGTGACCGACAGCCCATTCGGTTCCGAGAATCGCACCACGGGAAACCTCTCGGGATGTTCGGGATCGCCGTCCCATGTCTTGCGCGCGAGGACCGAGCCGTTGCGGCCCGCGACGAAGGTGACGCGACCCGAGGAGGGCAACTGGATCGAGAACGTGCGGTTGCCGCCGGGCGCGACGCGGTTGTGCGGCCCGAAGTTATCCTGCCCCTCGACGAAGATGTGCACGTTCTGGGCGCCGCCGTTTTCGGCGCGGGCCTGGAGGGTCGCGCCACCGGTCGCCGTCGTGGCGGGTGGCGTCGGGGTGACCCCGGGCGGCGCCGCTGTCGGCGGCGGCGTCCCGCCCCGGCTGGCGCGCCATTCGCCCTTGGGCTTGCCCCAACGGTTCTCCGCGTCCCAGCTGCCCGCGCCCGAGCCGCCGCGCAATGTGCCGAGGATCTTGCCCGTGAAGGGATACGGCTGTGACTCGTTGATGAACTTCCCGGTCAAAATCGTGGTCATGTTTCCGGCGGCATCCACCGGCCCGGCAAACGTACCCACGATCTGGCTGGCCTGACAGGAGCCCGAGATGGTCCCGTTGACCCGGCCCCCCGCCACCGTGAAGCGGATCTCGCCCCCGGCCCCGCCCTCGAATCGGCCCGCGTACGAGCCGTCGAATGGCACGTCATCCACTGTCGGCGGCGCGACGGGTGTCGTGGGAGCCGTCGGCGGCATCGACGGCCCGGCCGTCGAGGTCTCCCCCGGCACCTCGGGCAACTTCACGCCGGTGGCCACTTCGACGGCCCTTTTCGTGGCGCCCTTGATCTCGACGAATCCGCAGCCGCCCGCCTCGGCATTCTGCGCCCAGGTCGACGGGTCGCTATCGATCACCGTATAGGTCCCTGGCTTGAGGAGGACGTTCGGCTCGCACTCCCAATACGCGTTCTTCACCCCGCCCTGCCCGTCGCGGCCCGAGGTGGGCCACGGGCCGTACGTCGTGCCATCGGAATGCCGCAGCGCGACGGTGCCAGGCGCTTTCCCCTTCCCATAATTCCAGTGGTAGGTCTGGATGAACGTCACGACGTAGGGCTCTGCCGTCCTGAACAACGTCGGCGCCGTCGGGCCGTTCTGGACGCCGCCCACATTGCCCGTGGATTGCCCGGGCGTCACGATCTCCGGAGGTACCGTCACCGGGATCTTGCCGCCGGCCGTCACCGTCGGCGGCGTCACCTCGCCGGGCGGCGTCTGACCACCCGGCGTCTCCGGGACCATCGCGCCCTCGCCGGCCCCGCTCGTACCCCCGGACGTGGTACCCGCCATGCCGCCGGCACTCGCCAGCTTCTCGCGCAATGCCGCGATCCGCGCCGCCAGTTTTTCATCCGGCACCAGCGCCAGCGCGGCCTCGTATTTTTCGATCGCCGCCGCGATCTTCCCCGCCTGCTCCAGCGCGTAACCCTCCTCGACCAGCTTCTGCGCCTGGGCCTCGGCCTTGATCTTCTCGATGAGTCCCTTCGCCTCGGCATTCTGCGGATCCACCTCGAGGGCCTGCGATGCGACGGAGATCGCCTCCTCGAATTTGCCCTCCCCGGCCAGTTTCTTAGCCTGGGCCACCAGCTCCGCGGCCTTCTTCGCCGCGGCCTGCTGCGCTCCCTCCATGATCTCCTCCTGCGATACCGCGATGTCCAGTTTGATCGAGCCCTTGCCGATCTCCGCGCCCTCGCGGTCCTTCGCCACGGCCTCGGCCTCGCAGCTCCCCTTCTCCTGCGCCATCACCCGGATGGCCGCGCCCGATGCCGACCCGACGACGCTGCACCCCTTGGTCGTCCAAGCGAAGGTCGCCGCCTGAAACCCATCGGGCAACGACGCCGTGAGACCGATCGCCGCGCCGGCGGCAAACTTGCCCTCCGGCAGATCCACCATCTCCCCGCGGCCCGCGTCCCACACCCGCGTGCCCGCGCTGGCGGTCGCCTCGATCTTCACCTCCAACGGCTTAGCCGCGAACGTCCCTTTCGCCTCGCCGATCGCCGCCTCGCCCGGCACCGCCTTGACCGTCGCCACCGCCTCGATGGGCTTCGTATTCGCCGGCTTAAACGCGGCCTGCGATCCCTTCGCCGGCGCCCCGCCCGGCAACCCTTGCCACGCCACATCGAAGGTCCCGGTCGCCAGCGGGGGATCCACCTTCAACACCGCCTTCACCTGCTGCCCCACCGACGCCTCCGCGGGCTCAAAGGCGATCTCCATTTTCGGGGCGATCACCGAGACCGCGTAGTCCTTGCTCCGGCCGACCGTCACCCACGCGTTGTCCCGCTTGACCTGAGCCTCCGCGCGGACGCGATACTCGCCCGCCTTGTCGAATGTCACGCTCGCTTTCCCCTGCGGCGCGGTCGCCGGCGTGAAGGTCAGGACGGGATCCGCGGAAAACACCGCCTGCACCTGCCCCGGCAGCGGCGTCCTGACCTGAAGCGCCCGGCTCGCGCCGACGATCTCCTGGTCCTTGAGCCCCTCGATCGTCACCTCCAACGCCGCCACCGCCACCTTGACCTTGCCCTCGCCCTTGTTGCCGAACTTGTCCTCGGCGACCACGGCCAGTTCGACATCGCCGGCCTTGTCGGGCGCGAATCGCGCCTTCGCGGCCTGCCCCGCGACCGGCGCCGCCCACGTAAATTTGTACGGCTCCGTTCCCCCCTTGGCCGACGCCGTCAGGTCCACTGTCTCGCCAACGAACACCCGCGCCTTGCTCGCACTCACCGACACCGCGATCTCTGCCGGTTCCACCTTCAACGTCACGCTCGCGTTGCCCGTCTTGCCCTTGGAATCCTTCACCGCCACCGTCGCCACCGCGTCCCCCGCCTTCTCTCCCAAAAACTCGACGGCCTGCGCCGATCCCTTCGCCGCGCCCGACCACTGGTACGTGTACGGTGGCGTCCCGCCCTTCACCTCCGCGCGCAGCCACGTCTTCTCCCCCGACCGGATCGTCGCCCTGTCGGCCTTCGCCGTGACCATCACGGGGTTCACCTTGTCCGGCGCGACCGTCACCGAGAGATTGATGCTGCCGGTCCCCAGCAGCACCCCGTCCTTGTCGCGCGCCTCCACCGTCGCCGAAATCGATCCCGTCTCGTGCCGCGATACCGTCGGGGTCTGCGAGATGTCGTTGCTGATGGTCGTCCCCTCGTTGACCGTCCACTTCCAGCGCACCTCCGCCGGCTTCGGCTCCCCCTCGATCTCCGCGCGCAACCGGATCTGTTCATCCCCCGCGTAGGTGCCCCGCGGCAAGGTCTTGATACCGCCCCGCACCGGATCCCACACCTTTGGCTTCGTGGTCTCAAACTCCTCCACCGCGACCTTGACCGCATATGCCCCTGGCGTGAAGGTCGCGTCGATGTTCTCGATCGCGTCCCGATAGTGGGGCACCTCGGCGACCGCGGTCACCCGCAGCGGCTTCGGTTCCTTCAGCTTGAAGCCGATATCGCTCGCGGAATCATTGTGCTCCATCCGGTTCGAGGACTCCGGCACCGACCAGCGATAGAAGATCGGCGCGTGCAGCGTCATCGGGTCCGTCGTCACCCGCGCGCGGATCTCCTGCCCCACGCGGCCAGTGGTCGGGTCGAATCCGATATGGAACTTCGGCGCGACCACGTCGACCGTCGCCTGCGGGGTCTCGCCCAGCATCGCGCCATCTTTGTCCAGCACTTGGGCCCAGATCTTGATGGCGCCCATGCGGCCAAAGAGCACCGTCGTCGAGGTCCCCTCTGGCGGATCAAAGGCGATGCCCTCCTTGTCCGCGTGCCAGATGAACTTGAACTGCGGCGTCTGGATGTCGGGGCCCTCCTCGTCCGATGGCAATATGTATACGCCTCCTTTCGCCTCGGCCTCTTTGGCCTTCCGGCCCATCTCGTCCCATTCCGCCTGTTTCTTCGCGTTCTCGGCATTGGTCTTGTCGATGATCTCCTGCGCCCCCGCCACGCCAGTCACCGAACCGCGGATCTCCACCTTCTGCCCATAAACCACCTGCCCCGGCAACCCAAGGATCTGCCCCTCCACGCCAACGACCTTGATCGTCACCTCGCCGTTGCCCGTCGCCCCATCGGCGTCCTTGACCGCCACCGAAAGCTTGTGCTCGCCCGCCTTGCTGGAGATGAATGTGACCTTCGCCCCCTTGCCGGCGTGATCGCCCGTCCACGCGTATTCGTAGGGCGCCTTCCCTCCCGTCACCTCGGCCGCCACCTCCACCGTCTGCCCGGACTTGGCCTCCGCCGGCGTCGCCTTCACTGCGACCTTTAGCTCGCCGGGCGCCGCGCCATCAATGCCCGGTCCGGTGTATGGCACCACGGTCACGTTCTCATCCGGCGTCAGCTTCAGCGAGCCAAGCATCGCCCTCACCTCCGCATCCGCCGCGCGCGCGTGCGCCTCCAAGAACGGCATGTCGTCCCACCAGAGTTTGCCCGTGCCCAATCCGGTGCCACTCCCGCCCGTGGCGTAGCTGATGGTCAGGCAAGCTTTGCCCTTCATCACCTGCGCCCATCCCGCGGTGTTGGCCTGCGGCAGACACACGTCCACGTAACCCCAGGGATTCCCGTTGTATCGCGTCACCACCGTCGTCGTGCGCTTGATGTATCCCCTGAAATCGCCGATCGCGAACGGGACCACCTCGATCTTGCCCTCGCTGGCCCCCGCCGGTGGCAAGGATTGCCAGATCGCCGCCCCCTCGACATTCTCTTTCAGCTTGGCCTCGTTCTCGGGCTCGAACGTCTCCCACACCACGCGCAGGTTTCCGGTGGCCGTCGCGCTATTGACATCCTTGTCCCCGTCCTTGCGCTTCCGCACCACGGCTTCCCTCTCAAACCAGATCCCCTTGTCATTCTGGCTCACCTTCCAGTTCGCACTTGCCGTCACCGAAAATCGCACCGGCCGGACGAGTATCGGCACCGTGACCTCGTCGATGGCCTTGCCCGCGGCATCCGCTACGGTGACCATCACGCTGTTGGACTGGATGGTCGGCTTCCCGTCGGCCCCCATCTGGGTCATCCGGTCGTAGGGCTCGTATTGCATCTTCGCCGAGGGCGTCGCGGTCGCGTATCGCTTCTCCGGCAATGTCTCGGACAGCACGGTCCCCCAATACCAGTAGTACTGCGCGGCCATCGGCGCCACGGCGGGATCAGGGGTCACGCTGAGATCGAAGATGTCGCTGTACATCACCTCGCTCGGCGCCTTGACCACCGGCTTGCCTATCACCGTCACCTCGCACGAACCCGAGCCCGCGAGCCTCTCGCCCCCGCCCGCCTTCTTGTCGAAATACTCGACCTTGATCGCCAGCCTCCCCCCTACCTTCGGCACGATCGTGCAAGAATAGGCGTTGCCATCGCCCTCGCTCCACGCCACCCGACAGTTGCCCAAGAATATCTTTTCGGGCCACTTGGCGGCCACGTATAGGGACTGCCCGACCTTCACCAGATTCGTGCTCGGCTCGAGCGTCACCGGCACCACGCCAGGAGGCAGACCCGACGTGCCGCCCGCAGTCCCCGTCTGCCCGGCCGTCCCCGTCTGCCCGCCAGTTGTCCCCATCTGTCCATCCGTCGTCCCCTTCGTCCCGGTCTGCCCCCCCGTCGATTCCGCCCCGGTTTTCGTGGTGCCCGCCTGCTTCCCAGACTTCGCGGCGTCTGTCGCCTTGCCATCCCGCCCCCCATCTTTCCCCGTCCCACCCTCGCCAGGCGGCTTTCCGCCATCCGGCCCGCCGTCCCCAGGCGTCATCCCTTTCCCGTCGTCATCGTCGTCCTCCTGGCCCGGCTTCTTCATCCCCGGTGGCTTGCACCGGACCGCGGCCGCCGCCTCCCCCTCGCGCCCCATCTCGTCCACAACCCGGACCGTCGTCGTCACCCAAACCCCGACCTGGCCCGCGGCCACCATGTCCGCGCCACGCACGACGATACGGTCGCGCGCCGTTGGTTCGGTCGCATCATCCCAATAGTAGGCCAACCGTCCGCCATCCGCGTATCGCTCGGCCCCGGCGACCAACGTGACCTCGCCCGCGGCCTCGATCTCGGTGCGCTCGGGCTCCAGCGTCACCCGCAACTTCTCCGCCGCGCCCACGGTGATGTCCTCGGTCTCCGCCTGCCCCGCATGGCCCTTGTCATCGCGCACCACGACCCTCGCCCGGATCTTCCCACCCTCGCCGACCAGGGGACCCGGCGCAAAACGCCAACTCCGCTTGTCATGCCGCACGCCCTCGCGCCACGAGCCATTCTCGCACGCAAACCACTCATAGGTGAGCGACCGGGCGCCCTCCGCGGGTGCCTCCACCCCGAGTTCCAGCGTAGCGTCCACGGCAACCGACCTGGGATACGGCCCGATCCTGACCGGCAGGGACTCCTTGGTCGAAACGGCGATGTCCACCGCCGCAACGCCTTCCCGATCCCGCGCGTCGATCGCCACGACGGTCACCGCGCATGTCTGGCCCGCGAAGCCCCGGCCGTGGAACCGGATCGAATCCGAGGCCTCGTCCCCGAGAACCCGATCGCCGATGGCCCAGTTGTAGCGCAGCCTGCCGCTGTCCGGATGCGGGGTCGCCCGCGCCATCAGCGTCAAGAAATCCGACTCGTCCACGGGAACGGGCCGCGCCGTCACCTCCTGGTCCTCCCGGTCACGGACCTCAATCAACAGCGGCAAAGCCGCCCCCCCCTCCGCGGCAGGCACCAGCGAGACCGACACCGCCGGGATCGATTCCCCCTTGTCACTCGCGGGTATCTCGATCTCCCGAACGAAGGCGTCTTCCCCCGCCTCCGTCTTGAAATCCTTCGCGGAAACCCGGATCGAATATTTCCCTGCGGCGATGTCGCGCACCACAAAATCGCTCTCGTTCTCCCGACCGACTTTAGCTGGCCCATCCTCCCCCGTGACCTCCACCTCCGCGGCGGGCAACGGCAGCGTCTGGACCTTCGGCGCACGGGCCGCGGCCCCCTTCACCGTCACCCGCTGCCGCACCAGGATGACCAGCGCACGCGATGCCCCCCCATACAGCGCCCGAAACTCTTCGACCAGCCTGTCCCGCTCCTTGCGCCGCGCCGCCGCCATCGGCCCCAGGCGCGATCGCCAAAGCACGTTCCGGGATCCCACCGACTCCAGCGCCCGCATCCAAAAATCCTCGAAGGCGATCCTCGCCCAATATTGCTTGTCCACCTGCGCGTCGAGGGTCGCGCCCCGCACCGCCGCGCGCTTGATCTCGGTCAACTCCGCCTCGACCGCCCCCCGGATCGGGTCGGGGATCCCCGTCCAACGCCGCGCCGTCGCCAGATCCGTTTCCAGCACCCCCGTGAGGAATGCCACGCCGGTCAACACCCGCAGGTCGTGCTGGGTCGCCTCCGGGACCGAAAGTCCCGCCCCCGTGAACCACTCGGCCACAGCCGCCTCCACCTGCCCCCTCGCATCGCGGATCGTCTTGTACCCGTCGTGATATTGCCGCACCACGGTCACCCACCGGTTCCGCTCCGTCTCGGATAGCCCTTGCCCGAACGCCCACTTCTTCGTGTTCTTCACGGTCACCCAGAGCGCCTTGAGCACGCCGGAATCCCACTGCCCCTCGATACCGTCATGGACCTGATCCACGACCTCTAACTCGGCCGCGATCTTGACCAGCTCCTCGTACACCTTGCCCGCCTCGCCCGTCGCGTCCGTCTCCGACGATGTCCGCCTCGCCTCCAGCTTCTCGATCATCGTCTTGACGAAGGACGCCTTGACCTTCTGCCACCTCGCCTCGAGGTCGGAACGGAACTTGTCGCGAACCTTCTGTCCCGCGGCCTCGTGGTTCTCCAATTCCTCCATCAGGGTGATAAAGGGATCCGTCGCCGCCAGATTGGCCCAAAGCGTCACGTCGAAATCGTCATCGGCCAACAGCGCGCAACTGCCCGACAGAAGTTCCTTGCGGGCGAAGCGCACGTTCTTGTGCGTGATCGCCGTCAGAAACCACTTGTCCGACGGTTGCCCCGTATTCGGATCCTTGCGCTCGAATTCCGCGGCCTTGTAGAACTCGTTCACGTGGGATTCCAGCTCCGAGCTCCAGTACGAACTCACCGCCAAGGATTGCACCGTGCGCGATAGGCCCCACAGCGCCTCGGGTATCGCCGCCGTCGGGAACAGCACGTACACGACCTTCAGGCTCGCGTACGTCCAGTCGCCCATGATGGCCGCCTCCACCGCGTCCCCGCCCGGCACCCGCCGCCGGAAAAACTCGGTGGCCAGCTGCCCGAAGGCCTCCCCCGGCGTCCCGGACGACATGATGGCATTGTAGTACGCCGAGGCCTCCTGCTGGAGGTTGAACGCCTTGAAGGCCGTGCTGTTGCCAACCCTCCCCAGCACGCTGTCGTTCAGCCGCGCGTTGATCTTCGCGATGCTCTCGCAGGTGATGATGTTGACCTTCCTGTCCTCCGCCTTCCCGTCCTTCCCTGTGGCGACGTACTCGAAATCGATGATCCCGTTGTCGCGCAGGGATTGGATCGTGGCGTTGTCCACGAAATCCAGCACGCCATTGAGCCCGTCGATCAATGCCCCGGCGCGCTCGGATGCGGCATCGATCCCCGGCGTATCGGGGCTGTAGATCAGGGATTTCTCGATGATCCACCTGTCGAATCGATCCAGCAACGAGAGCACGATCATCCGTTGCGCGTTGCCATTGCCATCGCAGGCCGCGAGCATCTTGCGGATCTTGTCGATCTCCTCCTGCGGTATCTTGAACTTGGACGTGGAGGGCAGCGTCTCGAGCAACTTCAGGAGAATCCGCGCCTTCTCGGCGATCGCGTCCGGGATCTTCGTCCCCTCGTGCTGCATCGCGTCGAGGCCCGCGCCGAGCATCTTGATCAGCTCGTCGAGCTTCCGGCCCGATTCCTCGACCAGCGACTTCCGACGCGCCTCGTTGTGCTCCGCGTGCAGGTCATTGAGCAGCCGGATGCGGAAATCGAACCCCTTCGACACGTTGTCCCAGATCTTCTGCTGCGCGAGATCGAGAAACTTCTTGAGCCCATCGACGTCGGCCTTGAGCTCCACCCCCCCGTTCGGCCCGTCCTCGAGCCGGAACATCCCCCCCAGTTCCGCCTGCGACTCGAAGAACGTCATGGCCACCCGCATGATGTCGGCCGGCGTCGGCTTCTCCCCGGCCCCCGGCGGTTTCTCCATCCCCTCCGGCCATTTTCCCGCGGCCATGTCGTCCACCTCGCGCACGAACTTCGTCCACTTGCCATCCGCCGGATCCATCTTGAAGTCGTTCTTGAAAATGTCGTTGCTGCGCCGCAGGTACTTGGATCCCTTCTTGACCACGTCGAACGCCGCAAAGACATCGACCTGCTTGATGATGTCCCCCTCGAGATGCCGCGCCATCTCCATCGAGAGAAAGGGCTCGACGACCTTGGTCCGTTTCTCTTCCCACCGGCGCTCGAACTCGGCCTCGATGTCCCCCAGGGTCGCCCCCGGGGGCATGTCGCGGATCACCGACTCGAAGAGGACCATCTGCAGCGCCTCGCGCCCGCTCGTGGCGGCCTCGCTCGTGCCCGCGATGTCCGGCCGCAGAAAGTCGATCAGTTCCACGCCGGAGTTCTTCAGGTCCGCGGGCGTCTTCCCCAGCTCGACCATCGCATCATCCCCGTATTTCTCCCCCTGCGGCCCGACGTAGACAAGGTGCTCGGCCTGCCCGTGGGCGGTGGCGACCGAATCCAGCTGCGCCATGTTCATCCCGATGCGTTGCCTGACGAACTCGTTGAAGGCCTTGACCAACCCCATGGCCGTGACGGGATCGCTGGCCAGGAAGGTGAAATCGATGTCCCCGGCGATCGTGAAGGCATTCGCGCTCTGCTTCGACCACTTGCCGATCTTCGCCAGATACACGTGCCCGAGGCTCTCCGCGTTGCCGCCATTCTGCCGCAAGACCTCGCGGATCGCATGACGGATGCCCTCGATGGTCAGGTCGCGCCGATACCCGAGCAGGACGGCTTCCGCCTTGGATCCGCCCAGTTCGGTCCTTGGACCCAGATACTGTTCCGCCAGGCCGAGCCGGTTCAGCTCGGTCTTGACGCGATTGAGTTCCACCATCGGCTTCTGCAGGCCGAACTCATCGCAGACGGCCTGCAGGCGGCTGTAGAATTCTTGGGGCGACAACGGGTTGTCGGGATTGATGGATTTCCGCAGGAGTTCCGCCATCGCCCTCTGTTCGGGCGAAAGTTTCGCCAGCGGGCCCTCGGCGGGGGGAACGTCCACTGGCGGCTTGAACCAGTCGGACCCCGGCGGCTTGTCCCCTTCGCCCTGGATCGGCTTGCTCTTGCTATACTCCCATACGATGGCGCTGGCCCGCTCGCTCCACTTCAGTTCGGGCACGCGGGCCGTCACCCACGTTTCGCGCTTCTCCGAATAACTTCGCGTCTTCACCCGCAGCGTGATCGCCGATGCGCCATCGCCCCCCGTCTCCCGGGCCAGCAGATCCTGGTCCCAGTCCCAGGTCACCCGCATCCCTTGCGGCAACCCCTGAACGCGCAGCGCCCACGTGTCGCCCGGCTTCAATTGCTTGGCACCAGAGATCAGCAGGGGGCTGTCGCCGCCCATAACGGCCGCTGCGGTCCGATTGCCAGCGTCTTTGACGGTTACCGCCGCCGCCCACTCCGCCCCTCCCGCCGCCGCCGTCACCACCGCCTCGCCCACGCGCGTCGCCTCGAATGTCGCCTCCCGGCGCATCGAGTCGGCGCGGAGGAACCGGGCGTTGGCATTGACGCGCCACTTGACCGTAGACCCGGGCGGCGCCCCCTCGACGCGCGCGGTGAACGGCTGCCCGACCGCGACCTCGGGCGGATCGACCACGACCGTCGGCGCCGCGCCGGCTTGGCCAAGGATGAAAAACCACACCGCGACCGCCGCAGCGGCCGCCTCGCCCCAAGATGCGCAGCGCCTCATCGGGATAAATTATTAGTCCGGCGCTTCCCTGACGGGAAGTACAATCAGCGCGCCTGATGCCCTCATCAGGGGAACCGCGGCCACGTCGCCCTCCAGACTGAAGTTTCTGGCTAGCCCCGCCGCCGGCGCGCGGACGCGCCGCATCATTCATGTGGAAACTTCCCGCGTGACGCAGGCACTCCTGCCTGCGTCGGCGGCCCTGAGCGGACGGGGGCAGACGACCTTCCCGCCTCTGGCGGGAGAATGTCTGCCTCACGGGCCGTCGGCGCAACCCATTCCAGTCCAATAAAATATCCGCGGCATCCGTGAAACTTGGCACCCGCTGCCGCCTGGCACAGGCGGCCTACAGATCTTGCAGGGCGCCTCCGCGAGACGCCAGCGGGGGAATTTTCGAGTCAGACATCATGCCCCGCAGGCGGGGCACCACCGGGGCGGAAAAAGGTAGGCTGCGCCTTGGCGCACGCTGCCGAATCCACCGCCCGCGTGCGCCA
>CAZYWZ010000084.1:0-28341 GCA_964651705.1 uncultured Verrucomicrobiales bacterium
CGTTGGTCACCGCCATGGCGCCGGTGCCGGTGACCAGCACGGTGCCGTCGCCGCGCTGCATCAGGCCGGAGGCCTCGTTCCGACTATTCACGCCCAGCAGCAGGTTGTTGGTCGAAATAAAGGCCCCGCCCTCGACGGTGAGAAACCCCTTGTTCTGCTCCCCGATCCGGACGATCCGATTGGCCCCGACCTGTTGGAAGGTCCCGCCCGCGACCACGATCGAGCCATAGGAACTCGCGTTGGTCCGATTGCGCCCCAAATAGATATCCCCCGAACTGAAGACGTTGCCAGTGGATACTAGGAGACCCACGCCGGGGTGATTGCCAGTCGGCGGGTTGACGCCGAACTGGAGGGTCCCGGTGTTCGTCCAGACCCCGGATGCCGCGATCACCACCGTGCCGCTGCCCCGGGCGCCGGCGCTGATGCTACCGAAGACGGCCGAGCCATCCATCACGTTGAGCACCGGCCTGTCGCCCGCGCCGCCGGCGCCGGCCAGCTCGAAGGAGGCTTGAGAAACGAAGCGCCCGCCATCCAGGACGTTGATCGATCCGGTATCATTGATGCGCGAGCTCCGGTTGGAGATGATCAGGCTGCCGCCATGGATGTTGATCTGGGAATCGCCCTGAAAATAGACACCTCCCGCCATGATCACCGCCCCGGTGATATTCATCCTGGTCCCCGCGGTGGTCTGGAACGTGTTGTCCCCCAGGCCCGCCGGTCGGCTGGAGTTGGCGACGGTCAACTCCGAGCCGGCACCAACGTTCAGCGTCACCGTCTGACTGGTGCTGTTGCCGAGGCGAAGGGCCTGCATGGTGTTGGTCCCGGTGTGATCCACCACATAACTGGTGCTCGCGGGCACGGTATTCAACAGCGCCGTGGACGTCGCCACGGGCACGCCGTTGTTCCAATTCGTCGGATTCAACCAGCCATTGTCGGAACCCGAATAATTCGTCCAGGAGGTGGTATTCTGGGCCACGGCCGCGAGCGGCAGGGCGCACATCGCCGCGACAGTGAGATGCGTCAGTGTCTTTTTCATCGGTTTTCCTAGATTTCGATTGGGTTCTCTCGCGGTAGCCTACTAAGACGAATGCCGCCTGCGCCTCGCGGCGGCCAGAAGTGCGGCGCCGATTCCCAGCAGGGCGAAGGTGCCCGGCTCGGGGATGACCACCGCGATGCTGCCGCCGAGGTAGAGGTCGGTGGTGTCCCAGGCGGCGTTGACGAGGTCCGGGAGGTTGACCGCGTCGAAGGCCAGCCCGTTGGTGGAGCCGAAGTCGAAGAGGTCGAAGACGTCGCCGACCTGCGGGGCAAAGCCGTTGGTCAGGGTGACGGTCAGCGTGCCGTCGAAGCCCAGCATGCCGGTGACGTTGAACTGGTCGAAGTCGCCCGCGCCGGTGCCCGCCAGCTCCATGAGCAGCAGCGAGGTGTCGGCCAGCACCGCGTCGCCATCGACCGCGATGATGCCCGGCGAATTGCCCGGGGCGATGGTGCCGAAATTCGTCAGGCTGCCGGTGATCGCCCCGGCACCCACCATGAGGCTATTGGCGGCGATGACGATCTGGTCGACGGTCAGCGCGCCGCCGCCGAGCTGCAGGGTCCCTTGCCCGCCGCCGTTGCCGATCAGGAGGCGATTGTTGCCGGCGGCGTTGGTGACGGTAAAGCTGCCGCCATCCAACCGCAGCAGGCCCACGCTATCGGTCCCGTCGGCCACCGATACGTTGACCAGCGAGACGACGGTGCCGTTGGTCTGCAAGAACTCGCCGGCACCACCGCGCCGGCCGACGAAGAAGTCGCCGGCCGTGACATCCAGGGTGCCGCCGCCCATGGAGACGCGGCCGTAGGCATTCGAAATATCGCCGACGCGGAAGCCGCCAGAGACATTCGCGTCCCCGCCCGTCATGGTCAGGTAGCCGCGATTGGTGTTGCCGGGCGTGGTGGTCGCGGTGGCCGTCCCGACCAGGAGGGAACCGACGAAATCCGCGGTCCCTCCCGAGATATTGACCACCCCGTGGCCGTTGCCCGAGTTCGCGGCACCCCCCCAATCGTTCCCGCCGAGGACGGTGCTGCCCGAATTGCGGAACACGCCGTCGCCAGAGATGTTCAGCACGCCCAGCGGGTTGGCCTCCGAAAAGGCCGCCGCCGAGCCATTGCCCAATTCGATGCTCTTGGCCGAATCGAGGAGCCCGCCGCTCAGGTTATACTCGCCCTTGCCCCCGGAGCCCGTCGTGCCGCCGATGTACACGTTCCCTCCCGCCGCGCCGATCGTGTTCGTGCCGCCGCTCTGGTTGATCTGCCCGAGGCCGGTGCCGCTCAGCCCCCCAAAAAAGATGCCGTCGCCGATGTTGGAGAACAGGACGTTGCCGCCGGTGATGTTCATCGTGCCGGCGCCCGATCCGCCGAGCACGAAGCGCGCGCGCCCGTTGGCATTGGTCGGGTGGCGCGTGACATCCACCACCTCCAGCGCGCCGCCGGAAACGTTGACGGTGGCGGAATTGTTGATGGTGAGCGGCGGGGTGAAGCCGCCGATGGAGTTCGTGGGCGCCGTGTACCGGAGGATGCCGCCCGAGACGTTGATGGTCGCGTTGGTCCCGATCGAATCGCCGCCAGCGGCGGCGTTGCCGCGGTCCACGAGCAGCAGGCCGCCCTCGACGTTCAGGGCCTTGGCCGCGCCGGTGCCTCCAAGGACGAGCGCGGAGTTAGCCACGCCCGTGATGAGGGACGTCCCGCCGGACTGGATGTAGCTCGCGGCGCCCGCGCTGTTGCCCATGTTCAGGCGCCCGAGCGAGGTCGTGCCCCCCGCGTTCGTATACACGCCATTGTTAATCGTGAGGACGTCGGCCCTCGCGCTCCCGGCCTCTACCGTCATCTGGCCGATGCCCCGGTCCGCGTCCGGTACCGCCGAGGTCGTCCCGAGCGTGATCGTCGCGGTCCCGCCGGCGTTGGTGACCGCGAGTTGCCCGGTCCCGGTGACGATCACGGTGCCGTCCCCGCGCTGGTTCCGCGCCGGGATGCTCCGGTTCTGGTTGCCCAGGGTCATGTTGTTCGTTGACAGGAATGCCCCGCCCTCGACCGTGAGATAGCCCTTGTTCCGGTCGCCGACCCGCACGACCTTCGAGGAATCGCCCACCTGCTCGAAGGTCCCGCCTGAAATCACCGCCATCCCGAAGGCGTTATCGTTGGTCGTGTTGTCGCCCAGGATGAAGCTCCCGGTGTTGTACACCGTGCCAGTAGAATACAGGAAGCCGCGACCCGCATGGCTCCCCGAGGGCGGCGGCCCGCCCAAAACCAAACTATTTCCGAGATTGGTCAGCGCGCCCGACGCACCGATGGCGACCACCCCCGTCCCGCGGAAACCCGCATTCAGTCCCGTCACCTGCGCCGCGCCATTCATGATATTCAGCCGCGCATCCTCCGCGCCGCCCGCTCCAGCGAGATCCATGGCGCTGGTGTCGATAAAAAGGCCCCCGCCCGTGATGTTCATCCGCGCCGTGTTGTTGAGCCGCGTCAACCGATTCGAATCCACCAGCACGCCGCCGTTGACGTTGATGATCGAATTCCCTTGGGCAAAAATGCCCCCGGCGACGATCATCGTCCCGTCCACGTTCAGACGGGCCCCGTTGCCCATCTGCACCGTGTCAAAATTCAGATCGCCACCGCCCGGCCCCACCACGTTAAGCATCGTCCCCGCGTCGATGTTCAGCGTCGCCGTCCGCGTCGTGCTCAACCCCAGCCGCACCGACAGCACCTCGTTCGTCCCCGAATCGTGGTTCACCTCGTAGCTCACCGGCGCCGAACCGCTGTTGATCAGCGCCGTCAGAGTCCCACTCGCCACCCCGTTGTTCCAGTTCGTCGGGTTCAGCCAGCTGTTGTCCGCGTTGCTGAAATTCGTCCAGCTCGTCGTCCCCTGGCCCAGCACCAAAAAAGGGGCGCCCAAAAGACACCCCAACCCCAGCAAAATACGCCTCGCCATACGCTACGCTCCCGATTTGGTTCGAAACAAAACTAAATGGATGCGGGTCTCTGGCAAGGGAAATTTCGCGGTAAATCTGTGACGTCCTGAGTTCCGTTTGACATTATTTTCTCAGTGGACATCGGGCTCACGGGGGACAATCGAGAGGTGGGTGTGTGGATCGCCCGTCCGTTGTAGCGAAGCCCCTTCGGGCTTCGGTGCCCGACCGGGCCCCCGCCGAAGGGCCCGCCATGGCGGGTGGACTCCGGCCCTTCGCTACACGATCCTTGCGTCGGATTTTGGGCTAGATTTGGTGCCCTGCACGCGGGGCACCACCGGGGGTGAAAATGTAGGGCGCGAAATCCCTTTCGCGCCACGGGCAACCGGCAGGGCCCTCGTGGCGCGGATGGGAATCCGCGCCCTACAGGCCGATCCCGTGGCCGATTTTCGAGTCAGCCCCGCCGGCGGCGCGTGGCGTCAGTCATGTGGAAACTTGGCACTCGCTGCCGCCTGGCACAGGCGGCCTACAGAGCGAGCCGCGGCTGGGCGATTTAAGTTGGCGCGTGTCATTTTCTGGGTTGGGGACAAGAGTGGGGGGAGGAGACGCATGGACGAATGGGACGATGGAGCGCTGATCGAGGCCTCGCGGGGGGGCGACCTGGGGGCATTTTCGAGGTTGGTGCTGCGGCATCAGGCGGGACTGAGGGCATGCGTGGCGGTGCGTCTGGACGACCCGCACGAGGCGGAGGATCTGGCGCAGGAGGCATTCATTCTGGCGTATCGGAAGCTGGGGGAATTCGAAGCGGGGCGGCCTTTTGCGCCGTGGGTGCGTGGGATCGCGTTCAACCTGTTGCGGAACCACTGGCGCAAGGCGCGGGCGGTGCCGATGGGGGACGCGGATTCGTTGCGGGTGATGGTGGCGGGGGAGATCGACGCGATGCACGGGGCGGGCGGCGAGGCGGACTGGCAGGGCGCGCTGCGGCTGTGCCTTGGGGAGCTTGAGGAAGGCCCGCGGGATCTGGTCCGCGCCCGATACGAGGAGGACATCGGGGTGGCGGAGATCTGTCGCCGGTCGGGGAAGAAGCATTCGGCGGTGACGATGCAGTTGCACCGGCTCCGGCTGCAGTTGCGGGCGTGCATCGAGAGGCGCCTGGGGCTGGCGTGAACCTATGGATGCCTCGACCCGCCACCGACTGATCGCCGAATGGCTCGCGGGGGGACTCGCGCCGGAGGGGGTGGCGGCGCTGGTGGCCGCCGCGCGTTGGGATGGCGCGCTGCGCCGCGAGCTGGCGATCCTCACGCAGGTGGAGCGCTTGCTTCGCCATGAGGGTGCGATCGGCGCGACGCGGGACGCGTTCGCGGAAGAGGTGGTGGCGCGGCTGGGCGCGAGCGCGGGCAGGGGCAATGCATTCTGCTCTGGGGTGATCGCGCGGATCGGGGGCGAGGCGTTGGATGCCCGGCCGCATCCGCGGAGTTTCGCCTGGATGGGTCGATGGGGTTCGTGGGCCGCGGCGTTCGTGGTGATCTTCGGATGCGTGGGGCTATTCGCCTGGCGCGGCGTGTCGGGGAAGGTGTTGGCGAGCGTGGAGGGTTTGGAGGCGGTCCGCTGGGCGGAGGGACAGCGGCCGCTGCTCGAGGGCGACGGCATCGGCAGGGGGACCATCCGGCTGGATGGGGGCTTCCTGAAACTGCGGATGGCCAGCGGGGCGAGCGTGATACTGGATGGTCCGGCGCTGCTGGATGTGCTGGGACGCAATCGCGTCCGCCTGGCCTCGGGCCGGGTCGCGGCGGAGGTGCCGGCGGCGGCGACGGGATTCCGGATCGATAGCCCGGATGGCAGGATCATTGACGTGGGCACCAGGTTCGGCGTCGAGGTGGGCCCGCGCGGGCGCGGCACCGAGGTGCACGTCCTCGACGGCCTGGTGCGCGCCTCGGTGCCGGGCGAGGCGGCGGCCCGGGAACTCCGCGAGTCGCAGGCCCTGCGCATCGAGGCGAGGTCGGCCATCGCCATCCCCGCCGACGACACGCGCTTCCTGACGCGCCTGCCCCCCCGCAGCGCGTCGCCGGCGGCCTACGCGCACTGGCCCTTCGACGAGGGGGACGGGCCGACGACGCGGGCCGCGGGCGCGCTGGCCACGGCGACCGCCGCGCGCCTGGAATCGCTGGCGGGGGATGGCGGCGGCCCCGCGTGGGTCGCGGGGCGCTTTGGCTCGGCGCTCGCCTTTGATGGGGCCGGGGATTTCGTCGCGACGGATTTTGGCGGGATCCCCGGGGGCCGGGCGCGCACGGTGGCCCTGTGGGCCAAGGTTCCCGCCGACTGGGAGCCGTCCAACGGTTTTGCTCTCGTGAGCTGGGGGACCATGCGCCCGGGGGCGGCGTGGCAGATCTCGATCAACCCGCTCGCCGATGACGGGCCGATCGGACGGCTGCGCGTGGGCGTCCACACGAGCCAAGTCATCGGGACGCGGGACCTGCGCGATGGCCGATGGCACCACCTCGCGGCGGTGCTCTTCGATGGCGCGGGGCCGCGCGACACCACGCACATCCTCCTGTTCGTCGATGGCGAACTCGAAACCGCGGCGCGCAAGGGCATCCGGGAAGTCCAGACCGATACCGGTCGCCCCGGCGCCACCGCCGTCGCGCTCGGCCGCAACATGGATCCCCAGCCCCACCGCGGCGGCCGCGTGTTCCGCGGGGCGCTCGACGAGGTCTTCATCTTCGATGCCGCGCTCCCGCACGAGGCCATCGGCCGCCTGATGCGCGAAAACCTCCCCCCAGGCCACACACCCAAGGATACCTCCCCATGAAAATACCAAATGACAGAACCCCCGCGCCGCGGCCCTTCGCCCTGCTGGCCGCATTCCTGATCTCAACCGCCTGCGCGCTCGCGGAGTTCAACGCCGCCACGCGGGGCATCGGCCAGGCGTGGGGCCCATCTCCGGGGGACAAGGTCGTCCGGATCAGCGGGATCTACCCGCATCTGGCGGTATTCAGCCCCTACGGGGAATGCGGGATCGGCGCGGTGGTGCCTTGGGCCGACCGGCTGTGGCTGATCACCTACCCGCCTCACATGACCCGGGGCGGCGAAGACAAGCTCTACACCATCGACAGAGATCTGCGGATGGAGGTTCGCCCCGAGAGCGTCGGCGGCACGCACGCCAACCGCATGATCCATCGCGAATCCAACCAGCTGATCATCGGGCCCTATTTCGTCGGCGCGGATGGCGCGGTCCGGGCCGCCGATGTGAAGAACGCGCTGGTGGGGCGGATGACGGCGACCGCGCGGCACCTGACCGATCCGGCGAACAAGGTCTACTTCTATGACATGGAGGGGGCCGTGTACGAGGTCGATGTCCACAAGCTTGGCGTGATGCGGCTCTTCGAGAAGCCGGTGCCGGGCTGGCACGGCAAGGGCGCCTATACCGCGCAGGGGCGTTTCGTGATCGCCAACAACGGCGAGCGCGAGGTCGGGAAGAAGAAATACGAGTATCTGGTGGGCGGCGAGGCGACGAGCGGGGACGAGCGGGGCGCTTTGGCGGAATGGGATGGCGCGTCGTGGCGGCTAATCGAGCGGCACCAGTTCACGGAGGTCACCGGCCCGGGGGGGATTTTCGGCGCACCGGATGACGCGGCGCCGCTCTGGGCCATGGGATGGGACCGGCGCTCCGTGATATTGAAGCTGCTGGACGGGGGCCAGTGGCACACCTTCCGCCTCCCGATGGGGAGCTATTCGCACGACGCGATCGGCGGCTGGTACACGGAGTGGCCGCGCATCCGCGAGGTGACCGACGGGCGCTTCCTCGCGCACATGCATGGCCTGTTCTACGACTTTCCGAGGGCGTTCTCCCGCGGGAACACCGGCGGGCTACGCCCGGTGGCCACCTACACGCGCATGCCGGTGGATTACTGCGCCTGGGAGGGGCAGATCGTCATGACGCGCGACGACGCCTCGATCATGCGCAACGAGATCGCGGGCCAATCGAACTCCGGCATCTGGTTCGGGACATGGTCCGATATCGAGGCCATGGGCGCGCCCTCGGGCAACGGCGGCCCGTGGCTCGACGACGACGTCGCCGCGGGCGAAAGCTCGGCCCCCTTCCTCGTGCGCGGCTTCCGCGAGGGCTGCCTGCACCTGAGGCACGCCTCGGATGCCGCGGTCGAATTCCGGATCGAGGCCGACGACGATGGCCGCGGCACCTGGCGCCCGACCGCCAGGGTCAACGTCCCCGCGCGCGGCTACGCCTTCCACATCCTCGGCGAGGAACTCGAGGCGCAGTGGGTGCGGGTCACCGCCATGGGCGCCGCCAAGTCCGCGAGCGCCTACTTCCGCCTCGGGAATCCCCCGCGCGCGGCGACCCCCGAGACGTTCGCCCCGCTCGCCGACGTCGCCCACGATGGCCCCGTCATCGGCGGCATCGCCAAACCCGCGATGGCGGATGCCAGGACACTGCTCTTCGCCGCCAACCGCTGCGAGGGCACTGAGGTCAAGGCGCGTTCGGCCTGGACCATGGATGGCAAATTGGAATTCGTCCCCTTGGGCGACGCCGCGAGAGAGACCGTGCTGCGGGCCAAGTACGGCGTCGGCGACAAGCCCGGCTTCGAGGTCGACGCCGCGTCCGTCATCGTCCGAGAGGGGGAAAAGCGCTACCGCCTCCCGAAGGGCGACGGCGCCTACGACCGCCCCTTTGCCGATGGCTGGCCGCGCGGCTTCCGCGAGATCGTGACGGAGCGGATCCATCTCAACGCGCACGGCACGATCTACGAGGTCCCGTACAAGGACGCCGGCGGCATCCGCCGCGCGCGGCCCATCTGCACCCACGGGAAGCGGATCGGCGATTTCGCCTCGTGGCGCGGGCTGCTGGTGCTGGCCGGCGTGCGCGCCGATGCCCCCGCCAGCGAGCAGGTCTACCGCACCCCTGGCGGCGAGGCCGCGATCTGGTTCGGCGATGTGGACGACCTCTGGCGCATGGGCCCGCCCCGCGGCACCGGCGGCCCCTGGAAGGACGCCGACGCCAAAGCCAACGAACCCTCCGATCCCTATCTCATGGCGGGCTACCACAATAAGGCACTGGCCCTGTCCCACGCGTCCGATGCCCCGGTCACCTTCACCATCGAGATAGATTTCGCCGCCGATGGCCAATGGAGCGAATACGGGCGGCTGACCGTCGCGCCCGGCACAACGGAGACACACGATTTCCCCAAGGGCTATTCCGCGCACTGGGTCCGCCTGACGACCGACCGCGACACCCGCGCCACCGCCACCTTCACCTACGGGCAGTGACTCAATCCCGGAACCACACCGGCGCGGTCAGGAACCAGAGCACCATGCCGGCGAACATCAGGTTCGCGTGCGTCGCCCACGGCAGCGCGCCGGCGAACACGAGCACCGCCGGGACCAGGGTCAGCAAGAGCCCGATGGCCGAGGCCGCGATCGCCGCCCGCCTCATGGCGCGCCTCCCGCGGCCGGCGCCGCCCGCCGCTGCAAGAGCGCGCTGAGCCCGACGTACAGCACCAGCGCGAGCAGTATGCCGGGGAACGATTTGAAGAAGATCTCGATGCCCATCGCGGCGCAGACCGCCACGGTGGCCAACCACGCGATGGCCGCGGCCCAGTTGATCTTGAGCCCGTCGCGCTCGGCGATCTCCGGGCGCAGCCCGAGGCGCGGGAGCACCCAGTAATCCGCGAGGATGACCACGCCCATGGGCATGAGCACGAGGCCGTAGACCGCCACGAAATCCAGGAGCTTCATGACCAGCGCGGGGAAGCAGGCGGCGATGGTCGTGACGACGCCCGCGGCGAGCGTGACCTTCCACCGGGCCCAGTTGGGCGTGATCACCTGGAAGGCGAGGCCGGCGCGATACAGGGTCGGATTGGCCGTGGTCCAGCCCGCGATCACGACGCACACGGCCCCCGCGACGCCCGCCCCGGCATAGGCGATCGGCCCCGGCGCCACGTTCCCCTGCGCCGCGGCGCAGAGGATGCCGGAGGCGACCCACGCGATGAAATGCCCGAAGAACATCCCGAAGAAGCTCGCCAGCCCGTACCACCACTTGCGCGCGTAGCGCAGGATGGACATGTCGCCCATCCCGATGTGCCAGGCGATGTTGCAGAACCACGCGAAGAACATCACGTGCCAGAAGGTGAATCTCGATTGCCCCTCGAAGGGCACCCCCGTCCAGATCTTCTCGTTGGCGACGCGCCAGAAGTCGCCCGCCGACGCGCAGCCGAGCGTCGGCAGGACGGCCAGGGCCGCGGCGATGAAGACCAGGCACATCCACGGGGCGCAGACCTTCCCGAACCACGAGATGCGCTCGAAGCCGAGGATCGCGAGGGTCACGACCACCGCGCCGACCCCGAAGACGACGGCGACCCACGCGGCGCTCGTGGGATAGAGATCCGATAACTGCGGCATCGGCATGCCGAAGGGGAGGCCCACGGCGGTCGCGGAGACCCCGATCATGGCGCCGGCGAGGATGCACCACATCAGCGCGTTCACGATGCAGTAGAGGAAGTTCAACCACGGGCCACAGACGCGGCGCAGTTGCCAATAAAAAGTGAGCCGGGTGCGCACCGCGATCGGCGCACAGCACAGGGCCCACGACAGCACGGCGAGCAAATTGCCCGCGATCAGCCCGAGAAAGAAGTCGGGCGCGCTCACCCCGTGGCTGACGAAGAGCGGGCCGATGATGAACTCGGTGCCGGCGACGTGCTCGCCGGCGTAGAGCCCGGCGAAGCTGGAGAACCCCTTGAGGTGGCTCTCGCGCACCGGCTCGCGGTCGAACTCGTACAGGGCGTCCAGCCGCCCGGTGATGGTGCCGTCGCTCATCTGGCCCATTTCGCCACGGGCGGCGCCGCATAATCGCGATGGGCCCCGGCCACCCCCGCCTCCCCGGCGCCGCCGGCGTGCGCCAGGAGCCGGAAGCGCATGCGCCAGGAATCGCCGCGTTTGAGGACGCGTCCGCCATCGAGCGATTTGTCTTTTTCGAAATCGGAGAGCCCGAAGGGATTCGCGGTCATGAGGCCATAGCTCCGCACGTGCCAGCGCATCGGGCGCAGCGCGTTGTCGGGATGCGCGAGCAGCGCGACGCCGGCGGTCGCGTCGCCCACGGGGCCCGAGTAATCGCACCACGTGGCCGGCTTGCCCCAGGCCGCGGCCTCGCCGACGGCCCCCTCGGATGTCGTGATCGTGCCCGGTGGCGCATCGCCCTTCTGCTTCTCTCGCAGGGAATCCGCCAGGCGCACGGCGAGCAGGCCGCCCTCCTTGGTGTCGCCGAATGTCACGTCGCCCTCGGTGGCGCGGAAGGTGGCGTCGAAATCGATGAGGCGGGCGGTATCGGGCGTGCCCCAGAAGGTGATCGTCCGCTGTTCTTCCAACACCTTCTTCCCCGAGGCATCGCACCAGTCCAGGGCGGCCGAGATGCGGGCCGCGGCGGGGGCGGAGGCCAGGCGGCGGGAGCGCTGCCTGACCAGGCCGTGTCCCTCCTTGAGGTGCCAGAAGTTGATGCCGTTGACATCGCCGTGCGCGGTCCACACCGACTGATGGTGCGGGTGATCATTGGTCTGGTCGGGCGGCCCATCGAGCGGGAATGCCCGCGTCAGCATCGCGCCCCCCGGCCCGTACAGCGGATGCAGCACCGGCCAGATCTGTTTCATCGGCTCGACGCACGGGTCGTACGTCGTCAGCGGACGCCCGCCGATGGTCACCTTCACGCGCTCGCCGTCGGCGACGAGTGCCACCGGCTCGCTTGGGGGGGGCGGGCTGTCCGCCAGCCGCAAGGCCTTCGTCACCCCGGCAGGAATCTCGGGGACAACGAACAGCAATTCGAAACCCTCACCGGAGGGGAGTATGGCGGCAGGGATGGCGACCTTCCCATCGGTCAGGCAAACCGCCCGGCCCCCGGAAGCCCCCTCGGCGAATGGCGACGACGGCGGGAGCGCCAAGGCGACGGGGCAGTTCGCTCTCGCGCGGTCGCCGGATTCGAGGGTGAGGGTCTCCTGTGCCGCGGCGACGCTCACCGCCGCGAGCCAACCAAGGCATGGCGCTATTCGCATAAGATCGGGCCTTCGGCCCGGGGGGAGTGTCGGCGAAGGGAGGGCAAATTCCCAGCCAGATTTCAACCCGTTCCCACAGTCCGGCTTGGGATCGCACGCATCGGGCCCTGTGAACGACAGACCCCTGGCCGCGCGCGGCAATCCAAAGCGGCGCTCCAGCCCCGCGGACCACGCCTCACGTCGTGAGGCGGACACTCTTGTCTGCCGCGGGAATCCTGCGACACGTGGGCCCTTCGCTGCTGGAGAGTTGCGCCGTATTTGATCAAACCAGATCCCATGCCCCCGGTGCCCGCCGGCGGGCCTCCGGGGCACCACCGGGGAGGAAACTGGTAGGCTGCGCCTTGGCGCACGCTGCCGAATCCACCGTCCGCGTGCGCCAAGGCCATCTACATCGCGACCCTATTTTCGAGTCAGCCCCGTCGCCGGAACACGCCGCCGGCAGGGACGAGCCGGATGCAGCCGACGAGGGCTGCACCGAGTCCCAGCAACGCCAGGGTCGAGGGCTCCGGGATCGCGATGCCGGAGAACGCGATATTGTCGACCCACAGGCGCTCGTCCCCGGCGTTGGAGCTGAAGGCGATCTGGAGCACGGCGTAATCGAACCCCTCGAGCGAAGCGTCGATGCGGTTCCACGATCCCTCGATGCCGAGGTCATCGATGTCGAAGCCGACGGTATCGAACACCACGCGATTGGTGTCGGTGCCGGAGACGGTGACCCGCAGATAATCGGCGGCCTCCCAGGTCGTCGCGGCCAAGAAGAACTCCAGCGCTAGTGTCTCGTCCCGATGGGCCGAGAGATCCACGGCGTCGAAGGTCAACGTGATCTCGCCGTCGGCGTCCTCGATCAGGAACCCGAAGGACCCTCCGGGGAAATTCATGCCCGGGGGCGGGGTGTCGGTGACGCCGATGAGATCCGAGGTGTCCCCCGACGTCGTGACCGGCCCGATGCCGTCGGCGGCGCTGTTGGCGTTGGTGCGCCACGACGTCAGGAAGCCGATCTCCAGCCCGGCCCCCGCGCTGCCCGCGACATAGCGCGCGTTCTGCAGGCCCGGCTCGTTGGTCACCGCCCCGGCATATGCGATCTGCTGCGCGGTACCCGAGATGTCCCCGAGGGAGCCCGGTTCCTCAAACCCCGACCCGGCGATCGCCTCCGCCGCGGCGCGCCGCGGCAGCCATGACCCCAGAATGAATATTCCCATCACCGCGCCGCGCACACACGCCGCGCCCACCGAGCATAACGGTTTCGCACACATGGTTCTTTCCCTTCCTTTCCCGAGGGCGAGGGAAGGGAACGCCGCGCGGGATGGCAAGTCATTTTTCCCCGCGTGCCCGCGTGTCGTTTCTCCCCGCGAGCCGGGGCACCACCGGAGCGGAAAATTTGCAGCGAAGCCGCTTCCGGCTTCGGCCTATCCCCCGCCGAAGGGCGAAGGCCCTTCGCTACTAAGAGAGTTACGCCGTATTTTCGAGCTCAGCCTTTGTCCGGGAACCTGAAGCCCTCGCGGTAGGTGTCCTTGATGATGGCGTTGGCCTGGTCGGCGAGTGGCCCGGTGAAGACCTCCTTGTCGGGGTCCATGGTGAGCCACGGGCCGAGGTTGGCGAGGTGGGCCGATATGTCGATGCCGTTGACCTGCAGGTGCTCGGTCATGCGGCCGAGGGTCTCGACCGCCGCCGGGTACTTGCCGAGGGCATCGACGATCGCCTCGGGGCGCGCGGGCTGGCCGAGGCGATAGCTGACGTTCGCCATGTGGCACAGCGCGCTGGAAAGGTGTCCCTCGACGAAGGGGCAGTTAACCTCGGACTGCTTGCGGCTGCGGACCGCGGCGATGAAGTTCGCCTGGTGGCCGCCGCCCATGTCTCCCTGGAAGGTCTGGATCTTCTTGCCCTCCTTGTCGTAGGCGGTGCCGCGGATGAGGTACCCGCCCTCGCAGTGGACGACGAAGCCGACGCCGGAGGCCGCGGCGCGGTAGCGGGGGCCGGTCTTCGAGTCGCGATACAGCGGCAGCCCGCGCACCTCGAAGATCAGCGGCGCCGGCTCGTAGCCGAACACCGCGATCTGCGTGTTCGGCGTCTGGCCGTCATCGATGTAGCCGAAGCGCCCGCCGAGGCCGATGACGCTCGGGGCGACCTTCCCCTGCCCCAGGAACCAGCGGCAGAGATCCATCTCGTGTATGCCCTGGTTGCCGATGTCGCCGTTGCCGGTGCTCCAGAACCAGTGCCAGTCGTAATGCAGGTTCTGGCGCAGGATCGGCTCCTTCTCGCGCGGCCCGGACCACAGGTTATAATCCACGGTCTCCGGCGGCGGCTGCGGGCCCTCCACCTTGCCGATGCTCGGCCGGTTCTTGTAGCACAGGCCCCGGATGTAGAGGACCTTGCCCAGGTTCCCGGCCTTGATCCACTCGAGAGACTCGCGCACCCCGGGATCCGAACGCGACTGCGTCCCCGCCTGCACGATCCGGTCGGTCTTCGCGACGATCTCCGCCGCGCGTCGCCCTTCCCAGATGTTGTGCGACACCGGCTTCTCGCAGTAAACATCCTTGCCCGCCTGCACGCCCCACACCGTCATCAGCGAATGCCAGTGGTTCGGCGTCGCGATCACCACCGCGTCAATCGACTTGTCCTCCAGCAGCTTCCGGTAATCCGTGTACGTCTTGACCGTCTCGCCGCGCTCCGTGAACCTCGCCACCTCCCGATCCAGAAACGACGTGTCCACGTCGCACAGCGCCGCCACCTCCACCCCCTCCAATTTGCGAAACGCCTCGATGTGCGCCGTCCCCTTGCCCCCGTTCTTCGTCTTCGCCCCCAACCCCACGATCGCCACCCGCACCCGCTCGTTCGCCCCCTCCGCCTGCGCCCATACCCGCGGCGCCAACGCCACCGCCCCCGCATAGCCCGCCGATGCCCCGATGAACCGCCTCCTGCTCCATGCCCGCTTCATGTCGCCATCCTCCTCTCCGCGCCTCCACCAGGCCTCGCGCCCAGATCTCAGGCCGCGTGTTTAATGATTAAACTAAATGGGGATGGGCCGGGGTCAACATTAGTTTTTCGCGGTTGGGTTGACAGGGGTGGGTTCGGGGGCAGTGTGGCGCCCCGCGGTTTCACGGCTGGTGCCTTGCGACGGCGGCCTGGAGGTGATGACGATGGCGCTGGTGCTATTCGCGATGGGGTTTGTGGCGGCGGTGGGATACGGCTCATTTTTCGAGTGGGGGCTGCACCGTTTTCTGATGCACAAGCGGGTGCGGTTTTTTCCCTACCCGTTCGAGACGCACGCGCTGGTGCACCATCGTCTTTTCAAGGCGGATTATAGCTATCATGTGCAGCGGGAGGAGGACGAGGCAGAGATCCCGATGGCGTGGTGGAACGGGCCGGCGCTGGTGGCGGTGGCCTCGCTGCCGTTCGTGGCGGCGGCGGCGTGGGTGGGTTCCTGGTGGGTGCTGGGGGGCGGGGTGCTGGCGCTGGCGGGCTATTACGGGGCCTACGAGTACCTGCACTGGTGCATGCATAAACCGAAGCGGCGGCGGGTCGAGCGGAGCGGGTTATTCTTTCGGCTCAATGGCCACCACCTGTTGCACCACCGCTACATGGGCAAGAACTTCAACGTGGTCCTGCCGTTCGCGGACCTGTGCCTCGGGACGCTGCTGCGGCGTTCGCCGGTGCGGTTCGCGCAGGCGACGGGGCCATCCGTTCCAGACGTGCAACCGGCGGTGACCTCAGAAGCTCCTGGAATGAATCCAATGCCGGGGTTCGCCCCGGATGCGATCCTTGGCCCGCTCAAGTCCGACTGACTCGAAAATTGGGTCGCGATGTCGGCTGCGCCTTGGCGCACGCGGGCGTTCGATTCGGCAGCGTGCGCCAAGGCGCAGCCTACGATTTTCCGCTCCGGTGGTGCCCCGCAGGCGGGGCACGGGATCTGACTCGAAAATTCCCGTAGCCGAACGCCCCAAGGCGTTTGGCCCGTGCCACCAGGGCCCGCGCGCCAAACGCTTGCGCGTTCGGCTACATTTTCACCCGCGGTGATGCCCCGCCGAGCGGGGCACAAAATTCCGTCCACGACCGTGAGGCCGTGGACGCGGAGGGGCGACAGGCGGGCAACGAGCCGGCCCATTTTGGGACTTGCGGTGGCAGAGCGCAGCGGCGACACCGCTTTGGATTGCCACGCGCGGCCCAACGTGCGCACGCTGTTGCAGGATGTGGTGGCTCTGGCTCGTGATCGTCGTGCTGCGGCTGGCGTGCCAATCCCCCCGGGGTGCCGACGAGGCCCCCTCGTACCCGCCCGATCCGGATTTCCAGCGCGCGGAGCAGACCCTGGGATTCGGGTGGCGGCATTTTGTTCGGACGGCGGTGGGCGGGTTGTACGTGTGGCGGGTTCACCCCGAGGTGGGGGAGGATGCGCTGGCGATGGCGCGGGCGACGCTGGAGGCCGGAGACGAGGTGGCCGGGGCGGGATTGGACGACGTGGCGATGCGGGGGTTGGCGCTTTCGGCGACGGGGCGGCTGGAGGAGGCGCTGGGGGTTTTTGACGGCGCGGCGCGCCGTTGGCCGAATTGCGTGGAGGTGCGCCTGATGCGCGCGATCGGGCTGATGCGGCTCGGGCGGTGGCCGGAGGCCGATGGCGAGCTGGCGGCGGCATCGCGGCGCGCGCCGGCGATGGCCGAGACGCGGCTCTTGCAGGGCGTGGTCTGCCTCTATCGGGGGCGGATGCAGTATGGGCTTCCGATGTTCGAGCAGGTGGTGGCGATGCGCCCCGACTGGGCGCCGGGCTGGATGGGGCTGGCCTCCGCGATCACCTGGTGCCAGCGGGCGATGGGTCGCGCGACCGATGCGGCCAAGAGGGCGCGCGAGCTGGCGCCCGAGGATCCCGACGCCTGGACTGGCCTGAGCTGGACCTATCGCCGCTATGAGGCATTCCAGGAGGCCGAGGCCTCGGCGCGGGAGGCGGTCGCGCGTTTTGGGGATCGGGCGCTGCCGCATCGCGAGCTGGGCTCGGCGCTGGCGGCGCAAGGGCGTTACGACGAGGCCGAGTCGGCCTACGCCGAGGCGCTCAAAATCCTGCCCGATTCTCCGGAGACGCTGCTGAGCCGGGCGTGGATGCTCGGCAGCCTGCAGAAACGGTGGGAGGCATCGGAGGACGCTTGCCGCGCGCTGGTGCGGGCCTGGCCGCGATTCGGCTGGGGGTGGCGCAAGCTGGGATATACCTGCGAGGAGCGGGAGGATTGGGCGGGGGCGGCGGACGCTTACCGCGAGGCGCTTCGGGTCGAGTCGTGGGAGAACGCCCGAGCGGACATCTTGGAGAATCTGACGCGCGCGCTGGTGGCGCTGGGGCGCCACGCGGAGGCGGCCGGGGCCTTTCGCGAGTGGCTGCGGCTCGAGCCCGCGCGGCTGGAGGCATGGCACGGCCTGGCCCGCGCCCTCGGGGAACGCGGGGAGTGGGAGGAGGCCACGTTCGCGGCCAAGCGGGTCCTCCGCCTCTCGCTCGCCAACCCATCGGCCCAGCTCGAGCGCTACCGCGCGTGGTGTACGCTCGGCTGGCTGGACCAGCGCCAGAAGCGCTGGCCCGAGGCCGAATCCGCCTACCGGCAGGCCACCCGCCTCGATGGCAAGCGCCCCGACGCATGGGACGCGTGGATCAAGATGCTATTGGATAACGAGTCCTGGAATCGCGCCGCCTCGATCGCCAGGCGCCAGACCAAGAAGATGCCGGACCACCACGCGCCGTGGTGCCATCTCGCCCGCGCCCTGGCCGGGCGTGGCGACTCGGGTGCCGATGCCGAGGCCGCCGCACGCCGCGCCCTCGAACTGGACGCCGATTGCCACGATGCCCGTCGCGCCCTCCAGGCCGCCCTGCGACAGCAGGGCCGCCACGACGAGGCCCGGGAGGCGCCACGCAAGCCGGACGGGGGCTGAGATCCACGCCCCCGGCGCGCGGGGGAGGGGCAAGCCAGAGTCATCCACGCGCCGGATGATTCATGGGGAACTTCCGATGTGGCCGAGGGGACGTTTGGACTGCGGTGGCAGAACCCCGTCAGGGGTGGCGACACCGCTTTGGATGCGCAGTCCGATCGCCTCGGGCGATCGGAGCGCGGGCGTTGGCCCCGGGCCGCGGGTCCCGGCTCCGCCGGGAGCCAAAGCGGTGTCGCCGCTGCGCTCTGTCACCGCAGTCCACAATTGGGGGCGCCTCCTGACCATGGCTGGCACCGCATCACAACCGGCTAGATTACGATGGATTATCCCCATCATCCCCGTCATCTGCGGTCTGAAGTTTCTGACTAGATCCCGTGCCCCGCCTGCAGGGCACCACCGGGGGTGAAAATGTAGGGCGCGAAATCCCTTTCGCGCCACGGGCAACCGGCAGGGCCCTCGTGGCGCGGATGGGAATCCGCGCCCTACAGGCCGATCCCGTGGCCGATTTTCGAGTCAGAAAGTGCCGTTGGTCTTGCTCGATGATCCTGTAGCGGGTACGGGCCATGGCGGCTTGTGTACGGGAAGCTGGAGCTTCCGGGACGTGCGTTCCCAAGCCGTAGCTTGGGAACGAGCGAGTCCCGCCGCGCGCCGGCGGCGGGGCTAGCAGCCTGTCGGCCAAAGTCCGACAGATTCCTAGCCGATCAAGAACGGATTCGCATCCCGCTCGCGCCCGATCCGGGTGGGCGGGCCGTGGCCGGGATAGACCCACGTCTTGTCCGGGAGCGTCAGCAATTTCTTGCGGATGCCGTCGAGGAGCAGCTCGGTTGAGCCTCCGGGGAGGTCCGTGCGGCCGATGCTGCCGGCGAAGAGCACGTCGCCGCCGAAGACCAGCCCCTCGGGCTCGCAGTAGAAACAGATGCTGCCGGGGCAGT
This sequence comes from uncultured Verrucomicrobiales bacterium, assembly GCA_964651705.1. GTDB lineage: Bacteria > Verrucomicrobiota > Verrucomicrobiia > JADLBR01 > JADLBR01 > JADLBR01. The sequence continues at coordinate 18,829 of CAZYWZ010000084.1, forward strand.
GGCCGGGGATGTGCAGCTGGCGGAAGACGAAGGGGCCGGCCTCGAGGGTGGCGCCATCCTCGAGGGAGATGTCGGCCTCGACCCCGGGGTCGTCCAGCGCGATGCCGAACATCCGGGCCTGGTTGGCCATGTCCCGGATGAGGGGGCGGTCCGCGGGATGGTAGGCGACGCGGCAAGCCGCCTCGGCCCGGATCGCCGAGGCGTCCCAGACGTGATCGAAGTGGCCGTGGGTCAATAACAGGAGATCGACATCCCAGGCGTTGTCGCGGACCCAGGCGAGCGCGCCCTCGGGGGCATCGACGAGGGTCTTGGCCTCGGGGAGGTAGTAGGCGTTGGTGGAGGCGATGCCCCCGCAATACGTCGCGATTTTCATTGAGGCTTTTCTGGTGCGGTCTATGCCGTGGCGCATGGAAGTCAAACGCGCGCTGATCTCGCTTTCGGACAAGGCCGGGCTGGAGGAGTTCGCGGCGGGCCTGGCGGGGCTCGGGGTGGAGATCATCTCGACGGGCGGCACCGCCAAGATGATGCGCGAGCGCGGCATCCCGGTCATCGAGATCTCCGACTACACGGGGTTCCCGGAGATGATGGACGGGCGGGTCAAGACCCTGCACCCGAAGGTGCACGGGGGCCTGCTGTGCCTCCGGGGCAACGCGGAGCACGAGCGCCAGGCCGCCGCGCACGGCATCGGCCCCATCGATCTCGTCGCGGTCAACCTCTATCCCTTCGAGTCGGTCTCGCGCCGCCCCGGGGCGAGCTTCGAGGATTGCATCGAGAACATCGACATCGGCGGGCCATCGATGCTGCGCAGCGCGGCCAAGAACCACGCGAGCGTCACCGTGGTCTGCGATCCCGCGGACTACGCCGAGGTGCTGCGCCAGCTCCGCGAGAAGGGCGCCACCTCGCCCGAATTCCGCCGTCGCCTCGCGGCGAAGGTATTCCGCACCACCGGGTATTACGATTCCCTGATCGCGGGCTACCTCGCGGCCGCGGCGGGCGATGCGGAGCCGTTGCCCGACGCGTTCGCCCTGCCGCTCCGCAAGGCCCAGCCCCTGCGCTATGGCGAGAACCCGCACCAGAAGGCAGCGCTCTACGGGCCCTTCTCCGACCGCTTCGAGCAGCTCCACGGCAAGGAGCTCTCCTATAATAACATCCTGGACCTCACCGCCGCCCACGACCTGATCCTCGAGTTCGAGGCCCCCACCGTCGCGATCCTCAAGCACACCAACCCCTGCGGCGTGGGCTGCGCCCCGCGGTTGCGCGAGGCGTGGGACAAGGCCTTCGCCACCGACCGGCAGGCGCCCTTCGGCGGCATCATCGCCGTCAACCGGCCCCTCGACGGCGAGTGCGCCGAGGCCATCGCCGAGATCTTCAGCGAGGTCATCATCGCCCCGGCCTTCGAGCCCGCCGCCCTCGAGCGGCTCCGCGCCAAGAAGAACCTCCGCCTGCTGCGCTATGACGCGTCGCCCCCCGCCGCGGGCGAGCTGCAGTTCCGCTCGGTCACCGGCGGCATCCTCGCGCAGGCCCGCGACATCATGGTGACCTCGATGGAGCAGTGGCGCCCCGTGACAAGGCGCCGCCCCACCGACGCGGAACTCGAGGCCATGTGGCTCGGCTGGCGCGTGGTCAAGCACGTCAAGAGCAACGCCATCGTCTACGCCGCCGCGGACCGCACCCTCGGGATCGGCGCCGGCCAGATGGCGCGGGTCGATGCCTCGAAGATCGCCATCTGGAAGGCCGGCGAGGCCGGGCTCTCGCTCCAGGGCAGCGTCGTCGCCTCCGACGCGTTCTTCCCCTTCCCCGACGGCCCCATCGCGGCCGCCGAGGCCGGCGCCACCGCCATCATCCAGCCCGGCGGCAGCGTCAGGGACAGCGAGGTCATCGCCGCCTGCGACGAGCGCAACATCGCGATGGTCTTCACCGGCATGCGCCACTTCCGGCATTGAGGGGCCGAAAATCCCTGTAGCGAAGGGCCTTCGCCCTTCGGCCCGAGATGTGCGATCTTGCCCCGATGCCCGAGCCGCTCCCACCCGCGATGCGCCGCGAAGATTTCCTCGACGAGATCCTGGGGCGCGGCGCCCCGTGGGACATCGTGGTGATCGGGGGCGGCGCGACGGGGGCGGGCATCGCGGTGGATGCGGCGGCGCGGGGCTTCGCGGTGGCCCTGCTCGAGGGGGCCGACTTCGGGCAGGGGACATCGAGCCGGTCCACGAAACTGGTGCATGGCGGGGTCCGCTACCTGCAGCAGGGCAATGTGCCGCTGGTCATGGAGGCGCTCAAGGAGCGCGGCCTGCTGCGACGCAACGCCCCCCATCTGGTGCGCGATCTGCCATTCGTGGTGCCGAACTACGCGTGGTGGGAGGCGCCTTTTTACGGCATCGGGCTGCGCGTCTACGACATGCTGGCCGGCAGGTTCGGCTTCGGGCATTCCGCCCTGCTCTCGCGCGAGGAGGTCCTGGACCGGATCCCGACGCTGGAGCGGGACGGGCTGCGCGGCGGCGTGCTGTACCACGACGGGCAGTTCGACGATAGCCGATTGCTCATCAACCTCATCCAGACCGCCGCGGCGCTGGGCGCGCGCCCGCTGAATTACGCCCGCGTCACCCGGTTGCTCCACGATGGCGGCGGCTTCGTCTCCGGCGTCGCGTTTGCCGACATCGAGGGCGGCGCGGAGCACGAGGTCCGGGCGCGCTGCGTGATCAACGCCACCGGCCCATTCTGTGACGAGGTCCGGCGCATGGAGGATCCCGCGGCGGCGGCCATGATCGCACCGAGCCAGGGCGTCCATGTCGTGCTCGACAGGAGATTCCTGCCCCGGGACACCGCCATCATGGTACCGCACACCCGGGATGGCCGCGTCATGTTCGCCATCCCCTGGCGCGGCCACTGTGTCGTGGGCACCACCGACACGCCGGTCACCCGCGCCGAGATCGAGCCCATGCCACTGCCCGAGGAGATCGATTTTATCCTGGAGACGGCCAGCGGCTACCTGGCGGAAAACCCGACCCGCTCGGACATCCTGAGCGCCTTCGCCGGCATCCGCCCGCTGGTGCGCTCCGGCGAGACCGCCGGCACCGCGGCCCTCTCCCGGGATCACACCCTCCACATCGCAACATCCGGCCTGCTCACGATCGCCGGCGGCAAATGGACCACGTACCGCAAGATGGCCGAGGATTGCGTGGATCACGCCATCGTCCTCGGGCGCCTCGAGGATCGGCCCTGCGCCACCCAGGCTCTCCCCATCCATGGCCACCCCGGCGAGACGGACGTCCCCGGCCCCCTCGCGGAGTACGGCTCCGACGCGCCCGGCCTGCTCGATCTCGCCCGCCGGCGCCCGGCACTCGCCGCCCCCCTGCACCGTGCCCTGGATATCACCGGCGCCCAAGTGGCCTGGGCCGCGCGATGCGAAATGGCGCGCACCGTCGAAGATGTCCTCGCCCGGCGCACCCGCGCCCTCTTCCTCGATGCCCGCGCCGCGCTCGCCGCCGCACCCGCGGTCGCCACCCTCCTCGCCGCAGAACTCGACCGCGACCCCGCCTGGGCCAAACGCCAATTGAGGAAATTCCAATCCCTCGCCGCCCGCTACTTGGCCTAGCCGGTCGGCTTCCGCGCCGTCGGATGGTCGCTGCGGATATTCCTTGTCTCCGCGTAGGCCACCGCGTTGGGCAGCGTTAGCAGCTCCGTCTTCCGCTCCGTCATCGCATCCGCCTTGGTCATCACCCGGGCGCGGACATCCCCAAAACCGATCTCGTCGTCCAGCGCGATGTGCTCCTCCCGGATCGCGTGGCCGTTCACCAGCGTCCCGTTCGTCGACCCCAGGTCGCGCAATACGATCTTGCCACCCTCCACCTGGATCTCCGCGTGACGCCGCGATACCGACCGGTGGAGGATCACGACCTCGCATTCTGGCCCCCGGCCGATCCCCAGCCTGCCCCCCTCCAGCGGCACCGCCCGCCCCTCCGGCCCACAGTCGATCATCAGGACGCAGCCCGATGAAGCGGCCCCATCCAACACCGATGCACATCCCGGGGACGCGCGGTGCTCATCGCTCCATTGCGCCGCCTCCATCAGCAGCGCCGGCGTCGATTCGTGGATCGCCCGCTCACGCCCGTGCTCGCCCCGATGATACCGGCATCTCGCATCCCCAAGGCACAGCAGGCTTAGCGCGGCTTCCATCCCCGACACCGAACGCCCCGCGCACTCCGCGTCCACCACGTCCCCCTGCCGCAGATAGAGCCTCCCACTACAGTCCCCATCCGCCAGCTCCAATACTCCCGTCTCCCGATGCACCGACAGCATCTGCAGATGATCCGCCGCCGACAGAAACTCCCCCAACGCCACCCACTCCCCGTCCACCACTGCCACCGCCATCATATCCCGCCTCCCCTCTCAATCCCCCTCGCTCACTTCTCCTTCTGCCCCGATTTCCTGCCATGTAACGCCCGGTATCGGACGTTTTTGTAAAAGTATTCCAAATTCTGTTCTAAGGTTGAACAATCTATATCCCCGGGACCAAAAAGTCAAATCGGAGTGCCTCCGCGCGCCGGCCCCGTTTGATCGTCGGGCCGAGTTTTCTGGTCAGGCGAGGATGCCCGGGACGAGGTGGGCGGGTTCGACGCCGGTGAGTTTCTGGTCGAGGCCTTGGAATTTGAAGCTGAGGCGGGCGTGGTCGATGCCGAGGAGGGAGAGGACGGTGGCGTGGAGGTCGCGGATGTGGACGGGGTCTCGCGTGATATTGTAGGAGAAGTCATCGGTCTCGCCGTAGACGATGCCGGGGCGGACGCCGCCGCCGGCCATCCAGAGCGAGAAGCAGCGGGGGTGGTGGTCGCGGCCGTAATTCTTGTCGGTGAGAGGCCCCTGGCAGTAGACGGTGCGGCCGAATTCGCCGCCCCAGATGACGAGGGTGTCCTCGAGCATGCCGCGGGCCTTGAGATCCTGGATGAGGGCGAAGCACGGCTGATCGACATCGCGGCACTGCTGGGGCAGGTCGCGGGGGAGGTTGTTGTGCTGGTCCCATCCGCGGTGATAGATCTGGACGAATCGGACGCCGCGCTCGACGAGCCGCCGCGCCAGCATGGCGCAATGGGCGAAGGTGCCCGGCTTTCGCGAGTCGGGGCCATACTGATCCAAGGTGGCTTCGGATTCCCCCGAGAGATCGGTCAGCTCGGGGACGGAGGCCTGCATGCGGAAGGCCATCTCGTATTGGGCGATGCGGGCCTGGATCTCGGGGTCGCCGACGGCGGCGAGGGTCTCGCGGTTCAAGGCCTGGAGGCCATCGAGCATCGCGCGGCGCATGTCGCGGCTGACCCCCGGGGGATCCGGGAGGAAGAGCACCGGATCGGCCCCGGAGCGCAGGGCCACGCCCGAGTGCTCCGCGGGCAGGAAGCCCGCGCTCCAGAGCCGCGCCGAGATCGCCTGGACGTTGGATTGCGGGTTGGAATGCTTGGCGTGGAGGACGACGAAGGTCGGCAGGTCGGCGTTGAGGCTCCCGAGCCCATAGCTGACCCACGAGCCGAGGCAGGCCTTGCCGGCGATCTGGTTGCCGGTGTTCATCAGGGTCACCGCCGGCTCGTGGTTGATGGCCTCGGTGTGGGCCGTCTTCACGATGGCGATGTCATCGACCATCCGCGCGGTCCAGGGGATCAGCTCGCTGACCCAGGCGCCGCTCTCGCCATATTGCCGGAAGTCGTAGATCGAGGGGGCGACCGGGAACCGGGTCTGGCCGCTGGTCATGGTGGTCAGCCGCTGGCCCTGCCGGATCGAGTCCGGCAGATCCTTGTCGAAATGCTCCCTCAGGACTGGCTTGTAGTCGAAGAGGTCGATCTGGGAGGGGGCGCCCACCATGAATAGGTAGATGACGCGCTTGGCCTTGGGCGCGAAGTGCGGCAGCGTGCCCAGCCCCGGGTAGCGCGCGCCGGCCGCCGACGCCCGCGCGGCCTGTGCCAGAAAGGACCCCCCGAGCATCGAGGCCAGCGCGGCGCGGCCGATGCCGTTGGCCGAAGCCCCGAAAAATTGGCGGCGGGTGAGGAGGGTGCGCAGGTCGTTCATGGTCGGATCCCGTAGCCGCGAGCGTGAGCAAGCGGGCCCGCGCTCGGCTCGCTCACGCTCGCCGCTGCGCGCTTGGGGTTGGCGTTCATTTATTCAGGCTCTCGTCGAGGTTGAGGATGAGGTTGGCGGCCATGGTCCAGGCCGCGAGTTCGGGTGGCGGGATATCGCCCGGCGGCTTGGATTCCCCGACCGCGAGCAATCGTCCCGCGCCATCGGGGTCGCGGGCGAATGCCTCGGCGAATCGGCCGATGCTGCCGCGGAGGACATCGCGCTCCGCGGGCGCGAGGGGCCGGGCCAGGAGCCGTGCCGCGATGAAATCGAGCCGGGCGTCGGGCGAGTCCCCGCCGCTGCGGAGCGCGAGGGCCGCGAGCGCGCGGGATGCCTCGACGAATTGCGGGTCATTCATGACGACCAGGGCCTGCAGGGGGGTGTTGGTGCGCTCGCGGCGGACGCAGAACTGCTCGCGGGCCGGGGCGTTGAAGATCTCCATCGAGGGCGGCGGGGCCGAGCGCTTCCAGAAGGTATAGAGGCTGCGCCGGTATAGGGCCTCGCCGGAGTCGCGCTTGTACTCCTTGGTGTCACTCTGCGGCATGGCGACCGTCTCCCAGATGCCGTCGGGCTGGTACGGCTTCACGCTCGGGCCGCCGATCTTCTCGACCAGCAGGCCGCCCGCGTCGAGCGCGAGATCGCGGATCATCTCCCCATCCATCCGGTGCCGCGGGCCGCGCGAGACGAGCCGATTGCCCGGATCCTTCTCCAGTTTTTCCGGGCTGACCCGCGCCGATTGCCGGTAACTCGCGCTGGTGACGAGCAGGCGCATCATCCGCTTGACGTCCCAGCCCGTCTCGCGGAACTCCGCCGCCAGCCAATCCAGCAGCTTCGGGTGCGAGGGGCGCTGGCCCGTGATGCCGAAGTCCTCGGCGGTGGCGACGAGGCCGGTGCCGAAGAGCTGCTGCCAGAATCGGTTCACGGTGACGCGCGCGGTGAGAGGGTGCTCCGGGGCCACGAGCCACCGGGCCAACGCCAGCCGGTTCTTCGGCGCGTCGGGCGGCAGCGGCGGCAGCACCGCCGGCACCGCGGGGAAGACCTTCTCCCCGGGCTGATCGTATTGGCCGCGCGCCAGGATGTGCGCGAAGGCCTCCTCGGCCTTCTCCTCCATCACGAGCGTCGGCGTCGCCCGCTGGCGCATCGCCTCCTTCTCCCCCTCGAGCCGCCGCAGCCGGGCCGCGATCTCCCCGAAGGCGGCATCCTCGTTCTCGAGATAGAAATTGAGCAATTGCTCGGCCTGCGCGGCCGAGCGCTGGGCCGGCTCCAGCGCCAGCAGCTCGCGCATCCGGCCCGCCGCGGCGAGCCGCGAGACCTCGGTCGGCGAGAGCAGCCTCCCATAGAGCCGCAGGTCGCGGAACGCCCCGTCCCGGAAACGCTGCTGCTGGCTGCGGCGCCCCAGCGAAAGCGGCACCCCGGTCCTGATCGAGCCCGTCAGCTGGTCCACCTGCGCCTTGGTCTTCTGCGCGACACCATCGATGTAGATCTTCACGCCCGCGGCCTTTTTGGAGCCGTCGTAGGTGACGAAGACGTGCGCCCAGGTGCCGGGCTTGATCTGCTTGTCGGCCTGGACCTTGATGGCGTCGGTGTTCCACCGGCTGATGAGGTGCGCCGCGGGGCGACCGTCGGCGAAGAACAGGTCCCAGCCGCGGTTGTTGTCCTGCTCGTCCATGCGGGCGAGCAGCGCCCCATTGCCCCGGGGGACCTGGACCCACGCGCCGTAGGCGAAGGGTTCGCCACTCTCGAAATTGCCGACATCGCCGATGTCGGCGGAGGCGCTGTTGGTGAGCACGGCCCCCATCCCCCCGGGCCCCGGCAGCCACTGCGGCGCGGCCGAGAGGCGGATGACGCGCCCCTCCCGCCCGGGGGCGGCGTCGCGCAGGGAATCGCCGTCGCCCTCGTCGGCCTTGAGCCAGACCCGCAGGCCCTTGGCGTCGACCTTGGCCACGTAGGCGGTGCCCCTGGCCCTCGAGGCCCACGCCGCCATCGCCGGCCCGGCCCGGCCCCGGCGATCGTCGCGGGCCGCTTGCGCCGCCGCGATCTCGGCATCGATGGCGCCCCACCGCGCCTCGTCCTCGGGTTTCGGGATGTAGATCACCGGCGGGGTCGTCGCGATGTTCCCGTCCATCGCCTTCTGCGTCGTGTTGCGGAAGTACGCCGCGAAGGCGTAGAACTCGCGCATCGAGATCGGGTCGAACTTGTGGTCGTGGCAAGAGGCGCACCCCATCGTCAGCCCCATCCACGTGGCGGACGTCGTCTCGACGCGGTCCTTGGCGTAGATCGCGTAGTACTCGTCGTCGATCGCGCCACCCTCGTTGGTCGTCGGGTTGCAGCGGTTGAAACCCGTGGCGATGCGCTGGTCGCGCGAGGGTCGCGGCAACAGGTCCCCGGCGAGCTGCTCCACCGTGAACCGGTCAAAGGGCATGTTCTCGTTGAACGCGCGGATCACCCAGTCCCGGTACGGCCAGATGCTCCGATAGTTGTCGATGTGGATGCCGTGGGTGTCCGCGTAGCGCGCCGCGTCGAGCCAGTACCGCGCCATGTGCTCCCCGTAGCGCGGGGAGGCCAACAGCCGGTCCACCGCCCTCTCGTACGCCCCCGGGTCCCCGTCCCGCGCGAAGGCCTCCGCCTCCTCCGGGCCCGGCGGCAGCCCCGTCAGATCCAGCGTCACCCGCCGCAACAGCCGCCGCTTCTCCTCCGGCCCGTTCGGCTCCAGCCCCGCCGCCTCCAGCCTCGCCAGAACGAAATGATCCACCGGGTTGCGCGCCCAGTCTCCCCCACGCACCCCCGGGACTGGCGGGCGCTCCGGCCGAATGAATGACCAGTGCTCCTGGTACGCCGCGCCCCCGTTCACCCACGCCTCCAGGATCGCGATCGCCTCCGGCTTCAGCTTCTGGTGCGTCTCCGGCGGCGGCATCACTTCCCCCGCGTCCGTCGATTTCACCCGCCGGATCAGCGGGCTACCCGCGGCATCGCCCCTCACGATCGCCGGGCCCCCCTCCCGCCCCGCCAACGCAAACTCCGCGCGGTCTAATCGCAAACCCGCCTTCCGAGACCCCGAATCCGGCCCGTGGCACCGATAGCAGTACTCCGATAAAATCGGCTGCACGTGGTCGTTGAACGTTAAATGACCCGGAGGCGCCGCCGGGGACGCCGACGCGCCACGGGCCGCCGATGCCAGACCGATGGCCAAGGCAAGGGTGCGGCTCCATGCATTCATAATGCTGAACCCAGAATTATGGCGGCTTATGGTGAAATGCAACCCCGGCGGCAAGCCCCAACCGGGCGAAAGTGCTGCCAGAAACTTCAAGATTCGGATCGGGCCGAGCTCGAAAATTCCAGACGTAGCCACGGCCGTGAGGCCGTGGACCCCCGCCGCGCGGCCCCTCCGTGACCGGAGGGGCTACATTTTCACCCCCGGTG
>CAZYWZ010000085.1:0-28305 GCA_964651705.1 uncultured Verrucomicrobiales bacterium
GGACGGTGGATTCGGCAGCGTGCGCCAAGGCGCAGCCTACCATTTTCCGCCCCGGTGGTGCCCTGCGTGCGGGGCACGGAATCTAGCTCGAAAATACGGCGCAACTCTCTAGTAGCGAAGGGCCTTCGGCCCTTCGGCCGGCGGCCTGGGCCCACGCCGAAGCCCGAAGGGGCTTCGCTACGGGTGAGAGCGCCGGCGGTAGCGAAGGGCCTTCGCCCTTCGGCGGGGGATAGGCCGAAGCCGGAAGCGGCTGCGCTACCATTTTCCGCTCCGGTGGTGCCCCGGCAGATGGTCAGATCTCCCGGAAGCTGATGTCGTCGACGCAGACTTCGCCGGTCCCGGTCGTCAGTATCCAGAAGATGTGGTTCATGTCGTTGTTCTTGATCTTGCCCGGCAGGACGAAGCTCTTCTTGATGAACCGCCAGCCGCCGCCGGCGACGTCCTCGCGGATCTGGTGTGTCGATAGGCGCTTCTTGCCATACCACTGCATCTCCTCTCCCCGGCGGGTCTTCTGCTTCTCCCACTCCTCTCCCCAGATGTACCACTCGCACGTCGTGAACCCCTCGCGGCGGATCCAGAAGCTGATCTCGTAGCGCTTGCCGACGAAGAGCTGCGCCCGGCTCTCGTACCGCATGATGTTGACGAAATCCTTGACGCTGCTGCCGATGGCGGGGAATTTCCCCTTGGCGACCACCTGCTTGGGCTGGACGAAGCGCAGCCGGACGCAGTCGCCGCCGCTGCGGCCGGGGCCGGCGGTGTTGGCGGGGTCGTTGAACTGCTCGACCACGTGATAGGGAAAGCCAGAGCGCATGTGGTTGTCGGTCCAGTAGACCGGGCGCTTGACGGCAGGGTAGATGTCGGCCCCCTCGAATTGCGCGAGCTTGTCGAATTTCGGCGCGCCGGCCTTGCCTGCGTTGAGGGCGTAATGCAGGGTGCCGTCCGATTTGCCGATCACGATGTCGAATAACCCGTCGCCATTGAGGTCGCCGATGGCCGGGCAGCAGAGGGAGCCGAAGCTCTTCTGGCTGCCGATCTGGATCGGCGTGCCCTCGGAGGGCAGCGGTTCCTTGAGGTCCTTGTGGGTGCCCTTGTTGGGGTGGAGGGTGATGGCGCCGCTATAGTCGCAGACCAGGAGGTCCGCGTTGCCGTCATTGTCCCAGTCGACGATCAGTGGCTTGAGCTGCTCCCGCCCGTCACCCCAGAGGAGGACTTTGCGCTCCTCCGGCTTGAATCGGGGGCCGGAGTTGCTGCCGGTATTGAACAGGACGTAGACCGCATTGCAGGAATAGGTGCCCTCGCCGAGTATGAGGTCCTTGGCGCCGTCCCCGTTCCAGTCCCAGACGAAAGGGGTGAAGAAGTTGGCCCAGAACTCGCCCTGCTGGCGGACGTTGATCTCCGTGTTGGCGGCGGTCCCATTGGGCACGGCGATCTGGCCGCCACTGATGTTCAGCGGCACGTGGTATACCTCGCCAAAGAAGGTCCCCACCACCAGGTCCGGTTCGCGGTTGGCGTCCCAGTCGGTCAGATGGATCCGGGGCACGTATCTCGGGTAATCGCGCTCCCAACCGGCGTGCAGCTGGTAGCCGCCCCAGCGCTCCTCGTGGAATAGCCAGATCGGCAGGATCTCGCCGCCGGTGAACTTCGGGGCCTCCTTGGTGCCCACGTTCTTGAAGACCCAGATGTAGCCGAGCCCATCCCCGACCAGCAGGTCCGGCAGGTCGTCGCCGGTGACGTCGCCCACCGCGGGCGACGCCGGCATCGGCACCCCGGTCACCTTGCCGCTCATGGTCGCCGCCATCCGGTTGTACGTCGGCACCCGCAGCTTGCTCTTGCTATCGACCCCGTCCCAAAGGACCTCGACCTGGATCGCGCGGCCCATGTCCACGTTCTGGAACATGTTCGAGCCGCCACCCTGCTGGGCCAGGGCGCCCCCGCAGGACAGGGATACGAGCAGGGCGGCGACGCGCGCCGCGAGGGGTGAGATGCCGGGGGAAAAGGATGGCGAAATGTTTGCCATGCGGCTCCTTATAGGCGCCGGCCGCCGGACCGTCTAGCCCGGATTTCCGCCGCCGAATTTGTCCTTTTCCGATGGGCGCGCGTGGCCATCCTTCCCGTCATGCGCGGATCACGATGCAAATCCCCCCTGCTCCTTTGCGGGCTCCTCGGCCTGGGTGCCGTGGCCGCCGCGGCGGCGCCACCGAACATCGTCTTCTTGTTGGGCGACGACCACCGTTGGGACGCCCTCGGGTGCATGGGCAACAGGATCCTCCAGACGCCGCACATCGACGGGCTGGCGCGCGACGGGGTGCTGTTCGAGAACATGTTCGTGACGACCTCGATCTGCGCGGTCAGCCGCGCGAGCCTCCTATCGGGGCAGTGGGCGCGGCGGCACGGGATCGTGGATTTCGTGACGCCGTTCACGCCCGCCCAATGGGCGAAGACATACCCGGCGCAACTGCGCAAGGCGGGTTACCGCACGGGCTTCATCGGGAAATTCGGCGTGGGCGACAAGAGCCCCGAGCCCAAGGACGAGTTTGACTATTGGAAGGGGTTCCGGGGGCAGGGGAAGTACGAGAACACCGATGGGGGCGGGAACTATATCCACCTGACGCAGATCATGGAGAACCAGGCGCTGGAGTTCTTGCGCGGCTGCGAGCGGGAGAAGCCATTTTGCCTATCGGTCAGCTTCAAGGCCCCGCACGTGCAGGATGGCGACCCGCGGCAGTTCATCTATGACCGCCGCTACGAGAAACTGTACGCCGACGTCACCGTCCCGCCCGCGCCGGTCGGCGAGGACAAGTATTTCATGATGTTCCCGGAGTTCTTCCGCCAGGACAACGAGGGCCGGAAGCGCTGGGAGATCCGCTTCTCGACGCCGGAGAAGTATCAGGAGATGGTCAAGGGTTACTACCGGCTGATCACGGGCCTCGATCGCGCCGTCGGGGCGATCCGGACGGAGTTGGAGAAGATGGGCGCCGCGGATAACACCGTCATCCTCTACACGGGGGACAACGGCTTCTTCCTCGGCGAGCACGGTCTCGCGGGCAAGTGGTATGGGCACGAGGAGTCGATCCGCGTGCCTCTGGTGGTGTATGACCCGCGGCTGCCCGCGGCGCGCAGGGGCCAGCGCCTGAAACCCAACGCGCTGAACGTCGACATCGCCCCGACGATCCTCGCCGCGGCGGGGTTGCCGGTCCCCGCCGAGATGCAGGGGCGCGATCTCGGGCCGCTGGTGCGCGGGGAGACCCCCGAGTGGCGGGGCGAGTTTTTCTACGAGCACAACGTGCCCATCAAGACGCTCCGGATGACGGAGGGCGTGGCCGGGGGCCAGTACAAGTACCTCCGCTATCCGGAAGCGGAACCGCCGTGGGAGGAGCTGTACGACCTCGCGGCCGATCCGCGCGAGGTCAATAACCTTGCCGCCGATCCGGCGAGCCGGCATCTCCTGGAGAGGATGCGCGCCCGGTGGGCCGAGCTGCGGAAGGCGGCCGAGTAGGGGCCCGCATGGCCGCGGGCGGCGCGCCGAAGGTGCGCTTGAAGGCCTTGGAGAGGGCGAACGGGCTGTCGTAGCCGACCTCGTCGGCGATGTGTGCCACCGTGAAGTCCGTATGGCGCAGGAGTTCCGCCGCGCGCTGCATGCGGAAGAGGGTCACCATTTGCATCGGGGCCCGACCATAAAGCCTGCGGCAGACGCGGTGCAGGTGGGGCGGGGAGATCCGCGACTGCGCGGCCAGCCTCGCGATATCCCACGGCTGGGCGGGGGAGGCCCGGACCGACCGCCACAGCCCCTCCATACGCAGCCGCAGGGTGCGGTCGGTCGGGTCCTCGGCGGCGAGCAGCTCGCGCTCGAGGATACGCATGGCGATCTCGGCGCATGGCTGGAGCACCAGCGCGCTGTCGGGCCGCAGGCGCCCCAGCTCGTCCAGGTAGGACTCCATCGCGTGGCGGAGCGGCGCCGCCCAGAGCGCGCGGTGCTTCACCGGTTGCCCGCCGATCAGGCGATCCCATCGCTCGCCGGGCTCCAGATGGAACCACTGGATGAGCCAATCACCCGTCGGCCAATACGCGTACCTGGCGTCGGCGGGCGCGACCAAGACATCTCCGGGCCGAAACGCCACCTCCTCGGCACCGATGCGGCACCGCGCCGCACCCGCCAGCGCGTACAGCACGAGGTGAAAACCCACGTGGTCTCGCTCGACGCGATAGCCCTTCTTCAGGTCGCTGATGCCCGCCAGTTGGACGCCGTGGGTGGCCAGGGAGTCCACCGGCACCCGCGGTGGCAGCAGCCTCGCCGCCGGCGGGGAGGCGCGGATCAGCCGCTCGATCGCCGGTTCCGGCGGGATGAGGAACCGCTCTCGGGAACCGAAAGGCACGACGACGGTCTCGCCCTTCCTCCGTCGCGACCAGAGGTGGCGGATCGAGCCAGTCCGGCGGCGCGCCATGAACCTATCGTGCCCGAGGGGATCGCCGGCGCGCTAGAAGAATGTAGCCCATCGGGTGACAGGTGGGCGCACGGGCCCGCCCGTCGTGTCAGGGGTCTGACGACCCTCGCCACGCCCGAACACCCATGAGATTTTTGGACATGCCTCGGGTGCGCGCGGGCATCAGGCGGGGGTTGCCAGCGCCGATGGATGGGGCAAGACTCTTGGCCATGGCCAGGATGTGGTTTGTCGCCCTGTCCCTTGTGGCTCTCGTCGCTCGCGGCGCGGAGGGTCGACCCAACATCGTATTGATCTTGGCCGACGATCTGGGGTGGAGCGACCCGGGATGCTTCGGCGGGGAAATCCGCACCCCGCAGCTCGACGCGCTGGCCGCGGGCGGGCTCCGAATGACGCAATTTTATAACTCGGCGCGCTGCTGCCCCTCGCGCGCCTCGCTGCTGACGGGGCTGTACCCGCATCAGGCGGGTGTCGGTTACATGACGGCCGATCGCGGCGAGGCGTTCCCCGGATATCGGGGGCGGCTCAATGAGCGATGCGTGACCCTCGCGCGGGTGCTGAAACTGGCGGGATACCGGACGGCCATGTCGGGGAAGTGGCACGTGGGCGACGACGTGTCGCCGGTCGCCCGCGGATTCGATGACTTCTACGGATTCCCGCGCGGCTACGGCGTCGACTCGTTCGACCCGCGGATGATGGTCCGCCTCCCCGAGGGACGACCGCAACGCGAATACCGCGAGGGCAAATTCTTCGCGACGGATGCGATCACCGACCACGCCCTGGATTTTCTGGCGGGCCTGCGCGGCGGCGACGCGCCCTGGTTTTTGTACATTGCCTACCAGGCCCCGCATTTTCCGGTCCAGACGCTGCCCGAGGATGCCGTGGGCTATGCCGAGATCTATGCCGCCGGCTGGGACGCGATCCGGGAGGGGCGTTTTGCCAGGCAGAAGGCGATGGGCCTGATGCCCGATGGCGTCGCGCTGACGCCACGCAGTCGCATCCCGCACCCCGAGGCGGCCAAGCGGATCGGTTCGATGACGGGCGATAACATCAACCCGCCATGGGCTGCCTTGGACGCCGATCGCCGCGCCGACCTCGCGCGCCGCATGGCGGCGTTCGCGGGCATGGTGACCGGAATGGACCGCAACATCGGGCGCATCGTGGAGGATCTCCGAAAACACGGGGAATTGGAGAAGACCCTGATCCTGTTCCTGAGCGATAACGGGGCATGCGCGGAATGGGAGCCCTTCGGTTTTGATCTGGATCGTCCCGCGCCGCCACCCGCGCCGGGCACCGGGATCAACATGGGCACGCAGAAGGCGCCGAATCTCCTGCGCCGCGGGGAGGCGCTGGCGGAACTGGGGGGCCCGGACAGTTTCATCAGCTACGGCTGCGCCTGGGCCAACGCGAGCAACACGCCATTCCGCTTGTACAAGCATTACTGTCACGAGGGGGGCATCCGCACCCCGCTCATCGCGCATTGGCCCGCCGGGATCGTTGCGCGCGGCGGCCTGCACCCCGGCCCCGGCCACATCGTCGACATCATGCCGACTCTCGCGGAGATCGCGGGGGCGGAATACCCCAAGTCCCTGGATGGTCACGAGATCCAGGCCATGGAGGGCGTATCGCTGGCGCCCGCGTTCCAAGGGAAACCCTTGGTGCGCGGGGGGCCGCTCTGTTTCGAGCACGAGCGCAGCCGGGCGGTGCGCGATGGCCGCTGGAAGGCCGTGCTCGCCGCGCCGGGCGATCGGTGGGAGCTCTACGACATGGAGGCCGATCCCCTGGAGATGAATAACCTCGCGGCGAAGATGCCCGAGCGCGTCAAGGCGATGGCCGCCCAGTGGCAGGCCTGGGCCGAGCGTGCCCACGTGCTGCCGTTGACCGGCGACAAACCGCGCCAGCCAAAGCGACCCGACGCAACCACGAATAGGCACGAATGAACACTAATTCCTGCGACTCTCCTGTTGGCCACCATTTGCGATCAAGATCCGTGTCCATCCGCGTCCATCCGTGGTTCCTGCTCCTCGCGTGTGGGTTGGCGTGCGCGTCTGGATCCGTGGCGGACGTCGGTCCGGGCAGCTATCGCGGAAACCGCGCGCCACTGCGGGCGAAGCCCTATTCGGAACTGCCCATCGGCGCGATCGAGGCGCGCGGCTGGCTGCGAGAGCAATTGGCCCGCATGGCCGTGGGCATGACGGGCCACTTGGACGAATGGTATCCCGAGGCGCTCGGGCCACGGAACGCATGGCTCGGCGGGGATGGCGACGCGTGGGAGCGCGGGCCTTACTGGGTCGATGGGCTTTACCCCTTGGCCCATCTCCTCAAGGATGATGCCCTGAAGGCCAAGGCGATGGCCTGGGTGGAATGGACGCTCAAGAACCAGCGCGAGGATGGCTACATCGGCCCCCGGCCCACCGAGAAACCGCCGAAAAACGAGCCGGGCCTCCAGCGCGACCGGCAGGAGGATTGGTGGCCCAAGATGGTCATGCTCAAGATCCTCCAGCAGCATCACTCGGCCACCGGGGACCCGCGCGTCATCGAGTGCCTGAAGCGATACTTCCGATATCAGTTGGAACAGCTGCCCGGCAAACCGCTGGACCACTGGTCGTGGTGGGGCAAGCAGCGCGGCGGGGACAACCTCATGGTCGTCCTGTGGCTGTACAACATCACCGGCGAGGCCTGGCTGCTGGACCTCGCGCGCGTGCTGGTGCAGCAGACCCTGCCATTCACCGACATCTTTCTGGAGGGTTCCTTCGTCCATCACCATCGGGGGACCTTCGCGCCGCCTTACGCGGAGGACGCCTTCCACTGCGTCAATCTCGCGCAGGGCATGAAAACGCCCATGATGGTGTTTCAATTGGACGGCGACCCGCGGCACATGGAGGCGACGCGGCGGGCGTTCCGCGACATCGAGGTATCCCACGGCCAGCCGCACGGGCTGTACGGCGCCGACGAGGGCATGCACGGGCGCGACCTCGACCGGGGCAGCGAATTGTGCACCGCGGTCGAGATGATGTTTTCCCTGGAGAAGATGATCGAGATCACCGGGGACGTCGATCTCGCGGACCGGCTGGAGAAGATCGCCTACAACGCGCTGCCGACCCAGGTCACGGACGATTTTGGGACGAAGCAGTATTACCAGCAGGCGAATCAAGTCGAGGTGACCTTCGGGCTGCGCTCGTTCCACAACCATCACTATGGGGACGGGCTGGTATACGGCCTGTGCACCGGGTTCCAGTGCTGCACGTGCAACCTGCATC
The DNA here is from genome assembly GCA_964651705.1 of uncultured Verrucomicrobiales bacterium. Lineage (GTDB taxonomy): Bacteria > Verrucomicrobiota > Verrucomicrobiia > JADLBR01 > JADLBR01 > JADLBR01. The sequence continues at coordinate 7,700 of CAZYWZ010000085.1, forward strand.
AGGGTTGGCCAAAATTCGTGAATCACCTCTGGATGGCATCGCCCGACGGGGGGCTCGCGGCGATGGCCTACGGGCCCTGCCGCGTCACGGCGAAGGTCGCCGGCGGCGCCGAGGTCACGATCGTCGAGGAGACGCATTATCCCTTCGAGGAGACCGTGACGTTCGCGATCGAGGCGAAGGCGCCCGTGGAATTTCCCCTGCACCTGCGCATCCCCGCCTGGTGCGACTCGGCTGCCATCGCGATCAATGGCAGGGCGGAACCCAAGCCAGGGGCCGGCCGCATCGCGGTCTTGAAACGGGCCTGGGCCCCCGGCGACCGCGTGACGCTGACGTTGCCGATGGCCCTGCGGAAGTCCTATTGGCACGAGCGCAGCGTGTCCATCGAGCGGGGGCCGCTGGTGTACGCGCTGCGCATCGAGGAAGAGTGGTCGGAGGTGCGACCGGAGGACCGGCAGTTCGGCTACCGCGAGTGCCGGCCAAAGACACCGTGGAACTACGCCCTGCTGGAAAGCGATCTCAAGAACGCTGATGCCGCCTTCGGGGTCGTGAAATCCGAAAGCGTCGCCGATTACCCTTGGACGCTGGAGGCCGCGCCGATCGAGCTGCGGGCCCGCGGCGCGCGCGTGCCGCAGTGGAAGATGTACGACGGTTCCGCCGGGCGGGTGCCGATGAGCCCGATGCCGCGCGTCGAGGGGATGCAGCCCGAGCCGATCCGCCTGATCCCCTACGGTTGCACGACCCTGCGCGTCAGTGGTTTCCCGTGGATGCAAGACAAAGGCGGTCGGGTTCGGCCGCCGGAAAACCAGTGAGGGAGTCAATGCCATGAATCGAATGTTGCCGCGATTTTCCGCGCGTCGTCTGGCGCGTGCCGCCGTCGGTCTCGTGCTGCCATGTCTCATCGCAAGCACCGCCGCGGGCCGCGCGGCCGAACCCCCGCGACCCAACATCATCGTCATCCTGGTCGATGACATGGGGTTCTCGGACATCGGGTGCTATGGCGGCGAGATCCCGACGCCGCACCTCGACGCCCTCGCGGCGAACGGGTTGAGATTCACCCAGTTTTATAACACGGGCCGGTGTTGTCCCACGCGCGCCTCGCTCCTCACGGGCCTCTACCCGCACCAGGCGGGCGTGGGCCACATGACGAGGGACCAGGGCGTGCCCGGCTATCGGGGGCACCTGAATGATTCGTGCGTCACGATCGCCGAAGTGCTAAGGCCGGCCGGATACTTGACCGCGATGAGCGGCAAATGGCACGTGGGCCAGGAACATGGCGCGACGCCATGGGGCCGAGGCTTCGACCGCAGCCTCAATGCCGCCGCCGGGGGTTTCTATTTTGCGGGGTCGGGGCGTGCCAAGCTCTTCCTGAACGGTGAGGAGATCGCCAATGACGACCCGCGCCTCCCCAAGGACTGGTACAGCACCGACCTCTGGACGACGTTCGGTCTGAAGTTTATCGACGAGGCGATCGCCGCAAAGAAGCCCTTCTATCTGCACCTGTGCCACAACGCCCCGCACTTCCCGCTCCAGGCGCCGGCGGAGGAGATCGCGAAGTTCCGCGGGAAGTATAAGGAGGGCTGGGGCGGCCTGCGCGATGGGCGCATCGCGCGACAGCGCGAGATGGGAATCATCGACCCCGCCTGGGAGAAATCGCCGAGGCCGGCGGACGTGCGGCTCTGGAAGGATCATCCGGCGGAGGAGCAGGACCGCTTCGATCACATCATGGCGGTGTACGCGGCCGTGGTGCACCGGATGGACAAGGCCGTGGGCGATCTCGTGGCGGGCCTCAAGGCGCGCGGCGTGCTGGAGGATACGCTGATCCTCTTCATGAGCGACAACGGCGGCAACGCGGAATCCGGTCCGGGCGGGCGCTCGGAGGGGGACCCGGCGCGGGCCGATTCGAACTGGTTCTGCGGCGAGAGTTGGGCGTTCATGGAGAACGCGCCCTTCAGGCTGTACAAGCACTACAACCACGAGGGTGGCATCGCCACGCCGCTCATCGCGCATTGGCCCTCGGGCATCGCCGCGAGGGGAGAGCTGCGGCATCAGCCGGGCCATCTCATCGACATCATGGCCACCTGCGTCGAGGTGTCTGGCGCGCCGTACCCGGAGGAGATCGGCGGAAAACCCATACAGCCGATGGAGGGAAAGAGCCTGGTGCCCGCGTTTAGGAATGCGGCGATCGGGCGAGAGGCCCTGTATTGGGAGCACGAGGGCAACGCCGCCATCCGCGCCGGGGACCTGAAACTCGTGCGCCGGGGCCGCGGGGGGGCGTGGGAACTCTACGACATGAAGGCCGACCGCACGGAATTGCACGATCTCGCCGACTCGCGGCCCGACAAAGCCAAAGAACTCGCCCAGAGATGGCAGGCGTGGGCCGAGCGCGCGCACGTTGTCCCGTACCCGGACCAGGGAGACGGAAAGAAGCAGGGCAAGGGCAAGAAAAAGAAACGGGCCACAGAATGAGATGTCGAATTCGGGCGCGCGGGTGGGTCGCGCTGGCGGCCTTGGCGGCGGTTCACCTTACGGCCCACGCGGGCGAAAAGCCCAACATCCTATTTATCCTCGCCGATGATCTCGGCTGGCGCGACGTGGGGTGCTACGGCAGCCCGTTCTGCGAGACGCCGCGCATCGACCGGTTGGCGCGGGAGGGGATGCGGTTCACGCAGGCCTACACCGCCGGGGCGGTGTGCTCGCCGACGCGCGGCAGCATCATGAGCGGCAAATACCCCGTGCGCACCGGGGTGACGGACTACATCCCCGGGCTTGCGGGCGAGGGCCGGAAACTCGACATCCGGCGGACGAGGACGGAACTCGCGCTGGAGGAGGTGACCATCGCGGAGGCGCTCCGGGAACATGGCTACCAGACCTTCTATTCGGGCAAATGGCATTTGGGCGGGGCGGGCTTCGAGCCGCAGGATCAGGGCTTCGAGGTGGTCGTGCCGGATGGGCAACTGGGAAATCACGGCAAGGACTGGAAGGTTGGCCAGCGCATCAGCGAATCGGCGGTCAAGTTCCTTCAGGAGCGCGATGCCGCGCGGCCCTTCTTCATGTTCCTGGGATTCCACGAACCGCACACGCCGATCCTCGAATATCCCGATCACATCGAGAGGTTCCGTGCCAAGGCGGCCAAGATCCCCGCCGGGGACGGGGTGCGCCCGGAGCGCGATGGGCAGACGCGCGTCGTCCAGAATGATGCCGCCTACGGCTCGGAGGTCGCCGGTCTCGATGGCTTCGTCGGCGCCATGATCGATGCGGTCGATGGCAAGGGCTTGGCCGGGAATACCGTCGTGATCTTCTTTTCGGACAACGGCGGGCTTTCCACCAAGGCGCAGCCCGGCCCGACATCGAACGAGCCGCTGCGCGCCGGCAAGGGCTGGCTGTACGAGGGCGGCATCCGCGTGCCACTGATCGTTCGCGCGCCGGGCATCACGCCCGAGGGCGCCAGCACCGATGTCCCCGTCATCAGCACCGATTTCTATCCCACGCTCCTGGCGCTCGCCGGTGCGCCAGCCCGCCCGGCGCAGCATCGCGACGGCATCGATATTTCGTCGATGCTTCGCGGCGGGGACGCCCCGGCGCGCGATGCGCTGTTCTGGCACTACCCGCACTACCACGGCTCCACATGGGCACCCGGCGGCGCCATGCGCGAGGGCGATTGGAAACTCATCGAGCTCTTCGAGGAGGGCGCCGCCGAACTCTACAATCTGGTCGCCGATGTTTCCGAGAAACAGGATCTCGCCTCGGCCGAGCCCGACCGCCTCAAGGCCATGCGCGCCAAGCTCGCCGCGTGGCGGGCCGAGACCGGCGCCTTCGTGCCGACGCCGGGCGTGCCGGGCGAGAGCGATCCGCCGCCCGCGAAGAAACCAAGAAGGAAGAAATCCAAGTGATGGAAGAACAGGACCGGCTTCGGTTCATGACGAGGCTGGGCCACCGAGAGGGTTTGGAACGCTAATCTGCGCCGATCGGAACCGGGATTCCGGGGAAGCCTGGCGGCGCGAGAACCTGGAACCGAAAAGACCATTAGCGAAGATCAGCGTTCCAAAACAAGGGTGCGAGCCATGATGAGAACGATATTAGCCATAATCGTGATGCCTATTGCGCTAACCCCGGCGCAGCCGCCGATCATCGACGCATGGAAATTTACGCTCCAGGAACCGTCCGACGGATGGACCGGGGCGGCCTTCGACGACCGCCACTGGAAGGAAGGCCCCGGCGGTTTTGGGACGCGGGACACGCCCGGCGCGCGCGTGGGCACGGTCTGGCATACCGACCACATCTGGCTCCGCAAGACGTTTCAACTCGATGACGTGCCCCGGCGGCCGGCGCTCCTGATCCACCACGACGAGGATGCCGAGGTGCTCATCAACGGCGTGCGCGTCGCGGCGCTTAAGGGCTACATCCAGAGCTACAAGACCGTCCCGATCGAGGAGGTTCATCGCACGGCGCTGAAGGCCGGGGCCAATGTCATGGCGGTGCACTGTCGCCAGACGGGCGGCGGCCAGTTCATCGACGCCCATCTGGTCAATGCCGAGGCCGTCCCCGAACTCCCCCCGGCGAAACGCGTCACCAAGCCGTTTGAATCGGAACTGATCACGAAGTGGGGCGCGGGTGTCACGCCGGAGAATGCCTGGACCGAATACCCGCGACCCGGGCTCGCCCGCGAGGCCTGGCAGAACCTCAACGGGCGGTGGGATTACGCCATCACGCCGGTCGGGCAGAAGAATACACCGGCGGAGTGGGACGGCAAGATCCTGGTCCCATTCTGCCTCGAATCGAAACTGGGAGGGGTGCAACGGCTGCTCGACGCCACGGAGGCGCTCTGGTATCGGCGCACTTTCCGGGCCGCGCCCACCGCCGGGCACCGCACGCTGCTCCATTTCGAGGCCGTCGATTATCGTTGCGAGGTTTCCCTCAACGGCAGACCCGTGGGGAAGCACCAGGGCGGCAATACGCCCTTCTCGATCGACGTCACGGACGCCATCCGCGATGGGGAGAACGAACTCATCGTGCGGGTCGAGGATGAGACGGAGGGCTGGCAACTGCGCGGCAAACAGGTGCGCGATCCGCGGGGCATCTGGTACACGCAGGTGTCCGGCATCTGGCAGACCGTCTGGCTCGAGCAGGTCGGCGAGAGCTATATCGAGGACCTCGCGATCACGACCGACGCGCGGCGGGGGACAATCACGTTGCGCCCGGAGGTGGGTGGTGACCGGGGCGCACGCACGGTCCACATCGCCGCGAAGGATGGAGGCCGGGTCGTGGCCGAGGCGAGGGGAGATGGCGACTCGCTGACGCTCACCATAGAAAACGCGAAACTCTGGTCGCCGGATTCGCCCCACCTCTACGATCTGGACATCACGCTGTCGGATCCGGGGGGCGGGGCGGTCGATCGCGTGCGCTCGTACGCGGGCATCCGCGACGTCGGCAAAGCCCGCGACGCGCAGGGGCATCTGCGATTCACCTTGAACGGCAAGCCGATATTCCATTTCGGGCCCCTCGATCAGGGCTGGTGGCCCGATGGCCTGCTCACCCCGCCATCCGACGAGGCGATGGCGTTCGATGTCGAGTTCTTGAAGGCGGCCGGCTTCAACATGATCCGCAAGCACATCAAGGTCGAGCCGCGACGCTACTACTATCACTGCGACCGGATCGGCATGATGCTCTGGCAGGATCACGTCAGCGGCGGGGAGAGCCCGAAGTGGACCTTCCTCAAGCCCAACCCGGAGGATGCCACATGGCCCGACGCGAACCACGGTCAGTTCATGCTCGAGCTCGAGCGCATGATCGACAACCTCGAAAGCCACCCATCGGTCGTCGTCTGGGTGCCGTTCAACGAGCGCTGGGGCCAGCACCGCACGATCGATGTCGGCGGGTGGGTCGCCAGGCGCGACCCGACGCGGCTCGTCAACATCGCCAGCGGCGGCAACTTCTGGCCCGTCGGCGACATCGCCGATGCCCACAAGTACCCGCACCCCGGCTTCCCCTTCGAACTCAACGAGGGCGGGCGCTTCGATGACTACATCAAGGTCGTCGGCGAGTTCGGGGGCCATGGCTACCCCGTGCGGGGGCACCTCTGGGACGCGAACCGTCGAAACTGGGGCTATGGCGGCCTGCCGCAAACCGAGGCCGAGTACAAGGAGCGCTACATCACCTCGCTTGACACGCTGAACGTCCTCCGCGCCCAGGGCATCGCCGGCGGGGTCTACACCCAGACCACCGATGTCGAGGGCGAGATCAACGGCCTGATGACTTATGACCGCAAGGTCATCAAGATCCCCGCCGAAGAACTCGCCCGCCTGCATTCCCGGCTCTTTGCCGAACCGCCCCCCGCGGGCGCGCCCTCCCCCGATGCGGGATCCGCCACCAAAGCCCCCGAGCCTGCCCCGGCCATGCCCCGCGCCGCGATTGAGGCCGGCCTCCGATCCCACGACCGGGCGCTCCACATCAAGGGCGGCTGGATCCGCGACCCATATATCATCCTGGGGCCCGACAACTATTATTACCTGACGGGCACGACGCCCAACCCCCGTGACCCGAGGGAGGAATCCGACCCTTACAACGTCGGCCTCTTCAAGGAATCCATCGTGGGCTCCGCCGTCCAACTCTGGCGCAGCAAGGACCTCGTCGATTGGGAATACCTCGGCACGCCCTTTACCCTCAAGGACAGCTGGCACAAGGAGCCCGGCGATCTCGTCTGGGCGCCGGAGTTCCATTGGCTGGGGGACCGCTGGGCGCTGGTCCATTGCCCGGGCGAAAAGGCCAACTTCGCCCTCACCGATGGTGCCGAGATCCAGGGGCCTTGGGTTCACCCGATGGGCGCGAACCTCGGTCGCAAGCACGACCCGTCGCTCTTCAAGGACGGCGACACGTGGTGGATGCTCTGGGGCAACACGGAGATCGCGCCGCTGGGCGGCGACTTCACGCGGTTCTCTGCCGATCCCGTCCGCATCGATCCCTCCGGCAGGCGCCCCGATCCGGAGAAGCCCGGGAAGACGATCTCCCGCATCGGCCACGAGGGCGCCACGATGCGCAAGATGGGAAAGAAATACGTCCACTTCGGCACCGCCTGGTCCACGGACCGGGGGCGCAAGGGATCCTATAACCTATACTACTGCACCGCCGACAAGATCACCGGCCCCTATGGGCGGAGGCAATTCGCCGGACGCTTCCTCGGCCACGGCACCCCGTTCCAGACCCGCGACGGCAAGTGGTGGTGCACCGCCTTCTTCAACGCCAACCTGCCGCCGCTCCCGCGCGAGGGCATCGAGACCCGCGACCTCTCGGCCGATGCCCAGACCATCAACCAGCGTGGCACCACCATCGTCCCGCTCGAGGTGAAAATGGGGGACGATGGCGACATCCACATCCGCGCGAAAGATCCCGCCTACGCCACGCCGGGGCCAGATGAAGTCCAGAAATTCTAACCGGAAGAGATGGGATGACCTTGAGACCGCTTCTGCTTGTCATCGCCGCGCTTTGCCACCCGGTTCTCCCGCGGGCACTGGCATCCGATGCCGCCCTGAAGGCCGCGGAGATCAGGATACGCGATCCCTTCATCCCCGGCAGCGGCTATTGTGTCGTGTCGACCGAGTCGGCATCGGGGCGAGTCGAGGGTCCCTGGGTCAACCAGCGGCATATCTACAGAGAGAACGGTGGCCACGGGATGCTCTTCCGCGCCTTTGACGGACGCCTCCTCATGGCCCTCCACCAGCCAAACACCCGGGGCGAGGAGCGCCTGCATCTCTTCGGGGTTCGCGACGACGGCGACACCTTGGAGGTGATGGAAGAAATCGCCGGACCTCGGCCGGCAGCGCTCGAGTGACAAACCGGAATGCGCCCGCTATCCTCCCGCATGCCGCACGCCCTTCGCCCCGCCGCACCAAACACCATGAAACCGCTCTGTCCGATCCTTATGGCATCGCTCGGATTAGGGATCATTACGGGGCCGCTGACCACGGCGTTCGCGGCTCAGCCCGAGAAACCACACATCCTGTGGTTCGTCGTGGAGGACATGTCGCCGGATTTCTCTTGCTATGGGGAGAAGCTCATCCAGACGCCGCACGTGGACCGGCTGGCGAGAGAGGGGACGAGGTTCAAACATGCCTTCGTCACTGCGCCGGTTTGCTCGCCCTGCCGGTCGGCGCTCATCACGGGGATGTACCAGACGAGCATCGGCGCGCACCAGCACCGGAGCGGGCGCGGCGCCGCGAAGATCCATCTGCCGGAGGGCGTGGTGCCGATCCCGGCGCTTTTTCAGAAGGCGGGATATCACACATGCATCGGCGGCGGCCTCTTGGCGGAGGCCCCCGCGGGAAAGAAGGGCAAGAAAGCGAAGGGCCGCGGGCTGGGAAAGACCGACTACAATTTCGAGTGGGACGAGGCGATCTATGACGCCAACGACTGGGCCGGGCGGAAGCCGGGGCAGCCATTCTTCATGCAGGTGCAACTCCCCGGGGGCAAACTGCGTGGCGGGACAGACGAGGGCGCGGCAAAATTGCAGGTCCGGGCACAGGCCGAACTCGGCGGGGCGACCGACCCCGAAAAGGTGACGCTCCCGCCGTACTACCCGCGCGACCCCGTCCTGCTGCGCGACTGGGCGGCGTATCTGGACTCCGTGCGATTCACCGACGAGCACGTCGGGAAGGTCATCGCCCGCCTGGAATCGGAGGGGATCCTCGACCAGACGCTCGTGATTTTCATGACGGATCACGGCATCAGCCACGCCCGGGGCAAGCAGTTCCTCTACGACGAGGGCACGCACATCCCGTTCGTGGTCCGCGGGCCCGGGATCGCAAAGGGCGCCGTGCGCGACGACCTCGTCGAGCACATCGACATGGCCGCCATCTCGCTGGCCGCGGCCGGCATCCCGATCCCCGCCACGATGCAGGCCAAAGACATCTTCGCGAAGGACTATCGGCCGCGCGACGCCATCTTCGCCGCCCGCGACCGCTGCGACGAGACCGTCGAGCGCATCCGCAGCGTCCGCACCGACCGCTTCCTCTACGTCCGCAACTTCTACCCCAAGCGCCCCCACCTCCAGCCCAACGCCTACAAGGACGGCAAGTCCATCCTCCAGGCATTGCGCGCGCTCCACGCCAAAGGGAGATTGGACCCGCTCGCGGAGAAACTGCTCTTCAGCACGACGCGCCCCGCAGAGGAACTCTACGAATGGACGGCCGACCGCTGGCAGGTGAAGGATCTCGCCTGCGATCCCGCGCACAAGACCACGCTGGAAAGCCTCCGCGCCCGCCTCGACCGCTGGATCCTCGAGACGAAGGATCGGGGCCCCGAGTCCGAGTCCATGTACGACAGCGACATGGCCGTCTATCTGGGCAAAGGGAATCCGGCAGTCGAGAAGAACATCGCGCTCATGAAGCAGTGGGCCGCCGAAGGAAAGTGAACCATGAGAATCCCGTTGATCGCATTGGCCGTCCTGGCATCCGCCTCCCTCCCGTCGGCGGCAGCCGACCTGACGGCGCCGGTGCCCGGGCAGTGGCCCAAGGAGAATGCCAATGCCTGGTACGCGCGGCTCCCCTGGCTCGTCGGCTGCAACTACTACCCCGCGACCGCCATCAACCAGATCGACATGTGGCAGGCGTCCACGTTTGACCCAGCCACGATCGACAGGGAACTCGCCCTCGCCTCATCGATCGGGATCAATACGCTGCGCGTGTACCTCCACGACCTCGTCTGGGCCGATGACGAGAGCGGCCTGTATGCGCGCATGGACCAATTCCTATCCATCTGCCAGAAACACGGCATCCGGCCCTCGTTCGTGTTTTTCGATGACTGCCACTACCCCAACCCGAAACTCGGCCCGCAGCCGCTCCCCGTGAAGGCGTGGCACAACTCGGGATGGGTCAATTGCCCCGCGCGGGATGTCGCGATCCGGTTTGCGAAGGGGGAGGCCACCCCGCAGGAAGTCGCGCGCCTCAAGGGTTATGTCCAAAATACGATGCGCCATTTCAAAGACGATGACCGCGTCTTGTACTGGGAGCTGTACAACGAGCCGGGCAGGGGCACGGGGGAATCCGGCAACATGGCCGGTGGCGGGTCGAAGTCGAGCATGGGTGAACTGTCCAACCGGCTGGTCCACACGTCATGGATCTGGGCCCGCGAGGTGAACCCATCGCAGCCGATCACCTCGTGCACCGAGGGCGGCGTCGGCAAGACCAACATCGCGATCAATCGCGCCAACTCCGACATCCACTCCATCCACAACTACGGCCCGCCGGAATCCTTGGAGAAGCTGATCCTCGAATACCAGAAGGACGGGCGCCCCGTGATCGTCACCGAATGGCTCGCCCGCACCCGCACGAGCACCGTCGCGGAGTGCCTCCCGGTCATGAAACGTCTAAATGCCGGCGCGATCCACTGGGGCTTCGTCTCCGGCGAGTCCGGGACCATCTGGCCATGGGAAAGCCGCAACCGGAAAGGCCCGGACGGGAAGCCCCTGACGGCCGATGGCCTCCGCGAGGCGGGCGAGGTCGTCCGGCCCGGCGAGCCGTTCCCGGAACCCGAACTGTGGTTCCACGACCTGTTCCGCCCCGACCACACCCCCTATGACCCGGCAGAGATCGCGGTCTTCAAGGAACTGACCGGCAGATCCTGATGCGCCCGCGCTGGGGATGCCTGAAACCTGAAACTTAAAATCCATGACAACCCGCACCGCCCATCTCTTCCTGCTCGCCGCGTCTCTCGCGTCGTCCGCACCTGCCGCCCCGGCGCCGAAGCACATCGTGCTGATGATGGCCGACGACCAGGGGTGGGGGGAGACCGGCTACAACGGTCACCCGAGCGTCAAGACGCCGACGCTCGACAAGATGGCGAGCACCTCGCTGCGGCTGGATCGCTTCTATTCGGGCGCGCCCAATTGTACCCCCACCCGCGCCAGCGTGATGACGGGGCGCCACGCCAACCGCTCCGGCGCCTTCGCCCCGAACTGGTCCACCCGCCCCGAGGAGATCACCATCGCGCGCATCCTCAAGGGGGCGGGTTTCCGGACGGGGCACTTTGGCAAGTGGCACATCGGCGCGGTGAAGCAGGAATCGCCGTTGAACCCCAATAGGATGGGCTTCGACGAATATCTCGCGCACGACAATTTCTTTGAGATGGACCCGCCGCTGAGTCGCAACGGCGCGCCGCCGGAGATCATCCCCGGCGAGAGCTCGGAGATCATCGTGGACGAGGCGGTGCGCTTTGCGCGGAAGGTCCACGCCGAGGGCAAGCCCTTTTTCATCGTGGTCTGGTTCGGTTCGCCGCACGGGCCGTACTCCGGGCTCGATAGGGACGTCGGGCTGTACAAGGACGTTCCAAAGGAAGAGATGCGCCTGCGGTTTGCCGAGATCACCGCGATGGATCGCGCGGTCGGGACGTTCCGCGCGGCGCTGCGGGAACTCGGTGAGGAGGAGGACACCCTGCTGTGGTACAATTCGGACAACGGCATCCCCGTGGCCAAGGAGGAGGATTCCTTCAACGGTGGCTGGCGCGGGCACAAGGGCGACGTGTACGAGGGCGGCCTGCGGGTGCCGGCGATCATCGAGTGGCCATCGGTCATCCGTGCGCCCCGCACCTCCTCGGTGCCGTGCGTCACCTCGGACATCCTGCCCACCCTGATCGACCTGCTCGGCCTGAAGCACCCGGACCCGGATCGCCCCCTGGACGGCGTCAGCCTTCGCGGGCTCATCGTCGATGGCGCGATGGCGGAGCGCCCCTCGCCCATCGGGTTCTGGAAGTATCCCGCCGCGGGCGAGAAAAAGAATGGCCGATGGGTCAGCGAGGAGCTGTCGCGCGGCACCACGCCCACCACGCGCAACCCGGCCATCGATTTCACGAACTTCAAGCATCCCGAGGCCAGGACCTCCGATTTCGGCGGCGAGGCGGCTTGGACCGACAACCGCTTCAAGCTCGTCATCGCGCAGGGCAAGAAGGGGCCGCCGCGCGCCGAGCTGTACGACCTGCTCGCCGATCCGAAGGAAAGCGACGACGTCGCCGCGCAACGCCCGGAGGTCGTGGGGCGGATGCTGGGGCAACTGCACGAGTGGCAGCGCTCCGTCGAAAGGAGCCTGACCGGGGCGGATTATTGAGCTGAGGCAGGAGTGGACGGAGTGGGCGCGGCAGACCGATGTGCTCCCATGGCCGAACCAGCGAAAGAAACAGTGATGCGTTGAGACGATAGGCGACAAGGAGGCACGATGAAGACGAGACCGAGGTTCGGATGGGTGGCGTGGGCGGTGCTGGCGTGTGGCGCGGCGGCCCGGGGCGAGCCGGAGGCCAAGCCCGCAGCGGATGCCGGGGGCCGCCCGCTCGCGGGACTGCGAACGAAGTGGGCCGACGCGGTGAAGCCGGGTGCCCCGCTACCGGAATACCCGCGGCCGCACATGGTGCGCGAGAAGTGGGCGAGCTTGAACGGCGAGTGGGAGTACACCATCTTGCCCGAGGACCACGAGAAGCCGCGGCAGTGGGATGGGACGATCGTGGTGCCGTTCTGCGTCGAGTCGGAGCTGTCGGGCGTCCGGCAGTTCGTCGGCGCGGCGAGCCGGCTGTGGTATCGCCGCACCTTCGAGGCCCCGGAGTCTAGCGAGGTCTCGCGGCTGCTGCTGCACTTCGGCGCGGTGGACTGGGACGCGACGATATTTGTCAACGGTGTCGAGGTGGGCCGGCACAGAGGCGGCTATGATCCGTTCACTTTTGACATCACCGGAGCGCTCAAGCCCGGCGTGAAGCAGGAACTGATGGTCTCTGTCTGGGACCCGACGGACGAGGGCGAGCAACCGCGCGGGAAACAGGTCCGGGAACCGAAAGGCATCTGGTACACGTCGGTGACCGGCATCTGGCAGCCTGTGTGGCTCGAGGCGGTGCCGGTCGCGTCGATCGCTTCGGTGTTGCCCGTCGCCGATGTCGACGCGGGCATCGTGCGGGTGACGATTTCTGAACGCGGGCCGGGGGAAGCCGGTCGCGCGCGCGTCGTGGCGCGCGACGGGGACAAGGAGGTGGGCCGGGTCGAGGGCGCCGTGGGCGAGGCGATTGCCATCCCGGTGCCCGACGCGAAGCTCTGGTCCCCGGATTCGCCGCACCTCTACGACCTCGAGGTCTCGCTACTGGCCGATGGCAAGGCCATCGATACCGTGAAGAGCTACTTCGCGATGCGGAAGATCGAGCTCAAGAAGGATGCCGATGGCTTTGAGCGGCTTTTCCTCAACGGGAAACCCCTGTTCCAATTCGGCCCACTGGACCAGGGCTGGTGGCCGGACGGCCTGTACACGGCCCCGACCGACGAGGCGCTGCGATATGATATTGAGATTACCAAGGGGATCGGGTGCAACATGATCCGCAAGCACGTGAAGGTCGAGCCCGCGCGGTGGTACCACCATTGCGACAAGTTGGGCATCCTGGTCTGGCAGGACATGCCCAGCGCGTTCAACTCGAAGGAGGGCAAGGTCCAGCACGTCAGGCCCGAGGCTAAAGAGGATTGGGCCCGGCCCAAGGAATCGGCGGCGCAATTCGAGGCCGAGCTGCGGGAGGTGGTGCAGGATTTCCGCTTCTTCCCGTCGATCATCATGTGGGTGCCCTTCAACGAGGGCTGGGGGCAATACGAGACCGCCCGCATTGCGAATCAGGTCAAGGGGTGGGATCCCTCCCGACTCGTGAATGCCGTCAGCGGATGGACCGATCGTGGCGTGGGGGATGTGATCGACGTGCACCAGTATCCCGGGCCGGGCATGGTGCCGCCCGAGAGCGCGCCGGGGCGCGCCGTCGTCCTCGGGGAGTTCGGCGGGCTCGGTCTCCCCGTCAAGGACCACCTCTGGTGGGACAAGCGCAACTGGGGCTACCAGAACATGGAGGGCAAGGCCGATTTGCTCGCGCGCTACGAGACGATGTTCCGCAACCTCGTGCCCCTCATCGGGCGTGGACTCGCGGCCGCGGTGTACACGCAGACGACCGATGTCGAGGGCGAGGTCAACGGCTACATGACCTACGACCGCTCGGTGCTGAAGTTCGACGCGGCCGATCTGGCCCGGGTGCACGCGCCATTATACGGTCCCGTTCCCACGGCCACGTGGCTCATGCCCGATGCCGAGTTGGCCCCGCGGCCTTGGCGCTACACGTTCGAGAAACCCGCCGAGGGCTGGCAGAAACCCAAGTTCGACGATTCCGGATGGCGCGAGGGGCAGGCGCCCTTCCGCGGCGGCGAGCACCACTTCATCGGCAAGAATACCGATTGGGAGAAACCAGGCATCTGGCTGCGCCGGGGCTTCGAGGTCGCCGAGCCGCCCAAGGGCCTGGGCATGGTCTTCTACTCCGTCCAGGATGTCGAGGTGTACCTCAATGGGGAACTCCTCCTGGAATTGAAGGAGCATCGCGGCAAGCGGCACTACGATGACGTGAACCTCAGCGAGAAGGCCGGGCTGTTGCGCCAGGGCACGAATGTCATCGCGGTGCGCGGCAGCAAGCCGAAGCCGCCGCGCGGCATCGACGTGGGGCTGTACGGTTTCTGAGGGGTGGCACCACCGGGGGTGAAAATGTAGGGCGCGAAATCCCTTTCGCGCCACGGGCAACCGGCAGGGCCCTCGTGGCGCGGATGGGAATCCGCGCCCTACAGGCCGATCCCGTGGCCGATTTTCGAGTCAGGCATCTTGGGAGGGCGCCCGGCGCGCTTGCGATGCCGCCATGGGCGAATAGATTGTGTTGAGGTCTCGCGCGGAGGCGGGTGTGTCCCCGGGCGCGGCGTCTCGGAGGGACGATGGAAGAGCGCGACTTCGTCATCGTGGGGACGGGGGTCGGCGGGGTCACCGTGGCTCGAGAGCTTGCCCGGCGGACGAGTTCCATCCTGATGTTGGAATGCTCGCGGATCTTTCGGGATGTGGGCGGCGCGCTGGGGATGCTTCGCTATCTGGACGAGCGGAAGCTGGAGTCGGGGGTCTACGCGCACCGGGCGCTGATGGCCGGCGGGACCGCGGTGCTCTCGTGCGCGAATGGGCCGCGCAGCCTCGAGGAAGTGTGGCCTCGCCTCGGCATCGATCTGGAGGAGGATTTTGCCGAGATCGAGCGCGAGATCGGGGTGAATCCCACGCCCGAGGACATGCTGACGGCGGGCAGCCGCGCGATCCGGGAGGGGGGTAGGGCGTGCGGTGTGACGTTCCGCCCGATGCCGAAGATGATCCACTTCACGCGCTGCCGTTCCTGCAGCCTGTGCATGCTGGGCTGCCGCTGCGGGGCGAAGTGGACTCCCTTGCAATGGCTCGACGAACTGATGGCCGCAGGGGTCGAGGTGCGGTTCGGGGCGCGCGTCGATCGCGTCAGGCACGAGTCGGGCCGGGTTATTGGTGTCGAGATCCGCGGCCCCCGGGGCGCCGAGTTCATCCCCGCGCGGTACGTGATCCTCGCGGCCGGTGCTCTGGCCACGCCCGTCATCCTGCGGCGCTCGGGATTCGCCGATGCGGGAACGCATTTGGCCGTCGATCCCGCCGCGATCCTCTATGGCATCACCGATGGCGTCAGCACACTCGGCGAACCGGTCATGGCGCTCGTCGCCGACGACATGCACCGGGAACGCGGGTTCCTGCTCTCGCCCTTCTGCGAGAACCTGACCGCCGGCCGCGTCGTCACCCTGGGGCTCCGTTCGCTGCGCTATCCCGCGCGCCGGATGTTGGGGCTGATGGTCAAGATCAAGGACGATTGCGCCGGGCGCGTGCTACCCGACGGGCGAGTCGAGAAGAGGATGACCTCGGGCGACCGCGCTCGGCTGGCCGATGGCATGGCCCTCGCGAGGAAGATCCTCGAGGCCGCCGGGGCGCGCGAGCCATTCCTCGTGGGCCGCGCCAACGGCGGCCATCCCTGCTGCACCGCGGGGATCGGGCGCGTCGTCGACGCCGACCTCCAGACCCGTGTCCGCGGCCTATGCGTGGCCGACGCGAGCGTCTTCCCCGAGTCGCCCGGCAAGCCGACCATCGTCACGATCGCCGCCCTGGCCAAGCGCCTCGGGAAGCGGTTGGCGGGCACGGCCCGCGCCGCCAGGCCCGAGGTGGTCTACGCGAAGTGAGGGCACGGCCGAAGCCGAAGGCGATAAGTGTAGCCCATCTGGTCACAGATGGGCTTCCGCGATGGTCCGGTCGATCCCGGGGGCATTCCTTTTTTCCCGCGGCCCATCTGTGACCAGATGGGCTGCGTTCGGATTCTGATGCGATCGCGCGCGCCGCTCACCAATCCCTGAGCACCGGCGGGTCCTTCGTGTTGAAGAGGGCGTCCTTCTGCCGGTCGCGTCCCGAGCGCGGATCCATCTGGATCTGCATGTCGCGGAGGTCGTCGGGGATCTCGGGCAGTTTCGCCACTTTCTGCTCCGCCTTCTCGGCATTCTCCTGGCTCTGTCTGGCGAGGAGCGCGCGCAACTGGTCGATCTGCTGGAGGGCCTCGGCGCGCTTGGGTTCGATCCTGGAGGCGCTCTTCTTGTCGAGGCGCTCGGCGCGCCCGTAGTCGGCGGCGGCCTGCTCGGCATGCGCGATGGCTTGCGCGGGCGTTTCCTTGGCCGTCTTCTTGGACGCGACGAGCTCCTCGTCGCCGCGCGCCTCGTGTGCCTGCGCCAGTTTGGCGTCCACCTCTTTCTGCAACTGCTTCGTCCCGGCGTCCTCGGGGTCGATCTCCGCGGCGACCGACAGATCCTGCTGGGCCTCCGTCAGCGGCGGGATCAACTTCTGGGGCATCTCCTCTTTCTCGGCCTGCTCCAGCACCTCGCGGGCCTGCCGCTGCGCGAGCGACTCGATGCGCCGCTCGACCTCGGTTTTCTTCTCCTGGACCGGTCGGCTCTCGGGGGTGAACTCCAGTGCCCCGGTGAGTTTGCCGCGCGCCTGTTCCAGCTGGTCGATCTGCTGGGAGGGTTTCGGGCGCTTGTCGGCGCTCTGGATGTGGCGCTCGGCGTTGTCGGCGAGCATCTTCGACGCTGTGGATTGGACCTCGGCGCGCTCCTTCTGCGCGGCCGGGTCTGCCTGCGGGGTTTCCAGGGCGCGGTCGTAGTGTCCGACGACTTCCGCGGCCTTCTTCGCCAGATCCGCGGCCTGCCGGTCCATGTCCTTCTCCCGTTTCTCGTCGCCGATCGGCGTCCTCTCTGGCGACTGCGGGGTCGCCTTTGACAACTTGGCGTCCAGCTCCTCCTTGGCGGCGCGGGCCAGGAGCAAGCGGATCTGGGCGAGCAATTCGCGCGCCCGCTCCAGCAGCGCCCTGGCCTCGGCGTGGTCGGGCTCGATCGCGAGCAGGCTCTCCAGGTGGCGGATCGCCTCCTCGAGCCGTTCGGCGGAGGCCCGCAGTTCGCCGGTCCCGCGCTTCCCGCGCTCGAGGATGCGCTCGGCGTAAGTCACGCGATCCTTGGCGATCGCGAGGCGCAGGCCGACCAACTCCGACGTCGCCACCCGCAGGTTATTCTCATTGGCGGAGCCCGCGCGGGCGGCCTTGGCCAACAGGTAGAACTCCCGCGCGCGCTCCAGTTGCGCGACGCGCGTGTCGGGCCCGAGGTTTTTCGCCACCGCGCCATCCTTGAACTCGATGTTGCCGAGCTGGAATAGGGATCGGCCGACCAGCGCGCGGTCTCCGCCCTCGCTGACCTGTTTCCAAGCGGTGCGGGCAACGCCGTAGTTGCCGGCGATGTATGCGGCGAGCCCATAATTGTAGAGAAGCCGCGGGTCATCTGGGCTCTTGAGGATCTCGTCCCGGAGGAGCTCGAGCGCCTCCGGGGCCCTGCCGGCGCGGACCAGGGCGTCCGCAGCGCGGGATGGCTCTTGGGGTTGGGCGCCGATGGTTGGCGGGAGGGTGAACACCGCGATGCATATCGCGACGCCGAACGCCCGATGGCGCCCCGGATGGCCGAGATGAGGGACTCCTTGCCCGCGCCCTGACGGGGGAAGGGCCGGCCATTCCGAAAATCTGGTGGCCTTGCTCATCGCGGTGCCCGTCTATTCAACAAACTGGCGAGGCGCAGCGTGATCGCGCGGCGTCCGGTGGCGTTCACGTGCGACACGTCCGCAAAGAGTCGGCCATCCAGGCCGGCGAACTCCCGGGCCGCGGCCATCGTGACCCCGGATATGCCGTCGCCCTCATCCAGAAAAAATCGGTAGGAGGATTCCAATTCCCCGCCAAAAATGCCCTCGGATCCTGGTCGCATCGGAAAATCGAAGATCAGGACGGGATTCCCGCGCGAGGACTCGTCGCGCAAGAGCCTGAGAAATGCCGCCCGTTGCAGCTTCATCCATTCGCGCGGCTCGTCGGCCTCATCGGATTGGATTTCGGCAACCCGTCGCAGGAAATCTTCATCGGTCAAGAAGCGGTCGTGGGTGGACTTGAATCGCTGTAGCGGCGGCAGGCGAAATGTCATCGCTTCGGGCATGCGGCCCTGGAGATTATCGATCAGCTCCACGATCGAATCCTTGTGGCGAAGGGTGGGCGACAGGTTGCACAAGGCCGCCGAGATCAGCATGCGGGCGATATCGGGGGGATCGCCGTCGCTCCAGGGGGACAGCCGGGCGGCCATCGGCATGTCGCGGAATCGCAGGAAGGGCGACTTGGGTTCCCGGTCGAACATCTGGGGCGAGATGCCGATCACGACTTGGCGGTTGGGCGCGCGCGCGTCCAGATCGGCCAGCACCGCGCGCATGTCGGTCGGGGTGCCCCCGCTCAGACCCAGATTCAGGCAGCGGCGGTTGCCCAAGGCGAGCGACAGCGATTCCGCGTCGATCCCCTCTCGGATCTGGCTTGAGCCCAAGAGCACGAGCGGTGGTTCCGCGATCGATCGGGGCAGAAGGCGGACGGAAGCCGTGACCCATGCCGGATCCATGTCGGAGTCATGGCCGGCGTACCGGGCGAGGAACGTGAGCCACAGCGGGTTGTTCCAAATGGCAACCTCGAGGATGGCAAAGACCGCGATGATGGCGACCACGAGGCCAGGCAATCGGCGGAGGCGGCGACGCGCCTCAGAACTGGAAATAGATGAAGGCATTGGATTCGAAGCGCGCGAATATGATGAAGGCGTAGGTCGCGACCAATCCCGCCATGGCGCGGGCCGGAGCGGGCAGAAGCGCGGCGAGGTCCTCTCGGTTGAGGCGGTACTGGAGAAATTCAACAGCCACGAGCGGAACGATGAGCGCCAACAGCAGGCTCGCGTGGTGCAACTCCAGCCACCCGAGGGGCGAGAGATATCCGGCCATCATCGCGCCGAGCCCGGCGACGTCCTCGCAGCGGAACAAGATCCACCCGAGTCCCACAAGGTGGAACGTCAACAGGACGCGGGCGACCCAGAGCGCCTTGTCAAACGCCGAGGCGGCGTCGTGCAGTGTGGCGTGCAGGGCGCCGCGCCGGAGGGGCCGTTCGAGGACGAGCAAGATGCCATGATATACGCCCCAGAGCGCGTAAGTCCATGCGGCGCCGTGCCAGAGACCGCCCAGGAGCATTGTCAGGAGGAGGTTTCTGGCGGTGAGCCACGGGCCGCCCCGATTGCCGCCCAGGGGGACATACAGGTAATCGCGGAGCCATGTCGAGAGGCTGATGTGCCATCGCCTCCAGAAATCGGTGACCGATGGCGCGAGATACGGGAATCGGAAGTTGCGGATGAAACGGAAGCCGAGGGCCCTCCCGGTGCCCCGGGCGATGTCGGAGTATCCGGAGAAATCGCAGTAGATCTGGAAGGCGAACGCCAGGACACCCGCGTGGATGCCGCCAGGACCCGGATCCCCCGCGCCAGCGAAGTGTTTCTCCACGATTGCGGCGAGGTTGTCGGCGATCACCATCTTCTTGAAGAGGCCCCAGGCCGCGAGGCTCAGGCCGCTGTATATCGATGTCCACCGGACGCGTCTCGGGCGCCGCACCTGTGGCAGCAGGATGGCGGCCCGCATGATGGGTCCGGCCACCAGCTGCGGGAAGAGGCTCACGAACAGCATGTAGTCGAGGAGGGAGCGGCACGGGGCGACGCGGCCCCGGTAAACATCGATGACGTAGGAGAGGCTCTGGAACGTGTAGAAGGAGATGCCCACGGGCAGCACCACCTCCATGTGGGCGCCCAAGGGGGACATGCCCATCCGCTCCAGCATGGCGTTCGCGGAACCGATGAAAAAATTGAAATACTTGAAGACGCACAGTATGCCGAGATTGATCGCGAGGCTGATGGACACCCAGCGTCGGCTCTTTCCCGCCGCCGCGTCGCGGGCCACGGCATGGGACAGGGTCCAGTCGCAGCAGCATGTCACCAGCAGGAGTCCGACGAACCTCCAGTCCCAGCAACTGTAGAAGAAGAGGCTCGATGCCAGCAGGAGGGGATTCCGCCAAGTGGGGCGCAGCGCAACGCACCCGGTGAGGACCGCGACGAAAAAGATCCAGAAATCGAGGGTGTTGAACAGCATGTGGGGTGCGGGCTATGGCCGGGCTTTGGACCGCGACCCCGACGGGCCAAGCGCAAAGAGGCTGCTTCGATCGGATCCCGGGGCACGGTGGATAGGCGGCAATCCACGTCCGGTCACATGCATGCCTAACGTTATGGGTCGCGCTGGGCCCGTCAAGCGACGCGCGGGGTCCCAAATCCTCGCGTAAGGCACTACCCGGAGGCGCAACACTTGGGAATGTAGGGC
>CAZYWZ010000086.1:0-28128 GCA_964651705.1 uncultured Verrucomicrobiales bacterium
CACCACCGGGGCGGAAAATGGTAGGCTGCGCCTTGGCGCACGCTGCCGAATCGACGGTCCGCGTGCGCCGAGGCGCAGCCTACGTCGCGACCCGATTTTCGAGTCAGAAATCGGGCGGTATTGCTTTCTGGCAGCCCGTCGGACTTGGCAAAGTCCGACGGGCTGCCAGTCTTCCGCCATGAGATCGAGCGCCTTTTGTTTCGCCGCCGCATGCTGCCTGTTGGCCTCGGGTATGCCCGCGGCGAAGGTGGTGGTGGCGGCGGGCGGGGGGACTGGCGGCCCGGGGTCGGCGGCGACCGGGGCGGCATTGCGCGTGCCGTTCGGGACGGGGTTTGATGCCGCGGGAAACATGTACATCGTGGAGATGGCGCAGGGCAACCGCCTGCTCCGGGTGGGGGCCGATGGCATGCTGCAGCACATCGCGGGGACGGGCGAGGCGGGCTTTGCCGGCGACGGCGGCCCCGCGCTCGAGGCGCAATTCAACGGGCCCCACAATCTGGCCGTGCTGCCCGATGGCAACGTCCTGATCGGCGACACCTGGAACGGCCGGATCCGCAAGGTGGACGTCAGGGCGGGTACGGTCGACAGCATCCCGGGATATTCCGTGCCGGCGGAAAAGGCCAAGGGTGCCGGGCCGTACTGCATCACCCTAGATCCCGCGGGAAAGACCCTTTACGTGGCCGACCTCCGCCGGATCCACGCCATCGAACTGGCGACCGGGGCCGCCCGCGTCGTCGCGGGCAACGGCGAAAAGGGAAGGCCCGAGGACGGCGCCAGGGCCACCGAGGCGCCATTGGTGGATCCGCGCGCGGTGGCCGCCGACGGCAGGGGAAATCTCAATATCTTGGAGCGCGGCGGGCATGCCCTGCGGGTGGTGGATGGCGGCGGCAAGATCCGCACGGTCGTGAATGCCAAGGGGACCAAGGGGATCTCCAAGGATGGCGAACCCGCGGCGGGCGCCAGGCTCAATGGCCCCAAGCACCTCTGCATCGATCGCGACGATAGCGTCATCATCGCCGACGCCGAAAATCACATCATCGTCCGCTACCTCCCGCGCGAGAAGAAGGTCCGGTGGGTCGCGGGCACGGGCACCCGGGGATCCGCCGGCGCCGGTGGCGATCCCCTCCGTTGCCAGCTCGCCCAGCCCCACGGGGTCACCGTCCACCCCAAGTCCGGCGAGCTCTACATCACCGACAGCATGAACCACCGCGTGCTCACGATCGTGCGCTGAGCTTGCGGCGTCATCAACTCGTAGCGAAGGGCCTTCGCCCTTCGGGTGAACTCCGATAATTGGCTTGCCTGCGGGGGGCGGTGGGCTAGGGTTTTGCGCCCGATCCATGGGATCGGGGTGAACGCCGCTTCGGGCGGCAACGCAGTTGAAACGCATTCCGTAGAAACGGAAGTCCCGCCGGGGCCGAGGGTCCCGGGAAGGGATGATGAACAGGAGGCATATGGCGGAGACCATATCGGTAAAGGAACTATTCGAGGCCGGGGTGCATTTCGGGCACCGGACGCAGCGCTGGAACCCGAAGATGAAGCCCTTCATCTTTGAGGCGCGCCACGGCATCTATCTCATCAACCTCGACGAGACGCAGCGGCAGATCGAGCGCGCCGCGAAGTTTCTCGAGAGGCTCGCCGCGGATGGCGAGACCATACTTTTCGTCGGCTGCAAGAAGCCGGCCCAGGGGGTCATCAAGGAGATCGCGGGGCAGCTGGATTGCCCCTACGTGGCCGACCGCTGGCTCGGCGGGACCCTGACCAACCTGGCGACGATCCGCAAGAGCGTCGGCAAGCTCGAGCACATCGATGAGCTGGAGCAGAGCGGCGCCATCGAGAAACTCCCCAAGCAGGAGGCCGCCAAGATGCGGCGGGTGAAGCAGAAGCTCATCCGCAACCTCCAGGGCATCCGCAAGATGCAGAGGTTGCCGGCCTGCGCGATCATCGTCGATATCTCGCGCGAGCTCAACGCGGTGGCCGAGACCAAGCGCCTCGGGATCCCGATCGTCGGGCTGGTCGATACCAATGGCGACCCGGCGGTGCCGGATTATCCGATCGCGGCGAACGACGACGCGATCCGGTCGATCCGCGCGGTGCTGAGCGCGCTGGGCGCGGCGATCGCGCGGGGCAAGGGCGTGTCGCTGGTGGCGCCCTCGGCCCCGGAACCCGTGAGCTCGATGGATGCCGTCGCGGGCTGATTTTCACCAACAGCAGGAGGAGGAGTTATCCATGTCCACTTCAATCGAGATTTCACCGGAACTGGTCAAGGCGCTGCGCGAGCAGACCAAGGTCGGGGTGATGGAATGCAAGAAGGCGCTCTCCGAGGCGGGCGGCGACCTGGAGAAGGCCGTCGAGATCCTGCGCAAGAAAGGGGCTGCGACGGCGACGAAGAAGGCCTCGCGCGAGGCGAAGGAGGGGATCGTCGCGTCCTACATCCACCTCGGCGGCAAGGTCGGCGTCCTGGTCGAGGTGAATTGCGAGACGGATTTCGTGGCGAAGAACGAGGGCTTTCGCGATTTCGTGAAAGACATCACGCTGCAGATCGCCGCGGGCAGCCCGCAGTGCGTGAGCCGCGACCAGGTGCCCGAGTCGGTGCTGGCCAAGGAGAAGGAGATCCTCATGGACCAGCTCAAGGCCGACCCGAAGAACGCGAAGAAGCCCGCGGAGATCCTCGAGAAGATCGTGGCGGGCCGGCTCGACAAGTTCTTTAGCACGGCGTGCCTGCTGGAGCAGGCGTTCGTGAAGAACCCGGACCAGACCATCAAGGATCTGCTCACCGCGAAGGTCGCGGAGATCGGCGAGAACATCGTGATCCGCCGCTTCGTGCGATTCCAGGTCGGCGAGGGGATCGAATCCTGACGGGATGGGCGTCGGCCGCCGAGCGGTCGCGTTGACGCGATTCCAGATGCGGGTCTATGGCCTGCTGGCCAAGATCCCGCGCGGCAAAGTCGCGACCTATGGGGCGCTGGCGCTGGCGTTGCGCTGCGGTTCGCCCCGCGCGGTGGGGCAGGCCCTGCGCGCCAATCCCTGCGCGCCGCGCGTGCCGTGCCATCGGGTCGTGCGCGCGGATCGGACGCTCGGGGGATATCAGGGCAAAGATGCGGGGGCGGCGGTCCGCCGCAAGCGCGCCCTCCTCGAGGGGGAAGGGGTGCGATTCGATGATCGGGGCAGGGTGCGCGGGGAGTGCGTGGTCCGACGGATTCCCTGACCGACTCGAAAATTCCAGACGTAGCCACGGCCGCGAGGCCGTGGACCCCCACCGCGCGGCCCCTCCGTGACCGGAGGGGCTACATTTGCCCCGCCGCGTGTGACCCTCGGGTCGCTCACGCCTCGAACGACGTGCCGCAGCCGCAGGAGCGCTTGGCGTTGGGGTTGCGGATGCGGAATCCGGCCCCGGTGAGCCCGCCCTCGTAATCGACGATGGAGCCGCGGAGGAATTCCAGGCTGTCGGGATCGATGAAGACTTTGGCTTGGTCCAATTCAAAGATGCGGTCGTCCTCTTTCGGGGCGTCGATGCTCATCCCGTATTGCCTACCGGAGCAGCCGCCGTCCTCGACAAAGATGCGCAGGCCGCGCCCGGCCTTGTCCTCGACCAGGAGGCGGATCTGCGCCGCCGCGTCGGCGGTTAGCGCCACGCCATCGAGATCGGTGGTTTCCATGCGCTGGAAACATCGCGCCATCGGGGGTGCTGTCAACGCGGGGCATTGCCGGGGAGAAAGATCGTAGGCTGCGCCCAATTTTCGAGCTAGAGCCCGTGCCGCCCCAGGGCGGCACCACCGGGGGTGAAAATGTAGGGCGCGAAATCCCTTTCGCGCCACGGGCAACCGGCAGGGCCCTCGTGGCGCGGATGGGAATCCGCGCCCTACAGGCCGATCCCGTGGCCAATTTTCGAGTCAGCGCTCGAGGCGGATATGGTCGATGGCGAAGCGGATGCCGGGGCGGTCCGCGGGGTCGAAGCGGAGGCGGCGGATGCGGCCGCGCCAGCGCGGGTTCTCATGCAGCGCGAGGCGGTACTCGTGCCACTGGCCATCGGCCTTTGCCTCGAAAGTGATCTGGGTGGCCTCGCTCTCTTTGAGGCGGTCGGTGCGCCAGAAGAGTTGCGCGCGGCAGGTGTCTGCGGCGCCATCGGTGGCGTGGAGGCGGAGGCGGACCACGGCGGCCTGGAAATCGTCCGCGGCCAAGTCGATGGCGGGGCCGGGAAGGGCGGGGTCGGGCCCGGTGGATTCACCCTGGAGGGCGCCATCGGCGGCGCGGAGGTCCTTGGTCTGGGCGGCCTCGCCCCAGCCGTCGTTGCCATCATCGAAGTCCCACGCGCTGGCGGAGGGGTCCGTGGGTGGCAGGTCGTAAGGTCCGAGGCCGACGTCGGCGGGGCCGATGTCGGCGTGCGCCCCGCCGCCGGCGAAGACCTCGCGGATGGCGTCGAGGTAACCGAAGCCGAATTCCTGGTGGGGTTCGATGTACGAGCCCTCGCCCCATTCGTTCCAGGCCTCGATGATGGCGATGTTGGGCAGGCGGGGATCTCCGGCCCGTGCCGCGAGCAGGTCGCGCGCGTCGCGGAGATGCGCGGCGAACAGTTCGGGTGT
This sequence comes from uncultured Verrucomicrobiales bacterium, assembly GCA_964651705.1. Taxonomy (GTDB): domain Bacteria; phylum Verrucomicrobiota; class Verrucomicrobiia; order JADLBR01; family JADLBR01; genus JADLBR01. The sequence goes on from CAZYWZ010000086.1 coordinate 4,581, forward strand.
CCGGCCGTAGCGCACGACATTGGCGTCGCCGTGCCAGGGGCGGCTATCCCAGCCGCCATTCAGCGGGAGCAGCAGGGGGATATCGGCCCCGCCGAGGATGGACTCCCAATTTGCGCGATAGGCGCCGGGCAGCGTGGCGAAGGGGGCGCGCAATTCGCCGGGCGGCATGCCGAGCCTTGGCCAGTTGTAGGCGGTGACCGAATCGTATCCGTCCTCTTTGGCGCGGATGGCCCGCGCCGCATCGGGCACGCAGGCGGCGAGGTGCACCGGCGGGAGACCGGCCCTTCGGCACGCCTCGCGCATGGCGTCGAGGCCGGCCCGGGCGTCGCCCCCGAGATCGTCGCGGATGCGGTCGGGGCTGAAGATGACCACCAGCGGCCGATCGCCGATCTTGAAATACTCGGGCCGCCGGAAGTAGTGCTCGATCCAGAAGCGCGCCACCGCGGCGCAATCCTCGACCGACGAGGAACCCTTGGGATTATGGTTCGCCCACAGCAGGCAGAATTTGAGCAGGCCCTTGTATCTCGCCTTCAGGTAGCCGTCATGCAGCCCGTGCTCGAGGTGGCGGTTGCCGCGCGACCAGTACCAGTCGTAGATGAAAAAGGTGATCCCGTGCTCGACGGCCCACTTGATATGCCAGTCCGCGACCTCCGGGTCGCCCTCCCGATACCAGCCGAGCACCGGTTTGCGCTCGGGGTAATCCTCGATGGGGGTCCATCGGGAACGCGTGTGCCAGCCGGGGAAGTAGTACACGCCGACCTCGGTCTCTCCCCGGACCGGTTTGGGTTCTGGCACGTACGGCGCCGGGGGGATTTCGGGTCTCGGGGTGAAGGCGAGCGGCGCGCGGGCCGAGGCCGCGGAGGCGCCGGCGCTGACCTCGAGGATCGCCTCGCCGCGGGCGGGGGACCCCGCCTCAATCTGCCAGCGGAGGGTGGCGCGCTCCCCGAAACGCAGGCCGCCGATCGGGCCGGGCGCCTCGCCCGTCTGGCGGATGCCATCGGGGAGGCGGAGTGCGGCCTCGATGCCCGTCGCCGGCTCGCCGCCGACGTTCTGGAGCGTGGCGCACAGTGGCGCCGGGCGCCCGGCCCGGGGCAGGGGATCCTCGAGGGCAAAGTGCGCGACGCGGAGTTCGGGCGGGCCCTGCGGCCGGTCCGCCACCGCGATGCTGCTGACGCGAAGGGCCGATCCCTCGGGCGGCACGATGCCGATGGCGGACACCCGCCCGCGCCAGTTGGGGTTCTCGACGGCGTCGATGTTGTAGCTGTGCTCCCGGCCATCGCCGATCACGTCGAACTCGATCCTCTGAAGGCCGGGCGCCGCCGTGGCGGCGAAGGCGACCGCGGCACGGCCGGGTCGGCGGGAGGCGGCCCGGAGCATGATGTAGGGGAAATCCTCGGCGCTCGCGTCGATCGGTGGCCCGAGCACGAAGGCGCCGGTGCGATCGGAACCCGCCTCGATGCCGCCATCGGCGGCGGCGATGGTCGCCCCGGCAAGGCCGAGCCATCCCGCCTTCTCCCTAGATAAATCGAATGCCAGCGACCCCGCGGCCGCCGGAACAGGGAGAGCCAGGATCCGGATCGAGGCCAGCTCGTATTCCGCGCCATCGTAGAGATCCAGCCGCAGGCGGATGATCTTCTTCTCGGATTGCCAGAAGGGATACAGGCGGCACGTCTCCCATTCGCCCGTTCCCGCGACCGCGAAGTGGGTCATCTTCTCTGATGAGAACCCGCCGTACTTGCCCTTGTCGGTGTTGCTCCAGAAGAGGTCGCCCGTCCCCGGCCGATTGGCCTTGATGCGGATCTCGACGCATTGGTGCGGGCGCGCCGGGATCTCCAGCGGTGCGGCGTGGACCAGCATCGGGTCGTGGCCCTCGGCCCTCATGCGCCAGGCGCCACCCGCGACGCCGCCGGATTTAAGGTGGCCGTTCGGTTGCCACTGGGAAATGGCCCCGGGGGAATCAAAACGCCACTCCTTCAGCACCGCGGACCCTCCGGGATCCACGGCGTTTGCCGCCGCGGCGCCGCACATGGCGGCGCAGAGCGCGATGGCGAAGGGGGACGTGCGGGTTTCGGGAGAGTCGATCACGCGCATGGTTTGGCCGGGTATCGTGGATTGGAGATGGCTGCCCGGCGAGAGGAAATGTCGAATCCACCGACGCAGCTCGATGCGGTCACCGGCATCGAACACCGCCCCACCCCCACCGTATTGCACGTGCACGTGGATCGGTCGGTGCTCGTTACTGCAGAAGAAGAACTTGTACCCATCCCTCTCAACAATCCAAGCTTCAACGGTTGGTTCCCGTGAATCGGGATCACGATCCTTTCGCGACGCCCGGCCTTCGTGAAAACATGATGACTCCCCTTGATGCGCACCAGCGACCATCCGCGTTTTTTTTAAATGGCCTTGGCAAGCTCCCTCCCCAAAACCAGCTTCACACCGCCAGCGCCAAAACCTCTCCCTCGGCATGTTCAACCGCCTCGGCGTCTCCCGCCTCAAGCCACATCTCGATGGCCTCCTTCAGGTTGCGCCGGACCTCGTCCGTCGTCTCGCCCTGGGTGACACATCCCGGAAGCGCGGGAACCTCCGCCCAGTATCCCCCCTCATCCGCTTTGTGAATGATGGCCTTGACCGTAACGTTCGGAATCTAGCGCAAGAGCTGCTTTCCGGCAATCCGGCGCTCTTCATCGTGGTTTGCCCAACGACCAGCATGACCGTCTTTTCAGGCGGGGACGCAAAACGGCACCTGCTGAAACGTACGAGTCGATGCGCTTGTTCGGCTATTTCGCCATGAAGTTGAGGATCTTCTCCGTTCCTCCGGCAGAGATTTTCACAATTCCGCTGTCCCACTCCGATCTCACGTAGGGGCTGCTGTACGCCATGCGCGGATTGTAGTTGATCTCTCGCCCGTTGATTGTCGGGTTGGAACGGTTGTCCTGCATGGCAAACACGTCACCTGATAGCGAATGATAGACGTGCCTCCCGCCACCCGACTTCAAGGCGGCTGCTTTTGCCGCTTCCCGGAAGGTCTGGAAGTTCTGGTGACTGCCCGGGTCGGCCGCCTCGATGATGACAGGGCTCAGGTCGTCTTCCATGCCGAAGAAACTGCCAAGTCTTTGGTGCTCTGGGGCAAGTTTGCTGTCTGACTTGATGAAGTGGGTGCCGACAGCGCGGATGACCACCCAGCACCTGGGGCTGTTGACGAAGATGAAGTCGCCTTGAGCTTCCGTATGCTCCATCAGTCCATTTGAAATGTAGATACCCATGGGGAATTTTCTGTTGTCCATCTTCTTGCTGGCAGCATCCGGCAGCTTCCTGGCCATGAAGCTTCCCCTGGATTGGACGGCGTACTGTTCACCCAAGCTATCGTCCTTATAAAGCACGGCGGGCACGACCCTTTCTGGCGGATCCAACGGCTCCTTCCCGGAGACGAGAAGTCCATGCCACCAGCTCTGGGCACTGCCTTCCTCCCATGCTGAAACGGGCGAGGGCGGCCGCATCACCGTGCCAAGGACGAAATTCGTAGTGACCCACGAATACTTGAGGCAATTGCCTTCTTTGAAATCGTAGAGATGAGTGTGGTCGTCTTTTAACGATTGCGGGACCTTGATCCGGTCCAGTGCTGTCCGTCCCAATCTCCTTTGTGTGATTTCGTATGCCGGCGCCCTTTTTCTATCTTCTATTATCCTGTAGATGACGTCATCGGGACGGTATCCCGAAAGCAATGCCATGTAGTGCACGGCTAGCCGAATCGTATCTGGCTTGATCCCCTTGATGTCCTCCATATCGAGGGAACCGATTCCAAAATAGAACCATGCCGGAATCATATGAGTCTCGCTGTTGGGAGTCAGCCCTCGCAAATCCCGGTGCCTCACTTTGCCGCCGCCCCTTTCTCCGGAAATCTGCTCTTCCGCCCAGAAAGCCCACCAGAGATCCAGAGTCTTTTGGGCCAGATCTTTCAACTCTTTGTCGGGAGACAAATCATAAATGGCGTACCACATGTTGTGCATCCGTGTCGAATAGCCACCACTGGAAATTTCGGCCAGAAACCCCTTCCGGGCTCGCTGCCGCATATACTGTTTCATGTAGTCGCTGTTGATCTGGTAATGCTCCTCAATCGACTTGCCGTCCTTGAGCTTTCGGCCGGCATAATCGGGATCTCGTTTCAAGGCCAGCAGGTATCCCCAGGTCGCCACGATCTCCTGCCACCAGTGGTTTTCAGAGTTCAAGTAGAAATACGTCTGGTGTTCTAGACTGAAGCGGTAATGGGCCGGACGCGACCAGTAGTTAACGTACGATAACATGTATTCTAGGACGACCCGTTCGCTCTTGCGGGGTATGGCGCCCTTTCTCACCGTGCCGTTCATGCCAAATTTGACCAAAGCCACGGCGTGATATTCCCCGGCCCAATAAGCGGAATCCGGGTCGGCGATTTGCGTCGGGTGATCCAGGTAGTACTGCGCCACCTTCTCAAGCATCCGCCCGGAGGAATCATCGAGGGAAGGATCGGTGTGCAACTGGAAATACGCCCGCGAGGAAAGGGAAATATTAAACGTCCTTGAAAATGTTTTCTTGGGATCCTTCGGATGGGTGGTGATTGGCGCTTCGGCTACCGGGTTTTCCTTTATGTATGCAATGACATCCGCGATCCTCCCCTCTACGACCGTATTCGCCGAAAGATGTTCGATGGGAATGACAGTGCATATCCACGGTAGCAATGTGGCAAACCTTCGATTTATCAGTTTCATTTCGCCGATACCTTCATTCTCTATTCTTGCCGAACGCCGCGGCTCAGCGACCGGAGCTTTGCGAGGGTTCGGCTGGATGCGCTGGTTCGGGCTTTCGATTCAAGATCCAAATCAGACCTGCAGCCGTCAAAATCGCCATCGCGACAGCCACGTACAGTGCGCGAATCCTTATCGAAACGTAGTCACCATAAAAGTGTTTCCCCTTTGGGTTGGCGATCATCCGAGAAAATCCTAAGGTGAATTTCTGCCTTCTTTGTCCTTCTGGGGTTTTCTGATGCTCTTTTCGCGCGGCAAAGTCACTCTGGGTCAATCGAGCGACTCGCATGCTAAACGGTGGAAAATCGGCTTGTCCCTCTTCGGCCTTGAATCCAAAGAGCAGTGTCCCTGGCTCGTTGGTGAATTGGATGTATCGTTCACGGTGCTGCTTGCCGTCCGGTGAGTGCCAGTGCCAAGTGGCAAACAAATGGTGATCGGCCGACAGCCGATCCAGCCCGTAAAGCAGCACCAAATCTGCCGATAGAATACCGGCTCCGATGCCTAGCAGAGAAGTTGCGGCAGCTTTCATTCTAGGACCGAACGTCGCGCATCAGCGACCCGAGCTTTGCGAGGGTTTCGCTGGATGCGCTTCGAGATCGTTCTGGACGGTTTCATTGGGGTGTCACGCCCTGGCCCTTAACGAGACTCTCAATGTTTGTGATGAGGCCGACGCTATAGAATCCGTCCATGACCGCATCTCCCCGGCCTTCCTCGTCTTGGTAAATCAGCATATTACGCGGCGGGAGGTAAGCCAGCTGCACCGACGGGCCGCGGGTGCAAATTCTCGGCGGCAGCCGGTCGAAAAGATAACGCCCTGCTGGAGTCGGGACGCCCCGCCAGAGTGTCAACTTCGAGTCGTCGTCCGGATGATAGAACATTATCGCGGCATCCAACCGCCAACGCAGCCCCGCCGCGTTGGCGATCGCGTCATACAGCGCCACCATAGAAATGTCGCGCAAGGTCAATGTCACCTCTGGAATGACGTAATCAGGTCGCGCCCGGATGACGGATGAAAGTGGCAGACCTCGCACTGCCTTGTACTTGTCCGAGGCCAAACGAAGGGCGTCGCCGAGAGACAAGTTCGTCACGGAGAATGAATCCACTCTAGTCGTCTCAAGCTTCATCATTAGTCCATACCACCCGTGCGGATCAGGCCAACAAGATAAGCTTATCCATTCTTCGCCCTCCGTGCAGAGCGGCATGGATAGAGCGAGTCCAAACATTGCCCGCGTGAAGAAGGCTCTGTTCATTCTGTTCTCGAACGCTCACGGTGAGTGACGCTCTGGAGCGCCAGCGGAAGAGCGTTCACTCCAACGTTTGGTTCGGTCTCCCTGATCCCCGTGCGCCGGGCAGGAAGTGAACGGATCTGATCCTTGGTTCTCATTCTGCGGGTTCCTCTTTGGGAACGCTGATCTTCGCTAATCTTCGCTAATCGGTTTCGTTGTTCTGGCTTCTTCTGGTCCCGATGCTCCCGGTCTTGATTCAAATCAGCGTCGATCAGCGCAGATTAGCGTTCCGCAGTCCTCCGTTGCCCGTCTCAATTGACCGAACGTTGTTTAGCCGTACTAAATTACGGGTTTGGGGGTGATAGGCGTACGAATTGCCTGTTTTGGGGGTGAAAGACGGCACGTTGCGGCTGGGGGTGCTGTGGGGTTGACAAAGGGGGTTGGCTGCGCGATTATACGGGCGTACAAGGAACAAGGGATTTGGGAAGCGGCGTCGCATTGTCGGCGGAGCGGGGTGCAGGGGTGGGGGAGGTGCGGGAGACCCCGGCGTGGGTGAAGCGATTGGTGGCGGGGCGCGGGGTGCGCCTGTCGGAGAAGACGCTGTATGGGTGGGGCGTGCACCTGTCCCGCTTTTTGAGACATTGCCGCAGTGGGGGCGCTGGCGCAAGGGCGAAGCTGCCGATCGCTGGATGTCAGAGCAGCGGGATGAAGAGCCTGGCGATGCCGTTGCGGAAGCGTTCTTGGAGGGGGAGGGAATCGGTGTGCGCGGGGGTCATTTCGGTGGCGGGGGCGAGGCGGGCATCGAACTCGCGGTTGAGGCCGCGGGCTAGGGTCTCGTCGAAGCAGGCGAGGTCGAACTCGAAGTTGAGGCGGAGGCTTCGGGGGTCCCAATTGGTGGAGCCGATGCAGGTCCATTTGCCATCGACGGTGAAGATCTTGGCGTGGTCGAAGGGCGGGGGGGATTCAAAGATGCGGATGCCGCGGCGGAGGAGGGGTGAGTACATGGTGCGGGAGGCCCAGCGGATGAGGGGGATATTGTTTTTCGCCGGGACGATGATGCGGACGCTGACGCCGCGGAGGGCGCAGGCGATGAGGCCGTAGAGGAGTTGGGGGGTGGGGAGGAAGTAGGGGGTGACGATGCGGACCTCCTCGTTGGCGGCGGCGAGGGCGGAGGCCATGGCGGTGGCGATCACGCCCATGTCCTCGTCGGGGCCGTCTGGGATCCCGATGGCGCAGACATCGCCGACGGGCTGGAGCTCGGGGTACCAGCGCGGGCCGGAGAGGACCTCGCCGGTGCAGAAGAGCCAGTCCTCGGCGAACATGCGCTGCATCTGGGCGACGGCGGGGCCGCGGACGCGGAAGTGGAGGTCGCGGACGGGGTAGGGCGGGTTCTCGCGGAGCATGTTGCCCTGGCGGATGTTCATGCCGCCGGTGAAGCCCTCGCGGCCATCGGTGACGAGGATCTTGCGGTGGTTGCGCATATTGAGGGTCAGGAGGCGCAGGACGAAGCGGTTGGGCATGAAGCGGGCGACGCGGACGCCCCGGCGGCGGAGTTCGGTGGTGACCGGCGGCCAGGCGTAGCGGGTGCCGGCGTCATCGACCATGACGCGGACCTCGACCCCGCGCGCCCTGGCGCGCGCCAGGGCATCGACGACGCGCGATCCGATCCCCTGCTGCTCGAAGATGTAGGTGGCGAGGCAGACGGACTGTGTCGCGCGGTCGATGGCACCGATCATGGCGGGCATGGCCTCGTCGCCGTTGCGGAGGATATCGATCGCGTTGCCCGAGGTGGCATCGAGGCGGGAGAGTTTCCTCAGGCTATCGAGGAGCGGTCCCATGGCGACGACCTCGGGCTCTGGCTCGAAGATCGCCGCCGGCACGGGGTGGCCGGCGACCGCGGCGTGGTCGAGCCCGGCGGCCTCGCGGTAATAGCGGGCGCTGCGGTGGATGATGTTGATGCCGAACAGGAGGTAGAGCGCGGCCCCGGCCAGCGGCACCAGCAGGATCAGCGCGATCCAGTACGCGGCCGCGCGGGGGTCGTTCTTGCGCAGGATGACGTGGACTAGGGCGCCGCCCGCGGCCAGAACCTCGACGACGACCAGCAGCCAGTGCCACCCTGTCACGGGGGAATGGGACAGCCCTCCCGTCGGGCGGTCAAGCGCGGAACGGGCCGCGGATCGGGCGCCCAGGGGCTGACCTGAGACTTCAAACCGCGGCTATCGGATGCCAAATAGAGTTCTTGTGATTGCAGCACTTGCGAATTCGGGGGCAGCCGCCAAGAGCCTGCCCACCCGCGTGGCGGGCCAGGAGGCGGCCAATTTTGGACTGCGGCGTGGCAGCGCCGCTTTGGATTGCCCCGAACGGCCCGGTGTGCGCCCGCCGCCCGACTCTCCAACCCGGATTGTTCACGCGCAGAGCGCACAATCCGCACGGAGTGCCGACACAAAGTGTCGGGTTCGTCGGCCCTTCGGGCGGATCGATCACAAAGTTTGTGATCGATCCGGGCAAACGGGGCCCGACGCGCCCATCCAAAGCGGCGCTGCCACGCCGCAGTCCACATTGGCCCTCCGATTGATCCAAAGTGTTCCCGTGAATGACAGGGCGCATTCCCGCGCCGGCGGCGAGGCTGGCCCGAAAATAGACGTATGTAGGCCGGGCGGCCCTGCCCTGCCCGGTGCGATCAGAGGCGGCCAGGGCCGGCCGCCCTACAGGTTTTCACGTCAGGTCGTGCCCCGCGCGCGGGGGATGGGAACCGACTCGATGATAAGACGTCATTCTCATTCCGACCGGTTCCTAGCGATCACACAATTCGGTAATTCCGTTGACTTTCGTCCCCCGGGTGATCCAAGCTGCCCTTCTGGCATGTCGAGGGCATTGGCGTGCCGAGAGGAGATAGAACATGAGATCGCACAGGCACGCCCGCGCCGGCTGGCGCGGGTGGGTGGTTTTCCCTCTGGTGATGGCTGCCGCCACGGCACCGGGCGCAACGAACATCTGGGACGGGGATGGGCCGACGGGAAGCTGGGCGACCAACGCCAACTGGGTCGGCGATGCCGCGACCTTTGGCTTTGGCAACGACGTCGAGTTCTATTCGGTCGGGGCGAATCTGGCGACCGTGCTCGGGGCCGACCGGACGTTCAGTTTCCTATACTTCAACAATGGCGCGGACGCGAACGTCGCGATCACCGGGAATACGATGAGCCTCACCAATGGCGGCATCGTCCTGGATCAGGACGCGGCCGGTTCCCACTTCATCAATTCCACGATCAACCTACAGACCGACACCGAGATCGCCTTGAATTCGACGAACGGCGGGTCGCTCACCGTGTCGCGTTTCACCCAGTCCGGCAATCGCGCCCTGACGATCTCGGGCCCCGGCGTGCTGGTCGCGTCCAACCCGACCTCGGGCAGCTACACCTTTGTCCTTCGCAACGTCGTCGTCTCCAACGGTGCGACGCTCCTGGCCCGCAGCGGCAACGGCAACCTCGGCGACGACGACATCACCACGTTCACCATCGACGCCGGGGCGAAGTACGATTACAACAACAACGGCGGGGACACCTTCCGCTCGATAGCCGGCGGCGGCACCGTCACCAACTGGCGTGGCGACCTGGGCCTGCGCCCGCGGGAGACCTCCACCTTCAGCGGGTCCTTCTACCAGGGCACCGCGGCCGTCAACGTCGTGGTTTCCGCCTACGACCGCTCCTCGGCCGCGACGCACAACGAGATCGCCAACCTCGGCACGCAGCGCTTCGAGACCGCGATGAATCACACCGGCCAGACGCGCCCCGAACTGGGGACCCTGGTCTTCGCGGGCGCCGACGGCGTCGCCACCAACACCTCCTTCGTCCGCGTCGGGCGCAACGACCGCGCCACGCGCCAGGGCACGCTGCTCCTGGACAACACGATCGCGAACAACAACGATCGGCTGCGGGATGCGGCCATCATCGAGTTCCAGTCCGGCGGCCGCCTCGGGATCATCGGCAATGACTCGACGGGCACCGCCGAGGCCATCGGCTCGCTGCGCCTGAACAACGGCAACGCGGTGGTCACGATCGACGCGGGCGCGGGCGGGGCCACGGTCCTGACGGCCAGCAACGTCTTCCAGAACAACGTCACGCAGCGCAGCATGCTGGTCCGCGGCGACAACCTCGGCGCGGCCGCGGGGCCGGGTGTGGCGCAGATGAAATTCGTGCTCGCCCCGACGATGTCGGCCTCGGGCGTGGATTCCAATCAGGTGGGGGTGATCCCGTTCATGGTGGGCGACACCGACATCAACGGCGGCGGCGCGGGCCTCGTCACCTACGACGCCGCCACCGGCGTGCGGATGCTGACCCCCGACGAGGTCACCAACGCGGTCGCCGCCGACCGCAACGTCCGGCTGGCGGGCGGCGACTCGGTCGGCTCCTCGACCACCGTCCGGTCGCTGCAGATGGCCGGCGCGGGCGGCACCCTGAACATCGCTAGCAACGCGACCCTGAAGGTCGACGGCGGCGCGATGTTCGTCGGCGGGGCTCCCTCCACCATCTCCGGCGGCTCGCTGACCTTCGGTCTGGTGACGACCGCGACCAACCAGAACCTGTCGACGCGGACCGATCGGATCGGCTACATCCACGCGGCCACCAACCTCACCATCGATACGGCCATCGTCAACGACGGCGCGAATGCCGTGAGCATCACGTACAACGGCCCCGGCGTGGTCACCGTGCAGGAGCGCGGCACCTACACCGGCAACACCTTCCTCAACGGCGGCGCCACGCTCCGCACCGAGGGCTCGGAGGTCCTTCCCGACGGGGCGGGCTTCTTCCTCGACGACGCCGGCACGGTAGTCATCGGCAACGGCGCCACCGAGACCCTGGGCGGCATCCGGGGCTACGGCAACACGCGCGTCTTCGTCGGCACCAACAGCACCCTCCGCGTCAACACCGCCTCGGGCAGCCAGGACTTCTTTGGCTCACTCGAGGGCCCCGGCACCGCGACCCTCATCAAGAGCGGCGGCAACACCTGGAGCATCCGCAACACCGCCTCCTTCTCCGGAAGCAACGTCGTCGTCGAGGGCGGCTCCCTCCGGCTCATCGACCAGTATGGGACGATGGTCAACCCGAGGAACTTTTTCGTGACGAACGGTACCCTCGATCTGGACAACCTGACCACCGGCGACAGCCAGAACAGCGGGGATCGGATCAACAACGAGGCGGACATCGCCCTGAACAGCGGCACGTTCATCCTGCGCGGCAGCCGCAACAACGACATCGCCGAGAACATCGGCGACCTGGTCTTCAACAGCGGGTTCAACACCGTCCAGCTCGACGTCGACTCCCAGGTCAACAACTTCACCTACCTGAACCCGAACACGTTCCTGCGCTCCAATGCCGCGACCGCCTTCATCCGGGGCGAGCTGCTCGGCGACCCCTGGGTCGGGATCACCAACGGGTATTCCCGGCTGGCCAAGGACAACGCGCAGCCGGGCCCGGCGCTGACCCACTCCATCGCGGGAAGCAACACGCCCACCGTGGGCATCGTGCACTGGGCGTATGGCCAGGAGGACACCGCCGGGGCGGGGCTCGTCCAGAGCAACCTCGGGCTGGTGACCTACGATGACGCCGGCGCCACCGACAACGGCTTCCGCCTCTTGCGGACCAACGAGTACAACTACGGGACCTTCGGCCTTGGCGGCAACGTGTGGGCCACCAATGGCGCGAACTTCACGACGGGCGGCACCATCACGCTCACGACGAACGTCGTCATCCAGGGCCTGGTGTACCAGAAGCTCAACACGAACGGCGCCGCCACGACACTGCAACTGGGCGCCAACCAATTGACCATCGAGTCGGGGGCGCTCCTCGCGATGGGCGGTGGCGGCAGCTCCTCGCACCAGATCACGCGACAGACCAGCGGGGGGGTCAGCGGGGGATTGACCTTCGGCAACGCGAGCAACGGCTACGAGGCCGTGATCCACACGGCCATACGCCTGGATGTCTATGCGCCCATCCGGGATAACATCGATTCGCTGGGCAACACCAACAGCGTCACGCTGGTCAAATCCGGGCCCTCGGAATTAGTCATGCGGGCCGATGGCGGCGGGCTCTCCACCTACAGCGGGGACACTTATGTGAACGCGGGCACCCTCCGGGTCGAGGGGTCCAATTCGGTGTCGTTCAGCAGCCTGAGCGTCATCCCGACAAACACGTTCCTGCATATCAACAACCGCGACGCGACCTTCGACATGTGGAACTCGGGCCAGGTCCTCGGGGGCCTCGACGGCTGGGGCAGGGTGCTCGCATCGGGCAGCGGCGGTTCGATCGGCACCAACGCCCTTGTCGTGAATTACACCAACACGTCGGTCATCGACCGGTTCGACGGGTGGATACAAGATGGGAACAGTTCGGCGGGGCGGTACCTCGATGTCGTCAAGCGGGGGCTCGGGACCCTGGAGTTCACCACGGTCGGCCGGACCAATCTCTACCGCGGCGACACGATCGTCGAGGGCGGGACGCTGCTGATGAATGGCACCCACATCTCGCTGAGCAACACCACCGACTACATCGTGCGCAACGGCGGCACCCTCGGCGGCACCGGGCTGGTCCGCATCGGCGGGACCTTCACCTTCGAGGACGGGGCGACGCTGGCGCCGGGCAACAGCCCCGGGACCTTCACCATGGATGGGGACGCGGCCTTCGGCTCCAACGCGGTCTTGGCCTTCGAGCTGAACGGGGCCGACACCACGGTGGGCGGCGGGATCAACGACCTGGTGGTGGGCATCGACGACCTCTACCTCGACGGGATCCTCGACATCACCGCGCTGGGCAGCTTCGCCGGGGCCACGACCAACGACTTCTGGACGCTGATGACCTACGACGGCAGCCTGCTGACGAACCTGCTGGACATCTCGGCGGGCTCGCAGTCGCTGCTCTCGGGCGGGCAGCTCTTCGCCATCGACGACAGCTTCGCCGGGGAGATCCGCCTGACGGTCATACCCGAGCCGCGGGCCTGGGCGCTGGTGGCGGTGGGCCTCGGCGTCGTGGCGTGGCTGCGCCGGCGGCGGGGCTGACTCGAAAATTGGGTCGCGACGTGGGCCGCGCCTTGGCGCACGCGGACGGTCGACTCGGCAGCGTGCGCCAAGGCGCAGCCTACCATTTTCCGCCCCGGTGGTGCGCCGCGTGCGGGGCACGGGATCTAGCTCGAGAATTCCAGACGTAGCCACGGCCGTGAGGCCGTGGATCTGCCCACGCGTGGCCCATCTGTCACCAGATGGGCTACATTTTCGCGCCGCGGGCTAATCCTGCGGCCCGACGAGCCGATAGCCGACGCCCCGGACGGTGCGGATGTGGCCGGAGGCCTCACCAAGTTTCTCGCGCAACCTACGGACGTGCGTGTCCACGGTGCGGGTGTCAATCGATGCCTCGTAGTCCCAGACCTCCGATAGGAGGCGGTCGCGGGTCAGCACGCAGCCGCGACGCTCCATCAGCAGCCCGAGCAACCGGAACTCCGTGCGGGTCAGCGGGATGTCCTTGCCCTCGAAAGTGACCTGGTGCCGCGCGCGATCCAAGACGAGGTTCCCCACCGCGAGGCACTCGGTCGCCTCGGGCACCCCGGACTGGCGCCGCAGCAGCTTGTCGATCCGCAATACCAGTTCCCGAGGGCTGAACGGTTTCGTCACGTAATCGTCGGCGCCAATTTCCAGCGCCAGGATCTTGTCCACCTCCTCGGTCTTTGCCGACACGACGATGATCGGCACGCCCCCGCCGCCATCGCCACCCCGCAATTTCCGGCACACCTCGATCCCGGACATCTCGGGCAACATGATGTCCAGCAGGATAAGGTCGGGTCTCTCCGATGCCGCCAGCCTCAGCGCCGCGCCCCCCGTCTTCGCCGCCAGCGTCTGATAGCCCGCGTGGCGCAAGGTCATCTCGAGGAGATCCTTGACGTCCTCATCATCCTCAACGATCAGTATCTTGGCGCGCATCGCTCGAGGGCGGCGCCCGCGACCCACCGCGGGGCTCACGACCCGCGGCAATTCAGCCAGCGGCAAATGGCATCGCCATGTCGGCCGTGTTACAAATCCGAAACTCCCTGATCCTGCCCACAGGGCCGCCCGAACCGGATGGCGCCGCATCATTCATGGGGAAGCTGCATTCCCGTTGCCGCCTGGCACAGGCGGCCTACAAAATTTGCAGACGGCCTCTCTGCCAGACGCCACCACGGGGAAGTGAAAATGTAGCCCCTCCGGTCACGGAGGGGTCGCCCGGCGAGGGCCCACTACATCCGGAATCTTGATCAAACCAGATCCCGTGCCTCGCGCGCGGGGCGCCACCGGGGCGGAAAATGGTAGGCTGCGCCTTGGCGCACGCTGCCGCATCGACCGTCCGCGTGCGCCAAGGCGCGGCCCACATCGCGACCCAATTTTCGAGTCAGTCCCCGGCCGCAATCCGCTTGGCCGCTTGCCACTCCGCCTCGAGTTGCTCGATCCCGCAGTCCCCCATGCGGATGCCCTTGGCGCGCAGCGCGTTCTCCATGATGCGGAACCGCCGATCGAATTTCGACGACGCGTGCCGGAGCGCGGATTCCGCCTCGACGCCCAGGGCGCGCGCCAGATTGACGACGGAGAAAAGGAGGTCGCCCACCTCGTCCTCGACGCGGTCGCGCTCCCGCGCCACCAGCTCGCGGGAGAGTTCCTCGATCTCCTCCCTGACCTTGTCGATGACGCCGGCGGCATCGGGCCAATCGAAGCCGACGCGCGCGGCCTTCTTCTGGATCTTCTCGGCGCGCATGAGCGCGGGCAGTCCGGCGGGGACGCCATCCAGGGCGCTCTCTCGCTCGGGCTTTTCGCCCGCCTTGGCGCGATGCCAGTGATCCAGCACCTGCGAGACGGTATCGAGGCGCACCTGTTTCTTGTCCCCGCCCGCCTCCGGGTACGGAACAAACACGTGGGGGTGCCGCGCGATCAGCTTGTGGGCGATGGCGTTGGCCACGTCCGCGATGTCGAAGCGCCGGGCCTCCTCGGCGATCCGGGCGTGCATGAATACCTGCAGCAGGACGTCCCCCAATTCCTCGCGCATGGCGTGCGGATCATCCGCGTCGATGGCCTCGATCAGCTCGTAGCATTCCTCGATCAGGCCCTCGCGCAGGGTGCGGTGCGTCTGCTCGCGATCCCAGGGGCAGCCCCCCTCCGCGCGCAAGGTCCGGACGATGGCCCGCAATCGGTCGAGCGGTCGAAGCATGGCCCCTCACTCCCCCAGCAGCAGCCCGCGCGCCCTGCGGTTCAGGTCCTGGCGCGCCATGTCGACGCCGGCCAGCTTGTAATACATCAGGCCGAGATACTCCCGCACCGCCACGTGCGTCATCAGAAGCCCATCGGGCGCCGGCAATAGGCCGAACAGGGTCGGCTCGACGGTCTCGTGCGTCGTGTAGTCCACCGGAAACGGCAGGACGTCGAAGCCGCCCTGGCGGAAGAGCAGCTCCGCGCGCGGCATGTGCCAGGCCGTGGTCACGAGTATGATGCGCTGCACCCGGATCCGCCCGTTGAGCTCCAGCAGCCTGGAGACTTCCCCCTCCGTGTTCGGCGCGCCGATCAGCTCGACGATCGCGTCGGGGGGAACGCCGCGCCGCGCGGCCGCGACCTTCAGCAGCGAGGACTCCGAATACGCCTCCTCGGACCAGGGGAGCCTGCCCCCCGTGAATATGAGAAGCGGTGCCTTGCGCGCTTGCCACAGGGCCACGCCCTCCTCAAAACGATCGACGGGCCCGCCCCATTCGAACCGCTCGGGCGCGTTGCGCCCACCCGCCAGGATCCCGCCAAGCACGACGACCGCGTCCGCGCCCGGGCAATCGTCCACCCGCAGGCGAGGGAACGCGTCCTCCAGCGGCTTGAGCAGGCTCTCGCCCACGAAACTCATGCTCGAGACAAAGAGCCAGACGAATGCCGCCAGCCCCCAGGCGCGGCTGCGCAAGAGCACCGATATCAGCAGCAGTGTCAGTCCCAGTCCCAGCGGCAGCACCGCCTGCGGCGCCAGCTTGAACACGTACATCTTGAGGGCCTCTTGCACGCGGCCTCCCCCTCAACCCGCCGCGCCGCCGGCGTGCGTCACCAGCAGCGCCGGCTCGCGCCCATAGCGCCCGCGATACGACGCCGCAAGCGCCCCGCAGAAGGCGTCGGCCTCCCGCTCGCGCACCAGGTTGACCGTCGCCCCGCCGAAGCCACCGCCGCTCAGCCGCGCCCCGAGACACAGGCCCGTCCCCCGCGCCGCCCCCACCAGAAAATCCAGCGCCTCGCACGAGTTCTCGAAGTTGGCCCGCGAGCTCTCGTGCGAATCGAACATCAGGGCACCGAGCGCGGCGGCGTCCCCGCGGGCCAGCGCCTCCCGGCCGAGGGCCACGCGGGCATTCTCGCCCACGACGTGCCTGGCGCGCATCAGGGGCTTGCCGTCGAGATGCCCGGCCGCCGCCTCGAGCATTTCGGGCGTCACGTCGCGCAGCGCCTCGACCCCGAGCGCCCGCGCCGCCGCCTCGCAGGAGGCCCGCCGCTCGTTGTACTCGCCCGCCACCAGCGCGTGCTTCACCCCGCTGTCGGCCACCACGAAAACGCAGCCCTCCGGCGCCGGCAACAGCCCCACCTCCAGGCTCCGGCAATCGATCGAGACGATGTTTCCCCGCCTGCCAAAGAGCGAGGTGATCTGGTCCAACAGCCCGCACCGCACCCCGGCGAACTCGTGCTCGGCCGCCTGCCCGATCTTGGCCAGCTCGATGTCCGGGAGGTCCGTCCCCCAGAGCTTCTGCAAGAATCGCGCCATGGCGCACTCCAGCGCCGCGCTGCTGCTCAGCCCGGCCCCGGAAGGCAGGTCGCTGCTGTCGGTCGCCTCGAAGCCCGGGCCGTCAAAACCCCGCCGCCGAAAATGCGCGATCACCCCGACCAGATAGTTGGCCCACGGATGCTCCCGGCTCGGCGCCAGATCGTCGAGCGTCGCCTCGTGCACCCCGGGGAATGCCGCGCTCCGCAAGATCACCCGCCGATCCTCCCGCGCCCTCCCGCGGAGGGTCACCCCGCGCTCGACCGCAAAGGCCAGCACCAGGCCCCCATTGTAATCGGTGTGATTGCCCAATAGCTCGACTCGACCCGGCGCAAATGCCTCGACCATCGTCGAACCGTAGCAAGACGCCAGATTTTGGGAAGATGATCTCAGTACACGTCCCGCTGGTACCGCCGCGCCTTCTTCAGCGCATCGACATACGCGTCGGCCGCCGCCGCATCCCTCCCCCCGTGCACCCTAACGATCTCGCGCAAGGCCGCATCGACCTCCGCCGCCATCCGCGACGCGTCCCCGCACACGTACAAACACGCCCCGCGCTCCAGCCAGGACCAAACCTCCGCCCCGGACTCCAGCATCCGGTGCTGGACGTATACCTTCTCCGGCCCCTCCCGCGACCATGCCAGGCTCAGACGCGTCAGCAGCCCACGCTCCCGCATCGACTCGAACTCCCGTCCATACAGGAAATCCGTCGCCCCCTTCTGGTCGCCAAAGAATAACCAGTTGTCGCCCCGCTGGTCCAACGCCTCTCGCTCCTGCAGGAATGCCCGGAAAGGCGCAACGCCGGTCCCCGGCCCCACCATGATCATCGGCGCCGACCCGTCCTCCGGCATCCGGAATTTCGATCGGTGCAAGAAGACCGGCGCAAATCCCCCCTCCCCGATCCGTTCCGCCAGATACGTCGAGGCCACGCCCAGCCGCGACCGCCCACGGTGCTCGTACCGCACCACCGCCACCGTCAGATGCGCCCGCCCGGGATTCGCCTTCGGGCTCGACGCGATCGAATACAACCTCGGCCGCATCCGCCGGAGGCACCCCACAAACTCCTGAGGCGAAAAACGCATGCCCGGGTGCTCCAGCACCAGATCGATGCTGTCCCGCCCATCCGCGTACGCATCCAGCGCCTTCTGGTTCCCCGGCCCGGCCAACTCCGCCAGCTTCGTGTCCCCCGAGCGCTCCGCCACCGCCTTCACCAGATTCGGCGGCACGTTGTTCAACTCATACCGCCGCAGAAGCGCCGCCCTCAATGGCAGCGTTCCCCACTGCGGGTCCGCCACCGTCTCCTCGCCGCTGGCCCCAAGCGCCTCAAGCGCCAGATCCACCAGCGCGACGTCATTGCTCGGATAGACCCCAAGCGAATCCCCGCACTCGTAGCAGATCCCAGATCCCTCCAGCAGCAGCTCGATGTGCCGCGTCTCCTTCGCCGAACCCGCCCCATTCAGGTTCACGTTCCGCAACACCGGCGCCGTGAATGGATTGTTCCGGGTGTATGCCACACCCGCACCCGCCTCGCTGTCCTCTGCCACCTTGGTCATCGCCTCTCCTCTTTCCAAACAACTCCCTCTAGCAGCGTGCCGAACTTTGCCAAGTCCACCAGACTGAGCCAGAAACTTCAAATCGCGGATAACGGGAACACCGCAGATAATTATTTGCGATTGCCGCACTTGCGAGTTCGGTGGCGACCCAAGTTTGGAGTGCGGCGGGGTAGCGCCGCTTTGGATTGGCCCAAACGGCCCAGTGTGCGCCCGCCGCCAGACTCTCCAGCAGGGCCCGACGCACCCAGCCAAAGCGGCGCTGCCACGCCGCAGTCCACATCGGCCCGCCGGCGGATCCCAAGCGCCCCCCAGAAATGCCCCCATCACCGCCCGGGAGCCTCAAGAAAATACGTTTTATCTTAAACCTCTCCCCCTTGGAACACATCCTCAATAATACGCTATCCCCCACACCTTTAGGCGACCCTACAAATCGTTGCGCCGAAACGAATCTAGAGGCGCAAGTCGTCTGAAATGAATTGGTTAAAAAGATTCATCGTTGCAGAAACGCGCCGATTCTTCCGCTTTGGGCCGCTTGACGGACGCCCGGATGTCGCTAATCCGAACCGCTTCCGTATGAAAACTGTCATAATTCGGTTGGTGGCGCTGGCGGCGCTGGGGACATCGGTCTCTGGCATCGCCGTGGCCGCGCCGCGCCCATCGGGCAGCTCGATGGCCCGGATCACCTTCTACTCGGGAGACCGGGATTCCGGGGGTCCGATTGCCTCTACCGGAGTCCGTCTGGTGGAAGGCAAGCACGTCGCGGTAGATCCCGCCATCATCCCCTACGGCAGCGAGGTCAGTATCCCTGGCCTCGGTTCCTATCGGGCGGTGGACTGCGGATCGGCGGTCACGGCCCGCACCGCGGCCCGCAAATCGGCCGGGGGAGACCCCCGCAAGGCGAACGCGATCGTCATCGACGTCTTCGTCGGCAAACGAGAGACGGTCCAGCGCATGGCCAGGACCTTCCCCATGTTCGTCGAGGTGTCGTGGCGAAATCAGGCCAAACGCACCCCGGAACGGAAAGCCACCCCGGCGTCCGCCGGCGCGCGTCGTTCTTCCGCCCCCGAACCGGAGGCGCCCCCCTCCAAGCAGACCGCCCAAAAGAAGACCCCCATCAGCCTCTCTTCCCGCGGTTGACCTGAAAATTCGAACCGCGGATCACGGGATGCCGCAGATAGTTCTCTATAATTGCCGCGATAATTGCAGACGTAGCCACGGCCGTGAGGCCGTGGGCCCCCGACGCGCGGCCCCTCCGTGACCGGAGGGGCTACATTTTCACCCCCGGCGGTGCCCCGCGTGCGGGGCACGGGATCTGGTTCGAAATTTGGGTCGCGATGTAGGCTGCGCCTTGGCGCACGCGGACCGTCGATTCGGCGGCGTGCGCCAAGGCGCAGCCTACCATTATCCGCCCCGGTGATGCCCCGCGGGCGGGGCATGGGATCTGGTTCGAAAATTGGCCGCAGCCCAAGCCGGCTCATAACATTGCGGTTGAAAGCCAGATCAGTGAGGCGCCGTGCTTCGGTCGAGCAGCTTAAGTTTTTCACTGATATCGATTACACCCCCGCCCCTTGTGTTGATGGCGATGAGCGTCGCCGTTTAACATCGACGCGTTTCGTCCGGGATTTCGGACGGATCGAGGAGATTGATTATGAAATTGAGGCAATGCGCGCGTGCCGCGCGGGGTGTCTTGGGCGTTTGTGCCGCGCTGTGGCTTTCGGGTCCCGCCATGGCGGCGACGAACATCTGGGATGGCGATGGGCCATCGGGGAGCTGGGCGACCAACGCCAACTGGCAGGACGACACGCCGTTCGCGGTGAGCAACGATGTCGTCTTCTATGCGGTGGGCACGAATCTGGCGACGACGCTCAATGGCAACCGGGTCATCGCGAGCCTGCTGTTCAACAACGACGCCGACAGCAACGTCTTCATCTCGGGCAACACGCTGTACGTCAACGATGGCATCACCGTGGATCAGGATGCGGCGGGCCAGCACTACATCTCCTCGCAGATCAACCTGAGCAACAGTCAGGCCTGGGCGATCGACTCCACCAACGGCGGCACGCTCATGGTCGGGGCGGTGCGGCAGAATGGGAACCGGGTCCTGACCAAGACGGGGGGCGGCACCCTGCTGCTGACCAACAGCGCCCTGCAGGCCTCGAATTTTGTCATCCAGTCGGGGATCGTCCGGTATGTCGGGAGCGCCAACGGGTTCAACGACAACGACACCGCGGTCCAGGTCGATGCGGGGGCGGTCCTGGACAAGGACAACATCTGGGGCACCGAGGCGTTCCGTGCCCTGCGTGGCGCGGGCGTGGTCACGAACTGGGTCGGCGAGCTCCAGCTCCGGCCCAGCAACAACGAGTACCAGCTGTTCGCGGGGACGATCATCCAGGGGAATAGCAACGCGAACCTGCGGCTCGTGCACGACGCGAATAACAGCACCATCGTGTTCGACCGGAGCACCAACGCGGTGCAGGCGTTCGACGCCGCCGTGCCCTTTAACGGCCTGATCAACATCGACAACGGCGTGCTGGCGTTCGTCGGGGAGAACGGTTCCTATACAAACAGCACGGCGCGCCACGAGATCGGGCAGTTCTCCCGAGCGACGCGCCTGACGACCCTCCTCCTCGACAGCTCGGCCAGCAACCATGTCAACAACGACCGGATCCACGATGACGCGAGCTGGCTGCTCAACGTCGGCTCGCAGATCAAGATCGTCGGCAACGACTATACCAACACCGCGGAGACCCTCGGGAATATCACCAATGCGGAGGGCCGGGCGATCATCACGATCGACGCGGGCTCGGGTGGCAGCACGGTGCTCACGGCCAAGCAATTCACGAATATCAACCTGGCGCGCTCGGCGCTGGTCCGGGGCGACAACCTCGGCGCGGCCGATGGCCCGGGAGTGGGCCAGTTCCAGCTGCTGGCGGCCCCGGTGCTCTCGCACGCCGGCTCGGGCGACCAGGTCGGCATCGTGCCCTACATGGTCGGGGACACCAATGTCGATGGCTGGGGCGCGGGTCTTGTCACCTACGACCCCGTCACGGGAGTCCGCCTCCTGACCGCCGCGGAATATACCAACGCCTTCGCCGCCGACCGGAACGTCCGGCTCTCGGCCAACGACTCCATCGCCGGGAACACCACCATACGCGCGCTGCACCTGGAGGGCGACGGCACCACGGCGGACCTGGGCGGCAACAACCTCCGGGTCGATAGCCAGGCGATCTTCGTCGGCGGCCACGGCGCCCTCCAGGGCGGGACGATCACGTTTGGCACCAACACCACCGGGACCACGCCCGTCGGATATATCCACGCCGTCTCCAACCTGACGCTCAACAGCTCGATCGTGAACAATGGCGGCGGCGCCCCCGGGACGGTGGTGACCTTCGATGGCCCGGGCACCATCTACGTCGGCGCGACGCAGGCCTACACCGGCAACACCTACGTCTTCGGTGGCGCCACGATCGCCCCCACCGCGAGCGAGGTCCTGTCCGACCTCTCCTTCTTCGCCCTAGACGAGGGCAACCTGATTCTCGGCGACGGGATCACGGAGACCATCGGCAGCCTCCGCGGTTCCGGCGCGAGCTACATCGAGATGGGCTCCAACTCGACCCTCCGCCTCCTCCAGAACAGCAGCCAGAGCTACTACGGCATGATGAACGCCATCACCAACAGCACCCTCTGGAAGACCGGCAACGGCACGCTCTCGCTGCGGAACACCATGACGAACTTCCAGGCCAATGTCGTGATCGATCGCGGCGCGCTGGAATTGATCGACGTCAATGGGCGACTGCCGCTGGTCCCCCGATTCTCGGTCACCAACGCGACGCTGGAACTCGATAACCAGCCGGGCGGCGACAACGCGAACCAGAACAACCGCATCGGCGATGAGGCCGACATCATCCTGAATAGCGGCACCATCATCCTCCGCGGCAGCCGGAATGCCAACACCGCGGAGAGCATCGGCGACCTCGTCTTCCAGAGCGGGTTCAACACCGTCCAGATCGATGCGGACAGCCAGATGAACAACAACACGTATCTCAATCCCAACACCTTCTCGCGGTCCAACGCGGCGACGGCCCTGATCCGGGCGGAGTTTCTCGGCGAGACCTACAGCGCGGTCACCAACGGCTTCTCCAGGCTGGCGAAGGACAACGCCCGGCCCGCGCCGACCCTGACGCACTCGATCGCGGGCAGCAACACGCCGAGCGTGGGCATCGTGCATTGGGCCTACGGGCAGGACGACATCATCGCGGCGGGCACGGTCCAGTCCAATCTCGGGCTGGTGACCTACGATGACGCGGGCACCACCGATAATGGCTTCCGCCTGTTGCGGGAGAGCGAATACAACCGCGGGACCTTCGATCTCGGCGGCAACGTGTGGATCACCAATGGGGCGAACGCGACCGGCGGGACCGTGTCGCTGGTCTCCAACACGGTCGTGCAGGGACTCGTGTACCAGAAGATGAGCACGAACAGCGCGACCACGCGGCTGCAGCTCAACGGCAACCTGTTGACGGTGGAGTCCGGCGCGGTCCTTTCCATGGGCAATGGCTCGGGTTCCGCGCACGAGATCCGGCGCACCGGGACCGGCGGCCTCACCTTCGGCAACGCGAACAATGGCTACGAGGCCGTCTTCCACACCACCCGCCGCCTCGATGTCTACGCCCCGATCTACGACAACATCGATGCCCTGGGCAACACGAACAGCGTCACCCTCATCAAATCCGGGACATCCGAACTGGTCATGCGGGCCGACGGCGGCGGCTCGTCCACCTACAGCGGGGACACCTACGTCAACGCGGGCACGCTGCGCATGGAGGGCACGAACGCCTCATCGTACACGACCGCCAGCGTCATCCCGAAGACGACCTTCCTCCACATCAACAACCGCGACGCGACCTTCGACCTGTACAACTCGGGCCAGATCGTCGGGGGCCTCGATGGCTGGGGGCGGGTGCTGGGCTCGGGGAGCACGAATACCGGCGGCGCCGCGAATCCCAGTGAGACCTATTACAACGCGCTGGTGGTCAATTACACCAACACCTCGGTCACCGATACCTTCGACGGCTGGATCCAGGACGGCGGCGGGGCCGGCGGTGCCCGCCGGTTCCTCGACGTCGTCAAGCAGGGCGACGGGGTGCTGGAGTTCACCACGGTCGGCCGGACCAATCTCTACCGCGGCGACACGATCGTCG
>CAZYWZ010000087.1:0-28108 GCA_964651705.1 uncultured Verrucomicrobiales bacterium
CTCCTATTTTCGAGTCAGGCTGACTCGAAAATTGGGTCGCGATGTAGGCTGCGCCTTGGCGCACGCGGACGTTCGATTCGGCGGCGTGCGCCAAGGCGCAGCCTGCCATTTTCCGCCCCGGTGGTGCCCGGCGTGCGGGGCATGGGATCACCGCGGGGATTTTCCGTCAAAAAGGGTTGACCTATGGCGAATCTGGGTCGACCCTCGGCCCGGCAGCGTCATGGCCGCGTTTGCGGTTGGGCGCGGCGTCTGATCGGGCCGACCCGCGATGCAACAGATCCACAGCCACTTGGGGAGACAGCTGGCACTGACGGCGGGGCTGTGTCTTTTTGCGATCGGGTCGGGCCAGGCCCAGACGGTGGGCACCCAATACGTGTGGACGGGAACGAGCAGTTCCGAATGGACCAACGCGGCCAACTGGAATGTCAACGGTGTCGCGCCCACCGGCGCATCGTACAACGCCCGGCTCCAGGTCCAGAATGGCGCCAATAGCGCCCTAATCTATTCGGCCGACCTCGGGCACACCATCTATCAGGCGACGAATATTTCGGGGCAGACGCCGCGGGCGCTGCTCGTGGGCAACTTCGCCCGCGGCGCGATGACGATCAGCGGGGGGATCATGGAGACCCGGGGGACCAGCCCGGACCTGATCGGCAACGCCGCGGGCATCTCGACGCTCACGATCGATGGCGGGGAATACCTCAGCACCAATTCTGGGGCGCGCACCATGGTCGTCGGTTTTGCCCAGGGGGGCGGAGGCGGCGCCACCGGCGTGTTTCAGATCACCAGCGGGAGTGCCGCGGTGAACTTCATCGATCTTGGCTTTGCCGCGTCGGCCACCGGCGCCGCCATGATCAATCTGGATGGGGGAACGCTCGCCGCGGAGCGGATCCGGCAGGTCGCCAACACCGCGGCCTATTCCGGCGAGTTCAATTTCAATGGCGGCACGCTGATGGCGCTGGCGAGCCGGACCGATTTCTTGGGAGGCCTGACCCGCGCCAACGTGGGCACCAATGGCGCGATCATCGACACGGCCGGATACGGCGTCACGATCGGGCAGTCGCTGCTCCACGACGCCGCGCTCGGCGCAACGGCGGACGGCGGGCTCAGGAAGCGCGGCGATGGCACGCTGACGCTCACCAACGCGAACACCTACGACGGGCTGACGGTCGTCGAGCGCGGATTCCTCCGCATCGAGGACGCGGCCGGGCTCGGCGCGACATCGGCAGGCACCGTTGTCTCGAACGATGCCGCGCTCGTGGTGGCGAACAGCATCACGGTCTCGGGCGAGACCCTCACCATCAACGGCCGGGCCGACAACTTCGGGGCGCTCCAGGCCGTCGGCGGCAGCAACACTTGGGAGGGACAGATCCTGCTCGCCTCCGGCAGCGGGAGCAGCGGGACGCGGATCGGCACCAAGAGCGGGGGCCAGTTATATCTATCGGGCCAGATCACGAACGTCGGGGGCAATTTCGATCTCGGCATCCGCACCGACGATTCCCCCGGCAGCAAGGTGGTCTTCTCGAACCCGAACAACGTCTGGCGCAGCACCTACGCGGTCGTCGGCACGGCCCAGATCGATGGCGGCGACGATCGCCTGCCCGCGGGCACGATCCTGCACCTGGGCAACTCCGTGAACACAGGCACGGCGACCGTGGACCTGAACGGATACGACCAGCGCGTGGGCGGGCTGGTTTCCGACGGGACGACCATGGCGATGACCGTGACGAACACCGCTGGGACGACATCCCGCCTGACCATCGACAACTCCATCGCCCTCGCCTATGAGGGCGCGATCGGCGGGGACATGGAATTGCTCAAGATCGGCGACGGCGCGCAGACGCTGTCGGGAATCGACACTTACACCGGGGCGACGGTCATCTCCAACGGGGCGCTGCTGGTGAATGGCATGCACCTCGGGGGCGGTGCCTACACCGTGGCCGGCGGTACCCTCGGCGGAACCGGCCTCATCGATGCCGCGGTCCAGGTCCTCGCCGGCGGCATCGTCGCCCCAGGCAATTCCATCGGCGCCCTCACCATCAGCAACAACTTCGACCTCGACGGCACCCTCCGGATCGAATTGGAGAACGCCGCCGGTCCCGGCGCCGGCCTCAGCGACCTGCTCGACATCAACGGATTCTTCGACATCACCAACGGCACGGTCCAGTTCGTCTATGCCGGCACCCTGACCAACGATTTCTACGTGTTCGCCGAGTACGATTCCCTATCCGGCGACCCCTTCCTCGACGTGCTGAATCTCCCCGACGGCTACGGGATCGATTACACCTTTGGCGTCGGCGGCAACCAGATCGCCCTCGTCATCCCCGAGCCCTCGACCATGGCCCTCCTGGCCCTCGGCTTCGCCCTCGTCGCCGGCATTGCGCGGCGGAGGCGCCGCTAGCTCGAAAAGCCACGGCCGTGAGGCCGTGGACCCCACCGCACGGCCCCTCCGTCACCGAAGGGGCTACATTTTCGTCCTGACTCGAAAATACGACGTAACTTGCTAGTGGCGAGGGGCCTTCGCCCTTCGGCGGGGGCCCGGTGGGGCGCCGAAGCCCGAAGGGGCTTCGCTACGGGCGAGAGCGCCGACGGTAGCGAAGGGCCTTAGCCCTTCGGCGGGCGATAGGCCGAAGCCGGAAGCGGCTTCGCTACAAATTTTCAGATCCGGTGGTGCCCCGCCCGAGGGGCATGATGTCTGACTCGAAAATACCGCGTAACTCTCGAGTAGCGAAGGGCCGGAGTCTAGGCGCCATGGCGGGCCCTTCGGGGGGCGATTGGGATTCTGGCTTCACTTGGCGGCGTTCGGCGCGTTACATGTGGCCCATGAATCAAGCACTCCTCTCGGCGGTCCTGGTCGCGGTGGTCATGCCCGCCCTCGCGCAGGACGCGCGCCGCTGGCCCGCCGATAAGGCGAACGCCTGGTACGAGGCGCAGGCGTGGCCGGTCGGCGCGAATTTCGTGCCGAGCACCGCGATCAACCAGTTGGAGATGTGGCAGGCCGACACCTTCGACCCGGAGACCATCGATCGCGAACTCGGCTGGGCCGCGGGCATCGGGATGAACACGATGCGCGTCTTCCTCCACGACATACCGTGGCGACAGGACGCGGAGGGCTTTTGCGGCCGCATCGATCGGTACCTCGAGATCGCCGATCGGCATGGCGTTCGCACGATGTTCGTGATCTTCGACGGCGTGTGGCATCCCGAGCCCAAGGCCGGCCGGCAGCCCGAGCCGAGGCCCGGCGTCCATAATTCCGGTTGGGTCCAGAGCCCGGGCAAGGCGATCCTGGCCGACCCGGCCAGGCAGGACGCGCTCAGGCCCTACGTCCAGGGCATCCTCCGCCGCTACGGCAACGACGCTCGCGTGCTCGCCTGGGATCTCTTTAACGAACCAGACAACCCCAATGCCAATAGCTATGGCGAGAAGGGGTCCA
This sequence comes from uncultured Verrucomicrobiales bacterium, assembly GCA_964651705.1. Lineage (GTDB taxonomy): Bacteria > Verrucomicrobiota > Verrucomicrobiia > JADLBR01 > JADLBR01 > JADLBR01. The sequence continues at coordinate 3,434 of CAZYWZ010000087.1, forward strand.
GGATCGAACTGGACCCCGCGACGAAAGCCGACCGCGCCACCGAATTGCTGCGCAAGACATTCGACTGGGCCCGCGAGGCCAACCCGTCGCAGCCCCTGACCGCGGGTGTCTGGGTGGGCGACTACCTGAAGAATCCCTCGCCCATCGCGAGACTCATGCTGGATGAGTCCGATATCATCACCTTCCACACCTACGACAAGCCGCCGCGAGCCCGCCAGCTCACCGAGGGACTCAAGGCCCTGGGGCGACCCCTCCTCTGCACCGAGTACATGGCCCGCGGCAACGGCAGCACCTTCGAGACGATCCTGCCCCTCTTCAAAGAGCATCGCGTCGGGGCCTACAGCTGGGGCCTCGTCGATGGCAAGAGCCAGACGGCCTGCGCCTGGTCCACCTGGCAGCAGCCCGCCGCCGGGGAGCCCGACCCCTGGTTCCACGACATCTTCCGCCGCGATGGCACCCCCTACCTCGCCGCCGAGGTCGAATTCCTCCGGAAGATCACGGGCGCCAGATAGGACGCTGGCCAGGAACTTCAAACCGCGGATCATGGGGATGACGGGGGTAATCCATTGTATTCTCGTTCGCTGTGAATCCGGTGGTAGCCGCCGAGAGCCTGCCCGCCCACGCGGCGGGTCAGGAGGCAGCCCGATTTCGGACTGCGGTGGCAGAGCGCAGCGGCGACACCGCTTTGGCTCCCGGCGGAGCCGGGAGCCGCGGGCCAGGGCCACCGCCCGCGCTCCGATCGCCTGAGGCGATCAGGCGCGATTCCAAAGCGGTGTCGCCACCCCTGGCGGGGTTCTGCCAACGCAGTCCACAAGGCCCCTCGCCCCAAGCGGAGGTTCCCCATGAATGATGCGGCGCGTCCCCGCGCCGGCGGCGGGGCCAGCCAGAGACTTCAAAAAGGCGAATGCCCCACCCTTTGTGGATAGCATAGCGCCCGCAACCCATTCAGCCAAAGAGATGAAACGCCTGAATGAGAGATTCTAAAATTCTTGATTGCCCGTCTAATCTTCCGGTTGCCGGGGGCGGGGGCCGCGTTACATTTCTGCTCATGAATGGGCGGCAATCTGGCGGGTCGCGCGCGACGGCGTGCGGGTGTGAGGAGTTCTTGTCCCGCGGGGGCGCGGGCCTGGGCGGCGCAGGCGGGACGTGGGGGTCGGATCCCGGGCAGTTGCGTCGGCCGACGCGGCGAGAATTTTTGTTCGTGGGCCTATTGGGTGGGCTGGGGCTGACGCTGGGGGATTTTTTCCGTTTGCGTGCGGCGGAGGCGGCGGGCGATGTGGCGGCGGCTGGCGCGGGCGCCGCGGCTGGCCCGACGCCACCGGCAAAGTCGGTCATCCAGATATTTTTGCCCGGGGGGATGGCGGCGCAGGAGTCATTCGACCCGAAGCCGTACGCGCCGATCGAGTATCGCGGGCCATTTGACTCGATCGCGACGAAGATCGACGGGGTGCGGTTCGGGGAGCACCTGAAGCAGACGGCGGGGATCGCGGATCGGCTTTGCGTGATCCGTTCTATGACGCATGGCGAGGCGGCCCACGAGCGTGGGACGCATAACATGTTCACGGGCTATCGGCCCAGCCCGGCGATCCAATACCCGAGCATGGGCAGCATTGTCTCGCACGAGCTGGGCGCGCGCGGGGCGCTGCCGCCGTACGTCTGCATCCCGAACCAGCCCAACCCGTATGCCGGTTCCGGGTTCTTGAACACCGCCTTCGGCCCGTTCGCGGTGGGGAGCGATCCCGCCTCGAAAGACTTCACCGTCCGCGACCTGACGCTTCCCGAGGGCGTCACGCCGGAGCACTTCGAGCGCCGGAAGGGTTTGCTCGCGGCGGTGGACAAGCATTTCCGCACGCTCGAGGAATCGGAGGGTCTCGCGGCGATGGAATCGTTCTACGATCGGGCCTACACGCTGATCAGCTCGGAGGAGGCGCGCACGGCGTTCGACATCCGGTCGGAGTCCGATGCGGTGCGGGACCGCTACGGGCGGACGCAGGCGGGCCAGCGCATGCTGCTGGCCCGGCGGCTGGTGGAATCGGGCGTGCGATTCGTGTCGCTGACGGCGGGGAGCTGGGATCACCACCAGGATATCGTCAAGGGTATCCGGGGCAACCTGCCGCCGCTGGACCAGGCGCTCGCGGCGCTCATCCTGGATCTGGAAGAGCGCGGGCTCCTGGATTCGACGCTCGTGCTGTTGACCAGCGAGTTTGGGCGGACGCCCAAGATCAACAAGGACGGCGGGCGGGACCACTGGCCGAGGGTCTTCAGCATCGTCATGGCGGGCGGCGGGACGAAGAAGGGCCTGGTGTACGGCGCGTCCGATGCCACCTCGTCCGAGCCGGAGACCGATCCCCTCAATGTCGAGGATTTCGCCGCCACCGTCTACGGGCAGATCGGCGTGCGGTCGGAGAAGACGCTGATGGCCGCCGGCGATCGGCCCATCCCGATCGTGAAGGAGGGCAAGCCCGTCGACGCGCTGCTGGCGTGAGGCGCGCGTCCCATCGGCTCTGATCCGGGTCGCAACGGGGAAACATCGGGCGGAGGGCATTGGCGAAGATGAGCGAAGATCAGCGTTTCCATACCCTTCTGCGCATGGGATGCGTTTCCGTATCCCGGTTCCGACTGGTGGCGGCGGGCGCCTTGGGCGCTTGCCTGTTGGGTTCGGTGGCCCAGGCGGCCTCGCCGGCGCTGAGCGGCGTCCGCCCGTCGGGGGGCCAGCGGGGCACGGAACGCGAGGTGACGCTCAGCGGGGCCCGGCTCAAGGACGCGCGGGAGATCATCTTCTATCGGGCGGGGATCAAGGTGAAGAAGATGGACCCCGGCAACGACAAGGGCACCGCGGTCAAGGCGGTGTTCCAGATTGGGCCCGACTGCCCGCTCGGCGAACACCCGCTGAGGATCCGCACCGCGAGCGGGCTCTCGGATATCGCCACCTTCCAGGTCGGGCCGTTCCCCGACATCGCGGACGCCGAGCCGAACGATGATTTTGGCGCGCCGCAGGCCATCGGCCTGAATGTGACGATCGACGGCACGGTCAAGAACGAGGATGTGGATCACTTCGTCGTCGAGGCGAAGAAGGGGCAGCGGATCTCTGCCGAGATCGAGGCCATGCGGTTGGGCGGCGCGCTCTTCGACCCGTATCTTGCCATCCTGGACGAAAAGCGCTTTGAGCTGGCGGTCGCGGATGACACCCCGCTGCTGGCGCAGGACGGCGCGGCGTCGATCGTCGCGCCCGAGGATGGGAAATATATCATCCGGGTGCGGGAGAGCTCGTACGGGGGCGGCAATAATTTCCACTACCGGTTGCACGTGGGTGGCTTCAGTCGCCCGCTGGCGGTGTTTCCCGCGGGCGGCAGGGCGGGGGAAGAGATCCAGGTGAGGTTCCTTGGCGATCCGGCCGGCGAGTTCTCCCAGAAAGTCAGGCTGCCCGCGGTGCCGCAGAAATTCGGGGTGTACGCTGAGCGCGAGGGGCGGCCGTCGCCATCGCCGAATTGGCTGCGCGTGTCGCCTTTCCCCGGGGTGGCCGAGCGCGAGCCGAATAACACGCGGGCGCAGGCGACGCCCGCGCCCGCCGCGGCGCCGGTCGCTTTCGATGGCATCCTGGGGGCCGAGGGGGACGAGGATTGGTTCACCTTCGGCGCGAAGAAAGATCAGGCCTTCGACATCCACGTGTACGGGCGGCGCATCCGGACCGCGGTGGATCCGGTGCTGGTGGTCCAGAATGCCGAGGGGAAACAGCTCGGGCGGAACGATGATTCCGGCGGGCCCGACAGCTACCTGCAATTCCGCGCGCCGGCCGACGGCGTGTATGGCCTCAGCGTCCGCGATCACCTTGGCCGGGGCGGGCCCACCTTCGTGTATCGCGTCGAGGTGGCCGAGGCGAGGCCCCGGCTGTCGCTCAACGCGCCAATCTTCAAGAAGGACACCCAGGAGCGGCAATCGGTCGCGATCCCGCGCGGCAACCGGCAGGGCGTGCTCATCGCGGCGGAGAAGGAGAATTTCGGCGGCGATGTGGTGGTGCAGTTGGCGAATCTCCCGGAGGGCGTGACCGCGCACGTCCCCCCGATGCCCGCATCGGCCTCGCAGGTGCCCGTGATCTTCGAGGCGTCGGCCGGCGCCCCCCTCGCCGCGCGGCTCGCCGAGGTCACCGCTAAGGCCGCCGATCCGGCCCAGGGCGTCCGGGGGCAATTCGTCCAGCCCGTCGGCCTTGTCTACGGCGATCCCAATCAGGCGCTCTACTATGCCGCCGAGGTTGATCGCCTCGCCGTGGCCGTCGCCGAGGAGGCCCCGTTTTCCATCGATGTGCCAGGGCCGAAGGTTCCCCTGGTGCAGGGCGGGACGATGGGGCTGAAAGTGATCGTGAGGCGAAAAGAGGGATTCAAGGCCCCCGTCCGCGCCCGCATGCTCTTCAATCCACCCGGGGTAGGCTCCTCGACCGAGATCACCATCCCCGAGGGACAGAACGAAGGAATCATCACGCTGAATGCCGAACCCCGGGCCGAGGCGCGGGGCTGGAAGGTCGCCGCGATCGCCGCCGCCGACGTGGGGGGCGAACTCTGGGTCGCCTCTCCCCTGGTGGACATCGAGGTCGGGCCGCCCTTCGTGGCGGGCGAGCTGGTGATGACGGCGGTCCCGCAGGGCGGCTCGGGTGAGATGGTCTGCCGCATCGAGCATCGCCGCCCGTTCGAGGGGAAGGCCAAGATCCGGCTGCTGGGGATGCCCCACGGCGTCACCGCCGAAGAGCGCGAGTTCACCAAGGATGACAAAGAGATCGTCTTCCGGGTGACCGCGGGGGACAAGAGCCCCAAGGGCCAGCACAAGACGCTGTTCTGCGCGGTCGATGTGCCCCTCAATGGCGACGTGGTGCTCCACAGCATCGCGCCCAAGGGCGCCTTGCGCGTCGATCCCGCTCCGGCAAAGCCAGAGGCCAAAACCCAGCAGCAGGCCGCCGCCAAACCCGCCGAGCGGCCCATCTCCCGCCTCGAGCAGTTGAGAAAACAGCAGGCGCAGGCTGCTGCGGCGCCACCCGAGGGAGGTTGAGCGATGAGATTTCGTCATGCACCCGTGATGACCCCGGCCCTCCTGCTCTGTGGCGCCCTACCGCTCTTCGCCGTCCCTGAGCCACCGGCCGCGAGACTCTTGGAGGTGAAGGTCTATCCCAACGAGGTCCAGCTCACCTCGAAGAGGGACTTCCAGGGCCTCATCGTCCAGGCGAAGTACGACGACCGCACGACGCGCGACGCGACGGGGCGCGCGGAATACCGGATCGAGAACGAGGGTGTCGCGAGGTGGGAGCGGGGGGCGCTGCGGCCCGTGGGCGACGGGGACACCCGCCTCATCGCGCGGCTCGATGGCCACGAGGTGATCGTCCCGATCAAGGTCGCCGCCGCGACCAACCACCCGCCGGTCAGCTTCAAGCTGGACGTCATGCCGGCCTTCATGAGGGCGAACTGCAACAGCGGCGGCTGCCACGGCTCCGCTCGCGGCCAGGATGGCTTCCGCCTGTCGCTCTTCGGCTTCGACCCCGATGGCGATTATTTCCGCCTGACGCGCGAGAACCCGGGGCGCCGCATCGATCTGGCGCGGCCGGAGGAGAGCCTGCTATTGGCCAAGGCCACCGGCCGCGTGACCCATACCGGCGGGCGGCTCTTCGGCGAAGACTCGACCCTCTACGAGACGATGTTGGAATGGATCCGCGCGGGCGCGCCCGAGGATCCCGCGGGCCTGCCGTCGCCCGTCGCCCTCGAGGTCTTTCCCCCCGGGATGGTCATGGAGGGGAGCGGTCGGCCCCAGCAGCTCGTCGCCCGCGTGAGATATTCCGACGGCACCGACCGCGACGTCACCGGCGAGGCGCTCTTCCTCAGCAGCAATCCCTCCTCCGCATCGGTCTCGGAGCGCGGGCGCGTCCTCTCCGCGAGGCCGGGCGAGGCATTCGTCATGGCCCGGTATGCCACCTTCACCGTCGGCGTGCCCGCCATCGTCGTGCCCGAGGGCTCGCCGCGCGATGTGCCAGAGGCCCACGCCAATAATTATGTCGACCAGCTCATCAACGCGAAATTGGCCAAGCTGCGGATCCGCCCGTCGGACCCCTGCGACGATGCCGCGTTCGTTCGCCGCGCCTTCATCGACATCATCGGCCAGCTGCCCACCCGTGCGGAATTCGACGCCTTCGTGGCCGATGCCGACCCCGCCAAGAGGGACAGGCTCATCGAGTCGCTGCTCGGCCGCAAGGAGTTCGTGGAACTCTGGGTCATGAAGTGGGCGGAGTTGCTCCAGATCCGCACCATCGTCAACCAGTTCAGCTACAAGTCGGTGATCCTCTACTATTCCTGGCTCCAGGACCGCCTCGCGAATAATGTCCCATTCGACCAGATCGTGCGCGAGTTGCTCGGCGCCTCGGGCGGGACCTTCGCCAACCCGGCCACCAACTACTACGAGATCGAGAAGGACAAGCTCAAGCTCGCGGAAAACTGCGCCCAGGTGTTCATGGGCATGCGGCTCCAATGCGCCCAGTGCCACAACCATCCCTTCGATCGCTGGACCATGGATGACTACTACGGGTTCGCGGCGTTTTTCTCCCAGGTGGGCCGCAAGAATGGCGAGGATCCCCGCGAGCGGATCATCTTTAACGCCGGCGGCGGCAAGACGGAGCACCCCGTGACCAAGAAGGACGCCGCGCCGCGATTCCTCGGCGGGGAGCCCGCGGATTGCGAGGGCAAGGACCGCCGTGCCGTGCTCGCCGAATGGCTCACGAAGCCAGACAACCCCTATTTCGCCAGAAATCTGGCCAACATCATCTGGGCCCATTTCTTTGGCAGGGGCATCGTCGAGCCCGTCGATGACGTCCGGGTCAGCAACCCCCCGTCCAATCCCGAGTTGCTCGATGCGCTGGCCGAGAAATTGGCGGCGTACCAGTTCGACTTCCGGCGCCTGATCCGCGACATCTGCGGGTCGCGCGCCTACCAGCTTTCCACCCGCCCAAACGAGACCAACGGCCACGACCAGAGCAATTTTTCGCGGGCCTCGATCCGGCGGATCCGGGCCGAGGTGCTGCTGGATTGCATCTCGCAGGTCACCGGCACGAGGGACAAGTTCCGCGGCTTGCCGGAGGGCGCGCGGGCGGTGCAGATCGCCGATGGCAACACCACCTCGTATTTCCTGACGACGTTCGGGCGGGCCGCCCGCGAGACGGTGTGCTCCTGCGAGGTCGTGGCCCAGCCGAATCTCTCGCAGGCGTTGCACCTGCTCAATGGGGAGACCACGCACAAGAAGATCCGCCAGGGGGGCGTGGTCGCCGCCCTCGCGAAAGAGCAGTCCCCCGCGCTCGTCATCCGGGAGCTGTACCTCCGTTGCCTCCAGCGCGCGCCCAGCGCCGAGGAGGAGCGGGACCTCCTCGCCAAGGTCGAGGCCGCGCCAGAGGCGGAGCGCCTCCCGATCCTCGAGGACATCTTCTGGGCGCTGTTGAATTCGAAGGAATTCGTGTTCAATCATTGACGCCGTGGAAAGCCCCGAATCGAGCAGAGGTCGCCACCTGCGGCGGCGCATGACGCCAGAGGCGCCGGGCGGCCTGTCTCCCGAAAAGCGGCGCGGGGACGCGCCGCACTCCAAAGGCCTGCGGCCGAAATGCCGCCTCGCGCGCGACTCAATGAACCACCTCGTGGCGCCGCGAAATTTTGCGCGAAGCGCTTTGGAGTGCGGTGCGTCCCCGCACCGCTTTGGGCTCAAGCGGCGTCGCCTGGGAATGCGGAGTGTCTTGCGCATGAAACGCGCGGATGCTCTTTTCGCTTTCGCCCTGCTGGCCGCGCACGCCTTCGCCGAACCGCCAAATTTCGAGGACCACGTCAAGCCGATCCTCCGCGCGAATTGCGCGGGGTGCCACAATGCCGGGACGGCGCGCGGGGGACTGGACGTCAGCAGCTATGGTGCGCTGATGCGCGGGGGTGCCTCGGGCGATTCGGTTGTGGCCGGGGACCCCGATGCCAGCACGCTGCTCCAGCTGGTCGCCCATCAGCGCGAGCCGCACATGCCACCCAATGCGCCGCGGCGGCCCGATGCCGAATTGGAGACCCTGCGCGCCTGGATCCAGAGCGGGCTGATCGAGCGGAAGGGCGGGGCGGCGCAGGCCGCCGCGAAATCGAAAGTGGATCTTCGCCTGGCCGGCTCGGCGATGAAACGTCCGGATGGCCCGCCGCCCATGCCGGAGGGGCTTTCGCTGCAGCCGGTCTCGCGTCCGGAGAGGACGGGGCCGATCCTGGCGATGGCCGCGAGCCCTTGGGCGCCGCTGGTCGCGATCGCCGGCACGGGACAGGTCGCCCTGTACCGGACCGATAGCCTCGAATTGCTCGGGATCCTGCCGTTTCCGGACGGGAAGATCCACTCGCTGAAATTCAGCCGCAGCGGGAAGCTCCTGCTCTGTGGCGGGGGCGTCGCCGCCAGCGAGGGCCGGGTCGTGCTCTGGGACGTGGTGACCGGAAGGCGGGCCGGCGAGGTGGGCGATGAGGTCGATGCGGTCTTGGCCGCGGACATCAGTCCGGATCAGGGGAGTGTGGCGCTCGGTGGTTCGGCCCGGCTGGTGCGCATCTATGCGGTCGAGGACGGGCGCCTGCTCCACGACATCAAGAAACACACGGATTGGGTGACGGCGGTCGAGTACAGCCCGGACGGGGTGCTGCTGGCGACTGGCGACCGCAACGGCGGCCTCGTGCTCTGGGAGGCGGGCAGCGGCCAGGAGTTTCAGGTGCTCCAGGGGCACCAGGGCGCGATCACCGACGTGAGCTGGCGGAAGGATGCCAACGTCGTGGCGTCGGCCAGCGAGGATGGGACCATCCGCCTCTGGGATCCCAACGACGGCAAACAGATCAAGCAGTGGAATGCGCATGCCGGGGGCGTCCTGTCACTGGAATATGGCCATGACGGGCGAATCGTTTCCTCCGGGCGAGACAAGCGGGTCCGCGTCTGGGACGGTTCCGGCAAAGAGGAGCGAGCGGTCGAGGGCTTCGGGGACATCGTCCTTTCGGTGGCGGTGTCCGAGGACGGCAAGCGCGCGATCGCCGGCGACTGGGGTGGCCAGGTGGCGGTGATCGATGCCGTCAGCGGCGAGCGCCCCGGCGCCCTGCGCGCGAATCCCCCCGCCCTCGCCGAGCGGATCGGGGAGGCCATGGCCTCGATCGCCGCCTCGCGGAAGGCCGCCGGCGATATCGAGGGCCGCCTGACGCAGGCGCGGGCGGCCGCCAGCACCCAGGGATCCTCGCTCGATGGGATCAAGGCGAAGGCCGCGGCGAGCGAGAAGGCGTTTAAAGAGGCCGAGGCGAAAGCCGCGGCGATCGCGAAAGTCGCCGAGGCCGCGGCCGCCGAGCTGGAAAAGACCAAGGCCGCGCTCGCCGCCAAGGAGGGCGAGATCGCCGCCATCGCCGGCCGCCAGAAGATGGAGGGCGAAAAACTCGCGGCCGCGACCGCCGGGCTCGCGCCGCTCGAGGCTTCGCTCGTCGAGCAGCAGAAGAAGGTCGATGCCTTGAAGGCCGCGCATGCCGCGGCCAAGGGCGAGGCGGAAGCGAATCCAGGGGACGCCGCCAAGACCGAGGCCGCCACCAAGGCCGCGCAGGAGGCACTGGCGGCGGCCGCCGAGTTAGAGAGACTCACTAAGGCTATCGCCGATGCCCGGTCGGGGCGTGACGCCCTGGCCGCCGCCGTGAAGGCGATCGATGGCGAGGCCGCCAAGGCCGCCGCGGATGCCGACGCGCTGCGCAAGGGCCAGGAGGAGAAGTCGAAGTCTGCGACGGAGGCCGTGGCCAAGCGCGCGGAGGCGGAGAAGGCCCGGCAGGCGGCGGCCGCGGCCCGGGACGAGGCATCCAAGGTGCTGGCGGCGGCGACTCCGAAGGCCGATGCCGCCAAGAAGCAGGTCGGGGAGTTGCAGCAGGCCCTCGAGAAGGCGCGGCGCGACGTCGCCGCGGCGGAATCCGCGCTGGAGCGCGCTCGCGACGCGCAGTTGGACGAATTGCTGCGGGCGGCGGCGCGGCGCATCGCGCCCAACGCCAAGGAGCCCCCGCCATTGCCCGACCTGGTGGAGGCCGCGGTCGTCGCCGTCGAGAAATTGCGCCCTTCCGACCTGCGGCAAGATACGAATGCCGTCGCCGCCGCCCCGGGTGGCTTGAGTGCCGGAGACGCGCCCTCCCGCGGGCCGCTCGCCCAGCCTCCCTGGTTCTTCCTCGGGCGTTTCCACCTCGTCATCCTCCACCTGCCCATCGGCATCCTGCTCGCCGCCTTCCTGCTGGAGATGGACCACCTCTGGCGGCGGCACGAATGGAGCGGGCGCGTGGCCGGACAGCTGCTCTTCTTCGGCGCGGCGATGGCGGCCCTCACGGCGGTGCTGGGCCTGTTGCTCGCGCTGGAACCCGGCTACGACCCCGGCGAGATCCGCGCCCACAAGTGGCTCGGCATCGCCGCCGCGCTCGGCGCGATCGGCGCCGCGCTCACCCGGCGGCTCGCATTCAGATGGGGGCGCGTCGCCTATTGGAGCCTCCTGGGGCAGATGCTCCTGTGCACGCTGCTCGCCGGCCACGCGGGCGGCGAACTCACCCACGGCCAGGGCTTTCTCACCCGATACCTGCCCCACTGGTTCGCATCGGCCACGGGGGGCCAGGTCGCCGCGGCCACCCACGACGGTTCGGAATTTCACATGGCCATCCAGCCCATCTTCGAGGCGAACTGCCAGGCTTGCCACGGCGCCGAGCGCCAGAGCGGCGGATTCCGGCTGGACGCCCGCGATCCCGCGTTCGGCGGAGGCAAGAGCGGGCTGGCCGCCATCGTCCCGGGCAGCGCGCTCGAGAGCGAGTTGATCCGACGCATCCTGTTGCCCCGCGAGCACGACGAGGCCATGCCCCCCTCGAATAAACCCGCGCTCCGCGACGAAGATGTCATGCGCCTCGTCCGCTGGGTCAACGCCGGGGCCCCTTGGCCGGCGCGGGCCCCCGCCACCGCGGGCGGCACGGCCCAGGCGACGGGAAACCTCGCCACCGTCGGGCGCCCGCCCCAGTAGCCCGTGGCGCCGGCGGGCGGGGGACCGATCTCGCGCGCCTCGGACCCGGGTAGATTTGCCGTGGGAGATGGACCTTTTCCGCTAAAGTCCTCCAGATGGCCGAAGCCCCAAAGCCGTCGGCGCAGTTTATCGCCGAAGTCACGCGCGCGCAGCGATCGCTGTACGCCTTCCTCGTCTCCCTGCTCCGGAATCCGACCGATGCCGATGACGTGCTTCAGGAGACGAACATCATCCTGTGGCAGAAGGCGGGCGAGTTCGACCCCTCGCGGAATTTCATGCCGTGGGCCTTTCGCATCGCGCAGTTCCAGGCCATGGCCCATCTCAAGCGAAAGCAGCGCTCGCGGATGACTTTCGATGACGACCTTCTGGGCCAGATCGCCGACGAGGCGGTCGCCGAGGCCGCCGAGTTGGAGCCGCGCCGCACCGCGCTGGCGGAATGCCTGGGGAGACTCGCGCCAGACCAGAGGCAATTGGTCGCGCGACGTTACGAGCCGGGGGGATCCGTGAACGACATGGCCCGGGAGCGCGGCACCACCCCCAAGGCGCTCTCGGAGATGCTCCGGCGCATCCGCCGAGCGCTCATGCTTTGCATCGAGCGGCGGCTGGCACAGGAGGCTCGCGCATGAGCGACCGGATGCCGGAGGAGCTCGAGGGGCTGTTGAATGCCCTTGCGGATGGGGAACTCGATCCCGAGCGAGAGATCCGCCTCGCGCGGATCCTGCGGGGGGACGCCGGGGCGCGGCACCACTATCGCCGCTTCATGACGATGCATGCGGCACTCCATTGGGAGTATGCGTCCGCCGCCGCGCCGCAGGCCACCATTCGCCGCGGTTTTCGTTGGGGGATGGTCGAGCACATCGCCCTCGCGGCGTCGGTCGTGGCCGCCGCGATCCTCGGCGGGTTGCTTCTCCGGTCCCACCTGTTGGGGACATCGCCCATCGTCACGGTCGTGGCCACCTCCGGATCCCTCTCCTGGATGGGAGCCGACGGCTCCGCGCGCGTCGGTCTCGCGGATGGGGCCCGGGTCGATGCGGGGACCTTCGAGACCGATGGCTTGAGTTCCAGCGCCACCCTGGCCTTTGCCGATGGCACCACCGTCGTCCTCGGCGGCGAAACGCAGGCGGACATCTCGCAGAAAATCCAGAAGCAGATCCATCTCCGCACCGGCACGCTCTCCGCCGACGTTGCCCCGCAGCCGCGTGGCAGGCCCCTGATCGTGAGGACGCCGACCGCGGTGATCGAGGTGCTCGGCACGACGTTCTCCGTGGCCACCGAGCCCGAGAAGACCGGTATCAGCGTGCAGCGCGGCGTCGTCCGCGTGCGGCGAACCGCCGATGGCCAGGCGGTCGACGTCACCGCCGACAGGGCGGCCGTCGCGACCCTCGGGAGTGCCGAACCCATGGCCGCCCGGGCTCGGACCGACGCCCCGAGCCATTGGAGACTGGGACTTGGCCGGGAAGACGCGGAAAAGGTGAGGGGGCTCGCGATGCCCCATGGCGATGCGGACGACCCGACCCCGCGCATCGGTGCGGGGCCGTATGTCGCGAAGCGCATGGCGGACGGAACCGCGATCATTCGCCACGGAATCTCCGTGCGCGGCCCCACCGAAAGGGTCCGAAAGTTCGTCGCGCTCGGAGCCGGCAGCGTCATCCGTTTTCGCTATCGCACGGCGCGGCCGGCGCCCGTATCGGTCTTGATCAGCACCCTGCGGCAGGGCCGGGTCTTCGGCGGCAATTTCGAAATGACCATCCCGAAGGCCCGCGATGGCGCCGCCCCGGGGGAGTGGCGCATGGCGGAGATCCTCGCCGATTCGATGCGTCCCCTCATGCCTTCGGCCGGGACCCGCGCCGCCGATACCGCCGTCATGCTGCTACTGATTTCGACCGCGTCGCCCGAAGATGGGCTGGAGATCGCCGACATTTCTGTCGATTCTGGGACATGATGGATTCTGGTGTGCCCGTGCGATCGGGGCATGGCCCTCGCTGCCGCGGCGCCGGCTTGCCGATCTGGAAGCTGTCGTTGGTGGCCGCGCTGTCGGTCGCTGGACCCGGCGCCCGGGCCGACGGCCCCGCCAAATGGCATCCCGGACATTATGTCTTCGTCGGACACGCGAAAATCGAGCCGGAGCACATCCTACCGCATTTCCGGGGCGTGCAGAAGTGCTACGCGTGGGATCGGCTCGAGCCGGAGTTCGGCAGATACGATTTCTCCGCAGTCCGGTCCGACCTGGCCCTGCTCCAAAGACATGGCAAGCGCCTGGTGCTCCAGCTCCAATACAAGGCCTTCGGCAAGGATAGATGTTACGCCCCCGCCTATCTCCGAGGCCCAGAATATGGCGGCGGCGTCTATCGCGCCAGCAGCGGTTCGCTCAACCCCGTGCTCTGGAACGCGAGGGTCGGGGCGCGCATGGATGCGTTGTCGGAGGCGCTCGGCCGGGAGCTCGATCGCGAGCCCGCGCTGGAGGCCGTGGTCCTTCCCGAGACCGCCCCCTCCGCGAACCTGACGAAGTCCCCGCAGGATGGTGTCGAGGCGTACACGCCCGCCGGGTACATGGGGGCGCTGCAGCAGAGGATGCTCGCCGTGCGGCGCGCGTTCCCAAACACCGTCGTGATCCAGTATGCCAACTATCCGCCCGACCTGCTGGAGCAGCTCACCGAGTATATGAAGGAGATCGGCGTGGGTCTCGGAGGCCCCGACGTCTACCCGCGCCCCGACGGCGTCTCCGATCCCAAGAAGGGCGTGTATCGACTCTACCCGAAGATGTCCGGGGTCGTGCCGCTCGGCGCGGCGGTGCAGTCGCCGGATTATTCGGTGGCGAACAAGAAGCGGACGGCGGCATTCGACCGCGGCCACGACACGGGCAGCGTCGCCGTCACCCCCGAGGAGGAAACGCCCATCCCGGTCCGCGAGCACCTGCGCCTGGCGCAAGAAACGCTTAAATTGAATTATCTTTTCTGGGCTGTTCACCCGAAGGTGTGTTTCGACAACGTGAAGCGGATGTTGGCCGAGCCGGATCTGGCCAAGGATCCGGCGGGCGGCCTCGATGGGCGCTGTCCGCCGAAGGCATTCCTGCGGCCGGCAAACTGAAAGGGGTGTACCCATGACAAGAGGATGGCTGTTTCTGACGATGGGCATCGCGGCGGCCTGCCCGGGGGCGCCGACGAATGTGCTTTTCATCATCGCGGACGACCTGAACCGCCACGTGGGATGCTTCGGCGACGCCGTCGTGAAATCGCCGAACGTCGACGCGCTGGCCGGGCGGGGCCTCCGCTTCGAGCGCGCCTATTGCCAGTACCCGGTGTGCAGCCCGTCGCGGGTGTCGTTCCTGAGCGGTCGCCGCCCCGAACAGACAAAGATGTTCGGCAACGAGGGCGACTCGCGGACCCCGTCGTTGAAGGAGGCGGTCTTCCTGCCCGAGTATTTCAAACGGCAGGGATACTTCACGGCGCGTGTGGGGAAGGTGTTCCACATCGGCCGCGATGTCCCCGAATGCTGGGACGTGACTGAGGAGGGCACGCCAGGGAACCAGATCATCTATCAGCCCAGCGAGCCCGAGAAGCTGGGTTTGTCCGGCAACATGGTGGATAAGGGGGAGTTGGACGGCGACGCCGGCGAGAAAGGGACCTGGGCCAAGCTGGATGTCGGCGACGAAAAGCTCGTGGATGGCATCATCTCGAGGCGCATCGCCAGCCTGATCGATGGCGCGGCCAAGGGGGAGCGACCCTTCTTCATTGCCTGCGGGTTCCGCCGCCCGCACCTGCCGTGGATCGCGCCCGCGGAGTTCTATGACCGCTACGACCCGTCCGCCGTTCCCCTGCCGGAGGCGGCGCCCGTGCCGCGGCCGGGCGGGAAGCAGAAACGCGCCGCGGCCTCGGCCGAGTCGCGCCGGGCCGCCAAGCGCGGGTATTTCGCCTGCGTCAGCTTCATGGACCGGCAGCTCGGGCGCGTGCTGGAGGCGATGGACCGAAACAACCTCTGGGACAGCACCGCCGTGGTCATGATCGGAGACAACGGTTACCTGCTCGGTTCGCGGAACGGATATTGGGGCAAGGGCATCCCCTACGAGGAGGCGTGTGGGGTGCCGATGCTCCTCGTGGCCCCGGGCCACGAGGGCGGTCGCGTCTGCCGGCGTGTCGTGGAATACGTCGATCTCTACCCGACCCTGGTGGACCTGGCGGGCTTGCCCGCCCGCGACGATCTTGCCGGGCGCAGCCTCCGGCCCCTGCTGGATGATCCCGGCGCCCCCTGGGATTATCCCGCGTTCAGCATCGGTGCCAGAGAGGGAAGGCCCGCGTGGCTCGCCGTGAGCACCGAGCGATACCGCTACGTCGAATACGCGGATGCGAACACGCCCGCCGAGTTGTACGACCTCCGGGCCGACCCCAAGGAGTGGAAAGACCTTGCCAACGACCCCGGGCACGCGAAGGCACTTGAGGAACTCAGGGGCTTGGCCGCGGGCCACCGCCAGAAGTTCTGGGAGTGATCTTCCCTCGCGCCTCGAGTCGCGCCCGGGTCATGCGCTCGCGCAGACCGCCCTGGGCCAGGAAGTCCTTCTCCAGCCTGCGGAGCAACTGGTCCAACAAGTAGTTTGTCTGGTGGATCAGGCAGACCAGGATGTTGGCGACCACCTCGGGCGGGCGGGTCTCGATATAGGTCTTATACGACTCATAGGACACATCCTTCCGGGCGCCGAGCCTCCGAACGAACAGCGCCTCCCGGCTGCCCTTGTCCCAGAGGCGTAGCCCATGGGTCCTCAGGAAATCGTGGTAGTCTTCCAGCAATTCCTCGAGGCTGGCGCGGGCGACATTGGTCAGCTTGATCTCGGTCTCCTTGGAGGTGCCGGAGGCTTGACTGGCCTCGAGGATATTCTGTTTGCCCGAGCGCGCGGCCTGGACCATCTGGCCGACGGTGCGGTCGCGGCGGTCCATGAAGCGCTCGCAAAACCGGACTGTCCCATCGTACACGATGCGTGCCTTTTGGAACGCGAGCATCGTCTTGTATCCGCCGTGCGGCGGTATGAAGTGTCCCGGCATGGATGGCCATCCTTTCCCCTAAAAACCGCATGAGGCTTGATCGTGGCCGGTGGGAAATCAAGGCCGATTTTTTTCGTGGGATTTTTCCCGCGGCGGCTAAAAGGAAGGGAGCATGAAGAATCGCAGGAATTTTCTGAAGATGGTGGGCGGCGGTGCGCTGGCGGCGACGGCCGCCCCCCAGGTGGCGAGGACGGCCGCAGCTGCGCCGATGCCGACGGGCAAGATCGGCGATCTGGAGCTGGGCCGGTTGATGCTGGGGACGAACCACATCACGTTCTACATGCACAGCCGGGGCCTGCGCTACGTGGACGAACTATCGCGGCAGTACAATACCGACGAGAAGATCTTCGAGACGTTCGCGGCGGCGGAGGCGCATGGCATCAACGCCTTCATGACGCATTCCGAGCCGAGGATCGAAAAGCTGTTCAAGGAATACCGGGACAAGCGCGGCGGCAAGATGAGGTGGATCATCGCGCCGTGGATTGATGCCGACAACAAGAAGGTGACGGACCTGGAGGGGTACAACCGGATCGTGCCGAGGCTGATCGACTCTGGCGCAGACGCGCTCTACGTGCCGGGGATGCTGTCGGGTCCCCTCGTCAATAAGGGCCAGGGGGAACTCATCGGCGAGATGCTGAACGTCATCAGCGCGAGCGGGGTTCCGGCGGGTGTCGCGTGCCACGGTCTTGACGTGGTCCAGCACTGCGAGAAGGAAAAGATGCCCCTCGACTTCTACGTGAAGACCTTCCACCACCTGAAGTACCCGAACGCGCCCAAGCCCGAGGAGCTGGCGGCGTTGCGCGAGCGGCAGGAGAGGCATCCGGTCGGGGACTTGAAGGCCGACTATTCGGAAGTGCCGGGGTACTGGTGCGGGGACCCGGAGGGGACCGCGGCGTTCATGAAGGGCGTCACCAAGCCGTGGATCGCGTTCAAGGTCATGGCGGCCGGGGCCATCTCGCCGATGGACGGGTTCCGCTACGCCTTCGAGAATGGCGCAGACTTCATCCTGGCGGGGATGTTCGATTTCCAGATCGCGGATGACGCGACGGTGGCCCGCAACGTGCTCGTGGCCGCCAATGATCGGCCGCGGCCCTGGTGCGCGTGATGCGTATCTCCCGACGCTCGTTCGTGGCGCGCTCTGGTCTTGCGCTCGGGGGGATGCTGGCGTCGCCGGGACCCGGAGGATTGGCGGGGGCCGAGGGGGCGAAGAGGTTCTTCTCACTCGGCCAGCGCGGTGGGCGCTGGTGGTTCATTGCCCCGGATGGCTCTCCCTTTTTCTCGATTGGCCTGAACCACATCGACCCATCGCCGTTGCGGTATCTTTCCAACGGCGATCTTTGGGAGCGCAAGTATGGCAACTCGATGGAGCGGTGGCTGAAGGAGGCGGTCGCCCTCGACCTGAGGGACTGGGGTTTTAACTCCGTGGGCTGGACGCAGGAGGTCGTCACGCGGGGGTTGACCAACCATCGGCACTCTCGTGCCTTCACCCACGAGGAATACCAGTGGCTGGGCATGCCGTATTGCCACCAGTTGCCCTTCGCCGACTTCCACCAGTGGGAGGCGGAGACGAGGCACCCGACCTTCTCCAGCCCGGAGTTCGCGGAATGGTGCGACTACGTGGCGCGAGAGCATTGCGCGCGCATGAGGGACGACCCGAAGCTCATCGGCTATTTCTACATCGATTGCCCGACGTGGATCCACGTGCGGCCCGAGAACGAGTGGAAGGGCCCGCTCTTCGATCCGGAGAAGTTGAAGACGGAGTCGGGCCGGAAAGAGCTGTATGACATGGCGACGGCATACTACCGCATCACGCACGAGGCGATCCGCCGATACGATAAGGCCCATCTGATATTGGGCGACCGCTACGAGGCGGGCAGGCCCATCGCCGACGAGGTCGTGCAGGCGGCCAAGCCGTTCGTGGATGTCTTGAGCTTCCAGCATTTCGCGAAACCCGACGCCGTGTGTGAGAACCTGACGCGATGGCACGAGGAGACCGGCAAGCCGGTGCTGTTGGCGGACCACGCCATCAACGTCAAGGGGGAGGACGGTTATATGCGCCATGACGGCGCCGCGTACGCCGAGACCCTCCGCCGCCTGCGGGGGATCCCCGGCTGCATCGGGTATCATCTTTGCGGGGCCTATCTCCGCAACGAGACCCGGAAGCGCGCCCTTCGGGATGCGGGGGAACGCCCCGATGAGGAGGCGATCCGGGCCATGACCCACGCCAACCACGAGGCCGCCGAGTGGATGGCGGCGGCAAGAGAGGAATCATGATGCGGCGAGCCCCGGGCCATTTCGGCGATTCGGTGATTTTTCTGTTTTTCGCGCTGTGCGCATCAACCGCACTGGCGGAATGGCGGATCACGCCCGAGGGTGAGGGCTGGCAGTTGCTCAAGGACGGGGAACCCTTCTATATCCGGGGCGCCGTCGCGCCAAACCGATTCGATGTTTTGCGGGCGTGTGGCGGGAATGCCGTGCGGACCGCCGCGACCAAGGCGTCCTTGGACGCCGCGGACGCGGCGGGCCTCGCCGCCATGGCCAACCTGCGTGTCCGCGGGGAGCGCGATGGCATGGACTGGAATGATGCCGCGCAGGTCGAGAAGCAGATGCAGGCCGCACTGGATGTCGTTCGAGAGTTGAAAGACCATCCGGCGGTCATGTTCTGGTCGGTCGGGAACGAGTTGGACCATGTCCCCGGGGGCAAGGCGTATAACCCGCGGATCTGGGCGCGGCTGAACGACATCGCCATCGCCATCAAGCGGATCGACCCAAGCCATCCCGTGATGACGGTGGTGGGCACGGGTCGTATGGAGAAGAAGGTCCAAGAGATTGCGGCGGGCTGCAAGGACATGGATCTTCTGGGCATCAACGCCTATGGGGACATCGCCCGGGCGTCGGCTCTGGCGCGCCAGCATTGGCCGAAACCCTACGCGGTCACCGAATGGGGACCGACGGGCCATTGGGAGGTGCCGAAGACCCCCTGGCGCGCGCCGATCGAGCAGACCAGCAGCGAGAAGGCGCGGGTCTTCGATGATCGGTATCGCAATGTGATTCTCGCCGATCGGAGGCACTGCCTGGGGTCGTTTGCCTTCTATTGGAGCGAGAAGCAGGAAACGACCCACACCAGGTACGGGTTATTTTGCGATGGGCTCCAGACGGAATCGATCGACGTCCTGCAGCATCTCTGGACCGGCAAGTGGCCCGCGAATCGCGCCCCCGCGATCGATGGCCTTGGGATCGAGGGGTTCCCTGATCCGAGGGCGACGCGCCTCAGGGTGGGACAGCGGTACCGCGCCGGGGCCCGGGTCACCGACCCCGAGAACGATCCGCTGGTATTCGGCTGGGACATCCGGCCCGAAGTCGAGATCCCGCCTGGATCCTACGCTGGCAGCATGGAGAAGCGCGCCAAACCCATCGAGGGTCTGATCCGCGATCCCTCCGCCGCCAACATCGAGTTCACCGCGCCCGGCACGCCCGGGCGGTATCGGCTTTTCTTTGCCGCGAGGGATGGCAAAGGGCACATCGCCTACGGGAACATACCGTTCTTAACCGAGGAGTGATCATGCATCGACGAACTTTCATTCTGAATGCGGCGGGGGCCGTGGCGGCGAGCGCGCTGCGGGCCGCGCCGGGGCAAGAGCCGCACATCGCGACAAACACGTATCCGTGGGGAACCTTCGCCAGGCGAGAAGGCAAGAAGTATCCCCCGCACGGGGACGAGTTGCTCGCGGCTATCGCGGCGGCCGGGATCGATGGCTACGAGGCGAGTTTCCTGAAGCCCGAGGAGTTCGATGGGCTCGGCGGACGCCTGAAGGCGCACGGGCTGGAGATGCGGTCGCTCTATGTCAACAGCACGCTGCACGACGCGGCGCAGGCCGAGGCGAGCATCGGGAGCGTGCTGGCGATCGCGCGGCAAGCGGCGGAACTCGGGACGAAAATCGTTGTCACCAACCCATCGCCGATCAAGTGGGGTGGGCCCGAGAACAAGACGGACGAACAGATCATCTGTCAGGCCAAGGCCCTGGACCGCCTCGGGGCGGAGTTGAGGAAACTGGGCATGGCGCTGGCGTATCACAATCACGACGTCGAGCTGCGGAATGGCGCGCGCGAGTTCCACCACATGCTGACCGCGACGGATCCCGAAAACGTAAAATTTTGCCTCGACGCGCACTGGGTCTTCCGGGGATGCGGCGATTCCCAGGTGGCGCTGTTTGATGCCGTGGGGCATTACGGGGATCGGATCGTCGAGCTGCATCTCCGTCAATCGATCGGCGGAAAATGGAGCGAGGTTTTCACCGCCGAGGGCGATATCGATTACGCCCGCCTCGCGGCGTGGCTGAAGGGCCGCGGCCTGAGACCGCAGCTCTCCTTGGAACAGGCCGTGGAGAAGGGCTCGCCCGAGATGATGGATGCCGTCCCGGCGCACAAGGCCAGCGCGGAAAACGCGCGGCGGTTGTTCGCCGCCGCCTGAGACGAGAGGGCGAGTTCGATGAGGATGTCATGCGCCTTGGCGGTTCTCGGGGCGATCTCGTTTTCCGCGCCGGCGCCTGCGGCCCAGGCCGCGAGGCCCAACGTGCTGTTCGTTATCTGTGATGACCTCAACGACTCGGTCGAGGGTCTTGGCGGTCATCCGCAGGCGAGGACGCCTAACCTCGATCGATTCGCGGGATCGGCGGTCCGGTTCCAGTGCGCGTATTCCAACAACCCGGTGTGCGGGCCATCGCGGGGCAGCCTGTGGACGGGGCTGTACCCCCACACGACCGGCCTATACGGGCACGACCAGAACAACTACACGTGGCGGGACACGCCGCTGGGGAAGAAGGCGGTGACCCTCTTCGAGCACTTTCAGAGACACGGCTATGACGTGCGCGGCACGGGCAAGATCTTCCACAACAATCACCACACCGTGCCACTTTTCGGCAAGGAGAACTTCGGCGCGCCGGCGTCATTCGGGCCATGGCCCTGGGATGGCAAGGCCCAGTCGCCCTTTGCCACGCGCCACCCGGCGTCGAAACCGCCGTGGGGCGGCAACGGCTTTGAGACGATGGTGCCGCTGTCGGAGATACCGAGCATCCCGTCCGAGCCGGGGAGGGGCGTCCCCGGCTACACCGGTTGGCGCGACCTCGGCAAGCCCTTCCGCTATGTCAGCGACGAGGATCGCGATCCCATGATCGACGAGCAGTCCGTCGCCTTCGTCCGGAAGGTGCTATCGGAAAAGCGCGATCGGCCCCTGCTGCTGGCGGTGGGGTTCCTGCGTCCGCACTGCCCCTGGGTCGTGCCGAAGAAATACTTCGATCTCTTCCCGTTGGAGGGCATCCGGTTGCCGCCGTATCGGGCCAATGACCTGGAGGACTGCGGTCGGTTCATTCCCAAGATGAAGGCGTCCGGCAACGAATGGTATCTGCGGTTGGAGCGGCTGCGCGAGGCGTACGGGGGGGACGTGGGGTGGCGGATGTGGATCCGGGCCTACCTCGCCTGCGCTGCGTTCGTCGATGATCAGTTCGGGCAACTCATGGCCGCGCTCGAGGCGGCGGGTCTCGCCGAGAGCACCATCGTCGTGTTCACCTCCGATCACGGCTTCCACATGGGCGAGAAGGACCTCCTGTGCAAGAAGACCTGCTGGGAGGAAGCGACGCGGGTGCCGTTGCTGATCCGCGCCCCGGGCGTCGGCGCGCCGGGGACCGACTGCCGCGAGCCCGTATCGCTCGTGGACCTGTACCCGACGCTGCTGGACCTGTGCGGCCTGCCGCCTTCGCCCAACGAGGGCGGCACTGGCCGCGCGCTGGATGGCCACTCCCTCCGCCCCCTGCTGGCGGATCCGGCATCGGGGAAATGGTCCGGCCCGGAGGGCGCGCTCTCGTGCATCGAGGGCGGCGAGGCGGTCCAGCTCGGCGCCGTGGCCCCGCCGGAGCAGCAGCACTTCACGGTCCGCGCCCGCGACTGGCGCTACGTGCGATACGCCGATGGCGACGAGGAACTCTACGATCACCGCACCGACCCGCTGGAGTGGACCAACCTGGCCGGCAAGCCCGAGCACGCCGGGAAGCTTTCGGAGATGAGAAAGCGCCTCGCCGAGCAATTGGCTAGATGATGCCAGAAACTTCGAACCGCGGAATGTGGGAAAACGCGGAAAGCACATTGGCGTGAAACCGTTTGCGCCCACGGGGCGTGAGGCAGACATTCCTGTTTGCCCCCGTGCGCTCAGGGCCGCCGACGCAGGCGACCTGCCCGCCTCTGGCGGGGGAATGCCTGCGCCACCGGGGGAAGTCCTCCCCTGAAGTGTCCCGAGAGGGGGTCCAAAGCCCCGTGGGATTTAGGCAGATCCGGCTAATTTTCGGAGATGAAGCCAAGAATTCAGATCCTCTTGAGCCTGCTCTCGGTGCTCATTGCCTCTGCGGTCGCCGTCGGCGGCGAGCCCAGCCATGTCGAGATCCGCCGGGGTCCGGAGGGGTTCCAGCTCTTGCGGGATGGGGAACCCTTCTTTGTGAAGGGCGCGGTGTATTGGGCTCCGCCGGAAAACAGAGCCTACCCGCTCTCCACCGTCGTCGCGCACGGAGGCAACTCCATCCGCATCGGTGGCAACCGACTCGATGCGCTCGTCGCCGCGGCGGAGCGGCTCGGACTCACCGTCACCATCGGCATCCCGATGAAGAAGCAGCGCGAGGGTTTCGACTACGACGACGAGGCGGCCGTGCGGAAGCAGTTCGAGGAGGCCCGGGCCATCGTCCTGCGCCACAAGGGCAGTCCCGCCACGCTCATCTGGGGCGTGGGCAATGAACTCTCCCACGGCAACGTCGCGGACAATACCTTCACCAACCTCAAGGTGTGGAACGCCGTCAACGACATCGCGAAAATGATCCGCGAACTCGATCCGCATCATCCGGCGATGACCGTCATCGGCACCGCCTCGCTCCGCCGCGGCGACATCAAGGCCATCATCGAGCGCTGTCCCGACCTCGATCTCATCGGCATCAATTCCTACCGCGATATCGCCGAGGTGCCGGGCTGGCTGGAGCGCGATGGCTGGACCAAGCCCTACCTCATCACCGAATGGGGCAACGACGGCTCGTGGCAGGTGAAGAAGACGACATGGGGCGCGCCGATCGAGGCCACCACGTCGGAGGTCGCCGAGCTGATGATCCGGCGTTACCGAGATCCCATTCTGAAGGACGAGGCGCGCTGCCTTGGATCCTACGCCTTCTTCTGGCAGCAGGCCCCCTGGCGCACGCCGACCTGGTATAGCTTCTACCTCGACACCGGCGACCGCCTCGAAACCGCCAACGCCCTGCAACACCTCTGGACCGGCCAGTGGCCCGCCAACCGCGCGCCGCAGATTTCACCGATGACGATCAACGGCAAACTCTCCGCCGAAAGCGTGCAACTCACTCCGGACTCAACCAACGAAGCCGCCTTGACGGTGAAGGACGCGGAAGGCGATGCGCTGGCATACTCCTGGGAAATTGTCGCCGACGCCACCAAGGGCGGCGACCTTTACGCCGGACTCGCCAAGACACCGCTGCCCGATGCCACCGGCGCGACGATCACCCTCCGCGCTCCCGCGCAACCCGGTCCCTGGCGTCTCTTCGTGTATGTCCGCGATGGACAGGGCAATGTGGCCTCCGCCAACTTTCCTTTCTTGGTGAAATGATCCGGCTGGCAACTCTGGCAGCACCGCGAGGAACTGGCCGCTGGGAAGGACATCTTTGGCGCGGGATCGAAGGGCGACATGACCCTGGATGAGAATATGATCAAGACGGCCGGGTATCACGGAAAGAAATTTTACGGGAAAAAATGGGATGCGGTCGTTTTGCAGCTATTTGGGCAATACCTGAACCGCGAGACCGATGCCATGTGGGGAAGGAAGCTGGGCGCGAGGAAGGACGTGGGCGATCTCGGGGCGGCGAGTGATCTGATGCGGCTCTACCTGAAAATCAATCCGGAAGGGCGCGTGTTCATCTACCAGGTCTGGGCGCCCATGGATAGCGGGGAAGTTCCCCCGCCGGAGAAATTGCCGGACTGGGCCAAAGGCAAGGAGAAGTTGCGCGCTGCCGAGTTTCCCGACCGTGAGACATTCGATTACGCCGCAAGATGGTCGCAGGCGTATGACCCAAGAACCGAAAAGTCGTGGGAAGGTCACGTCAACCGCACGCAGGACTTCAGCTACCAGGTGTTCGGCGGCCTGCAGGAGCGCTTTCCGGAGCTATGGCGCGCGCGCCGGCTGCACATGATTCCCTCCGGCGATCTGTTTCTCGAACTCGACAGGCGGATGCGCGCCGGCCGGGTGCCCGGCTGCCGCGACATCCGCGACTTTTATACCGACGTGCAGCACATCCGTTTCGGCCTGCCGCGCTACACCGCGGCGGCGATGTTCTATGCCTGCCTGTTCGAGGACCACCCCGGGAAACTCGATTGGAAGCTCTACAACGACCGCCCCAAATTCGGTGACGACCCACACCACGATGGCGGCGAACTGCTGGCCATCACGCCCGAGAATGCACGGGCCGTCAATGACACGATCTGGGACGTGCTTCGGGACCACCCCTTCTCCGGGCTGTCGCGCTGACTCGAAAATTGGGTCGCGATGTAGGCTGCGCCTTGGCGCACGCGGAC
>CAZYWZ010000088.1:0-28075 GCA_964651705.1 uncultured Verrucomicrobiales bacterium
CTGCCGAATCGACCGCCCGCGTGCGCCAAGGCGCAGCCTACATCGCGACCCAATTCTCGAGTCAGCCCCGCCCCCGCGAAACCCGCCTCGCCTCCCTCTCGATGCGCCATCTCTCCTGCGCCGTCATGGGCATGTCGCCCTCCGAGAGGCCGTGCTCCCGCCGGAGATCCTCCGCAAGAGAACGCATCGCGACCTCCACCTCGCGCGTCAACGCCCGCCGGTCCCCCACCGGAAAAATCGGCGCGCCGATCCGCACCCGCACCGTCGTGTTCCACCGCCACGCGCCCAGGCAATAGAGCTTGTCCGTCCCCAAGATCACCGCCGGCAGGATCGGCACCCTGCCCACGTGGGCCAGGCCCCCCACGGAATCATCCAGCGGCTGCCCACCCAACACCGACGCCGTGCCCGACCGGATGCCCGCCTCCGGAAATAGCCCCACCGGCTCCCCACGCCGCAGCCGTCCCAAGATCTGCCGGACCGCCTCCCGATCGGCCCCCTGCCGGTCCACCGCTATCGATTCGATCCCGCGGAAGAACCACGCCCCCAGCGGGTGCGCGTACATGTCCAGCGCGACCACCCACGCGTGCTTCCGCGGCAGCAGGGCCGCGATCGTCGGGGGATCGAAATGGCTGATGTGATTGCAGACGAGGAGGTACGCCCCGTCGCCCGGCAACCGCTCCCCGCCCTCGACCCGACAGCGCACCCCACCCGCGGCCAATGCCGCCCGCCACCCCATGCAGGCACACCGGTAATACAACCGGTGCCAGAGGCGCCGCAACGCCGCCGCAGGACCCTCACCGACCTTCGCCATGCCAGGGCCCGCCCCGCAAACGGGGCGCGGCGCGCCCTCAGCGCGCCAGCGCCGCCTGGGCCGCCGCCAGCTTCGCCACCGGAATCCGGAACGGCGAGCAGCTCACGTAATCTAGCCCGATCTGATGGCAGAACTTCACCGACTTCGGATCGCCGCCGTGCTCGCCGCAGATGCCGAGCTTGATCTTCGGCCGCACCCCGCGGCCCCGCTCGATGCCCACGCGCATCAGTTCGCCCACGCCGCCCTGATCGATCGAGGCAAACGGATTGTCCTTCACGATCTCCAGGTTCTGGTACGCCGGCAGGAATCGCCCCGAATCGTCGCGGCTCATCCCCAGCGTGGTCTGCGTCAGGTCGTTCGTGCCAAAGCTGAAGAACTCCGCGCTCTCCGCGATCTGGTCCGCCGCCACGCACGCGCGCGGCACCTCGACCATCGTCCCCACCGAGTACGCGATCTTCTGCCCCGTCTCGGCCATGACCTCCTTGGCCACCCGATGCACGATCTCGATCTGGAGCTGCAGCTCCTTCGGGAAACCCACCAGCGGGATCATCACCTCCGGGAACACCTTCGTCCCGGACTTCTGCACCGCCGCCGCCGCCTGAAAGACCGCCCGCGCCTGCATCTCCGAGATCTCCGGATACACGATGCCCAGCCGGCACCCGCGGTGCCCTAGCATCGGGTTGAATTCGTGAAGCTCGTGAACCCGTTGCGTCACCCGGCGCACGTCGATGCCCAGCTTCTCCGAGAGCGCCGTCTGCTGCGCGTGGTCGTGCGGCAGGAACTCGTGCAACGGCGGATCCAGCAGCCGGATCGTCGCCGGAAGCCCCTTCAGCTCCCGGAAGATCCCCTCGAAATCACCCTGCTGCATCGGAAGCAGCTTGTTGAGCGCCGCCTTCCGCGCCTCCGGGGTCTCCGCCAGGATCATCTGGCGCACCACGTCGATCCGCTCGCCCTCGAAGAACATGTGCTCCGTCCGGCATAGGCCGATGCCCTCGGCCCCGAACGCGATCGCCGTCGCCACCTGATCCGGCTGGTCCGCGTTGGCCCGAACCCGCAGCTTCCGGGCGCGATCCGCCCAGCCCATCAGGGTCGCGAAATACTGGTAGCTCGGCGCGTCCTTCGGATCCAACGACTTCTCCACCAGCACCTGCACCACCTCCGACGCCGCCGTCCTCAGCTCGCCGGCGAAGATCTCGCCCGTCGTCCCGTCGATCGACAGGAAATCCCCCGACTTGAAGATCTTGTCGCCCACCGCCAACGACTGGCTCTCGTAATCGATCCGCAGCGCCGAGGCCCCGCACACGCAGACCTTGCCCATCTGCCGCGCCACAAGCGCCGCGTGCGAGCTCACCCCGCCCCGCGCGGTCAGGATGCCATCCGCCGCCAGCATGCCGCGGATGTCCTCCGGAGAGGTCTCCACCCGCACCAGCAGCACGTGCTCGCCCTTGCGGTGCAGCTCCTCCGCCTCGTTCGGGTTGAAACAGATCCGCCCCGTCGCCGCCCCGGGACCCGCCGGCAAACCCGTCGCGATCACCGCCGCCGACACCCGCGCCTTGCGGTCGAAGATCGGCGCCAGTAGCTGCGACAGCGAATCCGCCGGGATCCGCGCCACCGCCTCCTGCCACGTGATCAGCTTCTCGCGCACCATGTCCACCGCGATCTTCACCGCCGCCAGGCCCGTCCGCTTGCCGTTCCGGGTCTGGAGCATGAAGACCTTCCCCTCCTGCACCGTGAACTCGAAATCCTGCATGTCGTGAAAATGCGACTCCAGGGTCCGCCGCACCTCCTCCAGCTCGCGGTACGCCCGCGGCATCTCCAGCTCCAGCTTCTGCACCGGCTCCGGCGTCCGCACGCCCGCCACCACGTCCTCGCCCTGCGCGTTCAGCAGGTACTCGCCGTAAAACACCTTATCGCCGGTCGCCGGATCCCGCGTGAACGCCACCCCAGAGCAGCTCTGCGTGCCCGTGTTGCCGAAGACCATCGCCTGCACGTTGACCGCCGTCCCCCACTCGTGCGGGATCCCGTACTTCCGGCGATACACGAACGCCCGCTCGTTGTTCCACGACTTGAACACCGCCCCCACCGCGCCCAGCAGCTGCTCCCACGGCTGCGCCGGAAAATCCTCCCCGGTCCGCTCCCGCACCAGCGCCTTGAAACGCCGCACCATCTCCTTGAGCGCCTCCGCGTCCAGCTCCGTGTCCGGAACGTTGTGCCGGTCCGGAAACTTCTCCTGCTTCAGCGCCTCGATCACCACCTCGAACGGCTCGTGCTCCTCCCCCTCGCGCTTCTGCACGCCCATCACCACGTCGCCATACATCTGGATGAACCGCCGGTAGCAGTCGTACGCGAATCGCTCGTTGCCGCTGTGCGCGATCAGCCCCTTAACGGTCTCGTCGTTCAACCCCAGATTCAGGATCGTGTCCATCATCCCGGGCATCGAGTCCCGCGCCCCGGAGCGCACCGCAACCAGCAAGGGATCCGCCGGATTGCCGAACAGCTTGCCCAGCGACCGCTCCATCTTCTCCACGGCCTTCCGGATCTGCCCCTCCAGCTCCTTCGGGTACTTGTGCCCGTGCTTGTAGAAATGCGTGCACACCTCCGTCGTGATCGTGAACCCCGGCGGCACCGGCAGCCCGATCCGCGTCATCTCCGCCAGATTGGCGCCCTTGCCCCCCAGCAGCTCCTTCATCTTCCCGTGGCCGTCCGCCTTCCCGTCCCCAAAACTATAGACGAACTTCCCCGCCTTCCCCGGCGCCTTCACCGCGCCACGCCCCTTCGCCACGGCGGACGACTTGGCCGACTTCTTCGCTGCGGGTTTCCTGGAACGCTTGGCTGCCATATGAGACCGATCCTTCCTTGGTTAATCTAAATTGCGTCAAAGGGGCGGGAGGGTATGTAATCGCGGCGCCCCTGTCAAATAGGTTGTTTCCACCCCATTAGCGCGACCGCCCATCTCCTAAAAAAAGCTTGGCCGCGGACGGGCGGCGGCGTTTACTGGCGGGCCGTGAAAATTCAGGAACGCGAGTTGGCCGGGGCGCCCGTGCTGGACCTCTCGGGGGAGGTCGATCTCCAGAGTTCCCCCGAGTTGCGGGCCGCCCTCCACGCCCGCGTCAAGGCCAGGTGCCCCGCCCTCCTGCTCAATTTCGAGGGCGTCACCTACCTCGATTCCTCCGGCCTCGCCACCCTCATCGAGTATTATCAGAATAGCCGCCCCTTCGGCGGGAAATTCATCCTGTACGCCCTGCCCCCGCGCATCCAAAACGTCTTCGAGATCGCGCGGCTCGAGCAGATCTTCTCGATCCATCCGGACGAGGCCTCCGCACTCAGCGAATTGCGCTCGTGAATGCCGTCGCCGACTACCTGACCCTCGCGGGCCGGGCCATCTTCTGGGTCTTCGTCGGGCCGCTCCGCCGCAAGCCGGTCCGTTCCGCCGCGGTCTTCCTCCAGCTCACGCTCCTCGGCATCCGCTCGATCCCCATGATCGCCCTGCTGAGCTTCTTCATGGGCCTGGTCCTCGCCATGCAGGGGGCCTACCAGCTCTCCAAGATGGGTGCCGACATCTACGTCGCCCACCTCACCACCGTCGCATTCTTCCGCGAGATCGGTCCCCTCTTCGCCGCGATCGTGCTGGCCAGCCGCTGCGGCTCCTCGATCACCGCCGAGCTGGGCACGATGAAGGCAGCCGAGGAGATCGAGGCCCTCGAGGTCATGGCCATCGACCCCGTGCGCTACCTCGTCTCGCCGAGATTGCTCGCCGTGGTCCTCATCATGCCCAGCCTCGCCATCATCGCCAATTTCACCGGCGCCTTCGGGGGCTGGGTGATCGGCACCGCCTCGCTCGGCATCGACTCGGCGCACTACGTCAACCTCGCCATCGATTCCCTCGTCGAAAAGGATGTCCTCACCGGCCTCTTCAAGGCCTGCGTCTTCGCCGTCCTGGTCTCCACCATCGCCTGCTACCACGGGATGTCGGTCTCCGGCGGCGCCGAGGGCGTCGGCCGCGCCACCACCGCCTCGGTGGTCAATTCCCTCATCGCCATCCTCACCGCCGACGTGGTGCTCACCGCCCTCTTCTATTTCCTATGACGCACGACGGCGCCGCCATCCGGGTCCAGAACCTCGTCAAGAGCTTCGGCGGGCGACGCGTCATCGACGACATCAGTTTCTCCGTGCGGCGCGGCGAGGTCCTCGTCGTCATGGGCGGCAGCGGCTGCGGCAAGAGCACCCTGCTCCGCCACCTCATCGGCGTCCTCAAGCCGGACTCCGGCGAGATCTGGATCGAGGGCGAGGAGATCACCCGCATGAACCGCGACGCCCTCGCCGGCGTCCGGCGCAAGTTCGGCATGCTGTTCCAGAGCGGCGGCCTCCTGAATTCCATGACCGTCGGCGAAAACGTCGCACTCCCCATCCGCGAGCACTCGAGGGTGGACAACAAGATCGCCGACCTCATGGTCAAGATGAAGCTCGAGCTGGTCGGCCTCACCGGCTTCGAGAACCTGCGCCCCTCGGAGATCTCCGGCGGCATGAAGAAGCGCGTCGGGCTCGCCCGCGCGATCGCGCTGGACCCGACCATCCTCTTCAGCGACGAGCCCACCTCCGGCCTCGACCCCGTCATGACCGCCGTCGTCGACACCCTCACCCTCGACCTCGTCCACAAGCTCGGCATGACCGCCGTCGTCGTCACCCACGACATGACCAGCGCCTTCCGGATCGCCTCCAAGATGATCATGCTCTTCCAGGGCAAGATCATCGCCCAGGGCACCCCGGACGAGATCCGCGCCTCCGACGACCCCGTGCTCAAGCAGTTCGTGGACGGGCAGGCCGACGGGCCCATACCCCTCCGCCTCTCCAAGGGCGATTATCTCAAACACCTCATCGGATAAAACACCCAAAGAACGGCAACCCCATGACCTCCATACAGGACCGCATCATCGCCCTCGCCGTCATCGGCTCGACCCTCGGGCTCGGCTTCATCCTGCTCACCGGAATCGGCGACTACGAGATCGAGGGCAAGACCCGGAAGGTCACCATCGACTTCGACCGGATCGACAACGTCAAGCCCAACGTGACCGAGATCAAGATGGCGGGACTGCCCGTCGGGATCGTCTCCGACGTCCGCATCCTCACCCGCCAGGAGCGCGCCGGGCTCCGCGACGCGATGCTCGCCAGGGACCCCGCCGCCACCAACGCAGCCGCCCCCGCGATCCGCGTCATCGGCGAGAT
This sequence comes from uncultured Verrucomicrobiales bacterium, assembly GCA_964651705.1. Classification (GTDB taxonomy): domain Bacteria; phylum Verrucomicrobiota; class Verrucomicrobiia; order JADLBR01; family JADLBR01; genus JADLBR01. The sequence goes on from CAZYWZ010000088.1 coordinate 6,035, forward strand.
CGAACCCGACCTCGTGCTCTCTTCGGAGACGGTCGCATCGATCCGCCAGGCGAGCCTCATGAGCGAACACTACATCGAGCTCACCCCCGGCGCCCCCGACTCCGAGCCCATGCCGCCGGGCGCCGTCATCGCCGGCACCAGCGGCAAGACCATGGACGACCTCATGGACCCCGGCGCCGCCCTGCTCGTCAACCTCAAGGACGCCGCCGCCAACGTCAAGTCCATCACCACCGACGTCGGGCAGGAGTTCCCGAAGATCACCGAAAAGCTCAACGGCGTGCTGGCCGACGTGAAATCTGTCACCGCCGGCCTCGGCGACAAGGTCCCCGCCGCCATCGAGAAACTCGACAGGGTGCTCGAGGACGCCAAGGCCCTCACCGGCGACCTCGGCAGCGAGGAGAGCCGCGAGAAACTCAAGGCCACCCTCGAGAACGCCAAGACCCTCACGGCCGACCTCAACGTCGTCTCCCAGAACCTCAAGGTGGTCACCACCCACGCCAAGCTCATCACCGGCACCCTCGGCCAGAGACCCTGGCGCCTGCTCTTCGGCAAGGAGGGCGCCGTCAATGACCTCCCCGACGAGAAACGCATCATCTCCAGCGACAAGCCCATCCCGGTCAAGCCCGCGGAACCGGGCAAGTGAGCCACCGGGAGCCAAGCCGATGGACGCCCCCTCCGCACCTCCCGACCGGGGACGCCTCCGCGCCCTGCTCGACGTGGCGCGCGCCCTCGGCGAGGCCATGGAGCACGCCGAGCTCATCCGGACCATCCTCGCACAGATGGCCGAGGTGATGGATGCCGAGGCCAGCTCCGTATTCCTCCACGACCCCGAGACAAACGAGCTGGTCATGCACGCGCCCCACGGCCCGCGCGCCGAGCAGCTGCTCTCCCTGCGCCTGCCCGACGACAAGGGCATCGCCGGCTCCGTCTTCCAATCCCGCCAGTTCGTCAACGTCCGCGATGCCCAGAATGACCCCCGATTCTTCCGCGACGCCGACAAGAAATCCGGCTTCGTGACGCACGCCCTCATGTGCGCGCCCCTCCTGGACAAGGGCCAATGCCTCGGGGTCATCCAGGCCCTCAACCCCAGGCACGCGCCGAGCTTCAGCGACGAGGACGAGGGCATCTTCGAGGGCTTCGCCCTGCTCGCGACCTCCGCGATCGTCCGGCTGCGCGCGCAGGAGGAAGCCCTGCGGCGCAAGCGCATGGAGCAGGAGCTCTCCATCGCCCGCGAGATCCAGCAGGCCTTCCTCGCCGCACGGTTGCCCGCCTGCGCCTGCGTCCGCCTCGCCGCCTACAACGAGCCCGCCCGCGACATCAGCGGCGATTTCTACTCGGTCGAAGAACTGCCCGACGGCCGCGTCCTCGTCGCCCTCGGCGATGTCTCCGGCAAAGGTATCCCCGCGGCACTCACCATGGCCCGCGCCTCCGCCGAGATCCGTGCCCTCGCCCCGGGCCTCTCCGACCTCGGCGAATGGATGGGCCGCCTCAACGACGCCCTCTGCCGCGATTCCGTCGGCGGTCGTTTCGTCGCCATGACGGCGCTCCTGTTTGAACCCGGCACCTCGATCGTCCAGGCCTGCGCCGCGGGACAGTTCCCCCCCCTCCGCCTCCGAGCCGGACAATCGGGCGAGGTCCCTCTCCCACGCCAACTGGCACTAGGGATCGCCCCGGGCATCGGCTTCGTCGCCACCCACCTCGACCTCGTCCCAGGCGACCTCTGGCTCCTGTTCTCCGATGGCGTCACCGAGGCCCGCGACCCCTCGGGTGATGAGTTTGCCCTCGCCCGCCTCCGCGACTCCCTCACCCAGTCGCCCACCGCACAAGGCGCGATCGATTCGGTCGTCGCCAGCCTCCGCCAATTTACCGGAAAGGCCGGCTCGCACGATGACGCCACCCTCATCGTCGCCGAATGGCGCGGCGCCGCACCCCCGGCCTCCTGGACCATCCCCGCCCAGCCCGAGGCCCTCAAGACCGCCCGCGATATCATCGGGCGCTGGGCACATTTCGCCGGCCTGCCCGATGCCGACGTCGGCTGCCTCGTCCTCGGTGCCGACGAGGCAGCCGCCAACATCATCCGCCACGCCTACCGCGGCGCCGAAGGCACCATCGAATATTGCGCGGCCATCGAAGATGACGGCCAATCCCTCGCCATTCGCCTCCGCGACCACGGCACCCCCGTTTCCGAGGAACGCCTCAAAGGCAGGGACATCCAGGACGTCCGCCCCGGTGGCCTCGGCCTCCATTTCATGCGCTGCACCTTCGACGAGGTCCGCTTCGAGCCGCACCCCGACGGCACAACCCTTCACTTGCGCAAAAAGCTCCCCCGCGCTTAAATGCCCCAAGGTCAGAAAGGGAAAAGCGACGCGCGTCCGCCGCGCCGAATGACGGTCGACCCGCGTGCCGCGCCACCATCGTGAAAGTCCGAATCTGGGGAACCCGGGGAAGCATCCCGACGCCAAGCGCGCCGGATTTCCCCACGAGACGATATGGCGGCGACACCACCTGCGTGTCGATCACGTCGGGTGACGCGATGGTCATTATCGACGCCGGCTCCGGCATCCGCCTCCTGGGCAACGAGTTGGCCCGCGGAGAACCGAGGGCCGCGACGCTCCTATTCTCCCATTTTCACTGGGACCACATCCAGGGTTTCCCCTTCTTCATCCCCGCATACCGCGAGGGCTTCTCTTTCGACATCTACGGGCCACCCGCCCCCAAAGACCGCCCCCAAGCCAACGTCGCCCAGACCGCCCTCGAACAGCAGCACGTGTCGCTCTTCTTCCCCGTTCCCTTCTGCGCCCTGAAGGCATCCCTGAGGTTCCACCACCTCCCCGTCGCCGACCCGCTCTCCCTCGACGCCGGCCCCACCCGACTCTCCATCCGACACGCCCCCCTCAACCACCCCGGGGGTTGCCTCGGCTACCGCATCGAGGAGCACGCCGAAGGCGCGCCCGCCCGCGCCTTCGCCTTCCTCACGGATAACGAGCACCCCGAAGAGGGCCTCAGCCACTCGGTGCAGCAACTCGCCAAGGGCGCCGACCTCGTCCTGATGGATAGCCAGTACACCGAGGACGAATACGCGGGTAAAGTCGGCGGCTGCCCCAAGAAAGGATGGGGCCATTCCACATGGAAGGCATGCCTCCGCGAGACCAAGGAAGCCGGCGCCAAAAAGCTCCTCCTCACCCACCACGACCCCTGCCACGACGACTCATTCATCACCCTCATGGAACGCGGCGCACGCCGCGAGGGCGCCAAACACGGCATCGCCGTCGAGGCCGCTACCCAGGGACGCGAATACGAGATCGGCTAGGAATCTGCCGGGCTTTGTCCGGCAGATTCCTAGAGCGCGGCCAGCCGCTGCTCGACATGCGCCGCCATCAGCGCCTCGGTGAAGGCACCGATGTCGCCATCCAACACCGAGGGCAAATCGTAGAGGGTCAGGTTGACGCGGTGATCGGTCACGCGATTCTGCGGGAAATTGTAGGTCCGTATCTTCTCGTTCCGGTCTCCCGAGCCGACCTGCGACTTCCTCTGGGCCGCGTAGGCCTCGGCCTCCTCCCGCTGCTTCCGCTCCAGCAGGCGCGCGCGCAGGATCCCCAGCGCGCGCTCCCGATTCTTCAGCTGCGAGCGACCATCCTGGCAGCGCACGATGAGCCCCGTCGGCAGATGGTGCACCTGCACCGCCGAATCGGTCGTGTTCACCCCCTGCCCCCCGGGACCACCCGCGCGGCACACCTCGATCCGGAGCTCCTCCGCCTTCAATTCGACATCCACCTCGCCCGCCTCCGGCAATACCGCCACCGTCGCCGTCGAGGTGTGTATCCTCCCCTGGGCCTCGGTCACCGGAACCCGCTGCACCCGGTGCACCCCGCTCTCGAAACGCAGCCGCCGGAAGGCATCCTCCCCCGAGATGCGCAAGATCACCTCGCGCACGCCGCCCAGATCCGCCCCGCTCACCTCCAGCACCTCGCTCTTCCAGCCCTTCGTCCGCTCCACGTGCCGCGTGTACATCCGCAGCAGATCCGCCGCAAAAAGCGCCGCCTCGCTACCCCCGGTCCCCGCACGGATCTCCATGATCACGTCCCGGTCCTCGTTCGGCTCGGGGGGCAATAGCGCCGCCCGCAGATCCCCCTCCATCGACGCGACCGACGCCAGAAGCTCCTCGCGCTCCGCCCGCGCCAACTCCACCAGCTCCTCGTCCCCCGCGCCCGCCCCAGCCAAAAGCGCCTCGTTCTTCGCCAGAGAATCCCTCGCCGCCGCGTAGGCCGAATACCGATCCAGCGCCCCCTTCAGCCGACTGTGCTCGCGCCCCACCTCCCGCGCCCTCGCCGCATCGGAAAATATCGACCCCTCCCCCAGCTCGCGCTCGAGCTCGGCACACCGCGCCCTCATCCGCTCGAAATGCTGCGCGAGATCCATGGCCCCACACGCCGTCCCCCGGAAAAAGCGCGAGGGCGGCCGCGCCTCACGGCGCCCCGCCCCCTCGCCCAAAGGAACCTAGCGTCCGCCCTTGCCCTTCGGCTTCTTGACCTGCTCCGACAGCTTGCCAGTGCCAAACCGCCGCTGGAACTTCTCGACGCGCCCCGCGGTGTCCACAAAACGCTGCTGCCCCGTGAAGAACGGATGGCACGCCGCGCAGACGCCAAGGTGCAAGTCTTGCTTCGTTGACCGGACACGGTACTCCGCCCCGCACGTGCAGCGGACCACCGTCTCCTTGTATTCGGGGTGTATCCCGGCTCTCATAGAAGGGGGGAATCAAAGCGCCATCCGGACAGAATTCAACCTAAATTCTCACCTCCCCGATTTCGCCTTGACCCTGCCGCTCACTCCGCGGACGATGCCACGAAACGGGTCGCCATGGGATTCTTCGCGCGCCAGCAGGTCGGCATCCTCAACTGCAACGATGGCGCTTTCCGGATAGCCGATAAACTGCCGTTCCTCTTCGGTTCCGGGGCCGGGGTCGACTGGCCCCTGCCCGGCCCCAACGTCGCCCCAAAACACTGCACCCTCACCCGGCTCGATTCCCACCTCAGCCTCGTCCGCCTCTCCCCCGATGCCGCCATCTTTGTCAACGGCCTCGAGGAGTCAGCCATCGAGATCCGGACCAATGTCGATTACTCCCTCAAGATCGGAGATCACCTGTTCCTTCTCCGGGTCGGGCGCAACCTCCAGAAATGGGCGGCAGCCATCAATACCGAACTCTGGTGCCTCCGCGACATGGCCACCGGCATGACCTCTCAGGCGGCCCCCCTAGATTCCCTCCCGCTCCTGCTCAACGCCGATCGCTTCGCGCCCGAAACCACCGTGGTTCACCCGTCCGGTAGCCGCGCCGCCTTCTACGCCAACCAGGTCTTCGTCTTCGCCGACCCCGGGCCAGAGACAGGCGAAGAACCGCCCCTCTCCCTCCCCATCCCCGAACTCCCCCTGCCAAAACCCACCGCGGGTCCCGACATCGACAAGGGCGCCTTCGCCTGCCCGACCTGCTGGCTGCGCTTCGACGCTGGCGACGCGATGCACATCGCCGTGCACGACGGCCTCCGAGGAGACCCCGTCCTCGGCCCCGATGCATTCCAACGGTTCCACGCCACCCGCTTCAATGATCGCGGCCAGGCCATCGACGCCATGGGGCTACCCGCCATCGAGATCGCCTGCCCCCACTGCAGGCGACGGCTTCCCCACGGCTACCTCGAACTCCCCACCCATATCTTCTCCATCGTCGGCGCCACCCACTCCGGGAAGTCGTACTACCTCACCGTCCTCATCAAGCGGCTCCAGGATATCCTCTTTCGCGACTTCGGCCTCGTCTTCCGAGACGCCGACCCCGAGGGCAACTCCCGCCTGAACGACATGAAGAGCAAACTCTTCAGCGCCGCCTCCCCGGAGCAGGCATATCTGGCCAAGACCGACCTCGAGGGCGAGATGTACGAGAGGGTCAATCGGTTTGGCCGCGAGGTCCTCCTACCCAAACCCTTCGTGTTCTCACTGTCCCGCGACGGCGGCGACGAGCGCCGCATGTGCCTCGTCTTCTACGACAACGCCGGGGAGCACTTCCAGCCCGGCCGCGACTCGGCCACCAGCCCCGGCGCACAGCACGTCGCCTCGGCCTCTTCGATACTCGTGCTGTTCGACCCCACCACAAACCTGGGGTTCCGCTCGGCACTCGCCGAACACCATGACCCCCAGCTAAAGATACCCGACTATCAGGACCAGCAGGATGTCATCCTGGCCGAGACCGACGTCCGGGTGAAACGCCTCCTCGGCATAGCCGCAAGAGACCGGATCAAGACCCCGCTCGCGGTCATCGTCGGAAAATGCGACACCTGGCTCCACCTCCTCGGCGACTCCCGCCTCCGCGAACCCCTCACGAAAGGCGGCCTCGACACGGACGCCGTGCGCCACAACTCACGGGCGGTCCGCGCGCTTCTGATGCGGCTCTGCCCGGCCATCGTCGCGAACGCCGAATCCATCTCCTCCAATGTCGCCTACTTCCCTGTCTCGTCGCTCGGGCACTCCCCCGTCCGGATCGGTGACGCGCCCCGCGCCCAATTCGCGCCAGTGCCCGCCCGCATGGCCCCCATGTTTGTCGAGATCCCGGTCCTCTGGGCCCTGCGCGCCATGGACCCCGGACTGATCCAGGTCCCCGGGGGATGATCCGCCGTGGGTTGGCAGCTCATCTACACCAGCAGCCCACGCTGCCTCAAGGCCGGCCATAGTGGCTTTGGCACCGTCGCCCGCCACCGCGAACTCCGCGCCCGCCTTGTCGACATCCTGGAGCGTTTCTCCAGCTACGAGCGACCCCCTTCCGACCCCACGCCCCGCATCGATTCCCACCGGATCATCGATCTCTCCGACGAGCGGTACCACCTCGTGACGCGGATACGCGATGCCGGCACCGACTACAGCGGTCGCACAAACCACATCGCCCATCACGTCATCTTTTCCGCCGACGAGGTCGCCGCCGCAAACGCGACGCCCGTCGACTTCCTGGTCTCGTGGAACGGATGGCGCACGGCCTGGACCGAACCCGCGAGATTTCTCGACGACCAGGCCCCAGTCGCCCTCGGTGACATCCCGCATTCCTTTCCCCCTCCCGCCCGCGCGTGGGCCAAACTCACCGGTGACGCGGGCAGCGCCGCGTGTCTCTCCCCCCACCGAGAGACCCTAATCCTCGCCAGGCCCGGTTGCGAGGACACGCTCCTCCCATTGATAGGCGAAAGCCTTGCCCTCATCGATCACGAATCCTGGGCGATCCCGTTCACCACCTTCCTCAAATCTAACGACAATCCGGATGATTTTCTCTGGCGGGCGTGCCCGAGGGGCGCGGCGGCCGAATCGGCTGCCCGGCGCAGGGGCGCCACAATCATCGACCCCAACGATCCGTCCTCCCTGCCGCGCCCTGACCCCGACCTCGTCGATCGCGCGCGATGTGGCCGACCCACCGCAACGCGTCCGGCCACGCCGCGCGTTCCGGCACCCGAACGCCCAGATCTCCCTGGAACCTCTCCCGCACGGCCAGGCCTCGCGACTCCGCGCCGTCCCATCCCGGCCCTGCTCCCCGAACCCGATTTCGCCGAAGCCAGTTGCGCCAACGGTTCCCGCGACCGGAAGCGCGCCATCTGGCTGGCGCTCGTGCCCGTTGCCGCGCTGGCCCTGATCTCGGTCGCCGCATTCGCGGTCTTCCGATCCGACCTCGCTCGATCATGGCGCCCCCGCAGCAAGCCACCCTCGCCGGCGCAACCGCCCGCCCTCACCACGCCCCCAACCCCAGCGCCCCAGGAACCCGCCCCTCCCCCGCCCAGCCCCGCCTCGCCCACGCCCGCACCACCGCCAGCGGCCACGCCAAGCACCCCGGAGACTCCCGCCAATCCCATCGCGGAAACCATCCCGCACGCCATTTTCTCCACAGAAAACCTCGGGCGATGCCCGGCGCACGTCACGCTTCAGCCCTTCCATGACATCGTCCTCGACTCCCCTTCCCTCCCCGCGCTCGCCGGAGCCTTCGCCACCGGCGCCAACGGACTCCGGATCGTCATCGCCACCGACCGGGGCCGGGCCACCGTGCTCCGCCAAATCGCCGCCGAGGAGCGACTCCGATGCTACCTCGGCGATGATCCCTGCCTCTCCATCGCCCTCGAGGGTTCCGCGCAAATTCCCCGCTTCATCATCCGCCCCGCCCCAGATAGCCCCGCCTTCTCGATCGCTCGTCTCGCCATATTCAGCGCTCCCGCTCCCGATACCCCTCTCCTGTATCTCGTCTTCGCGCGGCCCGGATATCCCCTGCTCGGCACACTCCCGACATCCGCCCTCCGCCTCCACGGCAAACGCCTCACCCTGACCCATCCCGATATCGCCCCCCGCCTGCGAAATCTCCGCGGCGCCTCCCCCATCTCCCTGCGGTGTGGCCGCGTGGACGCGCCCCTGTCCGCTGACGAAGATCCCGGCAACTTGGCGTTTGACGTCTCCGCCTGGAACCCTCTTGACTTGTATGAGGGAATCGGTGGACCCCAGACCCAGCCAAGATCAGAAAACGCCGCATCCTCCGCGACGGCCGACGATCGCGCCGCGAGCGTGCTGGAGACCATCAATGCCATCCGCGCCATCTCGGACTCCAGGCCCGTGCTCCCGCACGACATCGCCTCGGAGGATAAGTTCTTCGCCATCGTCGGAAGCACCATCCGCGGCGGCGCAAGATACTTCGAGCGACAGTCCTCCGGCTATCTCCTCGCGAGACGCGACCTGGACCGCGCCACATCTCTCCCACCAGGAGACGCCGGATGGTTGGCGCTCGCCACGCTCGATGCCAGAGAGCTCGTCGTCGATTCCCAGAAGAAGGTGCACGCCCTCCAGCAGAAGGCCATCGACAGCCTGCGGCAAAAACAGAGAGAATTCGTCGGCGAGGTCACCGTCCTCAAAGAGCGCTCCCGCGCCTACCGGTCCAGCATCAGCGCCGTCGCCGGCCCCGCCCTCTCCCCACCCGACGTGCCCCTCCGCCTCGAACACATCAAGAGGCCAAGGATCGAATGCGCCCCGTTCGGCGCACCCGACCCAGACGCCCGCATCACCCTGATTCAATTCGAATGAGAACCACACACAGGCTCATCGACGCGATCTCCAGCGCGATCGCCACCGGCGCCGCCGACGACCCCATCCGCCTCCGCTCGCTCGCCAACTCCTACACCGATGCGTGCGCGCGCGCCGAGTCCCGACTGGCGCAGTGCGAGGAGATGCTCTCCCGGGGCGAGGCCCTCCAGGCCATCCAACTCGCGGAGGCGGATCCTCCCCTCCTCGACGAGATCGCCGCGCTCGAGTTCTTTGGCGCCGATGCCTGGCGCACCACCTGCCGGGACGCGGGGCTGCCCACCGGCGAAGTGCGAAACCAGAGGGCCATCCACCTCCTCAACGAGGCCTACGCCCGCGGCATCACCGCATCCAGTCCCCTGTACCGCGACTACCGCGCCGCCATTGCCTCAAGGGACGACCGCCGCGCCCTCGACGTCCTCGAGCTCATCGCGCGCCTCAATCCCAACGACCCGAACGCCCCAAACGAGGCCGAGCGCCTCCGGCACAAGATCCGCGAGTCCCTGGTCGCCAGCCTGCCCGCTCTCCTGACCGGCGGTGACGAGGCCGCCATCCTGGACGCCGTCGAGACCATCGGGCGCCTCGGTGGCCCGGGCGATATCCCCGCCGCCCATTGGGACGATGCCTCCCGCATCGCCGCACGCCTCAAGGCCGCCTCCGCCCGCAGGCGATGCGCCGAGAACCTCGAGCGCATCCAAGTGGCCCGCGACGGCCAAGACCATGCCCGCGCCCTTGCGCTCGCCGACGCCATCCGCTCCGACTGCGCCGAGCACGCCATACAGCTCGATCCCGACGATGCCAAACGCGTCGACGCGATCGAGACGTGGGCCTCGGGTGTCGACGCCGCCCAACGTCGCCGCACCGCTGCGGACCGACTCGATGCCCGGATCCGGAGCGCCGCCGAAGAGGCGGAGAATTTCCTTGCCGAGGGAAAACTCGCCGACCCCGACGCGATCCGCGTCGCCTCCGGCCAGTTGTCCAAGCTATGGCTCGATCTCGAGCGCACCGGCATCCCCCCGGCAAAGGAGACCGCCGAAATCTTCCACCGCGCCCGCGGCAGGCTCCGAGCCGCCGAACACAGGAAGGGGCGGTCCACCGCGATCAAGATATCCGCCGCCGCCGCTGCCTCCCTGGTCGCCATCGCGCTTGTCGCGACACCCATATGGCTCAACTCCCGCGCCCGGTCCGCCATCGCCGAGATCAAACAGCTCGAGTCCGAGCGCCGCTCCGAGACCGCCGCACAGACAATCGAGCGATGGGAACGCTCCGCCTCTAGGCTCGCCGACAACCCACGCCTGCGAACCACCATCGATCTCGCCAAACAATGGATCGATGCCGAACGGGCCAAGGCCCGCGCCGCCGCCGCACTCGCCGGGGACCTCGAGGGCTCCCTCTCCTCGCAGCTCACGCCCACCCACCTCCCCGACGCCCTCCGCAAGATCGAGGAACTCAGATCCCTCCTCCCCGGACTCTGCGATGAACTCAGGCCCGGGCTCGCCGCCCGCGTCGCCATGATCGGTAACGGCCTCGAGAGCCGCCGCGCCGCCCTCGCCAGCGAACTCGGGGACAAGCTCAAAGATCCCGCCGCCGGAATCCTCGCCCTCGGGGACGAGACCCTCGGCCTGGCCGGCCCAATCGACCCAAAACGCCGCGCCATCCACGCCTTCGAGGCCATCGAGGGTACGATCGCCCTCTGGAAGGCCGCCGGCGGCTCCGCCGACCCCGCCCAATCGGCCATCGCCGCATCGGTCGAGCGGGTCGTCTCAAGGGTGATCCCCCTCCGGGACGAACTCGAGCGCTACGACCGCGCCCTGTCCGGCGCCCGCGCCGCCACCGACCTCGACACCTATCTCGACGCCCTCCGCCCCGCGGCCTTCACGAAACTCTCCGGCGCACCAGCGACCATCGGCGCCCGCGAGGTCATCGGAAAGTCCCACCTCTTCCCACACTGGAACCGCCTGCTCTTCGCCCCACGGTTGACGCCCGAACAGTGGACCTCCCTCTGCTCCGGCGCCTCACCCGATTTCCGGCCAGCCGATGCCCTCCAACCGGAGAAAGACGAATTCCTCGCGCTGCGCGACGAGGAGAACTTTTTCAACATCTATCGGCTCTTTGGGCGCGGTTCCCTGCCGAATACCCCGTTGGCCGCCATCCCGGTATCGGAGTTCTGCCTAAAGGGTGACATCATCGCGTCCCGCGGCCTGGTCTTCGCCCGCTCCGGCCGGGCCGCGGGCCAGGCGAGAATCGTCACGTTCGACGCCCGCGAGATCACCCCCTCAAGCGAGAGGATCCTCTTCCCCGAGTGTGCGTTTTTTCGGGACTCGGGCATACGCTCCCTCATCGAAACGGCCAATGGTGCGGACCGCGTCGTGGGCACCGCGCTCAATCTCCTGGACGCGCTTCGCGGTGCGATGGAGATTGATCCCGTATTCAAGGCCGCGGTCCATACCCGCCTCCTGGCGCTCTCGCGCCATCGGCCATTTGACTGGGGCCTCGCGTTCGCACCCATGGCGCTCGAGCATGGCGCGGCACTCGAGGCGATCGCGTCCAATACCGAGATGGGCATCCGTTCCTCGGACTGGCTCCTGCCAAGCGGCAATCCCCGAAAGGCGGACCTCGCCCGGCGGCTCGGCGACTTCTACGCCACGACTTCGCGGGGTTCGTACCTCCTGCAGGCCAGGGTCCTGCGCCGCCTCGCCAACATGGGCGTCGGCGACGCGGGAAGCGCCTTCGCCGGATTTCTCGACCCGTCCGGAACACCTCGCCTCCACCCGCGCGCCCCCGCCGCCCTCCAGCTCTGGGGCTGGCCCAGTGCCGGGGACACGCCCGTCCTGCTTTTTGCTCGTGCCAGCGCCGAGGCGGGGTGGGAACCCCGGGCCGAAGCTCCCGTCTTCAGCCCCCTCTTCGCCCCAGCGAAGGATCCCGCCGAGACCCTTCGTGCGATCTGCGAGGAGCTGCGCCTCGGCCCAAAATCCCCGGAACTCGCCCATCACCTTCCGCCGATCTTCACCACAAATCCATGAGCGCAGACCTATGCATGATCCGGTGGAAGGGGCACGAATATGGTCCCTTCCGGCGGCAAGAGATCCTCGCCGCCCTCAGGACCCGCAAGATTTCCATGCTTCACGAAGTCCGGACCGGCGCGGGCTGGATCCCCATGCATCAATACCTCGCCACCCTGGAGAACGCCGACGCCGAGGACGAGGAACGGGCCCGAGAGAGCCTCGAGCATACCGAGGCCGAGCGCTCCATGGCGCGCGCCCAACTCTCCTTCCTCGAGCACGAGATTGAGCGCCTCAAGGTGGAACGGCTTATCGGCCAAGACGCGTCGCGCGCCGCACCCGTCTCCCGCGCCACCAGAAAAGACACCGGCGCCCCAGCCGCGGAATTCAGGTACGCCAACTTCTGGCGCCGCGCTTCCGCAAAACTCATCGACCTCGTCGTCGTCAACTCCCTCGTCGGCTGCGTCGGCCTGATCATCGCCCTGCTGCTCCTGGTGCTGCCCGCCATCTTCGGCATGATGTGGTCACCGGCCTCCGGAGGAATGAGCCAACAGGCCGCCCTCGTGGCCTACGGCTTCCTCGTCGCGACCGTATCCTGGCTGTACTCCGCCCGCCTCGAGAGCTCGCCGCGCCAGGCCACCATCGGCAAGGCCGCCCTGGGCCTCAAGGTCTCCCTGGCCGACGGCGAGCCCCTGACCTTCCTGCGCGCCAGCGGCCGCCATTTTGCCTCTTACCTCTCCGCCCTGCCCGCCGGTGCCGGTTACCTCTCCGCGCTGTCCAACGCAAAGAAACAGGCTTTCCACGACATCGTCGCGAACGCCGTCGTGATCGAAACCCCCTGATCCCCAACCCGACAGGAAATTGCTGGAATTGCTGCTATCCTACCGCCAGCCATGAAACACATCCGAAATCCCATCGCGTTCCTCGCCGCCGCCATCGCGGCACTGATAACCACCGGCGCCCGCGCCGAGACCCTCAAGGAGGGCGACCCCGTCCCCAAGGTCACCGCCACCGACGACGCCGGGAACACCGTCGATCTCGCGGCGGCGGCCTCGGCGGGTTGGACCCTATTCTATTTCTACCCCAAGGCCGACACCCCGGGCTGCACCAAACAGGGCTGCAACCTCCGCGACAGTAATGCCGAGTTCGCCGCCAAGGGCGTCAGGATCTTCGGCATCTCCGCCGACACCGTGGACGCCCAGAGGAAATTCAAGGAGAAGTTCTCCTTCCCCTTCCCCCTGATCGCGGACAAGGACGGCAAGGTCATCGACGCCTTCGGCGTCGAGAAACTCCCGATGGGCTTCCCCAAGCGGGTCTCCTTCCTCGCCAGGGACGGCAAGATCGTGTGGCGCGACCTCAAGCCCAAGCCCGATGAGCAATCCGCCGCCGTCCTTGCCGCCATCGCCGCGATCTCCAAAGGCGGATAGGGAACACCGCGGCCTACGGGCGCCGGCTCAGGGGTCGCGGAGCCAGTCCGCTACCGGCCATAGCCCCCGACCCGGTTCAGCCACCCCTTGAGCCAGCGCGCCTCGTTACGCGCCGGGGGCGAGTTGCGCACCCGCCGCTCCAGCATCGCCCCCGCCGACGCCCCGAAGGCCCGCGCCGGATCGCCCTCGTCCGACATGTTCTCCAACACCTGAAGCAGCCCCCACCCCTGGCCGTTATACCGCTCCTTCGGGTTCGTCCCCTCACCCTTGAAATTCACGTAGTCCACCAGCGCGTAGGCCCCCCCGCGCGCGTTCGCCACCCGATAGAACCGCGCCCTCACCCGATCCCGCACCCCCGGCTCGCACTCCGCCAGCAGCTTCGGCAACGCCATCTCCAGCCGCATCACCAGAAATCGCGCCTGCTCAGCCACCGTCGATGCCAGAAACTCCCGCATCTCCCCCATCCGCCGCCCCCCGAAATCCTTAAGGAACGACGCCCGGTCCGGCCAGGGACAATCGATCTCGGGCGCCCCGGCAAAAACCGGCGGCAGCCCGATGCCGCGACCCTCGAGGTACGCCAGCAGCGCCGGAAATCGCTCCTCGAAAGGCCCGGCATCCCCCGCCGGATACCAGATGAAATGCCCGATCCCCATCGAGGCGAAATGCTCCCCCGCGTTCCAGCTCGTCAGCCCCTCCACCGTACCGGCGCACTCGTTTTGCCACACCCGCTTCCCGATCCGCATCGCCTCCTCATCGCTCAGGCGGATCGTCGCCTCCCCCGCGCCCAACGATAAAACCCCACCCGCCACCCCGACCAAAATCAGTGCTCTTTTCGCCATTCCGGACGATAGCCGCTTTTGTCCCCCCGTCACGCGCCGGGATCCCTGCCATCAAAATCGGCCACTCCTCCATGCAACCGCTTGCCGATGGCCCCACTCAGGGCATATGATACGGTGCAAACCATGAGCGCCGGGGAACAGAGGAAGGACACCCGCAATCTGCTCGCACCCGGCAGCAGGCTCAGCCATTACAGCATCATCGAGCACATCGCCACCGGGGGCATGGGCTCCGTCTACAAGGCCTTCGAACCCGCCCTCCAGCGCCACGTCGCCATCAAGGTCCTCAGGCCCGATTTCGCCCTCAACGAGGAATACAGCCAGATGTTCGAGGACGAGGCCCGCGCCATCGCCGCCCTCCGACACCCCCACATCGTTCCCATCTACTACATCGGTCGCGAGCACGGCATCATCTTCTTCGCCATGCCCCTCATCGAGGGCTCCGACTGCCAGGAACTCCTCAACGCGCACGGCCGCCTGCCCCACGCCTACGTCCTCCAGATCACCCTCCAGGCCGTCGATGCCCTCGCCGAGGCATGGAAGCGACACATCGTCCACCGCGACATCAAACCCTCCAACCTCATGATCGAGCGCGACTCCGGCCGCCTCCTCCTCACCGACTTCGGGCTCGCCAAATGCCTCGACTTCGCCGGGGGCGATGACAAGGCCGCCGGCTGGGGCTCCCCAGGATACGTCTGCCCAGAACAGATCCGCCGCCAGCCCACCGACTTCCGCAGCGACATGTACTCTCTCGGCGCCACCCTCTTCCACCTCATGACCGGCGCCACCCCTTACGAGAGCACGAAAACCTCAGACGAACTCCGCGGCCACCTCGACCGCCCTTTCCCCTACCAGCAGGCCGTCGAATGCCGCATGCCCCCAGGATGGATCGCCGTCCTCGAGCGCATGCTCAGGAAGAAACCCGAGGAGCGCTTCGGCAGCTACCAGGAACTCCTCGATGCCCTCAACCACATGGACGAGGTCACCGAATACGTTCCCACCAAGGACATCACCGTCCTCCCCGTCGCCCAGCGGCCCGAATGGCGCCCCGAGAGGCTCAACGGCCTCGTCGTCACCGACACCCGCGACCTCCTCAAATTCTCAAAGGACTTCGCCTCCCAGGTCACCCCACAGCATATCCAAAAGGCCCTCTCCCTCCCCACCCTCGACCCGTGGGCAGACCAGCTCCGCGAGATCTCCGAACGCCAGCGCGGCTCCCTGCGCGATCTCTCCGAGTTTGCCTCCGAGGTGCCCGACTTCGGCGACTTCATGGTCCGCCTCGGCGGCAGCGGATGGTTCGGCGCCGACCAGGCCATCAACGGCGTCGAGGATGCCGTCGACGCCATCGGCCTCGACCTCTCGGCGACCCTCGCCCTCATCACCCTATTCGTCGGCGAATCCTCCGGCGCGGGGAAGAACTTCGACTGGCGCATGCTCTGGCGGCACAGCGTCACCGTCGGCCTGCTCGCCGACCGCCTCACCGAGTACTTTGGGCTCGACCACACCGGCTTTGAATTGCAGGCCGGCTTCCTCCACGATATCGGCAAGGTCGTCCTCGGCGACATCGTCCCGATGTCCGTCATCGCCACCATGCGCAAGTCGTTCGACGACCGCCGCGACCTGTGCGAGTGCGAAAAGGAATCCATGCACATGGACCACCCGGCCGCCGGTGTCGTCTGGGCCGCCAAAGAACGCCTTTCCACCGCCGCCATCGAGACCATCGCCACCCACCACGACCCAGGGCAGGCGAGGAAATTCCCGGGCCTCGTCGCCGCCGTCAGCCTCGCCAATCATCTCGCGAAACGCTTCGGGCTGGGCTACAGCGGCAGCGGCATCCTCGACACGCCCCACCTCGAGGAACAACCCGGCCTCCTCCGCCTGGTCGAACTCAGCGGCGAGTCCCTCGATCTCGCCGCATTCCAGGATAATCTCGTCTCCCAGATCCCCCACTTCCCCGTCATGCGTCTCGAGGACTGACTCGAAAATTGGGTCCCGATGTAGGCTGCGCCTTGGCGCACGCGGACCGTCGTTTCGGCGGCGTGCGCCAAGGCGCAGCCTACCATTTTCCGCCCCGGTGGTGCCCCGAGTGCGGGGCATGACATCTGACTCGAAAATTACAGATGTCGCCACGGCCGTCAGGCCGTGGACCCGCGCCCCCGAAATCAATCCTGGTCGGAGGGCTTGTCCAACTGCGCGCCGGCATTGCGCCGCCGCACCGCGTACCAGGTCAACCCCACCGCCGCGATCATGCCCAGCGCCTTGAACCAGATATTCAAGGATGTCATGCTCAAAATCCAAATCGCGAGAATCGAGGCGGTTATTACAATCGTGTTGCGCGTCTTCATAAGAATTTTTATACGCTAGTCCCTCCGCGGCGCTTGCGCAACCCCCTGTTTGTTAAGATTTCTTGGGCGCCCCGCCTTCGTCGATGAGGCTCCAGAACGCCGCGCTGTCCTGCAAGGCCTCATCTTCGCCGACCGGGAGATTCGCCCGGAATAGAAAATCCTGCAAGGTGTTCCGGTGCAACACGCGGCGAACCACCACCCCCGCCTCAAGTTTCTGGAAGTAGATCCGATAATCCCGCGTCCGGAAACGGTAGAAGGTCTCGCTCCCCCGCCGCAGCACGCCAAATTTCTCCCCCTCACCCCCCGCGCCAAGATCCTCGGGCATGACCTGGAACTCGCTCATGATCTCCAACTGGAGCATCTTGGGCAGGCGCGCCATCTCCGCGGCGCTCATGTCGCTAAAAATGATTTGAAACACGATTCCTCCGTTCCGGCGGATGATAACGGGTGGGTGCCCCGGAGACAAGCGGCGCGTCCCGCCCGCTTGACATGCCATCGGCCCTCGCACCAACCTCCTCCCCGCATGCAAGAACCATCTGTCGGACAGCTCTTGACCATGGGGCTACCGGGCCCCGATCCCGATCCCGGCCTCCGCGACCTCATCCGGAGGATCCAGCCGGGCGGCTTCATCCTATTCGGTCGAAATATCGAGTCCCCGCACCAGCTCCGACAACTCACCGACGACCTCCGTTCGCTCTGCGATAGTCCCCCCATCATCACCGTTGATCAGGAGGGCGGCCGCGTCTCCCGCCTCAACAACGTTACCGAGGCGCCCCCGTCCGCCGACGCCCTCCGCCGCGCCAGGGATCCCTCCCTGATCTCGGAACATGGCGCCCTCACCGCCCGGCTCCTGAGACTCTTCGGCTTCAACCTCGATCTGGCCCCCGTCATCGATATCCTGCTCGACCCCGACACCGACAACTCCCTGCCCGACCGCTGCTACGGCACAACCCCGGACGAGGTCATCGCGAATGCCGGCCTGTTCCTCCGCTCCCTACAGGCCGGTGGCGTCGCCGCCACCATCAAGCACTTCCCCGGCTATTCCCTCTGCCGCGCCGACCCCCATCGCGAATTCCCCACGGTCGACCGCACCCCGCACGAATTGGAATGCGCCGAACTCGCCCCCTTCCGCGCCCTCGCCCCCCACGCCGCCGCTGTCATGGTCGGCCACGCCCACTACCCCGGCCTCGACCCCGTGATCCGGCCATCCTCCTTCTCGCCAGAGATTGTCGCCTCCCTCCTCCGGCAAGCCATCGGCTTCCGCGGGCTCGTCATCACCGACGACCTCGAGATGGGCGCGATCGCAAAACGTCACGGCCCAGCCGATACCGTACGCCTCGCCGTCGCCGCAGGAAATGACCTCCTCCTGTTCTGCCACCAGACCGAATGCGTCGAGATCGCCCTCCGCACCCTCGAGGCCATGCCGCCCGCCACCCTCGCCCCGCACCTCGACCGCGTCGCCGCCTTCAAGAAATCCTTCTCCCCTCCCCCCGCCTGGAGCGACGCCGAATTCCGCAGCACCAGCGATGCCATCCGCCGTCTCCGTGACGCCGCGCTACATCGAAAATTCGGCGGATCGATCGAGTAGCGAAGGGCCTTCGCCCTTCGGCGGGGTGTCAGGAGCCGCCGGAGGGCCTCGCCGCCGCACGAATCCTCGCGGCCAACCGCAGGGAAGAGTGGCTCTGCAACCAGACGACCCCGGGGCCCTTCAGCAACGCCAATCGCGGGCCTTCCCCGGAGTGCTGGATATCGATCTCCACCCGACCCTCGCATGCCAGCAGGCAAGCCGCATCGACGCGGACCGATTCGCCCGCCACCAGACGCCGGCGAAGCACGCGTCCCCCGCCCTGCAGAAAACAGAGGCCCGTGCCCTCCAGTCGATGTAGCACGATCCCCACGCCGGGGGCCGACCCCGGTATCGTCTTCAACCCGCCGGGCGCCGTGACACCACCCTCGCAGCAGAGCAGCGCGTCCAGGCAACACCACAGCGCCCCCCCGCTCGCCTTGAGATCCAAAACCGTCACCCCGCCCGTCACCAGTCCCCCAAAAGCCAGCTTCACCCGGCCCGACGGACGACGGTTGTTGAACGACGGCAAGAAGGCCGATTCGCTGTCCTCGATGCTCACGTCACCGTCGCAGCACACCAGCATCGCCGGATCGCCCAAGACGCTCGCCCCAGGCTCCAATTCGACCTCGATGCACTGCGCCTCCGCCCCCACGATCTGATATTCGAATGACCCCGCTTCCTGTTTCGACGCCACCTGAACAGCCACCGCGGGACTCGCCGCCGCGGGAACCGGTGCGCTCGCCGGGGCCGGGGGACTCGCCGCCGGCGGGGGGTTGAACACCGGCGCCGGCGTCGGCGCGGACGGCGCCGGCGGCTGGGCCGCGGGCGCGGGAGCCGGGACCGGTGCCTGAGGCGAGGCGGGCGCGGGCAGCGGTGCCGGCGGGGGCACCGGCCTCGGAACCTCCGGCACCTTCGCCGTCGCGCTCACCGCGGTCGCAAACTCGGGAATCTGCCCCAGTGGCGTCCACTGCGCCGTCGTGCCATGCCGGAAACCGACCGTGCTCTTGGTCGCCTTGCCCGCCTGGAGCTGCTCGACGACCTGCGCTTTCGTGAACGGCCCCAGCGTCTTTCCGCCTTCCGCCAGATACCAACTCGGTGCCTCGTCCATAAATCCCTCCGGTCCACGCACTCAAGACAAGCCGGCCCCCGCGGTCAAGGCACTTCCACCGCACTTCCGCGCCACCATTCCATTTGTCAGCGGCCCGACATCGGTTACAAACATCCTGCCCCATGACCGTCGAACTGCTCAACACCGGCTCCGAGCTGCTGCTCGGCCAAACACTGAATACCCACGTCCGATATCTCGGTCGCCGCCTCGCGGACTGTGGCCTGCGCATCGCGCGCCAGACCACCGTGCCCGACGGCCCAGAGATCGGCACCGCACTCGCCGAGGCCATCGCCCGCGCCGAGATCATCCTCGTCACCGGCGGCCTTGGCCCCACCTCCGACGACGTCACCCGAGACTTCGCCGCAGCACTATTCCGCCGGGAATTGCGTTACGACCCGGACATTTTTGAACGCATCCGCGAGCGTTTCGCCAAGCGCGGCCTCACCCCGCCGGACCGGGTCAAGGTCCAGGCCATGGTCCCCGAGGGCGCCGAAGTCCTCCCCAACCATCACGGCACCGCCCCGGGCCTCTACCTGCGAGACGATCCCCCGGGCGGCCGCACCCGCCACCTCTTCCTCCTGCCCGGACCGCCCCGCGAGATGAATCCCATGTTCGAGACATCCGTCTTGCCGCGCCTCATCGCCCTGTCGGATGCCACGATCCAGATCCGCACCCTCCGCACCATCGGCATCCCCGAATCCCACCTCCAAGAGCGCATCGAACAACCCCTCCGCACCCGCTTCCCAGATCTCGAGATCGGCTACTGCGCCCGCCCCGGCGAAGTCGACCTCCGCCTCGTCGGCCAATCCGCCCATGCCGTCGAACGCGCCGCCGCCTTCGCCGCCAGTGAACTCGGTGACGCCGTCTACGCCTTCGGCGATGATAACCTCGAGGACGTCGTCATCCGCCTCGCCACCGCCGCGGGAGCCCGCCTCGCCACCGCGGAATCCTGTACCGGCGGCCACCTCGCCGATCGCCTCACCAATGTCCCCGGCGCCTCCGCCGCCTTCCTCGGCGCCGCCATCGTCTATTCCAACCACGAGAAATCCCGCCAGCTCGGCGTCCCCCAAGACCTCATCGCCACCCACGGCGCCGTCAGCGAGCCCGTCGCCGCCGCCATGGCCGAGGGCTGCCTCGCCCGTTTCGGCGCCGACCACGCCATCGCCCTCACCGGCGTCGCCGGCCCGGGCCCCGGCTCGCCAGATAAACCCGCCGGACTCTCCTGCATCGCCCACGCCTCCCGCAACGGCTCCCGCGCCGAACGAAGCACCTTCCCCCCAGACCGCCCCGCCTTCAAGCACGCCGCCACCCAGGCCGCCCTCGACATCCTCCGCAGGGCCCTCTTGCCCCCTCCCGATCCCCCTGCCCCATGAACCGCGGTTTTGCTTTATTTCCGCCGCCAGCAAGCCAGACTCTCCCGCAAACGGGGGAGCGGAAAACTCTGGTTGATTATATGGATGTATAGTGTATGGAGAAATCCCGGCGGGATGCCCGCACGGCACAAAACACAGAACGGAGACCACCATGGCAAAACCAGCAAAGGGCAAAGAAAAATCCGAAAATCGCGTCTTGGCGGCGAAGGACAAGAACCTCGACCTCGCCATCCAGACCATAGCCAGGGAATTTGGCGAGGGCGCCATCATGGTCCTCGGCGACGAGGACGCGCGCCTCTCCGTCGACGTTATCCCCACCGGCTGCCTCGCCATCGACCACGCCCTCGGCTGCGGCGGCTTCCCCCGCGGGCGCATCGTCGAGATCTTCGGCCCGGAATCCTCCGGCAAAACCACCCTGACCCTGACCCTCATCGCCCAGGCCCAGAAGGCCGGTGGCATCGCCGCCTTCATCGATGCCGAGCACGCCCTCGACGTCGGCTACGCCCGCCGCCTCGGCGTCAAAGTCGAGGAGCTCCTCATCTCCCAGCCCTCCTCCGGCGAGGAGGCCCTCACCATCGCCGAGACCCTCCTCAAATCCAACGCCCTCGATGTGATCGTCATCGACTCCGTCGCCGCCCTCGTCCCGCGCGCCGAGCTCGAGGGAAACATGGGCGATCCCCAGATGGGCCTCCAGGCGCGCCTCATGAGCCAGGCCATGCGAAAGCTCACCTCCGTCATCGCCAAGGCCAAGACCATCTGCGTCTTCACCAACCAGATCCGAGAGAAGATCGGCGTCATGTTTGGCAACCCGGAGACCACCACCGGCGGCAAGGCCCTCAAGTTCTACGCCTCCATGCGCGTCGACATCCGCCGCATCGCCGGCATCAAGGGCGGCGAGGGCGTCTTCGTCGGCAACCGCACCAAGATCAAGGTCGTCAAGAATAAGGTCGCCCCGCCCTTCGCCGAGGCCGAATTCGACATCCTCTACAACGAGGGCATCTCCCGCGAGGGCTCCCTCATCGACATGGGAATCGACCGCGGCGTCATCGAAAAACGCGGCGCCTGGCTCTTCTTCGACGGCAACCAGCTCGCCCAGGGCCGCGATGCCGCCCGCGAGGAACTCAAGCGTAACCCGGAGGCCCGCCAGAAGATCGAGGGCCTCATCCGCGAGAAGATCTCCGGGACCCCCGCCGCCGCCGAGACCCCGCCCGACGGCGCCACCACCGAGTCCCCCACAACGCCCGCCGCCGACTAGCCAGAAACTTCAAACCGCGGATCATGGGGACGACGGAGATAATTCATTGT
>CAZYWZ010000089.1:0-27935 GCA_964651705.1 uncultured Verrucomicrobiales bacterium
GAAAATTCCCGCCCGCTTGGCGGGCGCGGAGGCGGGCCTATTTTGGACTGCGGCGTGGCAGCGCCGCTTTGGATTGGAGCACACGGCCCGGTGTGCTCCCACCGCCAGACTCTCCAGCAGGGCCCGACGCACCCATCCAAAGCGGCGCTGCCACGCCGCAGTCCACATCGGCGCTCCGATCAATCCGAAGTTTCCCCCTGAAGTGAACAGTCCGGGTTAGGGTCTTCCCCCCAGGCGGGGACCGGTTTCCCGAACGTGGAGCAGGCCTTATAATGCTCGCAAATCGACTAATGGAGGCCGCATGCTTGGGAGATCGATCGGGTTCTGGCGGTTGGCGGCGTTGGGCGCGGGGTGCCTGTGGTGGGACGCGGCGGCCGGGCAGCTGGTCCGCGCGCCGAACACGACGCTGAATCTTCCGACGGAGCTGCCGTCGGGTTCTTTCGGGTTCACGAACTTCGTGACGAATGCGTTTTCGGCGCCGCTGTCCATCGCATTTCCGCCGGGGGAGACGAACCGGATGTTCGTGCTGGAGAAGGGTTCGGCGACGACGGGGCGGATCCGGGTGATCCCGAGTCTGGCGGCGCCGACCAACCGGTTGACGTTTCTGACACTGGGGGTGACGAACTGGAGCGAGTCCGGGCTTCTTGGGATGGCGTTCCACCCGGGATACGCGACCAACCGGCAGTTTTTTGTATTCTACAGCCTGGTGACCACGACCCCGGGGCGGACGAATGAGTTGCACCAGCGGGTGTCGCGGTTTCTGGTTTCGACGAACGACCCAAATGCGGCGGATCCGGAATCGGAACAACCGCTGATTACGCAGTATGATCAGGCGGGGAATCACAACGGCGGCGATCTCCATTTTGGGCCGGACGACGGGTACCTGTACATCTCGGTGGGTGACGAGGGCGGCGGCGGCGACACCTATCGGAATTCGCAGACGATCACGAACGACTTCTTCGCGGGGATCCTGCGGATCGACGTGGACATGAGGCCGGGCAATCTGGCGCCGAACCCGCACCCGGCGGTGCACACCAACACGTATCGCGTGCCGGTGGACAACCCGTTCGTGGGGGCGACGAATTATAACGGGTCGCCGATCAATCCGGCGCAGGTGCGGACGGAGTTCTGGGCGACGGGGCTGCGGAATCCGTGGCGGATGTCGTTTGACCGGTTTGGTGGGCTGGGGTCCGGGGCGCTGTGGTGCGGGGACGTGGGGCAGGGGAGGCTGGAGGAGATCGACATCATCGAGAAGGGGAGGAACTACGGGTGGGCGTGGCGGGAGGGGACGAATGCGTACACGGCGAGCCCGTGGGGGCCGACGCCGCCGGTGGGCTTCAGCCCAACGGAGCCGGTGTGGGTGTATGGGCGGGGCGAGGGAAGGTCGGTGACGGGAGGGATCGTATACCGTGGCTCGCGGTATCCGGCGCTGGACGGGGCGTATATTTTCGCGGACTACGCTGACGCGGGCAACGTGTGGGCCTTGCGGATGGCGCCGGGCGGCTACTCGGCCGAGTTGCTCACGCAGGAGCCGGGGATCGTGGGTTTCGCTGCGGATCCGCGCAATGGGGATATCCTGGCCGCGAACATCAACACGGGCAGGATCCGGCGCCTGATCGAGACCTCGTCGGTGGGCACCCCGCCGCCGGCGTTGCTCTCGCAGACGGGGGCTTTCTCGAACCTGACGACCCTGACGCCGCACGCGGGGATCGTGCCATACGACATCAACGTGCCCTTCTGGTCGGATCATGCGAACAAGAGCCGCTGGTTCAGCATCCCGGATATCGCGGACGACGTGGCCTTTGATCGGGATGCGACATGGGGCGCACCTCCGGGGACGGTGTGGATCAAGCATTTCGATCTGGAGACGAATCGCGGGAATGCGGCGACGAGGATCCCGATCGAGACGCGGTTCATCGTGAGGACGACCAATTCGGCTTACGGGATCACGTATCGTTGGACGAACGGTAACGATGCGGTGCTTGTGCCGGAGGAGGGGATGGACCAGGCCTTCAACATCATCGAGGCGGGGACGAACCGCGTGCAGGTGTGGCGGTACCCCGGGAGGAACGAGTGCCGCGCGTGCCACACGGAGCAGGCCGGCTTCTCGCTGAGCTTCAACACGAGGCAGATGAACAAGGCCTGGAGCGAGGGCGGGTCGGCGTCGAACCAGATCGCGGTGCTCCAGGGGGCGGGATATTTCGCGTCGGCGGTCTCGAATATCCACGGGCTGCCATACTTCGTGGCGGCGACCAACGCGGCGCACAGCCTCGAGTCGCGGGTGCGCTCGTACCTGGCGGTGAACTGCGTCTCATGCCATCAGCCGGGGGCGGCATCGCAGGGGGCTTTCGACGTGCGGCCGACGGTGCCGACGGACCAGGCGGGCCTGATCCACGGGGCGCTGGTGAATGACCTGGGTGATGCGTCGAGTCGCGTGGTGGTTCCCGGGGATCTGTTGCGCTCGATGTTGCTGCAGCGGGTCGCCGGGAGCGCGCCGCGAATGCCGCCGCTGGCAACTCGGGAATCGGACCATGGCGCGATCGATCTGTTGCAGGCGTGGATCGGCGGGGCGCTGACGAATCGGCAGTCCTTTGCCGAGTGGCAGATGGCCAATTTCGGCTCGACCGTGGCGCCCGGTTCGGGGCCGGAGGAAGATCCCGACGGGGATGGGAGGAACAACCGCTTCGAGCAATTGACGTATAGCGATCCGCTGTTCGGGGCAGACCGCTGGCCGGACCCGATGGTATCGGTCTCGAACGGCTTCGCGATGGTGTCCTTTTACCGCGCGGAGAACCGGAGTTTCCTCATCGAGCATAGCACCAATCTTTTGGATTGGGTCCTGTGGGACGCGCCCGGGAATTCGCCATGGTTTTCCTCGGAAGACATGATGTCGGAGGTGGGCGGTGCGGTGGGGCCTGGACCCGGGAACTTTTTCCGAATAGTGATCGGGGAGCCGTGAGGCGCTGGGCTGCGGAAAGGGCTGGCGACGTGGGGCCGAGTGGGATAGACGTGTTGGCCCATGCGTTCTGCTACCCTTGTTTGCGCGGCGGTTCTCAGCCTGTCGGCCTCTGGCCCGGGCCTGGCCTTTAATCCGCCGACGGACACCTCGGGCCCGATAACGGCGGAGATTGGCGATCCGGGGGAGGTCATGGCGCTGGAGAGGGCATTGCCGGTGCCGGTGACGCTGAAGAACGGGGGAGGATCGGTGGTGTCTGGGCGGATCCGGATGTCCGTCACGGATGATTGGCGCGTGGATGGGAAGGCCGAAGCCGATTTCTCGGTGCCCGGCAACGGGACGGTGACGGTGCCTTTTTCGGTGGTGGCGGGAAAGGGGACATATGCGGCGCTGTATCCGGTACACGCGCGGGTGGAGTTCAAGGATTCGGCCGGGGTTTCTTACCGGGCGCATCCCATCCTGATCCTATCGGTTTCACCGAAGGCGTTGCAGGGGGAGTCTAGCGATGCGCCCGTGATCCGGGTGCCGGCGAGCGGGCCCCTGAGGCTGGAGGAATCGGCGGGATCGAGCCAGGTCACAATCGTGCAGGACAAGCTTCCTGCGGCGGTGAAAGGGGTGGGGTGGCGTGGCGGGGATGCGGAATCGGGCGGTGCCTTTTCCGTTGGGGACGCGGATCGC
Organism: uncultured Verrucomicrobiales bacterium; assembly: GCA_964651705.1. GTDB lineage: Bacteria > Verrucomicrobiota > Verrucomicrobiia > JADLBR01 > JADLBR01 > JADLBR01. Next base: position 3,635 of record CAZYWZ010000089.1, read on the forward strand.
GGGGAGCGTCTTCGCGCGTTCCAGATCCATCCACCCTATCGTAAGCGCCCTGGGGAGCTGTGGGTGGATTATCGCTTGGCGCTGCCGCCCACACGGCCCATCCGGTTGACTTTCTCCACGGCGATCCGGGATCACGATCCGGGGAAGGAGGCGGCGAGCGACGGGGTGGACTTTCGCGTCGAGGTGGGGGAGGGCGGAAAATTTTCAAAAGTGTTCGGGCGCTTCTCTGCGGCGAAGCAGTGGGAGGCGGCCGAGGTGGATCTGTCGACCTATGCGGGGCGGGAGGTGACCCTGCGCTTCGCGACAGGACCCGGGCCGGCGCGCAACACATCGTGTGATGCCAGCTTTTGGGCGGAACCGATGATCTGGGTGGGGGCGACGCCGCCGACGGAGGCGAGGGATGCCAGGGAGGCCCGGCGGAAGGGAGCGCTCGCCGCGGCGCGCGCGGCGCTCGGGGGAAAAGGCGGGGATTGGGCGTGGGTGGTGGAGGGGGGGTGTGGCAAATTCGGGGCGGCGGTGCGTCCTGGGCCGGGAGGCGTGACGGATGCGTTCATCGTGCTGTCCGATGGCGGGAGGGATCTGGTATTCGAGGGGTTCGGGGTGAAGATCGGGGGGACTCCGGTGGGTGGCTTGGCTGGGTTGCCTATCGCGAAGGCGGCAACGAAGTCTGATTCGGGGGTTGGTGAGATCCGGCATGATGTCGCGGTTGGAGAGCGGGCCCAGACCGTGCTGGCGAAGGTGTGGGCCGAGAAGGGGGCGTTGCGCGTCGCATTTTCCATGCCGGGTGTCGAACGCGACGGGAGGGGCGAGCCGAGGTTCACGGAGCTGGCGCTGGGGCGGGGTTCGGAAAGCGTGCGGCGGGTGTACGCGGGATTTGGGAACGTGATCGAGGGGCCGGAAGCCGAGGGGTTCGAATTGCGCGCCGGTGGATTCACGCTGTCCACGCGGCACGTTGGGGCGGATTACGCGAACGGGCTGTCGCTGGTGCAGGCGACGGACGTCTACCCCGACCTGCTGCGCGTCGAGCCACGGGACATGCGCTGCTCCCTGATCGCGCATCATGATGCGACGTTTTCGCTGGTGCCATCGGCGGGCGGGGCCTTTGCCGCGGCGCGGCAGTATCGGGCGATCGCGGGCTTCAGGCCTGGCGGGGGAGTCGCGGGGCTCCTTGGAAAGATGTGCCTGGACCAATGGGGCGGGGATTACTCGGATGCGGCCACTGGGCTGGAGCAGGTCGCGCGGTATGGCGTGACCAATGCGGTGTTCGTGAAGCACGTCTGGCAGCGGTGGGGATATGACTATCGCCTTCCGGAGATCTATCCACCGGCGGGAGAGTTTCCTGCCTTCCTGGCGATGGCCGACGCCTGCAGGCGCGCGGGGATCCTGTTTGCGCCGCACGACAACTACATTGATTTCTACCCGGATGCGGAGGGGTACTCCTACGACCACATCATTTTCAATGCGGACCGGACACCGCAGAAGGCCTGGTTCAACAAGGGGCGAAAGGCGCAGAGCTATCGGTGGTTGCCAACGGCCTTCTTCCCTTGGATGGAGGCCAATCTGAAGAAGGTGAAAGAGGGCATCGCGCCGACGTCGTATTTCGTCGATGTGTTTTCGGCGATGCCGCCGGTGGATTTCTATGACCGGGCGGGACGATTCTACCCCAAGGCGGTGTGCCAGGAGCGCTGGGGTGCGGCCTTCGACAGGATCCGGGAGGTCCTAGGCGACGGGGCGCCGATGATCAGCGAGGCGGGCCACGATGCGCTGATCGGGCATCTGGATGGGGGCCAGGCAGACCACAATGGCTGGGAGCCCGAGAGCACGAAATGGGGATGGAGGATCAAGGCGTCCGCTGGCGAACGGGTGCCCTGGCATGACATGGCGAGTCACGGGGCCTTCGTGCTGTTCGCTGGGGGGCTAGGCCCACGGTACGCCGGCGAGGGCAACGACCTCTTCCTGCACGGATACGGGAGCGATGATTATCTGAGCATGACGGTGCTCGGCGGACGGAATCCGATGTGCGATGGGCCGTTCTCCCGTCGAGCGGTGATGACGTACTGGCTCCTGCAGGACGTCTGCGCCGGCCTGGCCAGGGCGGAGATGCTATCCCACGAGTTCGCGGGTGACGACATCCACCGGCAGACGGTGCGGTTCGCGGGCGGGGCGACGGTCCACGCGAACCGGGGAAAGGCGGATTGGGTTGTCGATGGGGCGACGCTGCCGCCATACGGATTCCTGGCGCGCTGCGGCGGAGCCGAGGCGTCCGTGGCGCGGCGCGATGGGGTGATCTGTGGATTCGCGCGCGCGCCGAGCGCGGTCTTTGTCGATGCGCGGCCGCCGGTGGAGGAGGTAAGTCCGGTGGCATCGGCGCGCGTTCTGGGGCTGGACGATCTGGGTCGCGGGCGTTTCCGGTTGCAGATGGAGTGGGAGGTCCTTGGCCCGATCGACAAGGGGGCCCGGCCCTTCGCGCATTTTGATGCGGTCGGGGGCGACGGCGAGACCATAGCCTTCCAGGGTGCCGTGGGCATCGATGCGGCGCAGTTTGCGAGGGTCGGGAAACATCGCGCGACGTGCACCGCGAACCTGCCGGAGGGGCAGCGGTTCCCGGCAGAGTTTCTCCTCCGTTGCGGGCTATACGTGCCGGGCCCCGGCGGTGAGCGGCTGAAGATGGCGGGCCCGAGCGATGGCGGCGGGCGGGCGCGCTGCGGGAAGGTGGTTGCGGTCGAGGGGAAGGGGGCGGGAGAGATCACGCTCCGGTGGGAGGAGGAGGCCGATCCGCTGTTCGCGTCACGTGAGGCGCGGATCAACCGGAAGCGGACGGTCGTCGATTTTGGACCTGTCGCCACGGACGGGGCATTCCGCGTGGAGTTTGGCGGGCCGGAATGGCGCCTGATCCCGTTGCCGGGGTCCGATGCTTGCGTGGTCCGGCTGCGGCCCGGGGCGTTCGGGGCGGCGCATGGCAGCGGGCACAAGGTGACGGTCCGTGCCTTGGATGCCGCCGGGAAGTCGCTCGATCCGCCGAAGGTCAAGGTGGAGGAACAAGAGATCGGGTTCGAGACTGCCCCGGCGGCGTTCGAATATCGGATCGGCATGGGTGGATAATTCCTATGGTAAACGCGAAACGCATTGCTGGAGTCGGGGTCATTTGTGTCGCGGGAGTGTTTCAGGCATGGATTCCTCCGGGATCCACCTTCGCGGCGGAGGGCGAACTGGTGACGGCGGCAGAGTGTCGGGAGCGGGGCGGGCTGCCGAACTTTTTTGCGAAACTGAAGCGCGGGGGCGAGGTCCGCGTCGCGTATCTTGGGGGAAGCATCACGGCGCAGGACGGCTGGCGCCCAAAGACGCGGGCGTGGTTTCAGGAGAAGTTTCCGAAGGCGGATGTGTCGGAGATCAACGCGGCGATCGGGGGAACGGGTTCGGATCTGGGCGTATTCCGGTTGCGGCGGGACGTTCTGGAGGCGAGGCCGGATCTGCTCTTCGTGGAGTTCGCGGTGAACGACGGCGGTTCGCCGGTGGAGCAGATCCACCGCTGCATGGAGGGCATCGTGCGGCAGACATGGGGCGCGGATGCGGAGACGGACATCTGTTTCGTATACACGTTGCACGAGAACATGCTCAGAGACCTTCAGGCCGGGGCGTTCCCGCGTTCCGCCAGCGCGATGGAGGCGGTGGCCGAGCACTATCGGATTCCGAGCATCCACATGGGGCTAGCCGCGGCGCGACTGGAGGGCGAGGGGAAGCTGATATTCAAGGGCGCGCAACCAAAGACCGAGGCGGAGCGGGAGGCGCTGGGGGGAAAGGTGATTTTTTCCCCGGATGGGGTGCATCCGTACACGGATTCCGGCCATCAGCTATACCTGGAGGCGGTCGCCCGTTCGATGGAGAAGCTGGGCGGGGTGGGTCGGCCCGGCCGGCATGCGGTGGGGGCACCGTTGCGCGAGGACAATTGGGAGGGCGCCGGGATGCACCCGATCGTGGCAGGCATGCTCGGGGGCGAGTGGACGGCATTGGATCCCCAGGACGAATTGGCGAAGAAGTTCGCCAAGCGGTTGCCCGGGCTCTGGCGGGCATCGGGTGCCGGGGCCACGATGACGGTGCGCTTTCGCGGGACCGCGCTGGCGATCTATGACGTCCTCGGGCCAGACTCGGGTCAAGTCGAGATCCGGGTCGATGGCAAGCCAACGGGCAAGCAGGAACGATTCGATGCGTACTGCACCTACCATCGGCTCGGGAAGCTGATGGCGGCGTCGGGTTTGCCGGAGGGCGAGCACGTGGTGGAGGTCACCCTGAACGGCGAGTCTTTCGACAAGGCGGCGATCCTCGCCAAGCGGAACCAGAAGATCGATAGGCCGGAGCGCTATGCTCCCTTGAACTGGCACGCGGGCGCGGTGCTGGTGGTAGGGGAATTGAGGTAGGGTGCCGTCGGAACATCCGCGGTCTGACGACCGCGCCGCATCATTCGTGGGGAGACTTCGGATTGATCGGAGGGCCGATGTGGACTGCGGCGTGGCAGCGCCGCTTTGGATTGCACCACACGGCCCGGTATGCTCCCACCGCCAGACTGTCCAGCAGGGCCCGACGCACCCATCCAAAGCGGCGCTGCCACGCCGCAGTCCAAAATAGGCCCGCCTCCTCGCCAGCCAAGCGGGCGGGCAAGCTCTCGGTGGCTCCCCCCAAACTCGCAGGTTCCTTGGTTATAGAGAAATTATCTACGGGAATTTTCGAGTCAGTGCGCGATGGATGGCGACGCCCAGGACGGCGCCGACGCAATCGGCGATCCAATCGGCCAGGTCCGACTCGCGGCCGCGCACCATGCTCTGGTGCCACTCGTCGGAGGCGCCATAGGCGCAGGCGACGGCGATGGCGGCGAGGGGATGAGGCATGGCGCGGGACATCAGGAAGCCGCCGACGGCGTAGGCGCAGGCGTGGGCGACCTTGTCCCCTAGAGTGAAGCGCATGGGGGGCAGCCGATGGCTTGGTACGGAGGAGACCCCAAAGATCAACGCCATCCAGAGGACGACGGGGAGCCACATCGACAGGTGTCGGGGGCTAAGGCGCATCAGACGATCCCACATCAATGATACGGAACGGCATCCCCCAATCCAGCGCCGCCCGAGCGGAACCCCCGGGGGACGTGGCGCCGGTCGTTGGCAGGGGCGATGGCGCCACAGGCGTCAGAACAGGAACGAGAGACCCAGCATCATGGAGTGATTTTGGGCGCCGGTGTCATTGGCCAACCACGAATAGCCGAGGTCCGCCTCCACCACGGGATGGGTGGGATCCAGCTCGTTCACCCGGTCGCCGGGCGTGATGACATAGCGCAGCCCCGCGAACGCCTGATACGAAAAATCGAAATCGTCGATCTCGAGGTTGAAGGAGTCAATCGTCTTGCCGCCATTCTCGGGATCCGAGATCTGGGCATCGACCCAATGGAACATGCCGCCGATGCCACCCCCGAGGTAGGGGCGGAGGCGCGTGCCGGTGGGGATGAAGAAAAATGCGTTGAGCATCACGGGGACCTGAAACTGGTCGGGGTCGTGGATGTCATCCTCGCCAATCACGACGGACTCGCCGCCCTTGTTGCTCTTGGTGGGTTTCGGGTCCTCGACGATCACCTCGTGGATCTCGTTGTACAGGACCCCGGACTCGAGCTCGAGCGCAAACCAGTCATTGAACTTGTAGCCGACCGCCCCGGTGAATCGGAAGCCGGCGCGGGAGCTGATCTGCGCGCTAGAGAACTTCTGATTATGGACACCGCCGCCAATGTCGTAATCGTCGGCCAAGAATGCGCCGACGGCGGTGCGGAGGTAGACCCCGGAGCGAAAGTCGGTGGCGCGGATGGGGGCGGGGGTGGGTTCGACGATCGGGAGCTGCTGGAACGATTTGCCATCGGGGCTAACCACCGTCTGGTACCGGACGGGCGCGGACGCGGACGGTTGCGCCACCTGCTCGGGGGCCAACGTGTGCTCGGGCAAGCGATGGGCGCCGGTGGCCCGGAACGCGCCGGCCGCATTGTCGGATTGCCCGCTCATCACGAAAGCGGAAGGGAGAACAACCGCGCCGAGCGGGGAGGCGAGGGCGATCGCGAGCGCCGAGGACAGCGCCACCCGATGCAAAAGGGTCGGATTCATGGGCACAAGCTCCGGTTAGGATTCTCCATTACAAAAGCTTATCCGATCACCGGTGTCAAACGATTTTGGGAGGTGAGACGAGAGATTTTTGATAGGGGAAATCGTTGGGCGAAAGCGTTGGTTCGGGCGCCCACATCGGGTCGATTTTTTGGGGTGGCGCGCCCTGGGGGTCGAGCATACCACAGGTTGTGGTCGCGCATACCACAGGTTGTGGTCGCGCGGGCCGGGGGGTGTCCAGGTTGGTGTGGGCGCGGTGCGCTGGGGCATGGGATCAGGCCCAGGTGATGAGGCGGAGCTCGTGCTGTTGGAGGAGCAGTGGGTGGAAAGGCAGGACGCGGACGTTCATCCGGAACTCGCCGGTATCGGCCGGCTGGATGTGGCCGACGTAGCGGCCGTCGTCTTCGGGCTCGAGCTGGAAGAAGCGGGAGATATCGCGTCCCTCCTCGTCGAGCTTGATGAAGGCCTCGACGGAGACGTCGGAGCGGTTCAGGGGGCCGAGCTCGACCTCGGCCTCGACACGGAGGGCATCGCCGGCGATCAGGCCGCTGTCCGGCGTGGCGCCGGTGGTGACCTTGCGGACGCGGACGTGGCGCCATGCCTCGCGGATGCGGACCTTCCAGTCGGCGAGTTCGCGCGCGCCCCGGTAGCCGTCCTGGGACATCTGTTGGCCGAAGCGGTGCGCGGTGACGTAATATTTCTCGGAATACTCCTGGACCTGGCGGCAGGAGCTGAATCGGGGCGAGACCGTCTTCATGGAGGACTTCATCATGCCGACCCAGCGATGGGGGACGCCGTTGTCGCGGTCGTAGAACAGGGGTGCGATCTCGTGCTCGATGAGGTTGTAGAGCGAGTCGGCATCGAAGTCGTTCTGCACCTCGGGGTCGTGGGTGGGGACGAGGGCGCCGACGGCCCAGCCGTTGACGCGGCGCTGCCACGCCTCATCCCACCAGCCGTCGAGGACCGAGAGGTTGATGGCGCCGTTGGGCGCGACCTTTTCGCCGCTGGTGCCGCTTGCCTCGAGGGGCCGGGTGGGATTGTTCAGCCAGACATCGACGCCCTGGTACATGTGGCGGGCGACGTTCATGTCGTAGTCCTCGAGGAAGGCGATCCGGTTCTTGAATTTCGGGTCGCGGCTGGCGCGGTAGACGAGCTGGATGAGGCGTTTGCCGCCCTCGTCTGCCGGGTGCGATTTGCCGGCGAAGACGAACTGGACCGGCCGGCGCGGGTCGGACACCAGGCGGGCGAGGCGGTCCGGATCGCGGAAGAGGAGGCCGGCGCGCTTGTAGGTGGCGAAGCGGCGTGCGAAGCCGATGGTGAGGATAGAGGGGTCGAGGATCTCGTTGGCCTCGTGGATGGCGCGGGCCGAGTCGTTGATGCGGAGGCGGTGGCGGCGGACGTTCTTGCGAGCGAACTCGACGAGCCTGTCCCTTAGGGAGCAGTGGATGCTCCAGAGCCGGTCATCGGGAATGCGGTCGACGGCGTCCCAGGTGGAGGGTTGCGAGACGGGCTCCTCCCAGCAGTTGGGGCCCATCTCGGGCGCGAGGGCGGCCTTGATGTCGGGTGCGATCCATGTTGGGGTGTGGATGCCGTTGGTGATATGGCCGATGGGGATCTCCTCGGTGGGCACGCCGGGCCAGACGGGCTGCCAGAGGCGCTGGGAGACGCGGCCGTGGATGGCGCTGACCCCGTTGGCGAAGCGGGACATGCGCAGCGCGAGGATCGTCATGCTGAATGCGTCGGTGGGACGGCTCTCCCAGGGGCGGCCAAATTTCAGGAATTCGTCGAAGGGGATCTTCAGCTCGCGCACGAAGTCGCCGAAATAGACGTGCATCAATTCCGGAGAGAAGGCGTCGTTGCCTGCGGGGACGGGGGTGTGGGTGGTGAAGAGGCTGCTGGATGCGACGGCCTGGAGGGCGGCGTAGAAGTCGATGCCATCTTCGGCGATGCGGCGGCGGATGCGCTCGAGGCCGAGGAATGCGGCGTGGCCCTCGTTCATGTGGAAGACGGTGGGATGGAGCCCGATGGCGGTGATGAGGCGCTTGCCTCCGATGCCGAGGACGATCTCCTGCTTGATGCGCATCTCGTGATCGCCGCCGTAGAGCTGGTGGGTGATCTTGCGGTCGTCGGCGGAATTTTCCGGCAGGTCGGTGTCGAGGAGGTAGACGCTGACGAGGCCGACGCGGACCTCCCATGCGCGGATCAGGACGTCGCGGTGTGGGAGGCGGACCTTGACGCGGATGGGCTTGCCGGAGGCGTCGCACTTCTCGGTGACGGGGAGGTCGTGGAAGCTCGCCTCGAGGTATTCGGATTCCTGCCAGCCGTCCTGATTGATGCGCTGTATGAAATAGCCCTGGCGGTACATGAGGCCGACGCCGATGAAGGGCACGCCGAGATCCGAGGCGGCCTTGCAGTGGTCGCCGGCGAGGATGCCGAGGCCGCCGGAGTAGATCTGCATCGACTCGTGAAAGCCGAACTCGGCGGAGAAATAGGCGACGAGGGCGCCGGGGATGGGCCCGTGGGTGCTCTGGAACCAGCGGCTCTCGCGATTCATGTAGCGGTTGAAATCCTCGCGCACGGCAAGGACGCGCGCGACGAAGGCGGGATCGGATGCCGCGGCGAGGAGGCGTTCCCCGGAGATCTTGCGCAGGAGGCGGACGGGGGCGTGGCCGACGCGCTGCCAGAGATCGGGGTCCAGGTCGCGGAAGAGGTCGCGGGCCTCGTCGTTCCAGCTCCACCATAGGTTGTAGGCGATCTCCCAGAGCGGCGCGAGTTCGGCCGGGAGGCGCGGCACGACCGTGAAACGGAAAGGCAGGTTCATAGGGGTAGGTACGTAGCACCCCGCGCGACTTTGCCAAGTCCCGCCCGATTTGTGCTTTTGTTTTATTTGCGTGGGGGTATCAGGGCCGTGTGGCGAACGGATATCTGGCGCTGGTGTTGCATGCTCACCTGCCGTACGTGCGGCATCCCGAGCACGAGGATTTTCTCGAGGAGGACTGGCTGTACGAGGCGATCACGGAGACGTACGTCCCCCTGATCGAGATGATGGACGGCCTGCTGCGGGACGGGATCCCTTTCCGGCTGACGATGTCGATGACGCCGCCGCTGTGCTCGATGCTGCGGGACGGGCTCCTTCAAGACAGGTACGTCCGGTATCTCGACCGGCTGGTCGAGCTGACGCGCAAGGAGCTGGCGCGCACCCGGCACGACCCGGCATTCCGGGACGTGGCGCGATTCTACCACGAGCGGTTGCTGCGGACCAGGCACGTGTTCGTGGATCGGTACGGGCGGGATCTGGTGGCGGCGTTCCGCAAATTTCAGGACGCGGGGGGGCTCGAGATCATCACCTGCGGGGCGACGCATGGTTTTCTGCCGCTGTACGAGGAGCATCCGGAGGCGGTGCGGGCGCAGATCATGGTGGCGCGCGACCATTACCGGGAGTGTTTCGGCCGGGACCCGCGGGGCATCTGGCTGCCGGAATGCGCGTACTTTCCGGGGCTGGAGGCGTTTCTTCGCGAGGCGGAGATCCGGTGGTTCATCGTGGATTCGCACGGGATCCTGTGCGCGGATCCGAGGCCGGTGTACGGCGTCTACGCGCCGTTATTCACCCGGCACGGGCCGGCGGCCTTCGGGAGGGACCACGAGAGCAGCAAGCAGGTGTGGAGCGCGGAGGAGGGGTATCCCGGGGATACGGAGTACCGCGATTTCTACCGGGACGTGGGTTTCGACCTCGATCTGGATTACGTGCGGCCCTATATCCAGCCGAACGGGCAGCGGAAATTCACGGGGCTGAAGTATCATCGGATCACGGGCAGGACGAACTGGAAGGAGCCCTATCGGCCATGGGTGGCGCGCGAGCGTGCGGCGGAGCACGCTGGCAATTTCATGTTCAACCGCCAGCACCAGGTCAATCACCTGCGGGGCGCGCTGGGCCGGGAGCCGATCATCGTGGCGCCGTATGATGCCGAGCTATTCGGCCACTGGTGGTTCGAGGGCCCGGATTTCCTGGATTTCCTTTTCCGTAAGATTGGCTGCGACCAGCGGGAGCTGGCGACGACGACGCCCGCCGAGTATCTGTCGCGGCATCCCCACCAGCAGGTGGGCACGCCGTCGGCGTCGAGCTGGGGGCACAAGGGTTACTGGGAGGTGTGGCTGGAGGGCAGCAACGACTGGATCTACCCGCATCTCCATGCCTGCACCGAGCGGATGATCGCGCTGGCCCGCGACATGCGGGACTGCCACGGGCTGGCGGACCGGGCGATGAAGCAGCTGGCGCGGGAGCTCCTTTTGGCGCAATCGAGCGACTGGGCGTTCATCATGAAGACCGGGACCATGGTCCCGTATGCGGTGAAGCGGACGAAAGACCACATACTGCGGTTCAACCGGCTGCACGACCAGATCCGTTCCGGGGGCATCGACGAGCGGTTTCTGGGGAACTGCGAGTGGAGGGACAACATCTTCCCGAACATCCACTGGCGGCATTACTGCTGAGGGGGCATGGGGGCGACGGTCACGGTGCGGGTCGTGCCGAACGCCTCGCGCGAGGGGGTGACCGGGGTCGCGGAGGGGGTGGTGCGGATCCGTTTGCGGGCTCCTGCGGTGGAGGGGAAGGCCAATCGGGCGCTGGTCGCATTCCTCGCGGGGGATCTGGGCGTCCGGCCGTCGGCGGTGCGGATCGTCCGGGGCGAGAGCTCCCGGACGAAGGTGATCTCGATCGAGGGGCTCGATGGCGATGAGGCGCTGGCGAGGTTGGCTCGAGGGTTGCTGGGTTAGCGCATTTTGCCGCAGATGGCCGCGCGGGAGGCTGGAGGGCGAACGCCCGGCTGGGCATTTGCGGGTTTCCGGTCTCGGGCTATCATGCCGGGTGGTCGGCGGGTTTCGTTCGGACCCGCATGGCCTCGGGAAACAAGATTCGAACACCACAGAAGGAGACGACATGGCCTACACCTTACCGGAACTCGCTTATCCGAAGAACGCGCTCGAGCCGCACATCGATTCGCAAACGATGGAGATCCATCACGGCAAGCATCACGCCGCCTACGTGACAAACGTCAACAAGGCGCTGGAGGGTTCTCCCCTGGCAGGCAAAGGGATCGAGGAACTGATCGGCGATCTGTCCGCGGTGCCCGAAAAGATCCGGACGGTCGTCAGGAACAATGGTGGCGGGCACGCGAACCACGCCTTGTTCTGGAGGGTCATCGGACCCGGGGCGGGAGGGGAACCGGGCGGGAAGCTCGCGGATGACATCCGGGCGACCTTCGGGGGCTTCGACGCATTCAAGGAGAAGTTCGAGGCGGCGGGGATGGGTCGTTTTGGCAGCGGCTGGGCCTGGCTGTGTGTCGATGCCGCTGGCAAACTGTGCATCTGCTCGACCCCAAACCAAGACAGCCCGCTGATGAACGGCGTGGTCGATTGCCCGGGCACGCCGATCCTTGGGGTGGACGTGTGGGAGCACGCGTACTACCTCAAGTATCAGAACCGGCGGGCGGACTATCTCAAGGCGATCTGGAGCGTGGTCAACTGGGCCGAGGTCGCGAAGAACTACGCGGCCGCGAAGAAATAATCCGGAAACCTAGGAATCTGTCGGACGTTGTCCGACAGATTCCTCCGGCGATGGGGCGGCGGCGGCTTCCCGCCTCACTGCTCCTGTGGCTTTGTCTCGGGCAGGCCAAATTTCTTCGGAGCCTGTTTGAGGTCCTGATAGTCCCCGGTGACCTTGCCCTTCACCTCACCGAGGAGGTGGATGAACCGTGCGTGAGCGTCGAGGTCCTTGCCGATCTCGGCCCCCGGGTAGACCGCGAGCATCTGTCCCCGGAAGAAGAGACTGCCGGCGACCTTGCCGCGCAACTCGGCAGAGAGCGCGACGATGGCGACATCGGAATCGGCGTCGGCGGTGATCGAGACGATCTCGCCGACAAAGACCGTTGGGCCATGGATGGGCTCGGTGATCTGGAGGATCGGTTCGCTGACGAGACGGAATCCCTTAGCGACGAAATCGGCTCCCGCGATCTCGCGCTGGGCGAGCCAGCGGTCGTAGCGCTCCTTTATGAGCCGTGCGCCGACCCAGCCAGCCGCGATGGTCATGCCCAGGAGCAGGAGGCAACCGATGGCGCATCCGGACCAGAAGGGGACTCGGGATTTGGGTTTCTCGCGCATGGTCCCGCGCCCGTGGGGGCGTGGTGAGCAAGAGCCAATGCGATGCGTGCGCGGCGGTCAACGCCAAACGCGGCGTGGCCCCGCCGGGAATGCGAATTCTCCGATCTGGTTCCCATGCCCCTCCTGCGGGGCACCACCGGGGATGAAAATCGGTTGTGGGCCGTCTGTGTCAGACGCCGACCCTGGGCCCCCGCAGCCATCTCGCAGAGACGACCTCGCCTATTTTCGAACTGGCCCCGCCCCCGGCGCGCGGGGGCGGGGCTGAGCAAAGTTGTCCACGCGCCGGATTATTCATGGTGAAACTTCTTATGCGTCGTAGCCGCCGACGTGAGGGGGCGGAGTCCCAGGTGGCGCACATCCGCCCCCTCACCCCGGCGGCTACCCTAAGATTCTCAAGTGCGTCAAATGCAAGGATTTATATTCGGTATCCGTGCTATCCTAGGCTTAAAGTTTCTGACCAGATTCCATGCCCCGTGCGGCGGGGCATCACCGGGGCGGAAGATGGTAGGCTGCGCCTTGGCGCACGCTGCCGAATCGACGGTCGGCGTGCGCCAAGGCGCAGCCTACATCGCGACCCAATTTTCGAGTCAGCTCCCCGCGGCGCGGGACGAGGTGCGCTGGGGAGCGAGGAAGAGGCGTTTCTCGCGGCGACGCAGGCGAAGGCCGCGTGGCAAGTTGAGTGTGGCGGGGCTCTCGGGACGCAGGAGGGCGAGGGCATTTTCGGCCTCGGAGAAGCCCATGTCGGGGATTCCCTTTTCGGAAAACCAGAGGAGGAGGGCGCGGCGCGCCAGGCAGAGGGGGAGGTCGGCGAGGGCGGGGACGACGAGGCGATCCGGGTGGCTCCTGTCCCGGCATTGGTCGAGCGCGGTGCGGGCGGCTCGATCGAGCCATCGGTCTTCCTCGGCCAGGATCGTGGCGGTGCGGCCGAGGCGCCTGGCGATGTCTGGGGCAAATTCTCGGCGGAGGAGGGGCATAAGCCGATGCCTGATCCTGGGGCGCAGCCACCTTGGGTCCCGATTAAAGGGGTCCTCGCGCCATCGGAGACTCCGGCCCTTGGCCCGGGCGAGGATCTCGGCGCGGCTGGCGCCGAGCCATGGGCGAAGGACCCGGAGCCCCTCCCAGTCGACCTCGGGACGCATCGCGCCAAGGCCGCGCGACCCGGCGCCCCGGAGCAACCGCAGTAGCACCGTCTCCGCCTGGTCGTCGGCGGTGTGGGCGGTGACGATGACCTGCAGGCGCCTTCGACGCGCGACGGAGCGGAGGAAGCGATATCGGGAATCGCGCGCGGCCTCCTCGGTGCGCGGGGTGTCCGGCGCGGCCATGGCCGTCGCGAAGGGCAGGCCGAGGCGATCCGCCAGCCGTGCGCAGAAACGGGCGTCGGCGTCTTCCCGGCGCGCCCAGCGGTGATTGAAATGCGCGACGACGGGGCGGCGGCCCGCCGAGACGAGCCAGTCGAGCATGCAGACGGAATCCACCCCGCCCGAGAGCGCGAAGACAAAACGCTGCGGGATTCCCTGGGGAACCGTTTCCGGGATGGGCATGGGAGGGTAGAGTAGCCGCAAAGCAATCTGGGTTAAAGTGGGCTTTTACGTTGACGGGAGTGGGTGGCAAACCTAGCTTTGCCGTTCCCGCCCATCGGCGGTTGGTAACGAAAGGCAAAGAGATGCAACCGGCTAATAGAGCGACAGTCATCACGCCCTCGCAGACCCTCGCGATCGACGCGAAGGCGAAGCAGCTCAAGGCGGCTGGCGAGGACGTGATCGGACTCGCCGCGGGAGAGCCCGACTTTGACACCCCCGAGCACATCAAGGCCGCCGCCATGGGGGCCCTCGAGGCGGGCTTCACGAAATACACACCTTCCTCCGGCATCCCCGAACTCCGGCAGGCCATCGCCGAGAAGCTCAAGGCCGACAACGACTTGGATTACGACCCGTCCCAGATCATCGTGAACTGCGGGGCGAAGCACTCCTGTTTTAACACGATGCTGGCGCTCTTGAACGAGGGCGACGAGGTGATCATCCCGGCACCCTATTGGCTGAGCTATCCGGAGATGGTGCGGCTCGTCGGCGGGGAGCCCTATATCGTGGAGACGACCGCCGAGAGCGGCTACAAGCTGACCCCCGACCAGCTCCGCGAGAACATCTCGCCGGGCACGAAGTTGCTGATCCTGAATTCTCCCTCGAACCCGACCGGCGCGGTGTACTCGGACAAGGAGCTGGTGGAACTGGCGGAGATCGCCCTCGAGGAGGAGATCTACGTCATGAGCGACGAGATCTACGAGAAGCTGATCTACGGGGACTCGAAGCACACGAGCATCGCCGCCTTCACCGACACGACCCAGGAGAACACGATCGTGATCAACGGGTTTAGCAAGTCGTACGCCATGACGGGCTGGAGGCTCGGGTACCTGGCGGCGCCGAAGGCCATCGCCAAGGCCATCGACAGCATCCAGAGCCACAGCACTTCGAACCCGACATCTTTTGCGCAGAAGGGGGCTCTCGCGGCCCTCAAGGGGCCGCAGGAATGCGTCGAGGAGATGCGGCAGAAGTTTGACGAGCGGCGCCGGCGGATGTTCGAGCTGCTGACGAACATGCCGTCCGTCGGGGTGGTCGAGCCGCAGGGCGCATTCTACATGCTGGCGGACATATCGGCCTTCGGGCTGGACTCGACGACCTTCTGCACGCAGTTGCTGGAGAAGGAGAAAGTGGCGCTGGTCCCCGGGGCGGCGTTCGGGAATGACAGGACGGTGCGGATGAGCTTCGCGACGGACCTGGAGAACATCGAGAAGGCGCTCGGGCGATTTGGCCGATTCTGCCAGTCGTTGCGGTGACGCGGCCGGGGTGATGGGGCCGCTATTTTTCCGCCCGGTCTATCAGGAGCGTGTCTGGGGGGGCAGGCGCCTCGAGGGGGAGCTCGGGCGGGAGTTGCCCGTGCGGGGTCCGATCGGGGAGGCCTGGGAGCTGGTTGACCGGGAGGAGGCCCAGAGCGTGGTGCGCGATGGGCCCTTGGAGGGCCGGTCCCTGAACGAGCTGTGGCGGGAGGAGCGGCAATCCCTTTTTGGGGCGCTGGCACCCGAGGCGCCGCGTTTTCCGATCCTGGTGAAGCTGTTGGATGCCGCGGATCGGCTATCGCTGCAGGTGCATCCGCCGGCCGGCGTGGCGGCGCGTTTCGGCGGCGAACCGAAGACCGAGATGTGGTACATCATGGGTGCGTCGCCGGGGGCGGAGCTTTACGTGGGATTGCGTGCCGGGGTGACGCGGGAAAGTTTTGAGGCCGCGATCGCGTCGGGAACGGTGGCCGAATGCTTTCATCGGATATCGACCCGGGCGGGGGACTGCATGTTCTTGCCATCGGGCCGGGTCCACGCGATCGGGGCGGGGCATCTGATCGCCGAGATCCAGCAGAATTCTGATACCACCTTCCGGGTGTACGACTGGGACCGGAAGGGATTGGACGGAAAACCGCGCGCCCTCCATGTGGCCGAATCACTGGAGTGCATCGATTTCGCGGACACCGAACCCGGCCTGCAGCGTCCCGATGGGGAATGCCTCGTGCGCTGCCCCCATTTCACCGTCCAACTGGCGGCGCCGGGAGGCGGGCGCATCTGGGACGGCGGACGGGAGAGGGCCTATGTCTTTGTGCCGGTGGGAGGGCGCGTCGCCGCAGGCGAACGCGAGGCGGGACCCGGCGAACTCTTCCTCCAGCCCACAACGGCGGGACCCTTGCGCGTCCGGGCCATCGACGCATCGGCCAAGGTGCTGGTGACGACGTTCTGACTCGAAAATCGGCCACGGGATCGGCCTGTAGGGCGCGGATTCCCATCCGCGCCACGAGGGCCCTGCCGGTTGCCCGTGGCGCGAAAGGGATTTCGCGCCCTACATTTTCACCCCCGGTGCTATCTCGCAGAGACGCCCTGCTACAAATTTTGTAGGCCGCCTGTGCCAGGCGGCAGCTGGAATGAAGTTTTCCGCCAATGACCCGGCGCGGCACCCGCACACTCCGCAAAATCCCGGCTCCGCCGGACGAAAAAGCGGCGTCGACGCTTCGCTTTGCCGCCGCACTCCACACTCGGCCTCCGCCCCAGCGTACTCGTCGAATATATTGACACGCGCTAAAGGCGGCACCACCCGCCTTAAACCGCGGGGATGTTCGTGAAGGGTGCTCAGGTGCCGCTACGCGGGCTCGCCGCCCTCGAGGGTCTTGAACAGGGCGGAAAAATCCTCGTCGCCAAAACCCATCTCTTGGGCGATGGCGTAGGTCTCTTCGAGCGACTCGGTCTGGGGAATGACCAGGCCGAGATCCATCGCGAGCCGCAGGGCGAGCCGGATATCCTTGTGCATATGCTTCACCGCGAAGTGCGGGCTGTAGTCGCCCGCGAAGAGCTTGGCGCGCTTCAACTCGCTGACGCCAGACTTGCCGACGTTCTGGTCCAGCGCACGGAAGAACACCTCGCGGCTGATGCCAGAGCGCTCGGCGAGGGCGAGGCCCTCCGCCAGCGCCTGGAACGTGTTGGCGATGATCAGGTTCATCGCGAGTTTCAGGGAGGTCGCGGCGCCCACGCCGCCGATGCGGATCATGTCGCGGCTGATCGGCCGATACGCGTCGGCCACGGCGTCGAGATCGTCCTCACCCTCCTGCCCCACGTAGAAGACCACGTCGCGTTTCTCCGCGGCGATCTTGCTTCCGGTGAATGGCATATCGATGAAGGTGGCGCCGCGGGCGGCGATGCGGCGGCCGAAGGCGAGGGTGTCGGCCGTGCCGATGGTGCTGTGCTGGACCACGGTCACCCCATCGTGGAGTTCGTCTTCGATCTGGGAGAGGACCGCGTGGACCGCGAGGGGATCCGCGACCACGATGGCCACGATTTGCGCGCCGCGGGCCGCGGCCTTCGCGTCCGGTGTGAAGCCCGCCACCTGTGGCCGGGGCGTGCGGTTCCACGCGCGAAGGTCGTGGCCGTCCTCGCGCCAGTGCCTCGCCCAACTGCTGCCGATGAGCCCCAACCCAAAGAGCGCGATCCTCATGGAGAGTACATTACGGCGGGCGGCCGATTCCTTCAAGCGTGGCGGGTGCTGACTCGAAAATGCGACGTAGCCGCGGCCGTGAGGCCGTGGACCCGCGCCGTGTGTCAGGACGGTCGTTTCGGCAGGGTGCGCCAAGGCGCAGCCTACCATTCTCCGCCCCGGAGGTGCCCCGCCGGCGAGGCATGGGGAAATTATTGAGCCAGCCGCGCGGCGATATCGGGCCGGCGTTGCAGGGTGCGCTGGCGGGACTGTTCGCGGCGCCAAGCCTCGATGGCGGCGTGGTTGCCGGAGAGGAGGATTTCTGGGACGCGCCTGCCGCGGAATTCTACGGGGCGAGTGTATTGGGGGTACTCGAGGCCTTGGCCGGCATGAGATTCATCCGCCGAGGAACCCTCGTGCCCCAGGACGCCGGGAATGAGGCGGGCGACGGCGTCGATCACGACGGCGGCGGCCAGGGCGCCATTGGTCAGGACGTAATCGCCGATCGAGAGTTCCTCGGTGGCGAGGCCCTCGCGGATGCGCTCGTCGACGCCCTCGTAGTGCCCGCAGATGAGCAGGAAGCGGGGCAGGGTGGCGAGGCGCCGCGCGATTTCTTGGCCAAAGGGCACGCCCTGGGGGGTGAGCAGTATCCTCGGGGTCGAGGGCAGGGCCTCGCCTAGGATAGCCTCGGTGGCGGCGAAGACCGGCTCGCACTTCATGACCATGCCTGGGCCGCCGCCATAGGGGCGGTCATCGGTGATGCGGTGCTTGTCGGTGGCATAGTCGCGCAACTGGTGCAGGCGCAGATCGAGCAGGCCGCCTTTCTGGGCGCGTCCCATGATGCTTTCGCCGAGCGCGCCGGACACGATGCCGGGGAACAGCGTGAGCACATCGATTCGCATGGGGCTCGGATCCACGGGCTGGCTCATCGCGAGGGCCTTCCGCGGTCGTGTGCCGGCCGGTCAGGCGGCGGCAGGGGGCTCGTCCCGGGCCTCCGAAGGATCGTCCGGCGGGCTCCCCGGCGGTCGCTCGACCTCGACGTTGGCCCGTTTGCCATATTTGGCGGCGGCAAGATTCGTCAGGGTCCTGATCGCGCTGATGGTGCGCCCCTGTTTGCCAATGATCTTACCGACATCGTCGGGATGGGCGGAAATGAAGAACTCCACGCCCTCGGGCGTCTCCTCTTGGCGGATGGATACCGCCTCGGGATGCTCGACCAGCCGGCCGGTCACGAATCGGATGAACTCCAGCATGGCTGCCTCTCGTGCCCTCGATCGGGGCGTCCCGCGGGGGCTAACCCGCGGATTGCGCCGTGTCCGTGGTCTCCAGGCGCTTGGCGCGCTTCAGGATGCTACGGACCGTCTCGCTCGGCTGTGCCCCGACCGAAAGCCAGTAGGCGATCCGGTCGCCCTTGAGGTTGAAATTCGTCCCCTCCTTATGGGGGTCGTAGGTCCCGAGCAATTCGATGAATCGCCCGTCGCGCGGGCTGCGCTTGTCGGCGGCCACGATGCGATAAAAGGCCCTGTTCTTCTTCCCCTCGCGGCGGAGCCTGATCACGGTTGCCATAGTCTGTCTCTCTCTTCTTTCTCGTCTGCCGTCTCAGAAGGCCTTGCCCATCCGGGCCAACATCTTCTTCAGCGGTCCCTGCTTCTGCATCATCTTTTTCATCGCCCCGAACTGGTTCAGCAGCTCGTTGACTTGGGCCACCGTCGAACCGCTGCCACGGGCGATCCGCTGCCTGCGGCGCGCGTTCAACAGGTCCGGCCTTCGCCGCTCCTGCGGCGTCATGCTCAGGATGATGGCCTCCGATCTGCGGAGCCTGGTTTCCGCCAGACGGGAGTCCGGTAACTTAATGCCTCCCGGCAGCATGCCAAGCACATTTTCCATGGGCCCCAGGCGGCGCATCTGGCGGAATTGGGCCAGGAGGTCCTCCATGTCGAACTGGCGTTTCCGGAAGCGCTCCTCGAGGCGCTGCATATCGTCGAGGGAGGCAGCCTCCTGGGCCCGCTCGACCAGGGCGATGACGTCCCCCATGCCGAGGATCCGGCCGGCGAGGCGTGAGGGGTCCATCGGCTCAAGGTCTGGCAATTTCTCGCCGGTGCCCAAGAGTTTGATGGGGAGGCCGGTGACATGGCGCATGGAGATGGCGGCGCCGCCGCGGGCATCGCCGTCGAGGCGGGTCAGGATGAGGCCGGTGAGGCGGGCGGAGGAGGCGAAGGACTTGACGATCTCGACGGATTTCTGGCCGAGGGCGGCGTCGGCGACAAAGAGGGTCTCCTGGGCCTTGAGGGCCGCGTCGATGGCGGTGAGCTCGGCGAGGAGGGTTTGGTCGACACTGGTGCGCCCGGCGGTGTCGACGATGATGACGTTGCGGGAGTGAGTCGCGGCGTGGTCAACGGCGGCCCGGACCAGGGCGGGGGGATCGGTGGCGGGATCGGTGAAGAGGGGGACGTCGACCTGCTCGGCGAGCTGGCGGAGCTGGAGGATCGCGGCGGGCCGCTGGAGATCCGCGGCGACCAGCAGGGGATGCCGCCCCAGTTTCTTGAGGTGGAGGGCGAGCTTCGCCGCGGTGGTTGTCTTTCCGGAGCCCTGAAGGCCGCAGAGCAGGATGCGGAGGGGGGAGCCCGAGGCGAGGGGGGCGGGCTCCCCGAGCATGGCCGCGAGCTCGTCCTGGAAGACTTTGACCATCTGTTGTCCCGGTGTGATGCTTGTCAGGACCTCTTGGCCGAGGGCGCGGGAGCGGACTTTTTCGACCAATTCTCTGGCCACGGAGAAGTTGACATCGGCCTCGAGTAGCGCCATCCGGATCTCCCGGCAGGCGTCGGCGACGTTGCTCTCGGAGAGGCGACCGAAGCCCCGGAGGTTCTTGAATATGGACTGCAGGCGATCGGAGAGTTGTTCGAGCATGCGCGGTGTTCCCTTGGATGCCGGGGGGGAAAGCTAATGTCGGATTCCGGGAAAGTCACGACCGCGTTCGTGCTGGGGGCGGGCCTGGGCACCCGGCTCCGGCCTCTGACGGAATCCTGGCCGAAGCCATTGCTCCCGGTCTGGGGGCGGCCGATGATCAGCTACGCCTTCGAGCGCCTGCGGGATGCGGGGATCCGGCGGCTGATCGTCAACACGCACCATCGCCCCGAGAGGTACGGGGAGGTCTTTCCGCGCGGGGAGTGGGGGGGCGTGCCGATCGTTCTCCGGCATGAGCCGGTGCTATTGGACACCGGCGGGGGCATCCGGAACATCGAGGATCTGGTGCGAGGCGAGACGATCGTGGTGCACAATGGGGACATCGTCACCGACCTGCCGATCGGCCCGCTGGTCGAGAGGCATTTCCGCGAGGGGAACGAGGTGACCCTGGCGCTCCGCAGCGAGGGGGGCCCCCTGTCGGTGCAACTGGGCGAAGGCGGGAGGGTCGCGGACATCTGCGGGCGCATCGGGGGCGCCCGCGGGCCGGCCTACCTGTTCTCCGGCGTGTATGTGGTGGGGGCCGAGTTCATCCGGCGCATCCCGGCCGGGCAGGTGATTTCGGTGATCCCGGTGTTCCTGGACATGATCCGTCAGGGCGCTCGCCTGGGCGCGGCGGTGCTGGATGACGGTTTCTGGATGGATCTGGGAACGGTGGCGGCGTATGAGGCGACAAACGCGGCGCCGCCGCGGGGCAAATGGCATGGCGAGTGATATCCAATTCATCTTCTTTGATGCCGCGGGGACGCTGATCGATCTGGCCGAGCCCGTCGGGGTCACCTACGCCCGCGTGGCCGAGGAGTTCGGTTTCTCGCGGCCGCCCGGGGCGTTCGACGCGGCGTTCGCCACGGCGTGGCGGCAGATGCCGTTGCGGGAGCCGGTTGCCGGCCCCCGGGAGGACGACGACTTGGGCTGGTGGCGCACGATGGTCCGGAAAACCGTGGAGGCGCTGCCGGGGGATGGAACGGCGGCGTTGGACTTCGAGGGTTATTTCGGGCGGCTATTCTCGTTGTTTGGAACGGCGGCGGCGTGGCGGGTGTTCCCGGAGGTGCCAGAAGTTTTGGATGGGCTGCGGCGCAGGGGGTTTCGGCTGGGCGTGCTCTCGAACTTCGATAGCCGCCTGGCGAATATCTTTCGGGGGCATGGGCTGGACCGGTGGTTCGAGGTGATGGTGATCTCGAGTCAGGTGGGGGCCGACAAGCCGCATCCCGAGATCTTTCGGCATGCGGCGGGGCGGGCGGGGCTGCACCCATCGGACTGCCTCCACGTCGGCGACCAAGAGGTGCTGGATCGCGCCGCCGCCGAGGGCGCGGGGCTGCATGCCAGGCGCGTCGACCGCCCGGGGAGCGATCTGCGCGCGGTGCTGGCGGATCTGCTGGAGGGGCGGGCATGATCGGCAGCGAGCCGCTGGTGGTGGCAGAGACCCGCCGGGTGCTCTCGATACCGGATGGGTCGGATCTGGAGTTTCAGGCCATCGAGAAAGGGGGATCCGACCGGAGCTTCCATCGGGTGGCGTGCGCTGGTGCGCCGATGGCGATCCTGATGCGGTATGGCAACGAGCGCGAGGAGAACGGACTGTTCGTGGGCATCGGGCGCTACCTCGCGGGCATCGGGGTGCCGGTGCCCCGGATCCTCGGCGAAAATCGCGAGTTGCGCCTGATCTGGCTGCAAGATCTGGGGACAAAGGATCTCTGCGGGCTATCGGGGCGACCATGGCCCGGGCGGCGCGCGCCCTACGGCCGGGCGCTCGAGGGCATCGCCGCGCTCCACCGCAGGGACCCGGACGAGCCCGCCGCACGAGGCCTGACCCTGTCGCCCAGTTTCGATGCCCGCCTCTACCATTGGGAACACGAGTATTTCTTGGAGAACTTCGTGGGACGGGTCTGCGGGCTGGCGGCCGACGGCGCCCGCGCCAGCGTTGCGGCGGAGTTCGGGAGATTGACCGAGATGCTCCTCGCCGCGCCGCGCGCCCTCGTCCACCGCGATTTTCAATCGCAGAACATCATGGTGCATGGCGAGGGGGTGGGCTTTGTGGATTTTCAGGGGATGCGCGTGGGCACGGCTTACTACGACTTGGCATCCTTGCTGTTTGACCCGTACGTGGCGCTGTCTGCCGGGGAGCGGGATGATCTCTTGCGGGACTGCGGTGACCTTTACGAGCAGGCGCGTGGCGGGCCGGAGGATTTCCGTCGGATGGCCTACGTCGCCGGATGCCAGCGCCTGATGCAAGCGCTCGGCGCCTATGGATTCCTGGGTCTGGTGAAAGGTCGGACGGCCTTCCTTGCTCACGTTCCCCGAGGCCTTCGGCGGCTCGTCGAGGCCATCGATGGCGCGGGAGACTTTGCCCGCCTCGCGGACCTCGCCCGGCGATGCGCGGATGCGTTGGAGCGCCGGGCGTAGCAACGGTCGCCAGTGCGTGGGTGTTCCAAGGCGTGGCCCATCTGTGGCCAGATGGGTGCGGGGCGAGTGTAGCCCATCTGGTGACAGATGGGCCGGGGGGGCGGGTCCACGGTCTAACGACCGTGGCTGCCATCCCTCTGCCCGGTGGTGGCCGGCTTGAGGGTTGAAAAGGCATCGTTCCGGGGCAATGTCAGCGGACGTGAGGCACTCGGGCAGATCGAAGGGAACGAAGGTGGGGGCAGCGCTCATCGCGCTGCTGGGGGCCGGGATGGCGGCGGCCGCGGCGGACTGGCCGCACTGGCGGGGGCCGGAATTCAACGGCTCGTCGCCCGAGAAGGGCCTGCCCACGTCGTGGTCGAAGACCAAGAACGTGGCGTGGCGCGCCGATCTCCCCGGACCAAGCGCGGCGACGCCGGTCGTGTGCGGCGATTCGGTGTTCGTCTCGGCGGTCGATTCGGAGAAGGACGCGCTGCTGGCGATCGCCATCGATCGCCGGACGGGGCGGGAGCGCTGGCGGAAGACGATCGCGGGAGGGATTAGCCGCGACGCAAAGAGCAATTACGCCTCGCCATCGCCGGTCACCGACGGGCAACTGGTGGTCTTCTTCTACGGGAATGGCAGGACGGCCGCCTTCGATTTTGGAGGCCGGGAACTCTGGTCCAGGGACCTGGCGAAGGACTTCGGCGAGTTCGCTTTCGGGTGGACCTTTGCGGCAAGCCCTTTATTGCACGGCGGGCGCTTGTACTATCAGGTCTTGCAGCGGGACGTCCCGGTGCAGGGGAGGGGGCGGGCGGACGGCCCGATCGATTCGTACATTCTCGCGGTGGACCCGAAGACGGGCAAGGATCTGTGGCGGCACGTTCGCCCGTCGGAGGCGGTGGCAGAGTCGCGCGAGGCCTTCACCTCGCCGGTCCCCTACAAGAGTCCCTCGGGACGGGAAGAATTGCTCGTGGTGGGAGGCGATTGCCTGACGGGTCATGACCCCACGAACGGCGATGAACTCTGGCGCTGGGGCACCTGGAATCCCAAGCGGATCGAGCACTGGCGGCTCGTGCCGTCGCCGGTCGCAGGGAAGGGTGTCATCCTCGCCTGCGCCCCCAAACGCGAGCCGATCTTCGCCGTCAAGGCCGATGGCAAGGGCACGCTCTCCGACGACGCGCTCGCCTGGACATCCCAGGGCCAGCCCGACCTCACGACCGATGTCCCCACGCCCCTGTTCTATCAGGGTGACTTCTTCGTCCTGAGTGATCTGCGCAAGACCCTCGCGCGCGTCGATCCCGCCACGGGCAAGGCCAAGTGGCTCGTGCCCACGCCGGGCCGCGCAAAGTACGAGGCGTCTCCCACAGGCGCCGACGGGCGCATCTTCCTCATGAATTTCGCGGGGGAGGTGGTCGTGGTGGATGCGGACGACGGCAAGGTGCGCGAGGTGATCCCCATGGGCGAGGACGGCGATGACAACACGCGTTCGACGGTGGCCGTCGCCCAGGGACAGATCTTTATTAGGACCAATTCGAAGCTCTTCTGTGTGGGCAAGCGCTGACTCGAAAATTCGCTGTAACCATCTAGTAGCGAAGGGCCTTCGCCCTTCGGCGGGGGATAGGCTGTCCCGTCCGGCTGTAGATTGACACTCATGAAGCAAAATGCGGTGTTGGTGCG
>CAZYWZ010000090.1:0-27846 GCA_964651705.1 uncultured Verrucomicrobiales bacterium
AAGAGGCACCAAGCTTCGCTTGGCGCACACGATGGGAAAAAAGTCGGTAACAGCTAAACTGTATGAACTCTCTCAGGAAATTGCCACGCGCTGCAGCAATCCACTTCTGATGCAACTCTGGAATCGCTGGACACAAAGGCGGCAGGCCGAGAACAACGCCCTCCGGCCAAAGACACCGCTCAAGTCACGCGCCAAGAAAGAACGCACGCCCCCAGCAGCGCCAGGTCCCGCCCGATCCACCAGGCGTACTGCCCGGTTGCGCCCGAACCGCCGAAGCACCCGCACCGGACGTCCAGTCCCCGCCCCCAGGCCTGCACCAGGGCGACGAGGAAAACCCCCAGCAGGGCGGAAAGGACGATGAGGGCACCGCGGTGATGGCGGCGGACCAGCAGCGCGCCCCCGGCGAGGATCTCGAGCCACGGCAGGTAGAGGGCCAGGGCCGCCGCCGCGCCGCCCCACGCCAGCCCATAGCCCTCGATCTCCCAGAGGAAGCCGACCGGGTCGCGCGCCTTGGCGATCCCGGCCCACAGGAAGGCCCCGGTCAGCAGCAGGCGGCTGGGCATGGCCACGATCTTCACGGTCGCCCCCCTGACGCGCGGTCCCCAATCCTTCTCCAATCTCCCCGCAGGACGGCCACCGGCCCGATGCCCAGATCCCGGGTCAGCCGGGCCGCCAGGCGCCTGGGCCGCGTCCGCTCGCCCGGCTCGCCGTAGGCCACCGCACGCGTGCCCGGTCGCCACGCCGCCGCGATGGCGGCGGCGATCTCGTCCTGCCCCATCGCGCCCACCATGAGGGCACCCGGCAGATGCCCGGCCGCGAACGCCTCCGCCTCCCGCACGTCCAGCCACAGGACCCCTCCCGACCCAGGCGCCGCAAGCTCATCGGCGCCCAACCACTGGACCGGCGCGACCGCCAGCCCGAACTCCGGCTCGTCGTGGACCGACCACCAAGACCCGATGGCGGGCAGCACGGCCAGCGCCGCCAGCAGGGCGGCACCGCGCGCGTCCCTGGACGAGCCGATCATTTGACCGCGGCCTGGACGCGGCGCGAGGCCCGCCCGATCTTCCCGCCCCGCACCTGAAACTCGACCGCCGTGCCGAACGGCTCGCCGGTGCTGGCCGGCGTCAGGGTCAGCCGGTGGCGCCGCCCCCCGTCGAGGGACTCGTGGGCCACCGCGATGCGCGGGTCGCCGCTCCTGACGCCATCCAGCTCCAGCGCGGCCCCGCCGTCCTCGGCGATCTCGACCGTCCGGGGCTCGGGCGCCGCGCCCACGGCCCACCAGACGAACTGCGGCCTCACCGCCAGCGGGTCGCCCACCCGCCCGTCGACCTCCAGCAGGTGCCACGGCCCGCCGGGCTCGTCGGTCTGCACCCGGATGCGCTTGCGGTGCCGCCCCCAGTCGGAGCCGAAGTGGATCTGGATCGGCAGCTCCCCGTCCTCGCCGGGCTCGTAGACCCGCAGCCTCCCTCCGGCCACCGTGCAGCGGCAGTCCGCGTCGATACGCAGCAGCGCGACGGCGCGGTCGCCCGCGTTGCGGAAGCGGAACTTCACCTCGGTCGAGCCGGCGCCCGGCGCCACCCGAACCTCCTGCCGGGTCCACTCCCACTCGATCCGGCCCGCCGGGCCGGGCCCGCAGGCCGCCAGGGTGAGCGCAACGCCACAGGCCCAGGCCAACAGGATGCCGCGGTCCTCTGCCCGTCGGCCGGACGTTCTCTGTGTCTCTGCTGCCATCGGCTGCCGAATTCCCTGCCCGGCGTTCTACCGCCCCGGCCCGACCGCCTCAAGCCTCCCGCTCCTCTTGCGCAGCAGCCCCGGCAGGTTGCGCCACATCTGGCCGATCTCCAGATAGGCCCGCGAGCCATCCCAGGTCCCGCCCCACGGCATCCGGTTGCCCAGTTGGTCGCACCGGGACACGAACCAGAACCACGGCAGCCGCCAGCCCGAGCCATCGGACCGCGGCCGCTCGGCCTCCACGACCGCCACCCACCGGCCATCGCCCTCGAAGATGTCGGCCCACACCTCGTGCGCCAGCCGGAACCGCTCCACGAACCGCTTGCCCTCCAGCCGCCGCGCCATCGCCGAGATCTCGGCGATCTCCTGGCCCGCGGTCGCCCCGGCGGGCGCGTCGCCCGCCGGCCAGCGGAGGAAGAACCTCTCGACCCGGTTCTCGAGTGACCTCAGGGCGAGCGCGGCGGATGGCCTGCCGGGCGCCGACGGATCGGACCCGTCGAACAGCCACACCGGCATGGGCCGGTCCGGGTGGTACCGGCGCAGCGGGCGCAGCGCCTCCGCCAGCCCTGCCGCCACCGGGTCCAGGTCGGCCACGCCCCTGTCCCTCGCGCCCCGCGCAAAGTCCCCGAGGTGATGGTAGCAGAAGAAATCGCTGGCCTCCAGCCCGCCGCCCATCAGCACCTTGAGGCTCCAGTCCGAGCCCGCGAGGCCGGGGGCCGCCTCGCCCAAGCGGAACGAGGCCATCATCAGCTCCGGCCCCGAGCGGCGGTTCGAGGAACCGAAGCCGCCCAGCCGGGCCGAGGGATCGGCCGATCCCGCGGCGGAATTGGCGGCCTTCAGCAGCGCCGCGTAACGCGCCGGGGCGTCGCCACCGGCCTCGTAGCGAGGTCGGCCACGGGGACCCGCGGCCGAGACCCTCGATGCGAAGTACCGGGCCGATCCGGGATCGGGCCACACCCGCCAGGCCCGGACCTCCCCGCGGAAATGTCCCACCGCCTCGCCCACGTAGTGGCCCCAGGCTTCCTCGTCTCCCGGTCGCATCCAGGGCTGCCCGCCATCGGGACCGCCGGACGCCGCCCAGAGCGGGGTCGAGCCCAGAAGGCCCAGCACCTCCAGCTTCCCGTCGAAGTAGCGCCCCACCTCCGTGTCGCGGAAAGCCAACTTCCCCCGATCCGGCTCCGCCCAGAACCAGCCGGTCGTCTCCGGGGAGGCCGAAGCCCAATTGACCCCCGCCGCCTTGGCTCCTAGCACCGATTGCCGCAGGGGCGGCACCATAGCGCCGAAGCGCGAGCCGGGCATCGCCCGTCCCCAGCCGACCGGTCGGTCTACGCGGCAAACCTGGATGGTAGAGACTTGTCCCAAGCGCCGCACCGCACCGCCCTCGCCGCGCCCCTCGATCCAGGCGCTCACGCGGAAGACCCCACGCGCCTGTCGCCCGAATCGGTCGTACCGGACCGCGCCCTCGCGCCCTCCCCCGTTGCCGAGATCCAGATCCAGCAGCGGCCTCTTCTCGCCCCCTGGGGCCTCGGCCTCCACGCGCAGCACCGCGCCCGTTACCCCACAGGTCGCCGCGTAGCGGACCTCCGCCGGCTCGTCGGTGAATCCGATGCCAGCCTCCGCCGCGTCGCCGGGTGCCAATCCCAGCGCCACCTCCGGTGGCCACGCCGATGGTGGCTCCTTGGCCCGCGACTCCGGCCCCGCCCGCAGCCCGTCGATCCACAGCTCGCCCGAGCCCTCGATCCGCAGCCGATATGGCCCGTCGCCCACGTCAGGCAGGAAGGACACTGACACGGTTTGCCAACCGGCGCCCTCCCCTGCGTCGCCCAGATCCACGGCGGCGCTCGCGCCATCCACCGCCTTGCCACCGGCCTCCAAAATGCAATTCCACCTCCCCGATCCCCGGGCGGAAAACCCGGCCGAATGCGGCACCAGCGGCCTCACCGGCGCGAACGCGACCGTCAGCAGCGCCACGCCATCCGCGGCCTCGACCTTCAGCGCCTCGCCGCCCGATGGCCCACCAGCCGTCAGATCGGATGACACCCGCACGGCGTCACCCAGCGAATACGCGCCGGCCAGCCGCCAATCGGACGGCATCCCCAGCGGGAAACTGGACTGCCCGAACAGATTCGCCGGTCCGCCATCAGGGAACCGCGTCGCCAGTTCCGCGTCCGCCTCCTCACGGCTCAGCCGTCGCAGCGACACCCGGTCCACCGCCACCGATCCCGGCCCCGTCAGCGCCATCCGCAGCGCCAACGGCTTGCCCCTGCCAGCGATCTTCCCGATGGAGAACATCTCCTCCCAATCGCCCGTCCCGTCGCACGCGCCGCGCCACAGCGCGCGCGCCTTCACGCCCTCTTCCACCAGATCGAACGCCACGGCGCCAGCGCGGGGACCGCGCACTCGCGCGCGCAACTCGACGTACGCGTCACCTGAGACCGGCGGAATGCCTTCGTATAACCAAATCAGCCGCCCGGCATGCTCCTTCCCCAACCGCCACGCCACAGCGTCCACCGTCCCCTCCCAGATTGTCCCGTCCCGCACCTCCTCGCGCCAGCCCGGCGGCGGCCCTGCGTCGCGTCCGAGGTCCGCCTCGACCCATGTCTCGCCTTTGAGGCACGCGACACTCCAGCACCCCAGCATTGCCAGTATCCTCAAAAGCCCGCCCGCACCCTTCCTATCCATGAGAAAGCTTCTGGTTACGCCGCCGCCCTTCGTCAAACCACACACCGCCCCTCGCCCAAGATTCTTGACGCCGCTCAACGCATATCCGCCACGCCAGAACAAATGACTTACGGCGGCTGTTGCCGCTACTCCCGCCACCCGCATTGCCCCGAACCGGGCGACGATAATCACTGTCGCAAAAAAACAACCCAAAGAGATAAACCTTCTAATCGATGGGGAGACTTAAATTGCAGTTCGACATCTGTTTTCATTCCCGCCAAGACAGGGAAGCCCAAATTATTTATCAGATAGGCTCTCAAGCCAATTGCCTGGAGATAATTTACTTCCAGAAGCTCCTCTCGTCGCGTATGCTTTGAGATTGTCCTCCCGGATGTCTTGAACGTCAACGTAGCGCTCCAATCGTCCGGTAGTTCATTTCTTGTTCCGTAGATGATCAACACCTTGCTGTCTCTTGTTGGAGGAACAGAAACTTGCATGGTCGTGTCGCTCAAAACACTGTCAGACACCTTCTGCCGCACTAGTGCCCTAGATCTAACACAACCAAGCAGAGCCATCAGAAGCGCAAATGCTACAATGCCTCTCACAGACCCTACTTTCGTCTTAATCCACAGCTCTTTAGAACCTGACCTGCACGAGCACGACAATCCCGAAATGGCATACAATAAGTTGATCCAGAGAGCGAACTGAATGCCTGTTTAATGCAATCCGAGATTTCGTGGCATTTCGCACACACATTTAATTTCCCTTCGCCTATTCCGTATTCGAGTTTCGGCCAAGTTACTAATTTTACGGCATAATCGGTTTCCCATGTTCTATCAGAAACTCCTCCAAGACTGGGGATAGGGTCGGGAGAAATAACCTCGCCGGGAACACTTTGGAATGGCCCCACGTCTCTGTCTGGCCAAAACCCCGCTGTTGTTCCGGAATACTCAATCCATTCGTGTCCCACATCAAATTCTGATTCTGACTTTTTGACATCCTTTCGATGCACCTTGATTCCACAGATGAGCCCAAAGACGTCGATCGTGTTTAGCGGGTTGTTAGATGTAAACAAGCAAGCGGGCCGAAGAGATTCGCTCCACAACGCTCTCCGCATCGTCCAACTTGCTCCCTTGGTGAGCGATCTAAGAAGAGCCTCGTCGCCCAACGGATCCCGGCTGATCCACCTCCCCATCGCAGGAGCGTAGTACCGGTACCCGAAATAGACCAGTCCCGTTTCTTCATCGGTGTACTTCGAGGAAAACCCCACCGGGTTGGCGGCGGCGACCGGCCCGGTGGCTCGCATTGGCTCGCCAAAGGGCCCATACTCGTAGCGCGCGGCGGCCGTTCCGGTGGCGGGGTCCATCAGGCCGGTGACGTTCCCGTTGCCATCGTAGAGCGTGTAGTAGGTCTTGGGCCCACCCGCGCCATGGTGCCGGGTGAACAGGAGGCCCCCGACCCCGCCGGCCCCCTCCATGGTGCCGGAGAGATCCAAACCCCAGTGGTAGGTGCGGATCGGGTCGCCGGAGCCATCTACCTCGGCCACCAGATTCCAGCCGTCGTAGAGGAAGCGGATATAGGTCTGCGGCGTCGAGGCGTAGCCGCTCCCCTCCCATGCGTACACCCGCTTGGCGATCCTGCGCCACTGGGCGTCGTAGTCGAACTCCAGCCGGAGCCTGTGCTCCGTCGGGATCTCCTCCCGGCTCTGGATCGCGCGCAGCCGGTTCTCCGCGTCCCACTCGAGGGTCCAGAGGCCGTTGGTGACCATGTTGCCGTCGGGGTCATATCCGATCGCCTCGGTCGCCCGCGGGACCCGGAGGGTCCCGGTGTCGCGGGCCACCAGCGTCTTGCCGTCCCCGCCGCCTCCGGCCAACCTCGCGGCCGTCTCGATCTCCTGCACGACGGGCCCGGACCCGTTGGCCGCGTCGACCCGCTTCCAGAAGAGGCCCCCGACCCGCCCGGCGGCCTGTCCGTTCACCTTCACCGTGGCGCCGGACAGCGCCTCGCCAACCACCCACGAGGCCCCGGAATTGGTGCGGTTGGTGATCTGGTTCAACTCGTTGGCGACCCCGTAGGTCTCGGCCACCGTGCCGCCGCCCGACGGTTCCCCGCCCCGCACCGCGGCGGTCCGGTTGCCGATGTCGTCGAACCCGTAGCCGAAGATCCCGCCGGGCATGGCCCCGCCGCCGGATAGGAAATTGGTCCCGGCCACCACCTCGCCCCGCGCGTTGTACCCGTAGGCCCAGGAGGAGCCGTCCTGGCGGGAGGCCGAGATCCTGCGCCCGCCCGCGTCCAGCCCATAGGCGTGGCCGCTCAGGCTCCCGTTCTGGACGCCTGTCACCCGCCCGGCATCGTCGTGGCTGTAGGTCCGGGTCATCTTCTGTTGGCCGCCCGCGTAATATGCCACCTGCTGGGGCCTGTCGCCATTGTTCTGATACGCCAGATCGGCGCGGTCCGACGTGCTGTCGGCAAAGACGTACTGGAGCCGCCCCCGGCTGTCGTGGCCGTAGCCGGTCCAGGCCAGGGTGGCCGCGCCGTTGAGCGCCGCCAGCTCGGTCCTCCGCCCGCCCACGAAGGTCCCGGAGACCGACATCCCGGCCAGCGGGCCGGTCCCCGACACGCTGTCGCCCGAAAGGGTGCCGTCGGCAAGGTAGGAGAGCGCGTGGGTGCCGGCCGCGTCCTCGATCCCCACCCGCCGTCCCGCGCGGTCGATGGTGTTCGTCACCCCGGGCGTCCCGTCGGAATAGGTGATCGAATCCAGGTCCCCGGCGGAATTGTACCCGTAGGTCGCCGTGACGCCCCTGGCCCAGGTCCTCACCGCCACCTGCCCGAGGTCGTTGTAGGTGTACGAGGTCTCGCTGCTGTCCGCGTAGCCCTTTGCCGACAGGAGGCCCGTCGCCTCGTGGTAGTCCCAGACGGTGTAGTCCGGGGAACCTCCGGCGTCCCGGTAGGTGCCCATCCGGTACATCTGGCCATAGTCGTCATAGTCGTAGGCGACCCGGTAGGCCGCGCTGCCGCCCTCTTCCCTCACCCGCCCCATAAGGTCGTAAGAGAACGTCCGCGTGGTCTGGTCGGGGTTCTGGACCGCGCTGACCTGCCCGGCACCCGTCTGCCCGTCCCCGTAGTAGCTGTAGGTGGTGGTCCGGTCTGTCGGATCGGTGACGGTGTAGAGCTGGCCGTTGGAGGGATAGTAGGTGTATGTCGTTGTCTCGTCCTGCGCGTCGGTCACCGTCTGGATGCGCCCGAGGCCATCGTAGCCATATTCCACCGCATTGGCGACCGTGTGGCTTGTCTGCGACAAAACCCGCCCGCCGAGGCTGACCGTCACGGCATCCAGGTCTGAGGCGGGCGAGTCGACGGTGCTGGTCACTTCGCCGGTGGCCGGGTTGAAGGTGACGGTCGTGTCGGTGGCCGCCCCGAAGGCGTCTAGCCGGACCGTGTGGGATAGGGTGGTGGGCCCCAGGTCCCCTAGCTGCTCGCGCGTCTCGGAGAGGGTCGTGGGGGTATCGTCGTCGTCGGTCAGGTATCCGATGGTCTCCGTCACGCGGTACCAATCGTCCCCGATCTTCTGGTAGGTCTGGGGCATCTCGGTGATCCGGTCGCTGCCGTCCAGATCCAGCCCGCCGCCGTCCAGGTCCAACCCCTCGCCGACGGGCTGCCCGGCGGCGTCATAGAGGAAGTGCCGGGTCGCCAGGCCCGGATCCTGGCGCGTGATCAGCCTCCCGGTGCTGGACTCGTAGCCATAGGTGGTCGTCAGCTCCCCGCCCCATCCGGGGCGCTTCTCCTGCACAACGCGCCCGGCCCAGTCGCTCACCGTGGTCCTGTAGCGCGACGTCCCCGGCCCGGTGGTGACCGTCTCGACGCGGAGGCCGCCGGAAGTGACCTCATAGGCATGCTGCTCCGCCACGACGCCGGCGCCCGACACGCTCTTGACCTGCCCGTCCCGGAAATACTCCGTCACGCGGGTCCCGCCCGAGGGCAGGGTGACCGTCTCGATCCGGCCGCCGCCCTGGGAGGTGCCGCGCGCGTATCCCGTCGTCAGCCCCCGCTCGTCGATCTCCCAGGCCACCTCCCCGGAGGCGTCGTAGCCGCGGGTCGATGCCAGCGCCAGGCCGCCGCCGTACCGGACCGTGGCGACCACGCGGCCCTCCAGGTCGTACGCGTTGGTGGTCGTGACCCCGCCGCGGGTCTCCATGTACCGCCTCCCGAAGTCATCGTACCCGTAGGTCGTGGTGATGCCCATTTCGTCGGTGACCGACAGCAGCCGGCCCGCCACCCAGCTCTCGGGCGCGAAGACCGACCGGCCGTTGCGGAATACATTGGTCTCGACCCCCTCGGAATCGTACAGGTGCTCCTCGGTCTCGATCGGGGTGTCGGTGTCGAACCCCGACGCCGAGAGCGCGTAGGTCTCCCGGACCAGCAGGCGCCCGTCGGTCGCGAACTCGCTGCGCTCCAGGGTGCTCAGGCCCGCGACGCCCGACGGCGAGGCGGTCGTGCCGTTGGTGACGATCTCGGCGATCACTACCCCCTCGGCGTTGGTCTCGTAGGCGTGGCTCTCCATCCGGCCGTCGGGGTGCGCCACCGACTGGAGCCGGCCGCCGAAGCCGCCGGTGGCGTACTTCTTGGTGGTCGTCACCAGAGAGGCGCCGCTGGAGGTGTACCGGTGTTCCTCTTGTGTCTCCACCTCACCCGACAGCCCAGGCGTCGGGTAAACGGTCAATTCGACGGTCTGTCCCTCCACGAGGACCTCGCGCCTCGCGACCCTGCCGCTCCCGTCGCACGAGGTGATGGTCCTCCGGCAGTTGGAGGCGTTGGCCTGCGCCAGCGACACGTCCAGCCAGGGCTCCCAGGTCTCGTTGGTGGTCGCCAGGCCCACCCCGCCATAGACGTACTTGGTCCATCGGCCATCCGGGTACTGGACCGAGAGCAGCTGGCCGTAGCCGGGGTTGCCGGTGTCGGTGTAATACGCGTAGCCGGTCACGTTGCTCGCCGTGCCCCCCGCCAGCATCTGGGCCTCGGACACCTTGGCCCTCCCCCAGGCGAAGTCCCGGTAGGCGCGCATCAGGTGGGAGTTGGTCGCCGGCGGCGATGTGCGAAGGTCCTCAACCAGGATCCTCTCGACGAGGTTGCTCACCCCGCCGGGGGTCTCCCACCCCGAGACCCGCGTTTCCCTCCGGAGGTAGTTGCCCTCGTTGGTGCTGGTCCCCAGCGTCCTGACCAGCCAGCCCCCCGGGATCTCGGCGATGTCGCTCACGTCGATGGCCCCGCCCTCGATTCGCGTGATCCTGAGCGCGTTGGTCCCACCGGACAGGCCCGGGTCGTCGAACCGCCAGGTGGCCAGTGCAGGGCCCGTCGGCACGTGCAGGGTCCCGTTGGTGTCGACGTTCTCCGGCGTGTAAAAACGGATCTCGAAAGCATCCGCGCCGGTGGTCACCACGTCGGCGAGCCCCGCGGGCGACTGCACCTGCCTGGGCGCGCCATTGCCGTCGGGTTCCACGTGCACGGTGTCGTCGGCCGCGACGGTCAGGAGGGTCGGCGTGTAGGACGTCGCCCCCAGATCCGCCACCCTCCAATGGATATCCCCCAGCGGCTCGCCCGGCTGATCCTCCCCAATCGGGATGGCGCCCTTGAAATAACTGATCGAGCCGGCCTGATTGGTCGTCCCCGGCCCCAAGAAACCGGTCGGTGCCGATGTCCCGGCGGTTCCGCCCCCCGTTCCCCCCGGACCCGACCCAGACCCTCCGCCGGAACCCGAGCCACCCATCTTGTCGCACTCGGACTTCCAACGTCGGCCCTTCTCGACAAATGCCCGGGGAACGACTTTCAGGGACAGCGTCACGTCCTGCGGGTTCTCTCCGTTGTTCCACACGGAATAGAACGAAACGGAGTGATCGAAGGCGAGGTCGTCCTCCTCCCAATACCTGTAAGGCTCACCATCTTCGCGATCCACGATCAGCGTGTAGCACTCGGGGACACCTATGTACAAAAACCTGAAGTTGGACGCGGTTATCTCGGTTGGCGCACCGGCGCAGACGGTCGGTTCGGCTAAGACATGCGCGAAATACACCCCCTGTTCGTTTCCCTGCTGGAGGACGCCGCTCAGGTCTCCCGAGATGGTAACCGGCGCCTCAATAAAATGCCCGAACTCCTCAATGTCATCGGAGGCCGTGATGTGGATCTCCACTCCGTCGCCACATGAGCCCGACCCGCAGCCGGAGGCCCCGAGCCGCCCGGCGGGCCCAGACGCCAAGCCGATGGCGCAAAAAATCAGACCCAGCGCCCGCCACCGCGGCCAGCCCCACATCGATAAACTCCTCCTGCTCATCTCGGATCGCGACCTCATCTCTCCATCGGCGTGTAGACCACCAGCCCGATGACCCCGGCGGTGTCCTCGACCTCCTCCTGGAAATCCGGCGTCCCGTTGGCGTCCCCGTCCCAGCTGTACGGGGAGGGGTCCAAGCCGTCCGGGATCCCGTCCCAGTCGGAGTCCCCTGGGCTGTGGCGGTCCCGCAGGTAGCGCTGCACCCGGTCGCGCTCCGCGGCGTTGAGCCGCCGGTTGTAGACGATCAGCTCGGTGAGCCCGCCGGCGTAGTTGGTGGAGCCCTCGGCCGTCCCGGCCCCGATCCAGTTGGTCGCCATGGGGCCGGCGGCGGGCACCGGGACCGCGTTGGTCGAGGCCACCACCACGGTGCTCTGGCGCAGCCTCACCGCGCCGGAGGCCGACTGCTCGGCCTCCAGGAGCTGGAGCCGGTCGTCGAAGACCGGCAGGGACGCGGACACCAGCCCGGTGGCGCCGGAGGCCAGCACGACCCCGTAGGCCAGCGCGTTGGTGCTCTGGTCCTGGCCGAAGGCCAGCCGGTCGCCCGACGGGCCGTCGCCCAGCTCGATGATGGGCCGCGTCGCCCCGTCCCCGGTCGGCCACGCCACCGCGAAGGCGTCGAAGCCCTCGGCGAAATCCGCCGAGGCTGGCCCGAGCGCCAGGAAGTCGTCGGCACCGTCGAACTCGGCCGGCGGGTAGGTCGCCCCATTGGTGGAGAGCACCGGCATCAGTCCCTCGACCCCCTGCGCGGCGTCGTTGCCCGCCGCGGAGGCGTCCTCCCAGCCGCTGATGGCGCCCGCCGCGTTGGTGGTGACCCCCTCCCCCGGCCTGAGCCAGAGCAGCAGCCCCCGGGTCGGGATCGGCGGCGGCGGGCTCGCCAGCGCCGCGATCTCCTCGGCCGAGAGCGCGCGGCCGTAGACTCGCATGTCGTCGACCGCGCCCTGGAAGTGCCGCTCGCCGGACCCATACCGGTTGTCGTGGCCGACCGCGAAGTCTGCCGATGTCTCGTCGATGGCGCCCGAGCGGGCCTGGGCGCCCACCTGTGCCCCGTCCACGTAGGCGCGGATCTCGGCGCCGTCGTAGACCCCGGCCACGTGGTACCACGCGCCGTAGACCAGGTCGGTCGCCGCCGCGGAGGGCCAGTAGGCGTGGGTGCCGCCGATCCAGACCAGCGGGTCGATCCGATAGGTCGTGCCCGAGCGCTCGTCGAGGTGGAGCATGTGGGTGCTGGCCATACCGGCGATCGCCGAGTAGCCCGACGGGATATCCTCCACCCTGATCCAGCAGCTCAGCGTTACCGCGCCGGTGGGGTTGAGGCTCGCCGCGTGGGCGGCCACCACCGCGTCGTCGGCCCCGTCGAAGGCCACCGACCCGCCGTCGACCCCGTTGGTCCAGAGCGGGCCGTTGACCAGCGCCCCAGCGTTCCCGTTGCCCGAGGAGTCGGCAGCCGACGTGCCGAAGGTCTCGTCCAGGGCCCAGCGGACCCCCAGCCCCAGCGAGAGCCGGTACTCGGTCAGGTTGGAGATCCCGTTGCCGTCGAAATCGTCCCCCGGCAGCACGTCGGCGATCCCGGCGATCCCGTCGTCCGGGTCGGAGTCCGCCAGCGCCCGCTCCCACGCGTCGGCCATCCCGTCGGCGTCGGCGTCGTCCGGGTCTCCGCCCGAGAGGGCCTCGAACGCGAAGGCGAACTTGAGCTGGCCGATGGTGGCGGCCGCGAAGTCCGCGTCGTCGGCGACCGTGTTGGTTGTCCACGGGTAGCCGTTGGTCCAGCCCCCGGAGGCGATGATGCGGTCGTAGAAGGGTTTCGCGGTCGCCTTGAGCTGGCCCAGGTTGGCCGCCGCGAAATCGTCGGCCCCGGTGGCGTTGGTCCACGCGGCCACCATGTCCAGGATGTTGCTGCCCGCGCCGCCGGGCAGGTTCGCCTCCAGCTCCTCGGCCGCCAGGCTCGCGGCGTGCTTGAGCTGGCCCAGGTTGGCCGCCGCGAAGTCGTTGGTCGCCACCGGCGCGTTGGTCGAGATCAGGCCGCGCTCCAGCCACCAGTCCGGCACCCCTGCTCGCAGCGAGGCGACCAGCAGCAGGCAGGCGGAGCCGACCAGCGGAAGGGCCAGCATGGCCAGGGGGGCGGCGCGGCCCCCCCGCCCGTCCGCCGGTCGCTGTGGTGATGTCGCCATGGTGTCGGTCGTGCTTCTCGGGGGGAACTACTGGGCCGGGCCGTTGGTGAAGGCGCCCATCGGGATGTCGCCCGGCGCGCGCCTGGCCATGGCCTCGGGCCGCAGCCGCCCGTCGGCGTCGGTGATCTGCACGGTGTTGCTGCCGGCCCGGTAGACGCCGCCCGCGGTGATGTCGCCATCGACCGCCAGCGAGGATGCCACCCCCAGCGCCCCGGCGCCCTGTGCCCGCAGGCTCCCAACGACCGTCAGGTCGTCCCCGAGCACGACCGCCCCGCCGATCAGGGCGTCGCCGGCGACCTCTAGGCCGTGGGTCGGGCTGGTGGTCCCGATCCCGAAATTCCCCCCCGAGTAGTACGCGGCCCCGCCCGCGCCGAACTGGACCGGCCCCAGGGCGACGACGTCGCCCGCGCTTCCCAGCATCGTGCCGTCGGCCAGCCGCAGCCCGGAGCCGGCCGAGAGGTAGCCGTCGACCGCCAGCGTCGTCTCCCACGGGCAGTTCTGGACGATCGAGGGCGGCGGCCCGTTGTACGCGAGCGTGAGGGCCTCCTCTGTGGAGACCAGGTCCACCAGCGACCCGGCGCCGGTGGCGATCGTCTCGTTGAGGGCCACGGTGCCGCTGATCCCCTGAAACCGGACGTGCTGGTTCCCGTTGACCAGGTGCAGGTTCCCGGACCCGTCGAGGGCCAGCCGGCAAGACGAGGAGGGGGGACCCCAGAGCACCGTGCCGTTGCCGCCGGAATCCAGCCGCACCAGCTGCTGGTAGCCGTAGTCATACCCCCCGTAATAGTCATAGTAATAGCCGACGTAGGAGGCCACACAGATCGCGTGGCCGGCCCCGTCGCCAACCACATCGCCCAGCGTCCGCTCCTCCCAGCCGCCGCCGTACTCATCCCACCACTCATCGTAATAACCCCCGTAGGCCCACTGCTCCTCGCCGGTGCCCGCCGCCCTCTGGATGATGCGGCCCCGGCCGTCTGTCCCGTCGCCGTACTCGATGACCGCCCCGTCGGGGCCGGGCAACAGCTTGCGGAAGCCCGAATCCGTCGCGCACCACCACGGCGTCCCGCCGAGCCTGCGGACCGACCGGGCCGAGCCGGCCTCCCAGGCGACCGCAACGTCGTTGCTCGCGGTGCAGACCCGGCTCACCGAGCTGGCCACGTCGGCCGCGTTGGTGTCCCCGGGGTTGCCAGCCAGCGTCCAGTTGGTGATGGTGTTGCCGTCGGAGGCCTTTATCCGGCGCACCATCCCGTCGGTGTCCGATCCGCCCGACTTTGCCCAGGTGCCCCCGACCCAGAGGTTGGTCCCGCCCGGCGCCAGCGCCAGGTCCGAGACCCCGTCGGCCGCCGTGCCCCCGCCGCTCCACTGCCAAAACCACAGCCGGCTCCCGTCGGGCTTGAGGCACACCGCGAAGGCGTCGCCGGCGCCCTGGGGGGTCTTGTTCACCCCGGCGAAATTCGCCTGGGCCCGGAAGGTGCCGCCCAGCACCAGGTTGCCGGACCCATCGACCCTGCCCGCGGCGATCTCCACCAGCATCTCGTTCTGCTGGCCGTTGGCCGAATGATTGACCAGGGGGAACGCCTTGGCCCAGAGCAGGTAGCCGAGCGGGTCGAGCTTCAGCACGAAGCCCGCCCGGTCGTTCTGCGTGGTCGCCGAGGAGAGCACCGTCCCGCCGCCAAGGTCCATGGTGCCGGCGAAGGCCCCGTAGGCGTACCGGTTGCCGGAGGCGTCCTCGACCATGCCCCGGATCGAGGCGTACCCGCTGGCCGAGAGGGTCCGGGCCTCCCCGCCGAGCTGCAGGCCCGAATCCAGCGCGCCCCAGCGGGCCGCGGTCAGCGAGACCCCGCCGGTCCCCAGATTGATCTGCCCGGAGCCCGAGGAGATCGAGCCGCTCACCCGCGCGTCGCCGGAGACATCCAGCCGCGCCGAGGGATCGGCCGTCCCGATCCCCACGTTGCCGGAATACCAGTACGACCCGCCCGCCGAGCCGGGCACCCACGCCCCGGCGGCGGCCAGGTCGCCGGCGGAGGCGATCACGGTGCCGTCGGCCAGCCGCAGGCCCCGGGAGGCGTCCAGGATCCCGTCGGCGCCCAGGGTCGTCGCCCCAGCGTCGGAGTGGATGTAGGCCGGCGGCGGCCCCGAGAAGGCCAGCGCCCGGCAATCACCCCAGGCGTCGTAGCCCACCAGCGTCCCGGCCGAGGATGGCGCCGCAGAGAGTTCGACCGCGTTGCTGGTGACGCCCTCGAAGCGCAGGTCGAACCGGCCGGAGCCCCCGAGCGATCCGGCCGCACCGAAATCTACCGCCCCGGAGTGGGTCCCGTGGACGCGGAGCGCGCCGCCGGGGTCCACCGCCACTCGCGAGACATCTGCGGCGGCGGGCATCTCGATGGTCCAGTACACCCCGCCGGTGGGGCCGACGCGCTCGATATACTCCCGGGTGTACTCGTCCCAGTTGCCCCCGTTCTCGACCCACCACTTCTCCCACCAGGCCAGCATCGCGCCACCGTCCGGCGCCCCGGCCCCCGCCAGCAGCCGCCGGGTCTCGGTGAACGACTCGCTGCCGATGTTCGGATCCTCGGCGAAGGATCCAGCCCGCGACCAGACCACCGACCCCGCGGGGGTGATCCTCTTGGCCGTCGCGTCATAGCGCACCTCGTAGGTGTTCCAGTAGTGGTCCCAGTCGAACTCCCCCGAGGCCAAGAGCAGCATGTCGCCCCCCGCCAGGCGCCGGATGTCCATGGCCGGCCCCGCCGCCAGCGACCACTGCGCCGATCCACCGAGCTTGCGCACCACCCGACCGGCCCCGCCCCAGGAGGCCACCGCGCCATCGGGCGCGGCGAAGACCCGCCCGACCCCGGTGGACCAGTAGAAGTCGCCGCCCTCCTCGCTGTACTCGTGCCCGGAACCCCAGGTGCCCGAGTCGTCCGGCCGGCCCCCGAGGGACCACGACGACACCGTCGCCCCGGAGCCGCTGAGCCTGGCGACGTACCCGTTGGCGTCGTCGTAGCTCTCCGTGACCCAGTTGTACTCCCAGTCGTAGTAACCGTAGGTCGCGTGGCCCCAGTCGGTGCCGCCGGCCACGATGTTGGTCCCGGCCGGGTCCACGTCGATGTCGGCGATCGAGTCGGCGTTGGCGTGCGATCCCCCGAACTGCCAGAACCAGCGGAAGGCACCCGCCGGCGAGAGCGAGGCGACGAACCCGTCGCCCCCGCCCGAGGGCGTGCGGGTGGCGCCCCCGAAGGTGGCCGGCGCCCGGAGGGTGCCGCCCAGATAAACGTTGCCGGCCGCGTCGGTCTCCGCGGCGGCGATCTCCACCAGCCACTGGCCCGGGGTGCCGTTGGCCGCGTGGTTGGTGGCGGGGAAGGCCCTGGCCCAGAGGACCGAGCCGTCCGGCCCGAACTTGGCCACGAAGCCGGCCAGGTCCGGGTCCCCGGCGGTCGTGCCGGAATGGATCGTGGCGGGACCGACCGACAGGGTGCCGGCGAAACCGCCGTAGACGAAATGGTTGCCGTTGGTGTCGGCCGCCATGCCCCGCGCCACGCCCCCGAGGTTGCCCGCCAGCCCCCGGGACCAGGTGGCCCCCTCGGCGAAGGCGGAATCGACAATCCCCCACCGGCCCGCCGAGAGGCTCACCCCCCCGGTGCCCAGCAGGACCGACTCGGGCAGCGTCACCCCGCCGGAGAAATCCGCCGGCGCGCCGACCACCAGCCGGCCCCCGGTGGCCGAGAGCAGCACGTTGGTGCCATCGGCGATCGCCGCGGCGGTCATGTTGGAGCGCGCGTCCAGAAGCGTGCCGTCCGGCAGCCACAGCCCGGCGCCGCTCAGCCCCAGGGAGCCGGCCCTCACCGTGCCCCGCCCCCCGGAAACGCCCGACCAGACGTTGGTGCCGATGGGCGTGCCCTCGGCCCAGCCCTCCGCGCAGCCCTCTTGGGCGTAGAGGAAGTTGGCGAAGCGCGAGCCGGCCGGCTGCAGGAACCACACGTGGTTGGAGCCCCCGTCGGCCCACACCCCCCAGGCGAAATTGGTCGCCGCTCCCATCTCGACAAGCAGCGCCGCGTACGGGCCCGATTGCGGCGCGGCCGGGAACGCGAAATCCGCGGCGTAGTCGGCGCCGCCGCCCTCGGCCAGCACCCGGCCGGCGAAGAGCGCGTTGCTCTCCCCGGGACCCCCGATCCGCGCCACCCGGATCCAGCGATCCGCCGCGGTCGCCCCCAGGGACAGGAGCCGGGTCCCGGCGATCCGGGCCGCGGGGCCCACCGCCTCGAGGCCCACCCCGCCCGCCGCGTTGCTCACCACCAGGGAGCCACCGACCACCTGGTTGCTGCCGACGCCCTGGTTGCCGACCACCGCATGGTCGCCCTCCACGGTGATGGTGCCGGCGGGCGCGCCGGCGGCCAGGGCGCAGGCCGCGGCGAGGAGCATGGGGAGTCTGGCGGGATTGGGGTGCTTCATGGGTCGTTCCTCAGGGTTGGATCCTCACGTTGCCGATGGGCCGCAGCACCACCGCGTTGGTGGCGGGGCCGATGGAGCCCTGCGCGTACGCGTTGGTCGAGCCGCGGATCGAGATGGTCACTTCCGGGAAACCGGCGGCGGCGCCCATCCCCGCACCGATGGTGCGCTTCGGGCCGCCGCCGGCGCCCGGGTGGGACGCCAGCCCGTTGAAGAGGTCGTCGCCCATCTCCGCGTCCACGTAGAGGAGCGCCGGGCCGTTGGTCGAGGGCGCGCTGCCGGGGTCGTCGGGCGAGGTGCCCATGGCGTACTCCCCGAAATTCCCCGCCCCGTCCCCGTCGGCGTCCCCGTCCCGGTCGTCGGCGTAGGGGTCCAGCCCGCGCGAGGACTCGAAGGCGTCCGGCATCCCGTCCCGGTCGGCATCCGGGAAGAGCGGGTTGTCCGGCCCCAGGCTGTAGAGGTCCAGCCAGGCGGGAGCCGATCCCGCGCCCTCGAAGCAGAACAGCGCGGGGGCGGACTGCGCGTTGGTCTCGTCCGGGCCAACCGAGGCCGCGTAGAGCACCCCGTCGAACCACGCGTCGTATTGCGGCGACCCGAAATCCCTCCGTATCGTCACCCGCACCCAGTTGCTCGAGGCCCCGCCGGCCCCGACCGGGAAGGTGAATCCGGTGTCCTCGATCGCCCCGCCCCCCCACCCGTCGCCGTCGAAGACGAAGGCCCGGCCCGAGGCCCCGTCCAGCACGAAGCCGACCCGCGCCCCGTCCAGGTCGACCCGGGTGGCCGCGTTGGTCGGTGGCTCGGCGGCCGGCCTGACCCAGAAATCCCCGAACGCCACCGCCGAGGTCCCCCCCGGCCAGGGGGAGCCCTCGCCCCCCAGCACCGCCCGGCTCACCCGCGCCGCGAGATTGGTGGGATCGAGCCGCAGCGCCCCGGCCGCCCCGAGCGGGTCCGGGTCGGCCGCCAGGCTCGCGAGGCCGGCGGTCTCCTCGGCCCAGCCGGCCATGTTGGTCAGCGCCACCCCGTTGGTGAAGTCCTGCACCGCCACCTGCGACAGGCCGGCTTGGGCAATCGCCAGCCAGCAGGCCGCCGCCGCCCATCGTCCCCGGCCACCGTCGTCCCAAGCCATCCCACGGCCTCCTTTCCCCGGTCGCTCCACCTCAGCGTCTCACGGTTGAACCGCAGTCCGCGCCGCCGCCTCCCGCTCCGCCTTGACCACCGCCGCCCTCTCCCCCGCCCCCTCCCGCTCCAGCTGGGCGACCCGCTCGGCCCTAGGCGCGCTCTGCCGCTCCCAGGACTCCAGCGCCGCCTCCCGCTCCGCCGGCGTGGCGGTGGCCAGGCTCCGCTTGAGGCTGATCCGCTCGAGCAACAGCGCCCAGCGGGCCTCCCACGCGGCCCGCTCCTTGGCGGTGAGAGTTTCCGGCGCCGGCGGCACCACCCCCGGGGGGCGCGGTTTCGTCGGCCGCGGCCGCGTCGCCACCGCGGCTGCATTCGTCGCGGTCGTCGCTGCCGGCTCGGCCGCCGTCGCCATCGCGCACGCGCCGAACAGCAGCGCCAAAACAATCGGGAACCATCGCCCGGCGGGCGGATGAGTGGCATTCATGGGGCTTGCTCCTCCTCGCGGTGGGACGCGCGCCAAGACTCCCCCCGGCGCGCCTGATCGGTTATCCCACACGGGCGGCAACTTATTCATGCGCGCGCGCCCGTCAACCAGAACTTATCTAAGTCACGACTTATTTTGAGTTAATGTTATATTAAATCTGCCCGCATCCGGGCCATCCGCCGGACTCCCCGCAGCATGGATGATTCCATGCGCGCGCTTTTTGCCCCGTCACCCGCGGCGCCGTCA
The DNA here is from genome assembly GCA_964651705.1 of uncultured Verrucomicrobiales bacterium. Taxonomy (GTDB): domain Bacteria; phylum Verrucomicrobiota; class Verrucomicrobiia; order JADLBR01; family JADLBR01; genus JADLBR01. The sequence goes on from CAZYWZ010000090.1 coordinate 19,175, forward strand.
CCAACTGGAGACGACCGCGTCCCGAACCGCCCCCACCATCGGCAAGATCGAGGCGCGCCTGCGCCGGGTCAATGACGCCGAGCTGTGGCTGCTGGCCGCCGCCCTCGGCGCGGAGATCGCCGAGCTATTCCCGGCGGCGTCGAGGCGGAAACCGCCCGCCGCGCTCATCTCGGTGGCGCGGCACAGCGAAGATTGAAAACCGCGAGGGCAGCTACCGCCCCGTCGTGATCGTCCCCGGGCCGAACGGCCTGCTGTAGAGGCTCTGTCCCCCCGGGCCGGTCGTGATGGTGCCGCCCCCGAAGGGCCGGGTCGTCCAGGTCTGGCCGCCGGGTCCCGTGGTGATCGTGCCGCCGCCAAAGGGGCGCGTGTGGAACGTCTGCCCCGATGGCGTGGTCGTCAGCGTCCCGCTGCCGAACGGTCGCGAGGTGATCGTCTGGCCCGACGGCGTGGTGGTGAGGGTGCCGGAACCGAAGGGCCTCGTGTAGTACGATTGCCCTCCCGGCGTCGTCGTCAGTGTGCCGGGGCCAAACGGCCGGGTGTAGTACTGCTGCTGGGCGGCGCACGGCAGCGCGACAAGCGCGATAATCGCGGCGATGAAAGGGACCCGTGCCATGGGGGCAACGTACCACGGGATGCCCGGCCCGTCGCGGGGGATGTGTGGCAGGGGTTGGCTGCCTCCTCCGCGCTCGCCTTTTGCCCGCCCGGGCCCTTCAATGCGGCCCATGGGCCCGAACGCCACCCGGTCCACCATGAACCGCAAGCCCGTACTATGGCGGAAGGCCAGGACGGTCCTCACCCTCAAGGCCGAGCCATTCCGCCACAAGCGGCTCTGCGACGGCATCACGCTCAACCTGGGCGACGGCTGCGCGTACGGGTGCGCCTTCTGCTACGTCGAGGGTCAGGTCAGGAAGCTCACGCACGAAACCCGCGAGGCGTACGCGGCCGAGCTGGGGCTTGCCACCCAACCCAGGCACTCCGAGGTCGTGATCCGGCGCGCGGACGCGATCGAGCTTCTCCGCCGGCAGCTCTTTGACGAGGCCGGGCAGCCGAAATTCCAGGACCCCTCTGACAACCGCGTCGTGTTCACCTCGACCCTGGTGGACGTGGCGGCCAACCGCGATCTGCTGCGCGAGACCGCCGAGGCCATCAGGCTCATCATGGAGGCCACGCACTGGCAGGTTCGCGTCCTGTCCAAATCCGATCGGCTCCCGGATCTGGTTGGCATGATCCCGGCGCAGCACCGCGGTCGTCTCATCATGGGCGTGAGCACCGGGACGCTGGACGACAAGCTGGCCAAGGCGATCGAGATCGGGACGCCCCTGGTGTCCAGGCGGATCGCCTCCCTGCGCGAGATGCAGGATGGCGGCATCCGGACCTTCGGGATGATCTGCCCCTCCCTGCCGCAGGACGACTACGACCGCTTCTCCGGGGAGATGTGCGACGCCATCCGGGCCGACCGGTGCGAGCACGTCTGGGCGGAGGCCATGAACGTGCGGGGCGAATCATTTGCACTGACCAGGGAGGCGCTGGAAAGGGCGGGTTTCCACAAGGAGGCGCGAGATCTCGCAGCGGTATCCCCGCCGGGAAACGGCGCGCTCTGGGAGCAGTACGCCCGCGACACCTTCCTGGCGCACGCCAAGAACATCCCGCCGGAGAAGTTTCGGTTCCTCCAGTACGTCGAACCCGACACCATCGAGTGGTGGCGCGAGCGCGAGCCCACGGGCGCCGTCCTGCTGGGCGCGGCCGCGCACCCCAAGCCACCGAAGGCACCCAAGACGGGGAAGAAGAAGGCGGCGACGAAATCCAAGGTCCTGAAACCCGAGGTCCTCCCAACCCCCGCCCTGACCGCCCAGGAGACCGAGGAACTCAAGCGCCTCGAGGCCGCCGTGGACCGCGGCGTCAAGGCGACCTTCGAGATGTGGGCCGCCCTCCACGCGATCCGCACCTACCGGGACGGGCTGCTGTACAGGTCCCAGGGCTTCGAGACCTTCCATGCGTACTGCCTGGACAAGTGGGGCTACGCCAAGGCGCACGCGCATCGGCTCGCGAACTGCGGGGAGTTCATCGAGACCCTGAGGGCATTCGAGTCTCCAAATGGAGACTCGCTCCCACTGCCCCGGAGCGAGGGCCAGATCCGCGCGCTGCTGTCGCTGCCCGAGGACCGCCGGGTGGAGGCCTGGGCCCGTGTCCTGGAGGTCGCTCCGGTGGATGTCCTGACCGGTCCCGACGTGGAGGCCGCGGTGAACGAGTTCTTCAAGGAGAAGCCGACGATGACGGCTGAGGAGCGGGCCCTGAAGGCGCTGGCCGCCCTGCGGGCCGCGGTGCGGGGGCTGCCCGGCGCCGCGGAGATCGGGCGACGGCTCGACGAGGTCGAGGGGCTGGTGCGGGGATCCGGGGGAAGGTGATTTTGGCGTCCCCTGTCCGCCGGGCATTATACCGACGGGAGCCGTGGTATCACATTGACCGCAGAGCGGAGACGGCTGATCTCCCGGTGGGTGTATTGCCGGTTCACCTCCTCCGACGACTGGCCCGCCAGCTCTTGGCGGATCTCGGTCACGACGCCACCATCGGCCAGCGCGGAGTTGAACGAGTGGCGCAACGAATGAAAACTCAAGGCCCGGACTGACCTGCCTTGGCCCCTCGCCGATCGAACCTGCCTGTTGTCGATCTTGGCCGCATCCATGATACGCGAGAAGCTCTTAGACAAAGAGCTGGTATCCCGGCCGTTGAGTTCGGAAAACACGGCCCGGCTGGCGTCATCGGGGGCATCGAGCGACAGCAGGTACGCTTCGAGTTCGGGGTGCATGGGGACCACGAGTTCCCGGCCCTGTCCCGACGTTTTGCCCGGCACGAATCGCAGCAGCCGCTTTTGCACGTCCACGTTGGACCATGTCAGGGACGCGATGTCCTGCAGACGCAGGCCCGCATAGTAGCCTACCAGTATTGCCCCCTTCCAGTCCCCCTGGGCGGCGGCGAACAGGGCCGCAATCTGATTCGGGGCGAAACGATCCCGTCCGGGACGGGCCTGCCGGATCGGCTCTAGCGCGTGGCAGGGATTCACATCGATGTACCCGAGCCGCTTGGCCGCGTTGAACGCGCCACCGATCACATGAACGGCGAAGTTGCATGTCTGTGGGCTCTTGCCGTTCTTTCGCTCCTGCTCCCGGAAGGCGGAGACGTCCGACGGCTGCACGGCCGCTAGGTTGCCTTCGGCCCGCTTGCCCATGGACTCAAGGAAGCGCTGGGTTATGCCCCTGTAGCGCGCGTGCGTGGCGTCGGCCTTGGAGCCCACCTTGTTCGCCAGCCACTCGTCCATCCACTCCCTCACAGAAAAGAACTTCAGGGGCTCGCCCCTCATGATGCACGTTATCTCGCTGAGAACCTTCCTCGCCTGCGCCTCCACTAGCACCCCGGCGCGCGCCTGCCTCGCCGCCTTCTCCCATTCCATCGCTATGCCCAGCGCCTTCTGCCGATTCCGGGCCTTGGTTGATTTCCAGACGCGCCCGCCGTCGGGGCCCCTGAAGACTGCATACCAATACGGCGAACGCCTCTTGCGATCTTTGACCACAAATGCCATAGTCACTACACGTTGTCACCTGTTTCAGAATAATCTTATGTCACCACCAATACTCACACCGTCCATCCAAGTCGAGCATTTCCACCGTAGTCCTGAAATCAACAGGTTACAATTTTTACGAGGGGCCAGACGGAAGTGGGTGTTCTAGGTTCGAGTCCTAGCGCGGCAGCTGATGATCAACGGGTTGCGAAGAATCCTAGGCCCTTAATCTTTCAAGCCATGCCTCAATCACGAAGGGACGCATTTGGCCCCATCCTCCTGTCGCTCGTTGCCCTCGCTTCGCCACTCGCCTCGGCGGCGGCCCCGCGCCCCAACTTTTTCCTGATCTTCGCCGACGACCATGGCTACGGCGACGTCTCTACCTATCACGAATCCGATGCGCGAACGCCCAACATCGACCGCATCGCGGCCGAGGGGATGCTCTTCACCTCGATGCGCGCCAACTGCACGGTCTGCTCCCCGTCGCGCGCCGCCCTCCTCACCGGACGCTACCCGGATCGGGTCGGCGTGCCGGGCGTCATCCGGACGCAGCCCGAAAACTCCTGGGGCTATTTCGATCCCTCGGTGCCGACGATCGCGGGCGAACTGAAAAAGTCCGGCTACCACACCGCCATCATCGGCAAGTGGCACCTCGGCCTCGAGTCACCGAATACCCCCAATGAGCGCGGCTTCGATTTCTTCCACGGCTTCCTCGGCGACATGATGGACAGCTACACGACGCACCTCCGCCACGGGAACAACTACATGCGCCGCAACGGCGAGGTCATCGAACCGCGGGGCCACGCCACCGATATCTTCACCGACTGGGCCTCCGCCTACCTCCGCGAGCGCGCCGGGCACATGGGCCAGCCCTTCTTCCTCTATCTCGCCTACAATGCCCCGCACTTCCCCATCGAGCCTCCCCCCGACTGGCTCGCCAAGGTCAAGCAGCGCGCCCCGAGCCTGGACGAGAAGCGCGCGCTGAATGTCGCCTTCGTCGAGCACCTCGATGATCGCATCGGGCGCGTGCTTGCCACATTGGATGAATCCGGCCTCGCGGAGAACACCATGGTGATCTTTTCCGCGGACAATGGCGGCTCCCTCCCCCACGCGCAGAACAACGATCCCTGGCGCGACGGGAAACAGAGCCACTACGACGGTGGCCTCCGGGTGCCCTTCATGATCCGTTGGCCCGGGCACACCAGGGCCGGCTCCCGCACCGATTATGCCGGGCTCAACTTCGACCTCTTTCCCACCTTCCTCGAACTCGCGGGCGCGCCGCCCGTCCCCGGCATCGACGCCATCAGCCTCGTCCCCCTACTGAACGGCGGCGGGATCAACGCGCCCCGCGACCTATACTTCGTCCGCCGCGAGGGAGGCCGCGAGTACGGCGGCAAAAGCTACGAGGCGATCATCCGCGGCGACTGGAAACTCATGCAGAACAGCCCCTACGGCCCTCTCGAACTCTACAACCTGAAGGACGACCCACAGGAGAAGAACAATCTGGCCTCCAAGGCCCCGAAAGTCTTCAACGAACTCGCCGCGGCACTCCGCGCGCAGATCCAGCGGGGAGGCGCCACCCCGTGGCAGGATCCCGCCGGAAGATGAACCGGAGAACCCACCCCATGAGACCCTTCGTACCCGCCCTCCTGTTCGCGGCATTCGGCGTCGCGCCATCGGCCCATGCCTCGCCCGCCTCGCCCAACATCATCTTCATCCTGGCCGACGACATGGGCTACTCCGACGCGGGCTGCTATGGCGGCGAGATCGCCACGCCGAATCTCGACGCCCTGGCCCAGAATGGCCTGCGCTTCACCCAGTTCTATAATACCGCCCGATGCTGGCCCACCCGCGGCGCCCTGCTCACCGGCTACTACGCCCAGCAGATCCATCGCGACGCGCTCCCCGAACTCGGCGGCGGCGGCCGCGGCGTCCGACAGCCGTGGGCCCGCCTCCTGCCCGATTTCCTAAAGCCCGCCGGCTATCGCTGCTACCACAGCGGCAAATGGCACATCGACGGCGAGGTCCTCGCCGGCGGTTTCGACCGCTCCCTCGACATGAAAAATCAGGGGAATTTCTTCACCGCCAAAGGAAACTCCATCGACGATAAGCCCATCACCCCTCCCGCCGACGAATCCGGCTACTACGCGACCATCGCCACCGCCGACCACGCCATCGAATGCCTAAAGTCCCACGCCGCAACCCACGCGGATAAGCCGTTCTTTCACTACATCGCCTTCATCGCCCCGCACTTTCCCCTCCACGCCCTCCCCGAAGACATCGCGCGCTATCGCGATAACTACCTCGGCGGATGGGAGAAGATGCGCGCCGCCCGCCACGCCAGACAATTGAAAATGGGCATCGTGAACACCCCGCTCTCCGCCCTCGAACCCGATGTCGGGCCACCGTACCATTTTCCCGACGCGCTCGAGAAGCTCGGCCCCGGCGAGGTCAATCGCCCCCTCCCCTGGGAATCGCTCACCCCCGGGCAGCGGCGCTTCCAGGCCACCAAGATGGCCATCCACGCCGCCATGGTCGACCGCATGGATCGCGAGATCGGCCGGATCATCGCCCAGCTCAAGGCCATGGGCGCGTTCGAGAACACCCTGATCCTCTTTGCCTCCGACAACGGCGCCAGCGCCGAGATCATGGTCCGCCACGGTGGCCACGACCCGGCCGCGGAGCCCGGCAGCGCCTCCACCTACCTCTGCCTCGGACCCGGCTTCTCCAGCGCGTGCAACACCCCGTTCCGCCGCCACAAGACTTGGGTCCATGAGGGCGGCATCAGCACGCCGCTGATCGCCCATTGGCCCAAGGGCATCCCCGCCCGCGGCGAACTGCGCCATGCCCCGGCCCACGTCATCGATTTCGTCCCCACGGTCCTCGATATCACCGGCATCCAGAAGCCCGCCGCCTGGAAGGGCGAACCCATACCGCCCGCCCCGGGTAAAAGCCTCGTTCCCGCCTTCACGGAGGATGTCACGATCCCGCGCGACTGCCTCTGGTGGCTCCACGAGGACAACCGCGCCATCCGATCCGGCGACTGGAAACTCGTCGCCGCAAAGGACCAACCCTGGGAGCTCTACGACCTCTCCAAGGATCGCGCCGAGCAAAACAACCTCGCCACCCAGATGCCCGAAAGAGCAAAAGAACTTGAATCCGCATGGCAACGCCAAGCCAATGACTTCTCCGAACTCGTCAAAAAGACCCTCGGCAGCCAGCCCAAGACCGGGCGCCCCAAGGGAAAAGCGGCTCGCAAGGAAAAGAAATAGCACACGCGCCTCGAAGATTCCGGGTGTAGCCACGGTCGTCCGACCGTGGATGATCCTACGCGTGGCCCATCTGTGACCAGATGGGCTACATTCTCTGCCCCGGCGCTGCCCCGAGGCCTGGGCATGCGCCATTTCTTCGACTGCGCCATCAGAGCGCCGCGATTGACTCCCCGGGCAATCGAATGCAGAAATGACGTGGCGCACCGCTCGTCGCGACCGCGTCGCCAGCGCAGATCAAATCCAACGGAGGAAGCCAAAGATGCCCACTACTCGAAACGCCACCGTTCGTCCGCTCGCCCGATCAATCCCCGCGGTGCTGCTGGCCACCCTAGCCTGCTCGGCGGCGCCCGCGACGACAGACACGCCTCCCGCGCGCCGGCCCAACGTCCTCTTCATGCTCACCGACGACCAGCGCTGGGATGCCATCGGCCTCGGCGGCAGCAAATTCCTCAAGACCCCCAACATGGACCGCCTCGGCCACGAGGGCGTCTATTTCAAGAACGCCTTCTGCACCACCTCGCTCTGCTCCCCCAGCCGCGCCAGCATCCTCAGCGGCCTCTACGCGCACGCCCACGGGGTGATCAACAATTTCACCGAATACCCGTCAAACTTCACGAGCTTCCCGATGGTGCTCCAGTCCGCGGGCTACGACACCGCCTACATCGGCAAGTGGCACATGGGCGAGGAGAATGACGAGCCACGCCCCGGCTTTGACTGGTTCGTCACCCACAAGGGCCAGGGCAAGTACTTCGACACCGAGTTCAACATCAACGGCCAGCGCCGCGAGGTCGTCAAAGGCTACTACACCACCGTCGTCACCGACATGGCCGAGGAATGGCTCGGGCGCGACCGCGGGAGCAAGCCCTGGTGCCTCATGATCGGCCACAAGGCGCCCCACAGCTTCTACTACCCGGAACCCAAGTACGAGCGCGCCTTCGACGGCGTCCGCATCCCCTACCCCGAGACCGCCTTCATGCTCGACGACAAACCGGAATGGATCAAGGAGCGCCTCTACACGTGGCACGGCATCTATGGTCCCCTCTTCGACTGGAGAAAGAAGTTCCCCGACGATTCCCCGGAGGCGGTCAAGGACTTCGAGGCCATGACCCGCGCCTACTGGGGAACGCTGCTCTCCGTCGACGACAGCGTCGGCCGACTCTACGAATTCCTCAGGGCCCGCGGGGAACTCGACAACACCATCATCGTCTTCCTGAGCGACAACGGCATCCTCAATGGCGAGCACGGCATGGTCGATAAGCGAACGTCGCACGAGCCCAGCATCCGCATCGTCCAGGTCGTCCGCTTCCCCGCCCTCACGCCCACGGCAAAGCCCAGGACTATGGAAGAGCAGGTGCTCACCGTGGATCTCGCCCCGAGCCTCCTCGAGCTCTGCGGCGCCCCCCCTCTGGAGAAAATCCATGGGAAGTCCTGGGTCAAGCTGGTTCGGGAAGGCGACCCCGCCTGGCGCAAATCTTGGCTCTATTACTACAATTATGAGAAACAGTTCCCCTACACCCCAAATGTGCGCAGCGTCCGAACCGAAACCTGGAAATACACCCGCTACCCGCACGGCGATGGCGGCCCGGACCGCCACATGGCCGAACTCTACAACATCGAGTTCGATCCCGAGGAGCGCCACAACCTGATTGCCAACCCGAAATACTCCAGCGTCGCCAACGAGATGCGGGCAGAGCTCTCGCGCGTGATGGCCGAGCTCGGCCTCACCCCCGATACGGATCCCATGCCCATCGACGAGGGAATCAAAAAGGAACTTCCCGACAAAAGCATCCGCTGACTCGAAAATTGGGTCGCGATGTAGGCTGCGCCTTGGCGCACGCGGACAT
>CAZYWZ010000091.1:0-27681 GCA_964651705.1 uncultured Verrucomicrobiales bacterium
CGTCCGCGTGCGCCAAGGCGCAGCCTACATCGCGACCCAATTTTCGAGTCAGGAATCTGTCGGACTTTGTCCGACAGATTCCTAGCTGCCGCCTGGCACAGGCGGCCTACAGTTTTTGTAGCAGGGCGTCTCTAAGAGCCCCGGAACGTGAAACCCGGAACGAGAACCCTGCACCCAGAACCGAAACCGCTACCGCCCCCGCCGCCGCAGGGCCACCACCGCCCCGCACAGCGCCAGCGCCACCCACACCCCAGGCTCCGGGATCACGAAGGAGAAGACCGTTCCCACATCTGATCCCCCGCCATTGGCCGTCATCCCGTACAGCACGCCATCGGCGATCTCCAGGCCCCCGTACGGATAGCGGCCATCCGAGCCGCCGCCGCGGAAGGAATGCAGCACCACAAAATCGCCCCCGTTGGTGTTGAGCTCAAACAGGGTGCCGTAGTTGTTTGTGCCCCCGTACAGTGTCATCCCGTACAGGTTTTCCCCAAAGGCCACCAGATCCGAATAGAACGGATCGGAACCATCCGCGCTGCCGCCCGCAAAATCGTGGATGATCTGGTAGTCGCTCCCGTCCGAATTGATCCGAAAAACTGCCCCCCGGTTGGCATTGGAACCCCCGTTCTCTACCGTGCCGTATAGCACGCCATCGAGCTCCAGCAGGCTGCCCATCGGCCGGTTGCCGTCGCCCGGCCCCCCGCGAAAGTCGTGCATCACCTGAAAACCCGCCCCGTTGGTCCCGATCGAAAACACGATGCCGGCGCCATTGATGTTCCCTGTCCCGCCAGCGCTCGCCGTCCCATAGAGCCGGTCGCCGATCGCCAGCAGATCCCCGTAGGGCGTCTTCCCGTCCAGCTTCGAGGCGAAACTGTGCAGTACCGAGAAACTCCCCCCGTTGGTGTCCATGCGGAACAGCGCGCCCGTGTTGCTCGTCCCTCCTTCCGAGGTCATCCCGTAGAGTTGCCCATCGACATACGACAGGCTCCCGTACGGGCGTGACCCGTCCGTCGCGCTCCCGCTGAAGGTGTGCAGCAGCGCAAAGTCACTCCCGTCGATGTCCACCCGGAATACCACCCCGGAACCCGTCGCCGGATGGTTCGCCCCGCCCGATAGGGTCATCCCGTACAGGGTATCACCTACCCGGATCAGGTCGCCCTGCGGGTTCGCCCCGTCCGTTGCGCTGTACGGCGTAGTGAAACTGTGCAGCATGGTGTGGTTCGACCCGTTCAGATCCATGCTGAACACCGTCCCGATTCCCAGCGTCGCACGGGTCGACGTCATCCCGTACATCTTCCCCCCGTCCACCAGCACCGTCCCATACGGATTACCCCCATCGCTCCCCGTAAACGTCTTCAGCACCTTGTACTCTTGCGCCCCTACCCCCGCGCACAGCCCCAAAATGCCGCAGATCACCCAAAATGCCCGGTTCATAATCGTTATTAGCGCCTCGCCACGATGCTCCCCGAAACACGCCCCGTTGGCAATCCCGCCGCGCGCCTTGGCAGGAACTATTAGACGGAGCGCGACACCTGTTGGCGAACCTAATCCCGCCGCGCCACCTCGCCCCACCCGGACCTGGCCCAAGGCGGATCTCCTCCCGCAGGGGCGCGGGGGCGCGGGGGCGCGGGGGCGCGGGGGCGCGGGGGCGCGGGGGGAGCGAACCCAGAACCAAGGCCCCACCCATGGAACGATATCACAAAAACTGCAAACCAAAAACAATCCCAATAGCTGAGCCGCATCCCCGTTCCTCAGGCAAGTGATGCTTGGGAGGGCCCGCGGCCTCGCGGGCCGCGCTGGCCACGGCAACGGGGGCGTGCGGGGGGGGCGGACGCCGGGGCTGCGTCCCTCCCGTATGCGTGCACGGTGGCATAGATTTGGCCGAACGTCCCGCGCTACCCCAACTTAGCGCAATTCACGCCTGCTCCCAAGTCACGCCAGGCACACGGCGCCCATAATCGGGCCAGATTTCCGATTAGCGAGAGTCATACGTACGAATAAATGTTAATACCTGCAAAAAACGCTTGCACCCCGGCGCCCGCCCGCGCATGTTCCCCTCGCTTGCCACCAAGCCGCGCAGGGGCGCGGGATAGGGGAAAGAACGAGAGATGGCAAAACGCCGGGGTGCCGGCGGCGCACCCGTGAGACGCCGCCACGCGATGGGTGCGCGCTTCCTTGCCGCCGCATCCGTCGCGCTCGGACGGCCGCGTCGCGCGAGCGACGACCGGCACCCCGGTCACCCGCCATCTCTATTTTCCACGCGCCGGGTCTCGACCCCGCACGGCAGCGCCCCCGAACCCAACCTAGGCAGGAGTCCGGCATGAGCCATCCACCCGAATCACAGAGACCTCCCTGGGGCGATCTGCTCCCGACGATCGCTGGCCCCGCCCGATCCGCTTCGCCGGTGACCCGCGTTGTTCTCAAATGGGCCGCGAGCGGGGAGGGCGCGCCTCCGGCGTGCCCTGCGCCGTCCCAGGTTTTCGGCCAATGCGGGCGGACGTCGGCTTGGGCGGGCATGGAGCCCGGTCGGGCGGCGGTCCATGCGATGATCGCGACCCTTGCCTGCCTCATTCCGATGGCCCGCGGCATCGCGGCGCCGGTCGCGGCCCCGCAGTTCAGCGCTCCCTCCGGTGCGTACGCCACCGCATTCGATGTCGAAGTCACCTGCGCCACGCCCGGTGCCACCATCCGCTATACGATCAACGGACAGGACCCGATCCTGATTGACCCCGCCATCGGCGAGGGCGAGAGCCTCTTCCTCTCCGGGTCCGTCACCCTGAGGGCGCGCGCCTGGAAAGACGGCATGGAGCCGAGCGACGTCGCAGGGGCCGAGTACCACATCACCGGCGATATCGCGTCGGGCCAGAATCACGTCCTGGCGCTCCAGGGCGGCGGCGCGGTCTTCAGCTGGGGCAAGAACAACCAGGGCCAACTGGGGCGCAGCCAGGGCGACCAAGATGAGGTGCATCCCGTCCCGGCCGTTACCAACGGACTCAACGTGGCGACTGGCCAGGAGCACAGCCTGGCGCTTAGGGACGACGGCACCGTTTGGGCTTGGGGCGCCAACGATCAGGGCCAGCTCGGCGATAACACGACCTCCGCCCGATCCTCTCCCGTTCAGGCCATCGGCCTGAGCGAGGTCGTCCAGGTCGCCGCCGGATACGACTTCAGCCTCGCCCTGAGGGCCGATGGCACGGTCTGGGCCTGGGGAGAGAATGCCTATGGCCAACTGGGTGTCGGCACAAGGGCCAACAGCAAGGTTCCCCTCCATGTGCAGGGAATCACCGGGGCCGTCGAGGTCGTCGCCGGAAGAAGCCAGGCCCTCGTCCTTCTCTCGGATGGCTCGGTCCGGGCCATGGGCCAGAACGGCTCCGGCCAGTTGGGCGATGGTACCAGGACAGACCGCCTCAACCCCGCCCCGACCGTCGGCCTCAGCAATATCGTCCACATCGGCGCCGGACGCTCCCACGGGTTGGCCGTCGACCACGCCGGCCAACTCTTCTCATGGGGAAGCGGCGTCGATGGCGCCCTCGGTCTCGGGGATACCTCCGACCGCCTGATCCCCACCCGGGTCCCCAACATGACGAACATCGTCGTGATCGGCAATACCCTCGGACAATTCTCTCTCGCGATCGATGACCAGGGACAGCTCTGGGGCTGGGGACGCAATGCCGAACGCCAACTCGGCGACGGCACCACCGCCAGCCGGTCCACCCCGAAGAGGATCACGACCATCGGCCCTGTCGTGGGATGCCGCGGCGGAGAATACAGCGGCTATGCGGCCCTGGCCGACGGTTCCCTCTGGGCTTGGGGCGAGGGCGACAACGGACAGATCGGTGATGGCGCCAGCGACGACCGCCCGACGCCAGTGCGGGTCCCGAACTTCACCCTCTCCCAGGGGATGGACGAAGGAGTGCCGGCCTTCCTCCAGGCGAGCAACGGCAACTATCTGGTCACCCTCGAGGCGGAGCACGCAACCGCTATCCAAGACGGCCCATCCCACGCGTGGATCCCGGGCACGAATCACGCCGGCTTCTCTGGCGAAGGGCACATGACCGCCACCCCAGATGTCGGTGCCCTCCTCAACGCGGGATTCGCCACGAATGCCCCGCGGATGGATTTTCGGGTCCGCTTCGTGAGGAATGGTGACCATCACGTCTGGATCCGGGGGAGGGCGCCCACCGGAGGCGATGATTCCGCCCATGCGGGGTTCGATGGTTTCGCGGTCGATGCCGCCGACCGGATCGATGGCTTCTCGCCGGATTGGGGGTGGTCGAGGCGCACCATGGACGGAAATAGCGCCACCCTCAGGATCCCGTCAGTCGGCGAGCACGTCGTCAGCATCTGGATGCGCGAAGACGGATTCGTCATCGATAAGGTCCTCCTCACCCCAGACAGCGGCTATAACCCGTCCGGGCTGGGTCCCGCCGAGAGCCCCCGCCAGGCACGCCGCTATCCCTCCGTCAATCTGGCCTCACCGACCGATGGCGCGACCTTCGACGCCGGGGTCCCTATCGATATCGTCGCCGAAGCCTCCGACGCCTTCGGGACAATCTCCGCTGTCGAGTTCTTTGCGGGGACCAACGCCATCGGCCAGGCTGGCGCTGCCCCGTTCGCCTTCACCTGGACCAACGCGCCCATCGGGACCCACGCGCTCTCCGCCAGGGCCACCGATGACGACGGCATGTCCCGCACCGCCGGCCCCGTGCAGATCACCGTCCGCCACCCGGACCGCGATGCCAATGGCCTCGATGATAGCATCGAGGCCCAGATCGGCTCGAACCCGGATGACCCAGATACGGACGACGATGGCCTCACCGATGGCCAGGAATACCACCTCCATCACACGGATGCCATTGACCCCGACTCCGACGATGACGGGATCCCCGACGGTTGGGAGGTCGGCCATGGCTCCCTGCCCACCGCGCCCGATCCCGGGGGCGACGCCGACAGCGACGGCATTCCCAACCTCATCGATTATCGCCTCGGCATCGACCTCGCCGCGTTTTGGAGCTTCGATGACGAGGGCCCCATCGCGACGGACGCCTCCGGCAACGCCAACCACGGCACGTTGCTCTACGGAACCGCGCGGACCAACGGCATAGCGGGCGGCGCCATCGCGCTGGATGGCCTCGACGATCGCGTCCACGTCCCGCACAGCCCCTCCATCGATCTCGGCGCCACCAACGCCGACTACTCGGTCGCGTTCTGGGTGAATCTCCAGGAGGGACCCACGGGCCAGTGGCGATGCCTCGTCCACAAGGGCGCCTCGCCCAACGAAAGGACCTTCGCGATCTGGACCGTCCCCAACACCACCGGCCTCCACCCGCGCATCTCGACCGCCGCCGATTGGAACGAGGGGGTCTGGGAAACCGCGCCCCTCGCCGTGGGGAAATGGACGCACGTCGCCTGCGTCAAGTCGAACGACCAGTTCCTCGTCTACCTCGATGGGCGACTCGATGGCTCGGATGCCCTCTCCGCCGCATCCGTCTCGAATGGCGGCCCCCTCGCGATCGGAGACGACGACTGGTATCCCGGCACCCGCTGCCTATTGGACGAAATGAGGCTGTATTCCAGGGCCCTGTCCGCCACCGAGATCCAGGCCCTTGTCCGCTCGGCCAGCGACGTGCCCTTCAAGGACATGGCCCTATGGCTCAAGGCCGATGAGGGAGTCGAGACCGACGCCAGCGGCCGCGTCACCACATGGCGCGACTCCTCGCCCGCAGGCAACGATGCCGATGGTGGCGGCGCGCCGACACGCCCCCTCCTGGTCTCCAACCTCGTCCAGGGCCTTCCCGCGATCGAGTTCGAGGATTGCCGCATGGCGTACGTCCCCGGCCTGATGGGCTTCACCAACGACTTCAGCCTCATCTGGGTCACGCGGCCCCACACCGTCTCTAACTGGAACCAGAAGATCCATTCCCCCGGTGGCTGGGGTTCGTTCGCGTTCCACACCGATGAGAACGGGTCGGTGTGCGTCGGCACGGACCTCGAGCACCGCATCTCCCCGGGCGCGCCCCCCGACGGCGTGCCAAACGGCACCGTCACCACCAACGAATGGCAGATCTTCCAATACACCTACGCCAACGGCACGGGTGCCTTCTACAAGAACGGGAAACTCCTCGCCACCAAGGCGCAGCCCCGCGGCGCCCCTTGGAACGGTCTCCAGATCGGCTGGGAATTCCCCGAGAGCCTCGATGGCGAGGTTGCCGAGGTCCTGATGTATCGAGCCGACCTCCCCGAACCCGACCGCATCACCGCCCATCGCTACCTCACCGAACGCTATAACCCCGGAGATTCGGATTGGGATGCGCTGCCGGATGACTTCGAAATCGCCCGCGGCCTCGATCCCAACGACTGGGACGAGAATGCCAATGGGACCCGCGATGACGCCGATGATTTCGACGACGATGGCCTCACCAATCTCGAGGAGTTTTTGTGCGGCACCGATCCCCTCGACCCCGATTCCGACGGCGATGGCCTGGCCGACGGCGAGGAGGTCCACGGGCTGGGCTCCTCCCCCCTCGATCGGGATTCCGACGGCGACGGGATGCCCGATGCCTACGAGGCGAGATTCGGACTGGATCCCGGGACGGCGGACGCCGATGGCGACGCGGATGGCGACCTGATCCTCAATGGCGAGGACGCCCACCCCGCAGACCCCTCCATCGGACGCCTCTCCATCGAGATTCTCCACCCCGCCAACGGCGCGTCCCTCCCCTGAGCGCCCAAAGAGAAAGGAACTTCCACCATGAAAAATTCACACCGCACCTCCCTACCCCCGGAGGGCATGTTCCGATCATGCCGCCGCACCCCCTCGGTTCTCGCCGCAATCGCCCTGCTTTCCGTCCCACTCCTCGCCCTCGCCTCAGACCCCAACCCAAACGCCAGCCGCGCCCGCGTCGAGGCCTGGTCGTGGGCGAACCCCGATGCCCAGGCCTTCGTCATTCCCCTGAGCGCGCAGTCCGGCACCGCCCTGCACCAACTCGGAGATAATGCCGATCGCTTCGGGGGTGAGGCCCCGTGGACCAGCCGGGTCGCCGCCTTCAATGAGCCACGCAGCGAGTATCTGCCCATCGACTTCATCCTGGGCCTCTATTCCGCCTTTCAGAATCCCCTCGCGATGTACGGCGGCTCGGCGGGTTCGCCCCTGCACGTCGGCGAGGCCTACCAGTTCGGCTTCCATCCGGGCACCTACGCCGACTTCGGGGGAGGCTTCCAGGACCGCGCCGTCATCCGCATCCGCGCGTACCCCAAAGCCGCACTCCTGGACCCCGCGGCCTCGAACGTCGCCCACGTCGCCGAGCAGATCATCCCGGTCCCCATCCCTCCAGACGCCGCGCCGGGCTTGAACGATCCCGAATGGGCGGCCTTCGTCTCGAACAAGTTCTCCGCCAGCTACGAAATGCCCGGCCTGCGCTCCGTCCTGTCGCTCGTCGATTCAGGCAACCCGGAGGAAAAGTGGGGGCTGTTCGACTCCCGCGCCTGCCTGCTCACCCACGTGGCCACCTCGGACGAATACTTGTACCTGATCGAAGGCCGTGGCCATGTCTTCCATTGGGGGTGGCCGGAGCCACTCGCCTTAGATGATGCGGGCCAACCCACCTTCCGATCGCTCTACGCCATAGACTTCGAGCATCGCCCCGCCTGGCGATCCACCTACATCCACCAACCCCGATTCGATGCGGAGCCGCTCCCGCCCGCCTATCACGGCCGCACCCCCGAGGAATTGTCCCGTGGTTCCCAGCCCATACCCGATTTCACCGCGCCACCCGACCCCGCCGGATGCATCGCCCTCGATGCCGGCCCAGACCTCCGGCAGCACCCGGCCTTGGACCGCTTCGTGGACTCCCTGCGGTCCGGCGACCCCCTCCGTGATGCGCTCGCCTTCGCCAATTACCTCCTCAACGAGATCGAACTCACCGATCCCATCGCCTACCACGACGACGCCAGCTACGAGACGAACTCGATCAACGCCGGCGGCATCAACCGAAACGCCCTAGGTGTCTACATGGAACAGCAGGGCAATCCCGCCGAGATATGCTCGCTCCTCGTCTACTGCCTGAGGCGCTGCGGCATCCCGGCCGTCTACGCGTACCCCCAGCCCAACAGCATGCGGATGACCGACTATCGCCTCAGCCGCCTGCTCCGCATGCAGTTGGTCGGCGCCGTCGATTGGCGCGGGCGCCCCGAGCTCGCCGGCTCGCCCACCACCAACCTCCTCGCCAACGCCGCCCGCGACCCCGCCCTCATCGCCGTCAATTATCCCTGGGTCGCCGCTCACGTCCCAGACCCGGACCAAGGAAACACCAATCGCTGGGTCCACCTGTTCCCTTGGCTCGCCGATACCGAGATCACCGAAGGCCTCGACCTCTACGCCCACCTCGCCCCCGACGGAGCCGCCGACCCCGATGGCATCCGCAACGGTTGGGATTGGGTCGATCGCTACGTCGTCGGCGACTCCAACCTACTATCCCTCGCCGAGATCAATACGCCCTCCGCCCTCTTTCCCGCCTTCATCGAGCGCCGCCTCGCCGCGAATCACCCCGGCGTCGCCCTCGATCACCTCGGCGTCCGCACCCGAAACCGGAAGAACCACTTCACCCGCCTCCAGGACCTGCCACGCCCCTTCTCCGTCGCCGCGCCGCCGACCCCGCGCCTCGGGCTCGACGAGATCCCCAACGCCTTCGACACCGTCCGCATCGAGGTCCTCGAGAATGATGCCGTCATCATCGATACCGGTGACCTCCGCTCGGCCGACCTCCACAACCGACGCTTCCTGATCCGCCAGGAAAAGACACGCACCGGCGCCGTCGATACCGAACCCCCGTACGACGATGACTACGACTACGCGAATACAAACTTCTTCGTCTCCGCCGAGCGCCAGGAACAGATCTGGTCCCACACCGTCAAGAACCCGCACTCCAGTTCGGTCAAGGTCCGGATGAAAGTGGATGGGGGCGACGATTACTTTCTCATTAGCGAGCGGAACGATGGCGGCTGGGACGACGACGTCGAATTTAGCTCCCTCGGTAGCAAGGCTTCGAAGAAACTCTATATCCGCTACCGTTCGAAGCCAGATACGATCGGGCACCAGAAGGCCAAAATCAGCGTCGACTTCGTTGAAAAAAGCAAGGACTACAACGTTTACTGCGGCGCCACCGTCAACGATTACCCCGACGCCAGCCTCACGCTCTCCCTGGCCCCGTTCCGTGACTCGGCGACCGGCACCAATGCCTTCGGCGGCCTCGGCAACGACCTCCTGGCTCGCCAGGAGACGACGGTCGCCCTCGCCGCGCAAGACCTCCCCCTCCACGCCCGCATCACGCATCGCCGCCACCGCGCTTTTGACCCGAACAACCCGCCGCCCGCCTGCGATGCGTTCTTGGACGGGGCCTTCGCTACCGAGATTCTGCGAAAACGCCCCCTGTCCCGCGGCGATCTCGCCGCGATCTGCCTGAACGTCGGGCGGGTCACGCCCCGGATGCTCGAGGCCCACGCCCAGGAGTACTGGCGCATGGAGCGCGCCCTCGATGCCGACCCCTCGCTCGACGCCGACCCAGAAATCGCCCAGGGCCTCGCCGCCTACCTCATGGGGATGGCCTATTACGAGCGCGTCAGCCGCTTCGACCGGCAGCTCGCCGACCTCCACAAGGTTCGCACCCTCTCCCGATTCGCGCTCGGACTCTCACGCATCAATGCCTTCCGTTTCGAGGGCGAGATCCCGCCGGGGCCCTTCGTCCCCGTCGAGCCCAACGTCGACATGTTCTTCGATATGGCCGGACGGGCCTCCAACTCCAGTCTCCACCCGGATTCCTCGAGACCGATAGACCCCGATTACGAGAATTTCATGCTGATCGGCATCACGGACATGTCCGCCCAGGAGCACCGGGCCATCAACTCGTTTTTTAACCAGACGGATGCGGTCTCCACGGTCCGCCTGCTTCAGCTCGCCGCCCAATCCACCAACGGTGTCGAGCGGCTGGATCGTCAAAACTACACCCAGCGGGCCGACGCCATCGTGGCTGGCAAGCCCCTCAAGGACCACGACCCCTCGATGTGGAATAGCGTCAAGGCCGGGTTCGCCGATCCCACGGCCACGGGGGACCTCATGAACTCCGGCCGACTCGCCGACTACGCGCGCGCCTACATGACCCCCGGACCCATCGAGGCCGCCAAGGACGACGCTGGAGAGGCCCACTACCGCGGCATGGGCGCGCTCATCCTCACGCGCTATTGGCAGTCAGCGCTCATCAGCGGCAACGAGAAGATGGAGCCCCAGAATGGAGGATTCGGCTCGCACATCGACTACTCCTGGTCACAGGCCGAGACGTTGACGCTGAATGCCTCTTTCCAGGGCCCCGATATCGCGATGTCGCTTACCCAGATGCCGGTGTCCCAGCCGCAGCAACAGTCCATCGCGTTCTCCGACAGCCCCTCGCTCCACGCCATCCCCGGCATGCTGGAGGTGGATTATAGCGCGATCGTGACCTCGGGGATGCAGGAGCGATTCGCCGCATCCGCCCTCGCCATGCTCGACCTCGCCGCCTCCGGCGTCGATTCGCTGGATTACATGACGGCCATGGAACTCACCATCGACCTCGGTCTCCCCGGCTCGAACCCCAGCTACACGGGCAACTGGTTCGACCGGACGATGCGTTCTCTCGGCCACGCCGTCGCCGACCCCGTCAATGTCCTGTCCGGGGAGTTCTACATCGACGAGGTCGATCTCGCCCTGCCCGGCCCCATCCCGGTCCAGATCCGCCGCAACTACGCCAGCCACAACCTCGTGCCCAACCAGTTCGGCTACGGCTGGAAGCCCTCGGAATTCCCATCGCTCGGCATGACCACCAACGCCTCGCTGATCTATGCCGCCGAGATGGATGGCTCGGTCATCGCCTATCGCCAGCAGGCCACCAACCTGAACCTCTTCCTGCCGTCCCCCGCCGATAACCCGCACTGGACGAATGTCCGCGGCGGCGCCCAGGGCGGCCCCGGCAACATCATGAACAGCCGCATCGTCCGCGACATCGCCGCGGGCGCGACGAATTTCGCCCTGCTCGGCGCCGATGGCTCGCGCCGCGAGTTCTCGGTCCGCGCCTACCCCATCGGCGGCGGCGCCGAAGCCCTCCAGCGCCGCCGCCCCTACCTCGACCGCTGGACCGACCACGCGGGCAACGAGCTGCGATTCGCCTACGGCGAGGACCCGATGGCCACCGACCACGGCCAACTGGTCCGGATCTCCAGCTCGGCCGGCAACGCCATCGGTTTCGAGTACGACGCCCGCGGGCACATCATCGAGGCGTATGCCGCCGATGGCCGCCGGGTGAAGTACGAGTACGACGAGCACGGCGACCTCACCAGCGTCACGCGGCCCGATGGCTCCCAGATCCGCTACGCCTACCTCCACGGCTCGCACGCGGTCGCCGGACGACAGGAGATCTACTCGGAGCACCTCCTCACCCGCGAGGAGAAACCCGACGGCCGCCTCTTGGTCAATGCCTACGACGACCAGCGCCGCGTCACGAACCAGTGCGCCACCGTCGGCGCCGACCTGACCCCAGTCCGCAATGCGACCTTCCTCTATGCGAACGACTTCTTCCTGACGAATCAGCGCCCCATCTCCGGCACCACCACGCTCCTCGACGCCTTCGATAACCCGACCGTCTACCGCTACGCCTCCGGCCTGATCACCAATATCGTCGATCCCCTCGGGCACCAGATCGCCCGCGAGTGGTACCTCCCCGGCGACGCCTCCCCGGGCGCCTACCCCCGCAGCCTCAAGTCCGAACGCGACAAGCGCGGCCTCCTGACCTCCTACCGCTATGACGCCCGAGGCAACCCCACGAACATCACCGTCACCGGCGACCTCACCGGCGACGGCAACCCGGACATCGCCACCACCACCATCGCCTACGACACGAACAACATGCCCACAGCCGTGGTCGGCCCCATGGGCCATAGCTCCCATACCTCCTATGCCGACCCATTGGTGCCGCGCTCACCCACCCGCACCGAATCCCTCGCCCCCGACGGCACCCTCATCCGGGCCGACGCCTTCGAGTACACCTCGGTCGAGGCATCGCCCGACCACTTCGCCCGAGGCCTGCTCGCCCGCCACGCCCGCGCCGCCGACTCGCCCGACGAGGCCGTGACCCTCTGGGCTTACGATGCATCCGGTCACCCCACCGCCCAGACCAATCTCACCGGTACGGGCGACCCCCCCGTCGCCATCGCGTTCCGCCATAACGCGCGCGGCGAACTGGCCGAATCCCGAGACGCCGCCGGGCGCACCACGCTCTTCGACTACGACGCCATGGGCCGACGCACCTGGCACGAGCGACGAGACGCCTCCGGCGACGCCATCTGGTGGACCGGTGCCTACTACAATTTCAATGGCGAGCCCGAGTGGATCGATGGCCCGCGCTACTACCCCGAGGATTTCGTCTGGAAGAAATACGACGGCGCCGGTCGCCCCAAGGAGGAGATCCGCTGGCGCAGCCGCGCCAAGTCGGATGGCTCCGGGGTCGAGTCGCCGCCAGGCGATGACCTCTACTCGACCGCATTCTTCGCCCACGATGCGTTCGGGAACCTCACCTCGGTCATCGACGCCCGCGGCCACCTGACGGAACTGGACTACGACGCCGCCGGGCAACTCACCGCCCGCCGCCACTTCGAGGGCCGCGAGCCAGACGCCGGTGCCCTCCTGGCACGGGAGTCCTTCGCCCACGAGCCCGGGGGCCTCGTCGCCGCCCACACGAACGCGCTCCAAGGGGTCACGCTCACGCTCTACACCACCGATGGCAAGCCGCGCCACCAGCAGAACCCCGACGGCACCGCCATCGAATGGCGCTACGATCTCACCGGGCGACCCACCCGACAGTCGCACGCCAACGGCTCGTACACCGAATTCGCCTACGACGATGCCAACCGCACCGCCACCAAGACCCTAAAGAGCGCGGGACACGGCACACTGAAAACGGAACACGTCCAATACGACCGCCGCGGCAACGCCATCGCCACCACCGACCCCGAGGGCCACACCACCACGTGCGCCTACGACGACCTCGACCGCCCGAAGACCGCCCTCGGCCCGCCCGCCACCGCCTCGTCGGCCCAGCAATCCACCACTTACCTTTACGACGCCGCCGGGATCACAAACATCGCCGAGAACGCGCTCGGCGAACGCACGGTCACCATCGCCGACGCCATCGGGCGACCGGCCCGCATCGAGATCCGCAACGGGGCGGGGGAGATCGTCCGATTGACCCGATTCGAATACGCTGCGGATCACCACGCGGTCACCACGATCGAAGGTTTCGGGATCGGCGCCCCCGCGATCACGAATACCGTCTTCACGGATACCCTCGGCGCCAATGTCCTCGCGAAATGTCCCGGTGGCCTCGAACGCTGGTCCCGCGATGCCGCGGGGTTAAGCCTCGCGCACACCGACCCCATGGGCCGCGTCACCACCTTCGCCCACGACGCCCTCGGCCGCCTGACCGCCAAGTCCATCACGGAAAACGGAACGCCGAAAACGGAAAGCTTCCGCTACGATCCCCTCGGCAACCTCGCCGCCCGCATCCTCCCCACCGGACTGACCCAGACCAACGCCTACGACATCGCCGGGCGGCTCGCGTATTCGGAACTCGTCGCTCCCGATGGCTCCCGCTCGGAACGCCGCGACCTCACTTACTGCCCCGCCGGCACCCCCGGCGCCGGGCAACTCGCCTCCGTCACCGACGCCCGCGGCGTCACCCGTGCCATCGGCTACGACGCCTTCGGGCGCGTCAGCACCGACACCTTCTCCGGCCCCCTGCCCGAGCAGGGCCTGTCCCGCGCCTTCGCCTACGACCGCCGCGGATTCGCCAACCACGTCTCCGAAACCACTGCCGCATCCATCACGACGCTCGAACGCGCCTTCGACCCCAACGGCCACATCGCCGCAGAAACCGTCGCGATCGATGGGGAAAAGGTCGCCGACTTCTCCCAGATCTGGGACGCCGCCGGACGCCGCATCCGCCTCGATGCCTCTGGCCCCGAGCCTTTCGCCTGGGACTTCGCGCACCGCCCCGATGGGTGCCTCGCCGCCGCATCGGCGGCCGGATGCGCCGTCGATTACGCGTTCTCGGACTCGGGCCTCCTGGTCGGGCGCGCCGGACCCCGGGTGACCGAGATGATCGCGCGCGACCCGAGCGGTCGCCCGATCCTGCGGCGCTACGACCGCGCCGGATCCCCCCTCTATCGGGAGGATTTCCGATCGTGGAATCCCGATGGCACCCTCGGCCTCCTCCAGATCGATGACGAGGAGCACGCCTTCGATTACGACGATCGCGGTCGCCTCACCGATGAACAGCGGACTGGCGCCGGCGCCTTTGGGCAGTACGCTCATGACTATGACCCCGGAGGGCTCGGCATCCGCGCCGCCAGCAGGGCCTACGCCTCGGACCCCGGCAGCCCCGCCTGGCGCGGCGATGTCACCGCCATCAACACGCTCGGCCAGAACGCCGCGCTGGAATTCGACCGGGATCCGATCCCGGTCTACGTCGATGGCCGCGCCCTCGGCGCCGGAAAGGTCGGCGTCATGATCCGCTCCGTCGCTTTCGGCCTCGCGCTCGCCTCCGCCCCCTGGGACGCCGAGGGCCACTGGCAGCTCCCGGCCCCCGCGCGCCTCTACGACGGCCCCGCCGCCATCGTCGCCACCGCCACCCACCCCAGTGGGCAATTCTCCACCGCCACCACCAACGCCATCGATGTCGCCGCGCTCCAATCGGCCCTGAGCCAAGAATTCGACGAGATCGGCGGCGTCGTCGGACGCGCCTGGTCCGGCCCCGCCCCACGCACCCAGACCCTTCGCCGCGATGCCCTCGGGCGCCTCGTCGCCGTCGAGGAACGCGACCCCACCGGCCGCGGCTACGACTGGTCCGCCACCTACGACCCCATCGGTCGCCGCATCCGCACCACCACCACCCCCGTCGGCGGCCCGGGCCCCGAAGGCACCATCACCACCACCTCCCTCTACGACCCCGAGGTCGAGTTCCTGGAACTGGGCGTTTCCGTAGCGGCGAGCGCGAGCGAGCCGCCCCAGACCTCCTGGAAACTCTACGGCCCCGACCTCGATGGCACCTACGGCGGCCTCCACGGCACCGGCGGTCTCGATGCCATCTTCGAAAACGGCGGCGCCACCGCCTGCCTCCACGACTTCGCCGGTAACCTCATCGCCGGCGTCGACGCCTCCGCCCAAACCCGCTGGAAACCCGTCGCCTACGCCGCCTTCGGCCCGCGCCCAGACGCCACCCTCCCCTGCCTCGCCCCAGACGTCTCCCTCATCGACGCCACCGACTTCCGCGGACACCGCCGCGAACCCACCGGACTCTACTACTGGGGCGCCCGCGACTACGACCCCAACTCCGCCGCCTTCCTCTCCCCAGACCCCCTCGGCCTAGCCGCCGGCCCCAACCGCTACAGCTTCTGCCTCAATAACCCCTACCTGATTCATGACCCCGATGGGAGGTTTGGAAAGAGAGCCTTCGACCAAGCCTGCCGCGGGGACTTCGCCAGCGCGGATAACGGCTGGGCTGGAGTCGGCGGCCAGACGTTGACGGGCTTGATCCCCATCGCCGGCCAGATCGCTGACGCCAGGGACACCTTCGCGAACATCGGGAACGTCTTGAATAACCCCACAAGTTGGGGTGCCTGGGGCGGTCTGGGGATGAGCGTCGTGGCTTGGTTTCCCGGCCTCGGCGACGCCCTCAAAGGAGGCGGCAAGGTCGCCCGCCAGCTCGACAATCTTCCCAGTCCGGGAGCTCTGCCGTCGCCGCATGGAGGTGGAGGGTGGACGCCTGGTGGGGGTGGAGGCGCACCTCGAAGTCCAAATGGTGTTCCGTCGCAGATGTGGCAAGACTTGGAGGGGGGAGGGTCATGGTTGATGACCGAGAGCCAGTACCATCAGTTCTTCGTCGGCAGAGATGTCGTTGGACGTCCGGACGGACAGTTCATCATCACTGCTCGTGAAATGAACCAACTGATCGCCGAAACTGGAGGGGACTCCGCCCTTCTTGCCGAAAGGCTTGGCGCGCGTGAATGGGCTGGTCAGAATCTCGTTCGCATCGATGTGACAGATCCCTTTCTCTTTAATCCACGTCTGCCAAGCGCAGACATGAGCGGAGCGAACGATCTGTTCATACCCGGTGGTGTGACTTCCGGTGGGGTTCCCGAAATTGCCATCGATCCAATGCCATGGAACCAAGTTTGGGCAACGCCTGTCATCCCAGAGCCAAAGCCGTAACATGGACAAGGCCGTTTATGAACTGACGTGTCGGGCCGTGGAGAGGGACGAGATCGACAAGTTGCTGCTCGGACTCCCGCCGTACGGATACGTTCCGAAACACTCATCGTCCGCAACATCAACCGACCTGACTGTTATCCTTTCAAACGGGCTCTATGTGTTTGCGCGTGAGCATCCAGAAGAGAACCTTTCAACCCGATTACAGGGCGTCCTCTCCAAACTGGTTCGCGCCTACGAAGGGATTCCGGTCGTCGCATCGATCATTTTGTCCGAGACCGTGGCTCAGTCCCGGGATCAGACGCCCTTCGACATTGACTTGAAATCGCTTGCCCAGGCGCTTCGCGAAGCAATCGATGTTCACCGTGAGGTTCTTCGACAGGATAGGACCGGCGAGGGTTGGAGCTGGACGGATGGGCGTTTGGGCGATCTGAGGAACCTCTCAAAGAACACAGTCAGGCTCGGTGGGCCCAGTTTCTGCGATTGAGGGCAATGCGAAGGGGCCTGGTCAACGGGCTGGGGGTCAACTCTCAATTCTCCATGCCCAGGCTCGCGAATTAGCGGGGGAAAGGAAGACATGGCGCGACCGATTCGAGTGGAGTTCCCGGGGGCCATCTATCATGTGACGGCGAGAGGCAATGAGCGGCGGCGGGTCTTCTTCGGCGAGGAGGACTGCCGGCTCTTCCTTCGGACGTTGGGCGAGGCGTGCGGGCAGTTCCGGGTCAGGGCGCACGCGTGGTGCCTGATGCCGAATCACTACCATCTGGTGGTGGAGACCCCCGAGCCGAACCTCAGCCGCGCCATGGGGTGGCTCCAGACGACATTCACGGTCCGATACAACCGGAGGCACCGGCGCTGCGGGCACCTGTTCCAGGGGCGGTTCAAGGCGGTGGTCGTCGACGCGGACGCGCATGCGCGGTGGCTGGTCTGTTACGTGCATCTCAATCCTGTCCGCGGGAGGCGGAACGGCGCCGTGGTCTTCACCGGCGACTGGGATGATCTCGAAGCGCACCCTTGGAGCAGTCACCGGTATTACCGCGGGGAGGGCGGATGGCCCGACTGGCAGTGCTTGGATTGGCTGGGGTATTGGCATCCGAGCCGTCGCAAGGAAGCCCATCGCCTCTACCGGAACCACATTTGCGATGTGATGGGCCAGCCAGAGATGAAGGCGCCATGGGATTCCGTGCGGGGCGGGTTGGTCTTGGGCGGGGATGACCTGTGGGTCCGGGTGAAGGGGTTGGTTGCGGACAAACAGGGAAGCGAAGAGACGCGTTGGAAGGGGCGGGCGTCAGCCGAAGGGCGGCAAGAGCGTGTCCGTGAGCTTTGCGGCGAGGAGACCGACTGGCGCTGGCGGATCTGGCTGCGGGTCCGCCTGGGCGGGGAGCGACCCGTCGACGTGGGGCGCGACCTGGGCTACCGCAACGGCGCCGGCGTGCTCGAGGTCGTCAAGAGGCTCGAGGCCCGGGCCGCACACGATCCAACGACTCGGAGCAAGCTGGCGCGGTACCAGGCATGGAGAATTGAGAGTTGACCCCGATCAACCCGATCAGACCCATCAGAATGACAGTGACCCAGTGAGGAGTTGACCCCGATCAGACCCCGATCAGATTGGGGACGAGTGGGGGGCAGTGAAGTTCTGGCGTGGGCGGAGGGCCGGGCATTAGGCGGGTCGCATGCCACGTGAGAAAGAATGATGGCAAAAACCGCTTGAGGGTTGGGTCGTCGAAAAGGACTTTATGATACCGCCGGGGGTCGTGCGGCACGGGAGTTCGGAATGTGAGGGCGCAACAGGAGGAACGAGTATGATCACGCCATTCAATCGAATCATCGTCGTGGTTGTGGGATTGGCGGGGATCTGGCATTCGGGCGATGCTGCCGGCGGCCCGGCCGTTGGCGCGAGGTCCGGTGAGTTGCGACACGAGATCGTCGCCGGAGCAGACGGGGAGCTGGTGGCGCACAATCCCGGGCAACGGTGGTGCGCGCGATTCGATGGCCGCGGTTTCATGGTGACACCCGAGGCGGGAGGCTGGGTGTGGGGGCTGGAGTTGGCGCGGTATGGATTTGCGGGGGCGGAGCGCGGCGTAGGCGGGAAGGCGACGGTGCGGCGCGACGGTCACCGTTTGGATTACGATTGGGGACCGGATATACGGGAGTGGTTTGTCAACGACGCGCGGGGGCTGGAGCAGGGCTGGACGATCCGGCGCCGTCCGGCGGGCGCGGAGGCGGGTAGTCCTCTGAAGATGGTTCTTTCGGTGCGCGGGGATCTGGGGCCCGAAGTGACGGCGCGGGGCGATGCCGCCATCTTCCGGGATCCGGGCGGGGCGCGCGTTCTCGATTTTGGCGGGTTGCGGGCGTGGGATGCGGATGGGAGCGTGCTGCCGGTGTGGTTCGAGGTGGTTGGGGAGGATCGGGAGTGGCTGGTGGTTTTCGTGGACGAGAGGGGCGCGCGGTATCCGGTCACGGTGGACCCGGTCGCGCAGCAGGCTTACATGAAGGCATCCAACACCGAATGGGGGGATCGCTTTGGCTGGGCGACAGCGGCCTCGGGCGCCACGGTGGCCATCGGTGCCGCCAACGAGGATGGCGGCGCGACCGAAGTCAACGGGAATCAGGGCGACAACAGCATGCCGGAGGCCGGGGCGGTGTACGTGCTGGTGCGCGAGGGGACGAACTGGAGCCAGCAGGCCTACATCAAGGCATCCAACACCGAGAGCAATGATTACTTTGGCTGGTCGGTGGCGCTTTCGGGAGACACGCTCGTCGTCGGTGCCGGGTACGAGGATAGCGGTGCGACAGGGGTCAACGGGGACCAGGGCGACAACGGTGCCGACCGCGCGGGGGCTGTGTACGTGTTCGTCCGGGAGGGGACCAACTGGAGCCAGCAGGCCTATCTGAAACCGTCCAACACCATTGCCGATCACCGGTTCGGCTGGTCGGTGGCGATCTCTGGCGACACGATCGTTGCGGGGGCGGTCGGCGACCCGAGCAATGCCACGGGGGTAAACGGGGATGATTCGAGCACGGGCGCGCCCTACTCTGGCGCGGCGTACGTGTTTGTCCGGGAGGGGACCAACTGGAGCCAGCAGGCATACCTCAAGGCGTCCAACACGGAGCAGTATGATCTCTTTGGCGGGCGGGTCGCGATCTCTGGCGACACGATCATCGTCGGGGCGCAGGAGGAAGACAGCGCCGCCACGGGTGTCAACGGAGAGCAGTATTCGGGTGACGCGGCCGAGTCTGGCGCGGCGTACGTGTTTGTTCGGGAGGGGACGAACTGGAGCCAGCAGGCATACCTCAAGGCGTCCAACACCGACGCCGGCGACTCGTTTGGCGGTGCCGTGGCCATCGCGGGCGACACGGTGGCGGTCGGTGCCGGCGGCGAGCGGAGCGGCGCCAGCGGGGTCAACGGGGACCAGGACGACGACAGCGTTGAATATGCCGGCGCGGCGTACGTGTTTGTTCGGGAGGGGACGAACTGGAGCCAGCAGGCATACCTCAAGGCGTCCAACACCGACACCAACGACAGGTTCGCGCGGGTCGCCATCGCGGGAGACACGCTGGTTGTCACCGCCGATTCGGAAGCCAGCGCCGCCACTGGGATCGGCGGGGATCAGGATGACAACAGCCAATCGGATGCCGGGGCCGCGTACGTGTTTGCGCGCGAGGGCACCAATTGGACGCAGGTGGCCTACGTGAAGGCGTCGAACACCCCCCGGTGCCGCTACTTTGGCGGCGGTGGCAGCGGCATGCCGGTGGCGATGTCACCCGGCGAGATCCTCATCGGGGCCTACGCCGAGAACAGCGCCGCCACCGGGGTCAACGGGGACCAGTACAGCGTCTCATACGTTTACGACGCGGGCGCCGCATACCTCTTTACCGTGGGCGAGGCGGAGATCGCCGTCGAGCAACCGCTTGGTGCCGAGGTCCCCGACGGTGGCGCGAGGGACTTCGGCATGCTCATGCCCGGCGAGAGCAGCAACCTGACGTTCATGATCTGGAACGCCGGCACGCTGGACCTGACGGGTCTCGCCGTTTCCAAGGATGGTGCCAACGCCGCGGATTTCGTGGTGACCTCAGATCCGACGGCGCCGGTGGCCCCGGGCAGCAACACGGCCTTCGCTGTGGCGTTTCAACCATCGAGCACTGGCGCAAAGACCGCCGTCGTGCACATCGCCAGCAACGACGCCGACGAGAATCCGTTCGACGTCACCCTCACCGGCCTGTGCCTATCGCTCCAAGAGGATACCGATGGTGACGGACTTAATGACGTGGCCGAATTCGAGATGTCGGATCTCGGGTTCAACTGGCGGGTCGCCAACAGCAACCTCGTCAGCACCTACTTCTCCACCGCGCATCTCGCCGGCCTTTATTCGGAGGGCGACTTCCGTGCCGTCTACGTCGGCGTGCCCCTGGTGGCGGTCTCGAACGGGAGCGTCACCATCGAGTTCCAGCTCCAGAAGTCCGACGACCTCCAAGAGTGGCTCCCTTTCGGCGATCCTGTGCGGTGGAGCGAGCCCGCGGGCGACAAGAGCTTTTATCGGATCTTCTTCGACGAGGGGGCGCAGCCGTAAGGAGAAAGGGGTCAGTCATGGTTTATTGACATCTCCGGCTGAATGACAAAGAGCCATGACTGACCCCACCGGTGATTCCGATTGAACCGATTGAAAAGACCGATAGACATCGAAGATATTCGGGATCGACCCGCGCGAGCCGTCCCGGCAAGTTCACGGTTGTGAGTGCGCGGGCATCCGATGCCGCAAGCCGTCCGGGTGGGTCCGCGGGCGCGAAGCGATTCGTGATTGGGCTGGGCGCCTTGATTGCCGCCGCGGGGGTCATGGCCCTGGCGGTCATTTTGCGGCCGCGGGTGTTGGGCGCGGTGCTGGGTTCCTCCGCCACGAGCATGATGACGAAGGACGGCATCGAACCGACCCGCCGGGATATCGCGTACGGCGGGCATCCGCGCCAGACGATCAACTTATGGAAGGCCGAGTCCGACGGGCCCACTCCCGTCTACGTCCACATCCATGGGGGCGGCTGGGTCATGGGCTCGAAGTTTTCCAAGTGGAACCCGAAGCTGTATCTGGACCGCGGGATCTCGGTGGCCTCGATCGGCTACCGCTACACGACCGATTCGCCGATGCCGGCGCCGCTGCTGGACGCGGCGCGCGCGGTGCAGTTCATCCGATCGAGATCGGGGGAGTGGGGCCTGGACAAGGCGCGGTTCGCCTTCGGCGGCCCATCGGCGGGCGGGGCCACCGCCCTGTGGCTGGCGACCCGCGACGATCTGGCCGACCCGCTGAGCGCGGACCCGGTCGCCCGGGAATCGACCAAGCCCTGCTGCGTCGTGGCCATCAACTGCCAGCCGCTGATGGATCCGCCGACCAACTGCGAGTTGATCCAGATGCCGTTGCGCCCGTATCCGCCGCTGGTGAGTTTCTTCGGCTACGGGGATTTCGACACGATGATGAGGCACATGGAAGAAGATCGGCCGCGGTATCGCGAATGCTCGGCGCAGCCCCATGCGGACAAGGGCGATCCACCCATGTATCTGGTGGCGACGCGACCGATGGCCATACCTCCGGCCAACATCGGCGACGCCATCCACCATCCGATCTTCATGGTCCGGTTCAAAGAGGAACTGGACAGGATGGGGGTCGAGAGTCACCTGCGGACCGCGCGGAGCCAGCCCCCGATCTCGCCGGACGAGTTTCTGTTTGAAAAGCTCTTGGGCGCCGAGGCTCGGCCATAGGTGAAACTTTTCGGCCGGTGTTGGGCCGCAGGATTTGGCTGGCTTTGGGGTGCGGGTTGCGATCAGCATGCCCGCGAGAGGATGAATCGCCGATGCGCCATCGACATTTTGCCGGCCGGGTGATGTGGCGGGACTGGGTGGCGCTTGGCTTGGCGCTCACGGCTCTGGCGGCGGACGGTCAGGGGCCGGGGCAGGCGACGCCGGCGGGCGGATCGCTGGAGCTCGCGAACTCGCGGCTGGTGGTGCGGTTTGATGCGGCCAGTGGGGCCGTGACATGGATCCGCAACGTGGTTGCGGGCGTGGACTACACGGCCGGGGCGCCCGCGCCGTCGCTCTTCGGGCTCAAGTATCTTGGCGGGGGTGCGGACAAGCGTTTGCGGGAGCTGGTGCCGGGTCCCGGGAACTTGGGCGGGCACTCCCTGGCGCGGGAAGGCGACGCGCAGACGCTGCGGCTGGATTACCGCTTCACGGATGGCGCTGGCGGGATGGTGGGCGTGACATGTCGGGCTTCGCTGGCGGATAGCGGTGACGACGTGCGATGGACGATCGCGGTGGAGAATGGGGCACGGGACATGGAGATCGTCGAGGTCACGTTTCCCATCCTTGGCGGCCTGCGCATCGGGAGCCGGACGGAAGACAACTTTCTGGTGTGGCCGGCGTGGGGCGGCGGGCGGCTGATCGGCGACCCGCAGCGCAATGGCAAGCGTACCGGCACGTACGCTGGCGGCGGCGCCACGATGGCCTGGATGGACCTGTTCTGGCGGCCACAGGGCCCGCGGATGGAGTCCGGGGAGGCCGCTTGCGGGTTGTACTTTGCCAGCCATGACCCGCCCCTGCTCATGACCGGGTTGGCCAGCCAGCCCTCCCGGGACGGGAACGGCCTGAGGCTGCAGATGACCAAATACGCCCGCGTGCCCGGAGGGAAGCGTTGGGCGTCGGGCGAATTCGTGACCCGGGTCCATCCGGGCGACTGGCACGCGGGCGCGGACACCTACCGCGCGTGGTTCCGGGGTTGGGCGCCGCCTCCCGACCCGCCGGCCTGGCTCAGGGAGTGCGACGGGCGGCTGGAATGGACGTTGCCGCTCGATGGAACGGGTCGCTTCGAAAAAGACATCGTGGAGAAGCTGGCGCTGGCGAAGGAATTTGGCCTGAACTTCGCCCGCTTCGGTGGGCAGATGATCGCGAGCGTGTCGGCCGGCAAGCACCGCTGCAACCGGTTTCCTTTCCCCGATCCCCTGATGGGCTCCGAGAGCGAGTTTGCCGCCGCCATCAAGAAGGTCCGGCAGCAGGGGTCCCACGTGGCGTTTTACATCAACGGCCAAGCCTGGGACCCGCGCTGGCCCAGGGTGCCGCCAGAATGCGCCGGCAAGATACCCGACGCGGTGCGGGTCCCGGACTGGGAGGCCGGGTTCAAACAGAACGCGCTGCACCGCTACGATGGCACCCTCTATTCGCAGTATTCCAAGGCGAGCGGGCACTGGCCGGACCCTCCTGCCGGTGGGCCGCACAAGTGCCTCTTCTACTTCATGTGCCCCGCGTCCGAGGGGTGGGCCGAGCACCTTCGCTACTGGGTCGTCGATAAGTACGTCGGGCAATACGGCACCGATGCCATGTTCCTCGACCAGATCGGCGCGGAGTCCGCCAAGTATTGTTTCAATCCGGCCCACGGGCACGCGCATCACGGCGCCTGGACGCAGGGTTTCGTGGCCCTGGCCCGGCGCATCAAGGAAGAGGCGCGCCGCATCGATCCCGAGTTCGCGCTGGAGACGGAGGGCTATGGGGACGCCTATGCGGCATCCTTTGATTCCTTCTTCATCGCCCCGTCATCCACCGGTATCTGGCCCGACTCCCATCCCGAGGTGGCCCGTTACACCTTTCCGGATAGCATCTTCTTTGACGGTTTCTGGCGGATCCAGAATCCCGGCAATCTGCGCACGGCGGAGGAGACCCTCAACGAGGTCTTCCTGATCGGGAATCGCTTCCTGATCTATGCCCAGCCCGAGGTCCTCACTTCGCACACCCTCCGGGTGATCAACCTGCGCCGCCGGATCAAGCACGTGCTCTACCCCGCCCGGTTCATGGATGATCTGGGAGTCGCCGCGAGCGACCCCGCAGTCCGAGCCAAGCGCTTTGTTCTGGACGGGCCGGACCGCAAGGTGACGCTCGTGACGATCCTCAACGGCGCCGGCGCGCGCGGGGCCAGGGTCGAGGTGGACCCCGGTTCGCTGGGGCCGGTCCGGGAAGCGGCCGTCGCCACGCTCGGCGGCGACCTGGGCGCCGTCGTGCCAGTGGCGTCTGGCGACCGGGTGTCGATCCCCGTGCCGTCCGATGTGCTGTCGGCCGTGTTGCTGGTCCATGGCGGATCGGGCATCATCGACGAGGCCCGCGGGGCCGCGCAGTTGCCGGTCACCCCATAGCCTAGCGGCGCGGGAAACCGGGATCCTGGGAGCACTGTGGTTCGCGTTCGGGATTTCTCCCGCAGGGGCGCGGGGGCGCGGAGGTTTGGGGCGCTTACCTTCGCTAATCTTCGCTGATGGCGAATCCTCCGGGAAGGCCCGCGGCCTCGCGGGTCGCGCCGGTCAGGCATCATTCGTTATCTGGTGGGACGCGGACGCCGGGGCCGGCGTCCCTCCCTTGCCCAATGCGTTCGCCGTGTTGGGTTATCGCCGCGCGTGCGGGGTAACATTGCACAAACAGGTTCCTGATGTTTCGTGGTTAGATGCGTGACCCCGGGTGATATTCGGAGGATCTGAGGGTCACTGCTCCGCGGGCGCAAGTGCGAGCGAGGTCTGGAAGGGGTACTCGCAGGTGCAGCCGGCGCTGGCCTCGGGAATGAGGATCAGCCCTCCGGCCGGGATCGTGTTGATCCAGCAACCGGGCCGGGTGGCGGTCGACAGCGGTGTCCCTTTGCCGCTCTTGAGATCAAAGATGTAGGGCAATTTCTCATCGGCAAAACGGCTGAAGGCGCAGTGGCGCGAGGCCGAGAGCGTCGCGCACTTGTGGCTCTTCTCCCATTTCCATCCCCCGTGGGGCTTGCCCGTTTTCAGGTCGAAGGCGAATGCGGGCCCGTAGACGATGCCGCCCACGATGGCGGGGTGCTGGACCTGCTCGCCGTGGGAACCGGTCAAGACCTCGTCGTAGTTTGGCATTGCGGTCTTCTTCCAGATCGCGTCGCCCGACCGGGCGTCGAAGGCAAACAGGTCGTAGCGCACGCGCCTGAGCTGCTTGGGTTTGGCCCGTCCTTCGGTCTCCGAGGGACCGACATCGACGTACCTCGATCCGGTGATCAGCAGGATCTCTTTCGCGTAGCTGAGGAAGAGGATGTGCTGCAGCGAGGCGAGGTCCACGTCCCGCGCCCAGGCGGTCGCGCCGGTCTTGAGATCCAGTGAGACGAGCCGCGCGCCCTGGCCGACCAGATCGGGGACATTGATTCGCCCGTCCTCCGAGCGCAGTGTCTCCGGGTTGGCGCTCTCGACGAAGAAGATCCGCCCGTTGCCGATCGCGATGCTGGGGTTGGCGATCGCGCCCGTGCGCGCGGGATACTCCCAGAGCCGCTTGCCGGAGGAGCGCTCGACGGCAAAGACCGACGTGCTGCAGACGACCGGTTGCTCGTTGCGCCAGATGATGATGTCCTCGAGCTTGCCCATCTCCCTGAGGGAGCCGCGGGGTTTCGCCGCGCTGCCGATGACGAGGCCATCGGCTGTCGCCAGATACCCCCAGGCCTTTTCGGAAGGTGGGACCGCGACGGGGATCCGCATGGCGATCTCTCCGGTTTGGGCATCCAGTGCCAGGCAACTGTCGCCGGCGGCCACCAGCAGGTGCGAATCGGTCGCCGCGATGCCACTGGAATCCTTGAATGCGCCGATGCGGGCGGAGTCGGGGATGCGCTTCTCCCAGAGGACGAAGCCGTTATAGGCGTCAACCGCGGCGAAGTAATTGTAACCGGGAACGAAGAGGCGCCCGTTGGCGTACAGGGGCGCCGGACCCTTCTTGTGCCGGTCGATCATGTGCGTGGGACCGGGGCGACCGAACCAATGGACGCCCATCGCGGCGTAACGGATCTCGTCGTTGCTGCACCCCGTGTTGCCGGGATCCGCGTAGAAATGCGTCCATTCGCCACTGCCGGGCAACGGGCCGCGGCGGGCGGTGCCGTGGGCGACTTCGCCATCGCTCACGCGCCATCCGGGCAGCGTCTGGCCCCACGCATCCAGGCGGCGCCGGGCCCCCGTCCCCGTTCGCGCGGCGATATGGACCACTCCGCCGCAGGGGCGCAGGACGCGCAGCACCTGTCCAGGCGGCGGGAGGCCATCGACTCCGACGAGGGCGCCCTCGGAGACGATCAGGTTTGCGAAATATCGCGGGTAGGGGAGGGAACCCGCATCCGCGCGGTGGACCTCGATCCGATGACCGTAGAGCCCGGCGCCCATGAACGCTGCCCGCATGGCATCGGCCTTGGCGGGATCGCGTTCCTGGCAGACGACGCGGAACTCCGAACGGCGTGCAATCTCCCAGGCAAGCTGGCCGGAGGCCGCGTCCAGGACGAGGCAGTAACCCTTGGTCGTGCCCGCGCTGGCGATCGCCGATTCGGCGACCTGGGCCAACAGCGGACTATCGGGGAACTGTCCGCCTGTGGCGGGGCTGGCTGTCGTGTTCGGCGTCGCGGCGGCGACGGATTGGAAGCAGAGGGTCTGGCCGCCATCGAGGCTGACAAAGAGCCTGCCGGCGCAGGCCGCCAATCCCTCGGCCCTGCCCTCCAGTCCGGCCGACCAGAGGCGGGCGCCATCCCTCGCATCATGAATAGCGACCTCTCCGGCCCCGGCCACGACGACGCCTTTCCCCGCCA
The DNA here is from genome assembly GCA_964651705.1 of uncultured Verrucomicrobiales bacterium. Classification (GTDB taxonomy): domain Bacteria; phylum Verrucomicrobiota; class Verrucomicrobiia; order JADLBR01; family JADLBR01; genus JADLBR01. Next base: position 26,875 of record CAZYWZ010000091.1, read on the forward strand.
GTATCATGGTCGTGGCCCGTGTTGCGGCGACCGACCATAGCGGCGGGGGGCGCTCCTGTTTGCCCAAGTAAGCGCTCCGGTCCACAGCGGAAAGGCGCCCTTTGTCCAAGAGGTAGATGCGGTCGTCGCCGACGATGGCGCAATCGCAGGATGCGCGGAGCAAGGGGTTCGTGGCGGCGAGTTGGAACCAGTGGAACTGGCCATCCTCGCTGGGGCCGGTCGCCAGGATGCCATCCGCGACAAGGGCTGTGGTGCCCCCCACGAGATTGGTTTTCCACGGATTGGAGACACCATGCCGGAGGAGCTGCATCCCGTCCCGCAGGCCGCAGCTTTGAAAGGCGCTGCGGCCCGTGGCGAGGAACAGGCGATCCTCCGAGGCCAGCATGGTTCCCTGCGCCGCGAACCCCAGGCGTCGCCTGTAGACCTCTTTGCCCGTTGCCGCCTCCACCGCGCAGAGGAAGACGCCCTCGTTGGGGAAGAGCCCCGCCGTAAAGAAGACCTGCTCGCCGGACACGACGATGCCGCAGCGCACGGGCCACGGCGATATCATCCGGCCGTTGCCGGGCAGGCGCCTGTCGTCGGGTCCGGCGCGATACGACCAGAGCCTCCGTCCCGTGCGCGCGTCCAGCGCGTAGAGTTGCCCATCGTCCGAACCGGCAAATACCGTGCCCCGTGATAGCGCTGGAGCGAGCCGCACGGGGCCCTCGGTCACAAAACGCCACCGGAAGGCGCCGGTGGCCGCGTCGAGGCAGTAGATGTTACCGACTTTTTTCCCATCGTGTGCGCCAAGCGAAGCTTGGTGCCTCT
>CAZYWZ010000092.1:0-27258 GCA_964651705.1 uncultured Verrucomicrobiales bacterium
GCGCCCTACATTTTCACCCCCGGTGGTGCCCCGCGTGCGGGGCACGGGATCTAGCTCGAAAATTCCAGACGTAGCCACGGCCGCCAGGCCCTGGACCTTCCTGCGCGCGGCCCGTCTGTCATAACTCATGTAACACTCTTGTGCCCCGATTTTTTCCGACGCACTAATACCATCGAAAAGAGTGTTGGGATCTTGTTAATTCGCCGCCGCCGCGCCGCAAAGCCGCGCGTTTTCATGAAAATCTCCCCCGATCAGCTGCCCCCGTCCGCGGAACGCCTCTTCACCCGCCTGCTCCTCGCCCGCGATAGCGTGCTTCCCCTCCCGAACTGACCCCATCAGCCATCCGCACGGCGCACCTCGAGATCGACCTGAAGTGCCGCGGTCGCGCCGGGCGGCCCATCGAAGTGGCCCGAGATCGGTGCCGCATCCGCGTAATCCCTCCCCGTCGCGATCTTGATATGGCGCTCGTCGGCCAACGTATCGTTCGTCGGATCCAGCCCGAACCAACCCCTCCCCGGAACGTAGACCTCGCACCACGCGTGCGACGCCTGCGCCCCGCGCAGATGGGAGTCCGGCCCATTGTGCAGATAGCCGCTGACGTAGCGCGCCGGGATGCCCAGCGACCGGCACACCCCGATCATCACGTGCGTGAAATCTTGGCACACCCCACGCCGCGTCCGCATCACCTCGCTCATATGCGTGCTCGCCGTCGTCGAATTCGGCACGTAGCCCCACCCTTGATAGATGTGGTGCATCACCGCTTCCGCGCACCCGAACACGTCATCCCGATCCCCTCGGATGTCCACCCCGAGCCGCCAGACCTCCGGCGTCACCTCCACATAGCGGCTGTTGCCAAGGAATGAGGGCAGCATCTCGTCCGAGAGGGTCTTCAGCTCAACCATCCGCGCTCCCTCCGGCCTCCCCCCGCCATACGGGCTCGTGGTGTTGATCCTGCACTGCGACTCGATCACCAGATCGGCGTGAGGTTCCGCGATGTCAAAATACTGAACGTAATTCAACCACACGTCGCGGAAATGCCTCAGGCGCACCGGGGGCACGACCTTCAGGAGGTAGAATTCGAGGCGCGCGCGGTCATCGGTCACGGGACGGAGGCGCACCTCGTTGTGGCTGTCGCGAACGGGGGCGCGATAGGCATATCGCGTCCGATGGAAAACATGAAATCGCATGGTGGCGGCCGACGGCTAGGGGTTCGCCCTCACTGTTGTTGCTGCTGCTGCATCTGTATAGCCTCCTCACCGCCAGAGTGGAAGGCCCCGATCGCCGCCGCCGCCCGCGACTCGCGGACGGGTATCAGGTCGGCATAGAGGACGAACGTCTCGAAGATGGAATCCCCGATCTGGTTCAGCCGGGACTGGAGGCCATCGATATATCGGTGCAGGCCCGAGGCGAGCACCTCCCCCACTGTCGCGTAGGTCAGGTCCGCACGGAGTCGCCCCGCCAGCCGCACCGGCGCGCCCATCTGGCTCAGCGCGCCGCTCCCGCACAGTGCCTCCAGGGTCCCATGGACCTCCGCCATGCAGCATGCCACCGAACGCGGGAAGACCTCATCCAGCAGCAAATATTCGATGATCTTTACCGGGTCCAGCCGGCTGCTGTGTGCCTGAAAGGCGTGCCACGCCGAGCACGAGCGCAACAGCGCGGCCCAGCGCAGCGGCCGGGCGGCCGGGTGCGGCGGCATCTCCACCGACAGGCCCGAGCAGGTATCCAAGAGCCTCGACACCTTGTCGGCCCGCTCGAGGCATGTCCCCAGGCGCAGGAACTGCCAGATCTCGCCCCGCGGCGTCGTCGAGTCCGCGATCCCCTGAAACTCGTGCGAGGCCCGCAGCACCCGCTCGCAAAATGTCGCACTCTGTCCCCGCCACATCACCGCCCCCTCGGGCGACTCCGCAAACAGCCGCAGCGCGTTGAGACACTCCCACATCTCGTTCGAGATCTGGTCCCGCACCGTACGCGCGTTCTCACGCGCGGCGCGTATGCTATTGAGCAACGAGTTCGGGTTATCCGGGCGCATCACCAGAAACTCCGCCACGTCGCGCCCGCGGACCCCCTGATACATCGCGGCGTACGCCGCCTCGTCGCCCGTCGTCGCGAGAAGCGGGCCCCAGAACTGCGCCTCGTCCGATCCCTCCGCGCCCGCATCGAGCAACAGGTTTTGCGTGGACAGAAGCAGGCGCGCCAGATTCTCTGCGCGCTCGACGTACCGCGCCATCCAATAGACACTGTCTGCCACCCGGCTAAGCATCGCCACCCCCGCACGTCCGTTCACCGCCCTGAACCCCGTCCCCCCTGTCTCCCCATAGCACCCACGTGTCCTTGCTCCCGCCCCCCTGCGACGAGTTCACCACGAGGGATCCCTTGCGCAGCGCCACCCGGGTCAGCCCACCGGGAACCACCCGGACCCGGTCGCCGTAGAGGATATAGGGCCTCAGGTCGATGTGCCTCCCCTCGAAATGATCCCCCACGAACACCGGATGCCGGGAGAGCGACAGCACCGGCTGCGCGATATAGTTCCTCGGGTTCGCCTCGATGCGCGCGGCGAACTCGTCTCTCTCCTCCCGCGTCGCGGTCGGCCCCATCAGCATCCCGTAGCCACCCGACTCGTCCACCGCCTTCACCACGAGCTTGTCCAGGCTCGAAAGGATGTGCCGCCTCTCCTTGGGGTCGCTCGCCAGAAAGGTCGGCACGTTCGGCAGGATCGGGTCCTGGTCGAGGTAGTACCGGATCATCCTGGGCACCAGCGCGTACATCGCCTTGTCGTCCGCAACGCCCGTGCCCACCGAGTTCGCCAGCGCGACATGCCCCATCCGATACGCCCCCACTATCCCGGGCACCCCGAGCAGCGAATCCTTCCGGAACACAAACGGGTCCAAGTAGTCGTCGTCGATCCTCCTGTAGATCACGTCCACGGGTTGCAGGCCCCGCGTCGTCCGCATGAAGGCCCGGTCGTTGCGCACGATCAGGTCGCGCCCCTCGACGATCGGCACCCCCATCTGCCTCGCGAGATAGCAGTGCTCGAAATAGGCGCTATTGTGGATGCCGGGCGTCAATACCACGATGACCGGATCGAGCGCACCGCCCGGCGCCAGATGGGCCAGCGTCTCTCGCAGCATCGTCCCATAGCCATCAACCGATTGCACCGGGAGGTCTTGCAGCAGGCCGGGAAACGCCCGCTTCATCGCCTGCCGGTTTTCCAGCATGTACGATGCCCCGGATGGGCACCGCGCGTTGTCCTCCAAGACGTGGTACTCCCCGCTCGCATCGCGGACGAGATCCGTCCCGCAGATGTGCACGTAGATCCCGTGAGGCACCGCGATGCCGCGAAACTCCGGACGGTACCCCGATGCCGACAACACCAGTTCCTCCGGCACCACCCCATCGGTGATGATTTTCTGACCGTGATACACGTCGTTGAGAAACAGATTCAACGCCGTGATCCGCTGGATCAGGCCCGCCTCGATCCTCTCCCATTCGCCCTGCGGGATGATCCTTGGCATCAGGTCGAAAGGAAATATTCGCTCCGTCCCCCGCCCGTCACCGTAGACTGTGAAGGTCACCCCCTGCTTCAGGAACGCCGCATCCACCGCCCGCTGCCGGGCCGCGTACTCGGCGCCGCCCAACGCCCCAACGTGCCCCACGAGATCCCTATAGTGCGGCCTGACCTCCCCGGGTTCCGAAAATACCTCGTCGAAGAAGCCCTCCACCTCATAATCGCTGAATGCCGATGCCATCAAACTACCCACAAGCAGCAAACACCATGCCAGCCTCGCCATACCCTAGACCCTTCGGCAGCCCCCCCGCCGAAGGGCGAAGGCCCTTCGCTACCGGAGGCCCACCGCCCGTAGCGAAGCCGCTTCCGGCTTCTGGATGCACCCAAAACGTGGGTAGCATGCGCAACCGGCGCGCTCGGGCATCGGCCCACTTGCACTCCCGGGCGTCTTTTTCTCGGGCCACTCTGCCGCCTGTGCAACTTTGAACAGCGCGCCCATCGAATCCCGCCCAGTTTCTCACACGCGTCGGCCCCGCCCGATCTGCGGCACACGCCCCTGGATCGCATTTAACCGACACGCCGAAAGGCGCGGCAACACGTGTCGCGCGAACAGCTCGCACTCCGCCAGATGTGGGTACCCGCTCAAGATGAAACCGCGTATGCCCATGTCGATGTACCGATTCAATTTCGCGACGACCTGATCGGGGTCGCCGACGATGGCGCTGCCGCACCCGCTGCGGGCCAGGCCGATCCCGGCCCAGAGATGCTCCTCGATATACAAGTCGGACCCCGCCTTCGCCCGCAGATCGTCCTGCCGCAGAACGCCCAGGCTCTTGCAGTCCTGAGACCGCTCTTTGATGCCCCGACCCACATCCCGATCCAACCTCGATATCAACCGCCCGGCCGCCGCGCGCGCCCCGGCCTCTGTCTCCCGGACGATCACATGTACCCGCAACCCGAAATCAATCTGCCGGCCGTGACCCGCGGCCAGCGCCGTCATGCCACGCATCGTCTCGAGAAGGCGCCCTTCGGTCTCTGGCCACATCAAGAAAACATCGCAGAATTCGGCGCACAGCGCCTGCGCCAGCGGCGATATCCCGCCGAAATACAGCATTGGCCCCCCGTTGCCCTGAAAAGGCCGCCCAGGCAAGCAGTCCGGCAGCACAAAATCGTAAAAACGTCCTTTCCACTCCAGGGGGCCCTCCCGCTTCCAGATCTCCTTGAGGATCTGTATCACCTCGCGGCTCCTCGCGTACCGTACCTCATAGTCCTCCCGCTTGCCCGGGAGGTCCGACGAGATGATGTTGATCGCCAATCGCCCCTTGGCCATGTGGTCCACGGTCGCGATCGCCCTCGCCAGCATCGGCGGCCAGACCTCCCCCATTCGCAACGCGACCAACTGGTTGATCTGCCTCGTCTGGACCGCCATCGCCGCCGCAAAGGTCAGCGCATCCTGCCCCGGGATCCACGCCGAGGGCAGCAGGATGTTCCCGTAACCGAGCGCGTCCGCCTGCCTCACGATCTCGCCGCAGTGCTCATACGTGCTCCCCAGGCTCGGATCGGGCACCCCCAGATACTCGTAGTCATCCGCGCAGAGCGCGGAGAACCACGCCACCTCCACCGCGCGTTCCAGACTGCGGATCTCCACGCCGGGCGCGACCATCGCCGATGTCTCCACCATAGGGCACGGTAACGTTGCCGCCCCCGCCTGCGGCGTCAACCTCCCGGGCTGCCGCCAAACCCTCGCCAACATGCGGTCGTAGCGGCAGCGACGTAGCGCGGAGCGTGAGCGACCCGTGCGACGGCCCCGTTGCGGCGCGCTTTTGGGCCCGGCCCCCGCTGGCGCAAATGCGGTAAGCGTGCCAGACTCCCCCAACCGATGCCCAGCGCCTTCGAGATCTCCGCCCTTTTCTTCCTCCAGCTCGCGGTCATTCTGCTGACCTGCCGCGCGGTGGGCTGGTTGGCGCGCCTGATCCACCAGCCTCAGGTGATCGGCGAGATGATCGCCGGCGTGGTGCTGGGACCCTCGCTCTTGGGCCTCTGGTTCCCGGACATTCAGGGCTCCCTTTTTCCGGAATCATCCAGGCCCGTGCTCTTTGTCGTAAGCCAGGTGGGCCTAGCCCTGTACATGTTTCTGGTCGGCGTCGAGTTCCAGCCCGAGTTGCTCCGCAAGAGCGGGCGGAGCGCCGCGGCGGTCTCGGTTGCCGGGATGGTGGCGCCGTTCCTCCTGGGGGCCGGCGTCGCCCTGTGGCTGATCGATGTCCCGGGGATGTTCGGCGACGGCATACGCCCCTTCGATGCCGCTCTCTTCCTCGGGGCCTCGATGGCGATCACGGCGTTCCCCATGCTGGCCCGCATCATTTATGAGCGCGGCTTGGCGGGCACCGCCTTGGGCACCCTCGCCCTCGCCGCAGGCGCCATAGACGATGCCGCCGCATGGGGCGTCCTAGCTATCGTCCTCGCGAGCCTCGACCAGTCCTGGTCCATCGCCGGACGCGCGATCGCCGGGGGCGTCGCCTATGCCTTCCTGGTCCTGACCCTGGGGCGCCGCGCGCTCGGATGGCTGGCGGCGCGCGCGGAAAGCCGCCGCACGCTGAGCCAACCCATGCTGGCGTCCCTGCTCGCGCTGGTGATGCTGGGCGCCTGGTGCACCGACATCCTCGGCATATACGCGGTTTTTGGGGCATTCGTCATGGGTGTTGCCGTCCCGCGGGGATTCCTCGCCGACAGCCTCCGCCGCACCATCGAACCCATCACCGTGGCCTTGCTCCTCCCCCTCTTCTTCACCTTCTCCGGCCTGAACACCCGATTCGACCTCCTGGATTCGCCGTTCCTCTGGTTCGTGTCGGCAGTCGTGCTCGGCGCGGCCTGCCTCGGCAAAGGCGTCGCCTGCTGGGCTGCCGCCCGCTGGCAGGGCGAGGAACCCCGCACCGCCCTCGCCGTCGGCTCCCTGATGAATGCCCGCGGCCTCATGGAGCTGATCATCCTCAACATCGGCCTCCAGCGCGGCATCATCACCCCCGCGCTCTTCTCCATCTTCGTCATCATGGCCATCGCCACCACGCTCATGGCCGCACCCGCCTTCGAATGGGTCTACGGCAGCCGCGCCAGGGCCTCCGGCCAACTCGGCCCAGAACGCCGCGACTAGGAAACCACCTTCCACCGCCGCGCCTTCATCTCGAAACGCGGCAGGGTTCCCTCAGCCACCGTCTCCACCGGGATCCGCATCTCGAATGCGGCCCGCAGTCGCTTCTGCAACTCCTCCCGCACGCCGCCGGCGCCGCCAGCCTCGATCCGCAGCGCGATCTCCGCCAGCGATGACGACCGGTCCACGATGACCTCGTACTCGATCACGCCAGGCAACGATCGGACGACCGCATCGACGGCGGCCGGGTAGATATTGACGCCCCGGACGATCACCATGTCATCCGCGCGCCCCAGGATGCCCCCGTCAAGGGCGAAGGCCCGCGGATCCTCACCCGGCGGCGTCACCGGCCGCACCAGATCCCCCGTGCGATACCGCAACAGCGGCGATCCCACCCTTCCCAGCGTCGTTAGCACGAGTTCCCCCTCCTCGCCCGGCCCGACCGCCTCGCCGGTGCCCGGCCGCAGCACCTCGCAGAAATACGCATCGTGCAGCAGACGGAGACGGCACGGCTTCTCCGGGTCCTCGAACGACACCGGCCCCACCTCCGTCATCCCGTGGTGATCGAAGGCCCGTGCCCTGCCCCAGGCCGCCTCGATCCGAGCCCGCACCTCCGCCACGCTCCCGCCCGGTTCGCCCGCCAGCATCAGCCGAACCACACCCGCCTCCCGGAGCGGCAACCCCTCCCGCGCCGCCACTGTCCCAAGGTGCAGCGCGTACGTCGGCGTGCAGCAGACATATCGTATCGGATGCCGCAGCAGCGCCCGTATCCGGTCCGGCGAACTCATCCCACCCCCCGGGTACGCCCGTATCCCAAGCTGACATGCCGCCTCGAATGACGACCAGAACCCCAAAAAGGGACCAAACGAAAACGCGAAAAACGCACCATCGCCCGCCCGCGCCCCACCCGCGCGCCAGACCGCCTTCCAGTTGTCAACGACCCACTGCCACCCCTCCGGGTCATCCATCCACACCAGCGGCATGCCGCTGGTGCCACTGGTCTGGTGGATGCGCGCATAGCGCTCCAGCCGAAAACTGAGCGCGGTCCCGTAGGGCGGATTCGCCTCCTGATCCCGCGACAACTCCCCTTTCGTCGTAAACGGCATCCGCGCCGAGAAATCCTCCAGACTCCCGAAGCCCCCCTCGCCCCCACACGACGCCAGCTTCCGTGCGTAAAACGCATTGCCCGGCACGATCCGCGCGATCAGCCGATTCAGCGCGTCCAGTTGCCCCAGGACAGATCCGTCGCGCCGCCCAGCTGTCGATTCGAGACCCATGCTGACTTTCCGATGCCGGGAAGCATGGCACGCAAGATCCCATTCTCAAACCCTCAGCAGAATGGTGACAATACTTCCCTTTACATGACCCCGTGCAGCATCCATCGGTTCCCGATGGCCCACCAGAATCCCGGCCACGGCCGTGAGGCCGTGGACCCGCGCCTTCCGGCCCCTCCGTGACCGGAGGGGCTACATATTCCGCGCCGGTGGTGCCCCGAATGCTCGCCAACCGGGCGTGTCGATCGATTCGACGATCACGATGGAGCGGAGGCCGAGTGTGGAGTGCGGCGGCAAAGCGAAGCGTCGACGCCGCTTTTTCGCCCGGCGGAGCCGGGATGTGGCGGAGTCGGCGGGTGCCGAGCCACTCCGATCGCGAGAGGCGATGATATACCCGAAACACGGCCACCCGGTTTTTGGGGTGCGGCGCTGCAGCGCCGCTTTGGCTCCCCCGACGGCCCTCCCAGGCATCCCGGCCGTCTAAAGACACCAGCCGCCTCAGTCCTCGATCGGATGCGGATTCGCCAGCGGGATCTGTCCCGCACCTTCGGGACGACTGTTGGCCACCGCCGCCTTCGCGGGACCCGGAGCCGGCTTGTACAGCGTGACCAGGCAGCCCCCCATCGCCGCCAGCACGATGCCCAGGAAGAACGGCCACGGGATCGCCCCGAGACCGCCCTTCGGCGGATGCAGCGCGGTCGCCACCACCGCGTTGATGATGGGCGCCCCCGCGAACACGATCGACATCACGACGCTCGGGGTCCCCTTCGCCCCAAACGCCAACAGCACCCCGAACGCCCCGATCGATCCCAGCGTGCCCGCCACGATCGACAGCCAGATCCCTTTCTGCGGAAAATTCCAGTCCGAGCCCGCCATCTTCAGCAAGATCAGCGGCGCCAACACCGCGGTGACGAAATAGGCGATGCCCACGAACAGGAACGCCTTGTAGCGCCCAAACTGCGGGTCGCCCATCCCGATTTGTCCGCTGTGCAGGAAGACACCATAGAGGCCCCAGGTCGCAACCGTCAGCAGCGCGAAAAATAGCCAGCTCATCGTTTTCATGCCTTTCGTGACCCGGGCGCAACAGCCCTCCGCCGCGCCGCCTCGAGCTTGTCTCGCAGCGACGCGGGAATGGCGATGGACTCCATCCCCCCACCCCCCTCGCCCAAGCTCACGCAAACCGTCACTACCGAACCCGTCGCCACCAGCTCGTCGCCCACCTCCCCTGCGAGCCAGAAATGATGATGGAATCGCACGGTCTTCGATCGGATCTCGTGGATCGCGACGCCCACCCGCACCTCGTCCTCAAAGCGGATCGGGCTAAAGAAATCACACGCGGCGTGCAGCCGCGGCCAACCCACGCCGCCAGACCCCTGTCGCGCGTGCACCGTCTCCCCCAGCGAGCGGAAGAAGGCGTGCTCGGCCTCCTCCATGTAGCGATAGTAGGCCGAAAAATGCACGATCCCCGCCATGTCCGTGTCCGCGAACTGGACTCGCCGGACATACTCGAAACAGACCGGTTCCCCTAGCGCCAACTCTTTCTTGGTTTTTGACATGGGCGACAATCCGAATGGCAAATTGGGGGAGAAACCACGCTTTTCAACCGGCAAAACCGCTTCACCCATCATCCGGCAGCGGCGCCATGATCTCCACGATCGTCGCGATGGCCATCTCCTCGGCATCCAGGAGCCGATTATACCGCCCATAGCAGATGCCGGCAGGCAGGTCCGAGAAAGGGAAGGCGCCATCGTACCGGAAAAACCCGATGGGATCGCTGAGCGTCCGCCTGCCACTCCGGATCAGGATTCGCCCAAAGGGCACCGTCCCACCCCGTATGGCCGCCGACTCTTCGGCATCGAATCGATCCAGGTATACCTCGATGACCCCGTAGATCACGGGGCGCCTCCAACGGCTCGTGAAGAGCAGCACCTCGCGCAGGTATAGCCCCGGCAGTGACTCCTCGACGCGCAGCACCTCAAGCCGGAGCGTGTCCCCGTGAAATGCCTCCAGCGTCGGCGTCATCTCCCGGCGGTGCACGAGCAGATCTCGGTACGGCTGCGGGACCCATCCCGCATCCAGCCACTGCAGCTGGTCCAGCCCGATCCGGCTCCCCCGCATGAAATCTCGAAGGGAGGCCGGGATCGGAACGGTCGCTGGCTGGCACACGGGGATCACGACGGGCGATTACACCAGTTTGTTGGTCCTGTGATGCGGCAGGAAAAAGTCATGCAGCAGGTTATCCACGCAGAGCAGCCCGTCGCGGGACAACACCACCATGCCCCCCTCCAGCGACAACAGACCCTCGCCCTCCAGGCCCTCCAACTCCGAACGGAAACGACCCAAGATATCCGCGCCGAACTTCTCCCGGAAGTGCCCCGTGTCCACCCGGCCCAGCTTCATCTGGAGGATGAACTCCCGGATCATCCGCTCCTCCGCGTTGGTCCGATACGCGCGGTTCAGCGGCAACTCGCCCCGCCGGATCGCCTCGGAGTACGGTCCGATCTCCGTCAGGTTCTGATAGTGCACGCCCGCGGCGTGCGAGAACGACGCCACCCCGAGCCCGAGCAGGTCCGCCCCGCTCCACAGCGCGTCGCGGTAGAGGAATCGCGTCCGCTCCGGCCTCAGCACCGCCGTGTATCCGCTCCCCACGTGATAACCCGCAGACTCCAGCGCCGCGAAGGCCTCCTTCACCCAACGGCGCTTCGTCGCCCAGTCCGCGATCGGCGCCTCCGCGCGCCCCGCCGCCTCCATCTCCTTGTATATCGTCGTGTTGTAGGGAATCTCCATCTGGTAGATGGTCACGCTGTCCGGCCGCAGCTCCAGCACCCGCTCGATGTTCCGTTGCCAGTTCGCCCCGGTCTCGCCCATCATCCCGGCGATCAGGTCCACGTTGATCTGCTCGAACGCCTCGTGCCGCGCGCGCTCGTAGGCGCGGTAGATCTCGCCCGACCGGTGCGCCCGCCCGTTGAGCTCCAGCAGCGCGTCATCGAAATTCTCGATCCCCAGGCTCAAGCGCGTCACGCCAATGCGCCGGATCGCCTCGATCTTTCCCGGCCCCAGAGTGCCCGGCTCGCACTCGAATGCCACCTCTTCCGCCGCATCCCACGGCAGGATGGCCTTCAGCCTGTCGGTCAGTTCCCCCAGCTGCTGCGCCGACAGATACGAGGGCGTCCCCCCCCCAAAATAGACGAAGTGCGGCTTCCTCCCCTCGATCAGAGGCATTCGCGCGAGGCGGCCCAGTTCCTCCACGGTACAATCGAGATAGTCCTGAATCTCCCGCGCGCTCTTGTCGGTGTAGACCCGAAAATAGCAGAAGTGGCAGCGCTTCCGGCAAAATGGGATGTGGTGGTAAAGCCCCAGCGGCGTGGCAGGGTCGCGGGGCGGATCCCGCAGCGCATCGAGCACCGCGCCATTCTGTTCCTCGGACCAGAACGAGAAGGGCGGATAGTTCGACACGAAGTAATTTCCCGGCCGCGTCCCCTTGGCCGGACGCGCGTCGGTGGCCGCGCTGTGTTCTGACAAGCTCATGGTGCCCTCAAGACCTGATTATAGAGTTCGACAAAATCCGCCGTTTGCAAGGGAACGGGGTTAAACTTTGCGGTCCATTGGCGGGTTGCCTCCTCCGCCATCGCCGGAATGTTTGCCCCGGTCACACCGCGGGCCGACGGGCGCTCCAGTCCCGCCGCGGCGATGAGGCCCTCGATCCATTCCTCTACCGCGTGCCCCCCGAGGAACTCCCCCAGGCCATCATAGATCGCCGCTACCTCACGGTCCCGGCGGTTGAACCGCATGACCCAAGGCAGCATCCGCGCCACGGCGCACCCGTGCGTGATGCCAAACCGCGCCGTCAGCGGGTTCGCCCCGGCATGCGCCGCGCCCAGCATGCTGTTCTCGATCGCGAGCCCCGAGAACGCCGCGCCAAGCTGCATGTCGCGCCGATGCCCGATGGTCGCCCCGCCCCCGATCACCGCCCCGATCGCGCCCGATAGCAGCCGGAACGCCTCGCGAGAGTAGACCGAGGACAGCGGATTGCGCCGCAGGCAGACCGCCGACTCCAGGGCATGGGCCACGGCATCCAGGCCGGTCAGGACGGCCACCATCCGTGGTTGCGATGCGGTCAATCCCGGATCCAACACCGCCACCCGCGCTAGCGCCTGCGGCGCGCCACACGCCATTTTCTCATGCGTGTCATCGCGGCTGATGACCGCGTATGACTGACATTCGCTCCCGGTGCCCGCCGTCGTCGGCACGGCGATCATCGGAAGAAATGGCCGATCCGCCTTCCCGTATCCCCGGTAATCCCGCATCGCGCCGCCCCCGGAGAGCAGAAAATTGCATCCCTTCGCCGTATCCATGCTGCTGCCCCCGCCGAGACCTATCAGGCAGTCCGTCCCCCGCACGGCGGCAAAATCTCGGCACGCCGCCACGTCCGACTCCGAGGGATTCTCGCGCACCGCGTCATACACGGCGAAATCCATGCCGGCCCCCGAAAATGCATCCCCCGCGCGCTCGACGTGACCCGCCGCCATGATGCCGCGATCGGTCACGATCAGCGGTTTCCTCCCGCCCAGGCCCCGGACGAGTCCCGGCAACTCATCCAGCAGGCCCTCCCCGCAGAGGATCCGGGGTGCAGGCCGCGTCTCGAACGTCGTGCGGGAATCCATCGGGCCTCCTGTCCGCAGCTCGGGCCCGCGACCTAACCCGCCCCCATCACGCCCAGATCGCCCTGCAGGGCCCGCCGCCGAAATAGGAACTCGAACAGGTTCCCCTCGTGCGGTTGCTCCCACTGGACGCGATTCGTCGGAAATGGGCCCACGTTCAGCCGGTCGATCCAAGGGCACGCGACGATCTCCGCGATCCATCTGGGATCCCCGGTCAGGGCCGAGACCACCAGCGTCGGCCCCAGCGCGGGCAGCATCTGCGCCGCCGGCATCTCCACCAGGCTCGCGTACGGGAACATGAACTCCGTGTTCGCCAGCGGATGCTCGAGATCGTCGCAGACCACCAGCGTCGGCCGCAAGAATGTCTGCCCGTGGGCCTCGGCTAACCTCGGGCCCTTGCGGTATCGCGCCGTCACGTCCTCGGCCCCCGGCTGCCGCAGCTCCGCCTCGATCCGCGCATCGATCGCCCGCGCCTGCTCCGGGTTGGCAAAGCCGCACAGCAGCGCATCGGGATGGTCGCGCGGCAGAGGCTCGATCGCCGCCAGGCGCCGCGCCAGCTCGTCCGCGATCTCAACGCGACGGCCAGGGACGAATATCGCCGAAGCATTGATGCAACTCCTGCCGCCATTCGCGCTGACCGATTCGACCAGCACATCGATCTGCGATTCCCACCGCCCCACCCAGTCCTCCCCCAGCAGCACCTTGCTGCGCCCCGTCCCGTGCACCTGGATGCCACCGAATGCCGCGTACCGCTTCACGGTCGCATCGCTCCCGAAAGCGATCCCCCGACCGCAGGACAGCAGCAGGGTGTCCCCGCCCTCGTGCGTCGTGGGATAGAAACCGAACGCCTCCGCCGGAAAACCCCCGGCGACCAGTGCCTGGATCAACCGGTATGGCGTCAGCGGATCCTCGCGCCCCGGCTTCAATAGCACCGGCACCTTGAACACCGGCGCCGGCAGCCACAGCGAATTCACCCCGGGCGAGTTGCTAGGCAGCGATACCCCCAGGCTCTCCGCTGCGGGAAAGTAATTGATCGCCAACCCCTCGCGCGAGACCACGCCGGTGTCGAATAGCTCCCACGGCAGGCCCCGCGTCAAGCCCGCCACGACCGCTGACATGTTCGCCAGCGCCCCGTGTATCTTCCGCATGTTGGAGCGGCACAGCGTATGCGGCAGGCCCGTCAGAACCGACAGCGCCCGCACGTAATCCTCCGGCCCCTGAAGGTCGTCCCCGCGACCCCAGGGCAAAAGCTCGTCCAGGAACGCGTCCGCCGCACGCTCGCACGCAACGGCCAGCGCCTGCGAGCGATGCCGCCGCAGCGCCTCCCGGGCGCCCCCTATGCCCATCAGGTCGCGCCGGATCAGCCCGGGATTGGCCAGGCTCACCTCGATCCGATACTCCCCCGCATCCAGATCGAGGCGGTCCATGCTCTCGTAGGGCCGCCCCATCCGCAAGATCGGCAAGTGTATCCTCTTGGCCATAGCTCCCGGCTCCGCCGCCCCGGATCAGTATACCCCCTCGACCACCGGCTTGCTCCCCGATTGGAATGGCCGCACGTCGCCCACCCCATCCCAAGGGAACTCCTCGCACGCCGGCCGCCGGATCGCCTCGTCCCGCTCCAGAAATCGAGGCATGAAGAATTCCCTCGTCATCGTCGTCAGCTCCACCCGGCCGTATTCCCCGTAGCCCACCTCGCTATCCGGCCGCTTCGGGTCCACGACCCGCAGCACCGCGCGCGGCTGCGGCGCATAATACGTCAGGCTATAATTATCCTCCGCGCGGAGCCTCCGGCTGATCGCCAGCCCCATCAGCGTGTTCCCGTACGTCGGCGCAAAATTGACCCGCCCCTCCAGCACCTCCTCGATAAGGAAACGCACGTACTGCGGCGTCATCGTCGTCCCACCGCAGAAGACGCCCCGGATCCCGGCCTGCACCAGCGAGATTCTCTCCGCCAGCGACTCCAGCAGCTTCGGCGTGGCGAAGAGGCATGCGATCTTCCGGTGCCTGAGCAGCGTCACGGCCTGGTCCACCACGTGCTCCTGGTACTTCCGGGCCATGGCCAGCTCCCCCATGCCGATGAGCCGCTTCACCCACCTCGGGTCCAGATCGATGAAATAGCACGACCCGCCACGCACGTTCGCCAGGTGCTCCACGGCCAGGCGAAGGCGCCGCGGGCCCGTCGGCCCCACCATCAGCCAGTTCGCGCCCCTCGGAAAGAACCCGTCGCCATAGTGCTCGCTGAATTCGCTGTAGTCCGTCTTGTAATCCTCCCAGCCGATCCGCTGTTTCGGCATCCCGGTCGTTCCGCCGGTCTCGAAGATGTTGTACGGCCTTCCCCGATAGACCGCCGGCACGAATCGCTCCGGCTCTTCCTTGCGCAGCACCTCGTCATCGAAATGATCGAACCGCGCGATGTCCCCGATGACCCGGACCCTCTCGCGCGGATCCCATCCCGCGCGCCTAGCCCAATCCAGCCAGTACGGGCAGCCGGTCTCGGGCGAAAAGTGCCACGCCACCATTTCCCGCAGGTGCTCGTCCAGCCGCGCCCGCGCCTCCTCAACACGCCTTTCGAGATCCATGGTCGCCTCCAAAAAACTTAGCCAAAGTTTCCCCCGATGGCGGCCGCGTCAACAGCGACACGAGCACCAGCGTCGCCGCGCACGACAGGAAGATCGGCACCACCGGCATCACGCCCCAAACCAGAAATGCCTCGTCCGCGACGTAGCCGGACGCCCGGAACAGCGAGAGCCACACGAGCGCCGCCACGCACACCGCGGCCATCGCGCCGGCCTTGGTCGCCCTCCGCCAATACAGCGCCCCAAATACGACCGGCGTCAGGCCAGCATAGCCGCTGAAACACCACACCCCCAGCGCAAAGATCTGCCGCGGCTCCACCAGGGTCAGGAGGTACGTCACTAGCACGATCGCCCCGATGAATCCTCGGGCCAGCCACAGGATCTGCCCGTCGTTGAGCCGTCCCCGCCCCACCATCGGGATCACGATGTCCCGCGTGAACATCGTGCCCACCGACACGAACTGCGAATCCAGCGAGGACATGATCGCCGCCAGCACGCCCGCCGTCACCAGCCCGCCCACCAGCGGCGTGGCGAACTGCCCCACCATGATCCCCAGCACCGCGTTCGGGTTCGTCCCCTCCGCTATCAGCCGTTCGCCCGTGCCCGGCAATGTCGCCCCCGTCGCCCAAAACCCGATCAGGATACAGGGGATCCACGTCAGCATGATGCAGATCGGATGCGCCACGAGCATCAGCCGGAAGGTCTTCGCCGAGCGCGCCGTTAGGCAGTTCTGGAAAATGTGCGGGAACATCCCCACCGACAGCGGAACCAGCATGTACGACAGGAACTGCAGCTCCGTGATGTTTCCCGCGCGGACCGCCGCCGCCGGATCTGCCATGCGCGAGGCCGCCGCCGGGCCGCCCAGCCCCTCCGAGATCAGGCCAAACGCGAGGAGGCCCATCGCCATGAATACCAGCGTCTGGAACGTGTTCGCCCACGCCGCGCCACGGACCCCGCTGAAGAAGATGTACGAAAGCACGACGGCCGCCACCACCGCCGAGGTCAGCGCCGGCGGCACCGCCCCCGACGTGCCGGGAAAAATCTGCGGGAACGCGCCGAGCGTCACGCCCTTCACGACCGACCCGGCGCCCATCAACCCCACCAGCAGGTAGGGGATCAGCAGCCCGACCAGCACGGGGAACAGCAGGTACCCCAGCGCCCGGCTCTCAAACCGGTCGCGAAAGAACTCGATCTGCGTCATGTACCCATGCCGCTTCCCGAGCGCCCAGAGCCGCAGGCCGATGAAAAAGAAACACGCCGAGTGGATGAGCGCCGACGCCGAAGCGATCTTGCCATAGGTCCCCACCCCCACGCGATAGGCCTCCCCCGTGCTCCCCACCATCGCGAATGCCGTCATCGTCGTCCCGAAGATCGACATCAGAAAAACGAACGGTCCGATCGACCGGCTCGCCACGAAGAAGTCGGCTGCACCCCCCCGGAAGTACCGGTTGCTGATGAACCCCAGCCCCACCAGCAGCGCCAGGTACACCAATATGACGCCAACCGCCACCATCGCTAACCCCTTCCCCCGCCCCTATCCCCGCCTCCCTCCGCGCCACCCTCTCCCTCCAGGCCCTCTGGCCATGCCCACCGCGTGACCGCGAACCAACCGGACGCGGCCAGAACCGTGAACGCCATGTGGTAGGCGAGGGTCGCGGGAAGGATCCCGAGGATCAGCCCCGACTCATCCCTCAGCCAGAAATCCTGGTGCAGGACCAGCAGCGCCAGGAGATAGGCCCAGACCAACGCTCGCGCGACCCGCGGGGCCGCGGCCCGATTACTGCCGCTTCCCGACGGCATAGAGGTGGGTCTGGGTGCAGACATACAGCACGCCATTCGCGACGACGGGACTCCCGTATACAGGGGCACCAAATTCCATCGTCCCTAACAGCTTTTTCTCCCGCCCCGCCGCCAATGCCACCACCGCGCCGTCCTCGGTGCCGGTGAAGACCTTTCCATCGGCGACGAGCGTCGAAGACCAGATGCGGCTGTCGGTGGGATGCACCCAGACCGACTCCCCCGTCTTCTCGTCCAGGCAGTGGATGTCCCCGTCGTATTCGGCGATGTAGACCAGCCCGTCGTGCACGCTGGCCGTCGAGATCGTCCGTCCCACGTCCTTGTTCACCCACGCGGCCTTGCCCGTGATGTCGCCCTTCGCCCCGGCGGGGATGCAGCTGACCATGCCCACCCCGTCGCCGTGCTCGGGATCTTGCCCGATGGCCACGAACACCCGGCCCGCATGATACACCGCGGTGCCAATGATCTCGCTCGGCCCGCCGTAGGTCGCGTACTTGATCGGCGCGCCATCCTTGGTCCGGTACTCGGGGGGATTGCAGTCATAGCGCCAGACCTCCTCGAGCGTCCCGAGCCCATCCGATCCCTTGACCGGCTCCGGCTTGAACGCGTAGCAGAACCCGTCCCCACCGCCCCACAGGATCAGCGGTTTGCCTTCCGCCTCGCCCAGCGCCGGCGAGCTCCAGCTCGCGTGCAACACGCGCTCCGTCACCCCCGAGGCCTCCTCGCCGACCAGCTCCCCCGTCTCCATGTCCAGCGCGATCAGCGCCGGAGCGAACGGCGCCGGGATATTTTTGTGCGACCAGTCCACGCCATTGGAGGTCGCCACGTACACCCTCCCCCCGTAGACCAGCGGGAAACAGCTCGATACGTTGTGCGGGAACGTCCCGACTTCCTTCCGCATGTCAAAGACCCAGAGGATGTCCGCATGCTGCTCCGATAACTCCACCGGCTTCCCGTCCGCCGACATGAACACCGCCTCGTCCTTGAAGGGCCCGTCGTTCCCATCGGCCAGCCCTTTCAGATCGAGGCAGATCAGCTCACCGCGGTTGCTCACCAGCCAGCCGCGATCCCCCACCACCGTCGGCGACGAACAGAGTCCCACGTACTCCCAGTCGCTCACTTTCCCAGCCCCCAGCTTCGGGATGATCAGCTGCCAGAGGAACGCGCCGTCCTTCTCCGAGAAACACATCAGGACCCCGCGATCGCCCTTCTGCTTCGGGTCCCGCGGCGACTCGTTATTTGTGCCGACGAAGACCCTCCCGCCGGCGATGGTCGGTGTCCCGTATGACTGCGAGCCCAGCTTCGCCGCCCAGAGGATGTTCTTGGTGGTCGCCATGTCCACCTCCTCCGTCCCGGCCTTGAACTCGCCCGCCTCGACCTCGATCGGGATGTCCTTCGCGTCGGCCACCATGTTGCGAGAGTTCGACCCGCCCCACATGGGCCAGTCCCCCCCGCGGCCCTCGGTCGCCAGACCCATCGCCATGCACGATGCCGCGACCGCCGCGGCAATGGATGATGTCGCTTTCATTTATTCCTCGCCCGTTGTTAGCCGAAGGTTATCGATGTAGACCCGCATCAGGCTCTGCGGCGAAAATGCGAATACCGCCGGCGCACCATGCCGGTGCACCTCCGGCACCGGCACCTCGATCGTCCAAGCCCCGGGCTCCGGCTCCGTCCGGGGATAGGCCTTCGCCCGGACCACGCCGCTGCCGTCCGGCCTCGTTTCGACATGCGTCTTGAGGCGATACCAGAGCTTCGGCTCGACCTTGAATGGCACCGAGCGCTTCAGCCTCTCGTGGTTGCTGGATACCTCCAGAATCCTCCAATTTCCCGCCAGCGTGATCAGGTACCGCTGGTTCACCAGGCCCACGGTCGACATCGTCCTCCGATTGCCGTCCGTCATCACGTCCGCCTCCAAGACGTAGTCCTTCATCTCCGGCCGCCCGAAGAAATTCATCGTCCGCTGAAATAGAATATCATCCAGCCGGTTCGCCACGACCTTGCTCCCGTCGCGCTCCAGCACATACCACTTCACCCGCGCGCCGAGCCACGGCAACGGCGGGAAATTCACCGCCTCCCCCGCCTCGTTCTTCATGTCCAATCCGTACGATTCGAAGTCCTCCGCGTAGCCCGGCCCCGCCACGACCCGCCCGCGCACCGTGGCCGAGAGGCCCCCGGCCGCCGCCTTGAACGCCCCAGCGGAGAGCTTGGCGCCCGGCACCGCCACCAGGCGATTCCCGGGCTCAAATTTCGCGTCGGCGGCGCTCTTCACCTTGGCCGTCGGCGGAACCCATGGCTCCCACTCGACCTGCTCGAACGTCTTCACGCGCCGTCCCGCCGCGTCCAGACCCCACACGGTGAACGTCCGGGATTGCCCCGGCGCCAGCGCGAACTCCGGCGGCACAACCTGCAGCGACACGACCTCCCCGACTCCGCCCGACGCCACGGCCTCGCCCGGGGCCCCCCGATATTCACCATCCCTGTTGCCAAAGCAGTGCATGCCGTCGTCGGTCACGAGAAAGACTTTCCCCGCACAGATGGCCGGCGCGCCGAGACAGGGCACCCCCAGGTCCGTCCGCCAGAGCTTCTCCGCGCCCTTCGGCCCCGGCCGCAAGATGTTCAGCCCGCCGTCCCGCATCGGCACGTACAGCTTCCCATCGCCAAAGGTCGGCGACGCGTGCAACTGGTCCGGACCGAGCTTTTCCTGCCACAAGGTCTTGCCCGTCTCCGCGTCCGCGCACAGCAGGCTCCCCGTGTCGATGGTCGTGTAGACCCGATCGCCCACGAGCACCGGCGAACTGCTGAACGCGCAGTGATCCCCATTCCGCCACACCTCCGCCTCCTTGCCTAGCACCAGCGGCAACTCCCCTTTCGGATACTCCGTCGGAATCCGCAGGCAGACCAGCCGCCCAGAGGTCGATTCGTCCACGTTCTCCTTGCCGTGCACCGCGATGAGCCGGTCCTTCCCGTAAAGCACCACCCCAGAATTCACGCCGCCGTTCGAAAGCCGGAACCGCCACACCGGCTGCCCCGTCCGCGCGTTGACACACACGATGTTCCCACAACCCGTCCCGGCATAGAAAACCCGGTGTGACCCCAGATCGCCAAAGACCGGCGTCGCAAATGAGCTATCCACCGGCGACTCTCCCGGCGTGGATGCCCACACCAGATCCCCGGTCCGCTTATCGAACGCGTAGAACCGGTTCCTCGCAGGGCCGTCCGTCCCCCAGTTCGCCGTGATCCCGTGCGTGATCACCAGATCGCCATCCACCCCGGGCGCCCCCGTCCTCCCATTCGGGAACGTCAGCCACCCGTACTCCTCCATCATCGAGTGCTCCCATAGCCGCTCGCCATCCCTCGTGAATCCCATCAGCAGCCCATTGCTAGAAAGCACGTACACGTTCCCCGTCTCCCGATCGATCGCCGGTGCCCCGATCCCGTACCGCGTGTACACGTTGTCGCTCAGGTAATCCCGGAACCGGTGCTCCCACACCTTCTTGCCCGTCCCCACATCCAGGCAGAGCAACGTCTCGGTCACGTCCTCGCTCTTGCCATAGAACCCGAAGACATAGGCCCGCCCGTCCGCCACCACCGGGGTCCCCCCGCCACGCACCGCGTAGCTCCACAGATGGCTCGCCCCGCCCACCTCCCACTTCTCCGGCAAACCGACCTCCAGCGAAACACCCGCCTGCAGCGGCCCCCGCCACGACACCCAACCCTCCACCGCACACAGCCGCCCCGCCCACGTCGCGCCGATCCCAAATGCCGCAAGGGCCAACCGCCGAAAACCACATCTGATACCCATGGCCACCAAATAAGCACCACCCCTCAGAATTCAAACCCCTTGTGAAACATATTAGCAATTCTTTATGTCGGCCCACCCCGCATCAGCGCCCCGCCCGCTCCCTTTGACAAAACCCCATCGCCCCATACCGTTCCGTCGCCAAATCACGGTCCCCATGAAAACGATCACCGCCATGCTCGCCGCGAGCCTCACCGCCCTCGCGCCGCCCACCGTCGCTCTCGCCGAGGACTGGCCTCATTTCCTCGGCCCGCGCCACGACGCCAGCGTCGGCGAACCGATCCGCCTAGACTGGGACAAGCGCCCGCCCGAGGCCCTCTGGAAGGCCGAGCTGGGCATCGGCTGCGTCGCCTTCTCGATCGCTGGGAACCGCGCCCTCTCGCTGGGCAACGCCAACGACCAGGACACCCTTTGGTGCCTCGATGCCGAGAGCGGAAAGGTCCTCTGGAAGCACACTTACGCCGAGCCCCTCGCCGACAAACAGTACACCGGAGGACCCTCCGCGCAGCCCACCATCGACGGCGACCGCGTCTATTCCCTCAGCAAGGAGGGCAAGCTCTTCTGCCTCGAACTGGCCACCGGAAAACTCCTCTGGTCAAAGAATTACGCCACGGATTTCGGCGGCAGGAAATCGGATTGGGGCTGGTCCGCCTCGCCGCGCGTGCTGGGGGACGCGCTCCTCATCGATCCCGGGGCCGAGGATGGTGCCATCGCCGCGCTCGACAAGATGACCGGCGCCGTCCTATGGAAGGCGGGAGACGAAAAGCCCGGCTACGCCGCCCCCGCCATCTTCCGCCACAACGGTCGCCAGATGGCCGCCTTTTTCCACGCAAAAGGTCTCGTGGTCTACGACCTCGACGCCAAGGGTGCCATCGTTTTCTCCTACCGATGGCGCACGAATTGGGGCGTCAATGCCAGCAACCCGCAGTACCACGACAACCGCCTCTTCCTCGCTTCGGGCTACGGCCAGGGCTACGCCATCCTCGACGTCTCCGCAGCCGAGCCCCAGCTGCTCCACCGCGACCGCGACATGGAACTCATGTTCCAGAACAGCGTCTTCGACGGCAACCACATCATGGCCGTCTTCGAGGACAAGGGAGAGCCCGCCCGCCTCGCCCGCCTCGACATCGCCTCCGGCAACGTCCTCTGGCGACACGACCTCCCCGGCGAGCGCGGCTCCTTGCTCCGCGCCGGGCCCCACCTCATCATCCTCGCCGAGACCGGCGACCTCGTCTTCGGCAAAGCCGACGATGCCGGATTCAAAGAAATCGCCCGCCAGAAAATCCTTGCGGGGCTCTGCTGGGCTCCCCCCTCCCTCTCCAACGGGCGCCTCTACCTCCGCAATAATGCCGGCGCCGCCGTCTGCCTTGACGTCAGGCCCTGACCTGAAACTTCCCCCCCGGTGGCATCTCGCAGAGACGCCCTACAAATTTCGTAGGCCGCCTGTGCCAGGCGGAAGCGGGAATGAAGTTTCCACATGAATGATGCGGCACGTTCTGGAAAATACCTGTGGCAAGTTGGCCCACATCGCCACACCGATCGAACACCTGGCGCTTCCCCCCTTCAATCCTGCAGCCCATCCCGCCGGGGCTCCGGCAGCCACTGCGTCAAGATCACCCCGACCAGCGCGTAGGCGCCTGCCACCGCCGCCGCCGCCGCCGCGATCCGCGCCGGGCTCGGCGGCATGGCGTCGGAAAGCGTCAGCGTGATCCATGCCGCGGCCGTGCCCAACACCCGCCCACCGATGTTCGCCGCGAAACTCTCGCCCGTACCCCGGAGGTGAAGCGGGAACACCAGCGGGATGTAGTTGCCCCAGAAACTGAACTGCCCCACCGTCAGCAGGCCGCAGAAAAAGACCGCCACCATGAACCAGCCGAGGCTCCCGGACGTACCGAGGTGCGCCGCCAGCATCCAGAAGACGACGGGCACCAATATCAGCGCCGGAACCTGAAAGACGCGCAGCAGCGCGCGGCGGGACACGATCCGCACCACCAGGATCGCCAAGAGTAGCCGGCCCATCATCCCCCCGAACTCCTGGACCGTCTGCACCGTAGCCACCTTGTCTTCCCTCGCCCGAGCCGCCGCCACCGCAAGCGCCTTGGCCGACGGCGCCCCCTCCCCCCGCGACACCGCCCCGGCCCGCAGCGCGTCCTGCGCCACCCTCTCCAGCGCCTTCACGTCAGCGTGCCCAGGCAAGATTTGCGGCAATTGCTGGATCGCCCCAAACGCGATCCCATAGCTCGCCGCGAAGACCAATGTCGTCAGCACCGTCGTCCGCGCCAGCTCCGGCCGGAACAGCTCCGCGAAACTCGGCCGCTTCAGCTGCCCCGACCGCCGCCTGCGCTCCCACTCCGGCGATTCGGGCAAAAAGGGCCGGATCATCAGCAGCGGGATCGCCGGCAGAAGCCCCGACACCAGCGTGTATCGCCACGCCTCGTGCGCACCGTGGATCGCGGGAAAGCCATCCGCCCACGCGATGCAGCCCTTGTTCGCCAGCGCCACCATCAGCCCCCCAAGCGACGAGAACGCCTGCGTGTAGCCCAGCACCTTCTCCCGAACCGCCCGCTCCGGAAACAGCTCCGCCAGCCACGCCACCGCCGCCACGAACTCCACGCACACCCCCACGAATACCAGGCACCGCCAGAACAAGAACTGCGGCAACGACGTCGCGAACCCGGCCGCGCACGCGGACACCGCATACAGCAAGATGCTGAACGTCAGAACGCGCCGCCGCCCCAGCCGGTCGGTCAGCCAGCCCCCCAGAAGCCCAAATACCCCGCCCGCGATCGCCGGCACGAAAAATAGCGTCCTCGCCCACTGCACGTACTCCCGCCCGCCCGGCACAAACAGCGCCTGCGCCGTCGCCACTTCCATCCCACCTCGCACCATCTCCTGGATCAGCGGGCCGCTCAAGGACGCGATCGCGGGCTTCACGATCAACGGCAACATCAGCAGTTCGTAGATGTCGAACGCGAAACCGATCGCCGCGATCACGCAGATCAGCCACTGCACCGCCGTCAGCCGGGACCCACCAACCTCTAATGCGCTCATTCGGTGCACTTATGCGCATAGAATCGGTGCCGTCCACTCCTTTGTGCCCCAGGGCCTCTCGATCGCCAGGCCGCGAAACCGGGCGAAATCCCGGTCGTCGGTCAGCGGCGCCCGAATCGATAGACGCCGCATCATGCCTGGGGAAACCCCATTCCCGCTGCCGCCTGACACAGGCGGCCTACAACAATTGTAGGGTGTCTCGCTGAGACGCCACCGGGGGAAGGTTCATGTCAGAAATCCCCGGCGGACTTGGCAAAGCACTGCAAGCTGCCTAAAAGGAACCAACCCATGAAAACCCAGTGCCCCACCACCCTCGCCCTTGCCACCCTCGCCCTTGCCACCCTCGTCGCGCACGCCGCCGAACCCAATACCCTCACCCCCGAGGAACGGGCCGCCGGATGGACGCTCCTCTTCGATGGCAGATCCTTCGACGGCTGGCGCGGCTATGGGCTGCGGGGCCTCCCGGAGGACGGTTGGGCCATCGAGGACGGCCAGCTCAAGACGGTCGCCAAGGTCAAGGGCAAGGAGTTGATCACAGAAAAGAAATTCCTGGATTTCGAACTCGCCTGGGAATGGCGCGTCGAACCCGGGGGAAACAACGGCATCAAATACCTCGTCACAGAGGATCGCCCCAAGGCCCCCGGCCACGAATACCAGATGCTCGATGACGCGAGACACCCGGATGCCCTCCGCGGCGAGACCCACAAGACCGCCGCCTTCTACGACGTCCTGCCACCGGCCCCTGACAAGCCCGTCAGGCCCGCCGGCGAGTGGAATGCCTCCCGCATCGTCTTGCGCGGCAATCACGTGGAACACTGGCTCAATGGGAAGAAGGTCCTCGCCTATGAGCTCGGAAGCGACGCGCTAAAGGCCGCGCTGGCCGAAAGCAAATTCAAGGCCTTTCCCGATTTCGGCACCAAGATCCCCGGCCACATCATGCTCACCTACCACAACGACGCCTGCTGCTTCCGCAACATCCGGCTCCTCGAGATCAAGTAGCCGGGCGCGGATGTGGTTTCCCATCCGCGCCTCGGGCCCGTCGCCCGTCACCCGCCCGGCGGCCCAGTCCGGAGGCACCGCGCAATCTGCGACGAGAGCTCGCCCAGGCTGTACGGCTTGCCGATGAACCCGATGGCGCCCCCGGCGAGAAATTCGGTGACTCGCCGATCGCGCTCGAACCCGGAGCTCACCAGGACCCGGACGTCATTCCGGACCCGCTTCATCTCGCGGAACGCCGCCGCCCCATCGAGCCGCGGCATCACGACATCCAACAGCACCAGATCGATCGAGTCATGCTCTCGCCGGAAGAAGTCGACCGCCTCCTGCCCGTCCGCACAGGTCCAGACGGTGTAGCCCAGCCGCAGCAGGCACCGCTCGACAAGATTTCGCACGCTGGCCTCGTCATCGACGACCAGGATCCTCCCGGCGCCGCGAACCACGCGCGTCGGCGATGCCGAGGCACGATGCGCCGTCTCTGCAGACAGCGGCAAGACAACCCGAAACGTCGTTCCCCTGCCACGCTCGCTCTCCACCCGGATGCCGCCCCCGTGACTCTTCACGCAGCCATAGACGCTGGCGAGGCCAAGCCCCGTGCCCTTGCCAGGCTCCTTGGTGGTGAAGAATGGCTCGAATATCCGCTCGCGCAGTTCGGCATCAATGCCGCAGCCCGTGTCCGAGACAATGATCTCGATCCAATCGCGACGGGTCCGTTTCCCATCACTCCCCGTCCCCGCGCCCGGCGAACCCACTAGCACGTTCCGGGTCGCAAAGACGATCCGGCCACCCTCCGGCATCGCGTCTCGTGCGTTGAGCCCCAAGTTCAGCAACATCGTCTCGATCTGAGTCGCGTCGGCCCGGATGGTCCATCGTGACGCGCGCAGGTCCACCGCGATATCGATCCTCCGATCAATCACCCGCCCTAGCAGGCGCCTCACGTTCCCTATGGCCTCGTGAACATCCACCGGCCCCATCACCAGTCGGCTCTTCCGGGCAAACGCCAAGAGCTGCGCCGTCAGATCCGAGGCCTGGTCCGCCGCCTGGACGATCTGATCCACCAACTCCCTCGCCTCGCCGCGGATGCCATCCTCGAGCCCGAGCATTTCGGCATTGCCCCGGATCGCCGTCAGGATGTTGTTAAAATCATGGGCGACGCCCCCGGCCAATTGCCCGACCGCCTGCATCCGCTCGGACTGGATCTTTTCCTCGTGAAACCGGAGGCGCTCCTCCTCGGCCCTCCGGCGCTCCGTCACATCCAACAACATCACGAACATCATCCCGTCGCCCACAAGGCTCGCGCGAAATTGGATCGCCCGGCGCTCCCCATCGCGGCGCACGATATCATAGACCACATCCCGTTTCATGTTCCCGGGATCCACGTCCTTCTCCCATCTCGAAAGCACCCATTCCCGGTATCGCGGGTCCGGATACGCCAGCCGGATCCAGTCGGCCACCGACGGGACATCCTCCAGCGCATATCCCGTGATCGCCGTGAACTCCCGATTCACATAGACGCAACGGGCGTCGGGCTTCGTCCCCGCCACGATGGCCCCAAATGGCGCGTTCTCCAGACCCGAAAAGAAAAGCGACTCCGCCGATGGTTCCCCATTCGCACCGCTCGCGGACCCCGCTGTAGAGCTCGCCTCGCCCGGCCCGTCCTGCGCCACGCGCTTGCTCGAGCGGCTGACTCCCATGCTGCGATTCCATGACCGAAATCCGTCCCCGTCGAGGACAAATACCACCCCGCCACCAGCGGGACCCAATTTGCAAAACGGATTTTCCGCCCCACCGTGCCGGGGCATGACCCTGCCATCCCAACTCGGTGCCTCTATCGTCTTGCCTGGTGCCGCACCTGTCGTCCGCGCCTTCGGCGACGAACTGCACTTCCACCTCACCGGAGAGCAAACGGGCGGCCGCTATACGCTCTTTACGGACATCACCCCACCCGGCGGCGGACCGCCGCCCCACTACCATGCCAACGAGGATGAGACATTCTGCGTCCTCGAGGGGCGCGCTGAGTTCCTCATTGCCGACCGATGGATTCAGGCCCCCGCGGGCACCGTTGTCCACGCGCCCCGCGGCGTGCGCCATGCCTTCCGCAATCCAACCGATCGACCCCTGAAACAGCTGATCTCCACCGCCCCCTCCGGCTTTGAGGACTTCTTCCGCAAATCGGAATCCGAATTCAACCGGCCCGGCGGACCAGACATGAGCCGCCTCGCCTCGATCGCCGAACAGCACGGCATCTTCTTTGATCCACCCGTCCGCTGACTCGAAAATTCCCGTAGCCGAACGCCCCAAGGCGTTTGGCCCGTGTCACCAGGGCCTACGCGCCAAACGCTTGCGCGTTCGGCTACATTTTCAGCCCCGGTGGCGCCCCTCCGCACGGGGCATGGGATCTAGCCAGAAACTTCAAACCGCGGATCATGGGGACGACGGAGATAATTC
>CAZYWZ010000093.1:0-27187 GCA_964651705.1 uncultured Verrucomicrobiales bacterium
GGCGGTCATTGGCCTCGGCCTCTCATCCCGCGGCTTCCTTCCCTACTCTACTGGTTAACCCCGCGCCCCACTAGCCACGGAAAACGGAAAACGTCGAGAAGTTCCTAGCGGCAAGAACCTAGCACCTAGCCGCTAGAACCTAGAACCTAGAACCTCGCGCCCCGAACCCCGAAATGACCGAAACCGCCATTCGCGTGGAGGGTCTTGGCAAGTGCTACACCATTCGGCATGAGTCTGGCGGCAAGCGTTTCCGGTATAGGCGGTTGAGCGAGGAACTGACCCACGGGTTGGCCGCCTGTGCCTGGGCATTGATTCCAGGCCGCCGCGGTTCCGGCAGCGCAGAGCCGGGATCCCCGCCATCACGGGAGCCTTTCTGGGCGCTGCGAGACATCGCTTTCGAGGTGCGGCAGGGAGAGGTCGTTGGCGTCATCGGGCGCAACGGCGTGGGCAAATCCACGTTGCTGAAGATTCTATCCCGGATCACGGAGCCCACCGAGGGACGAGTCTGTGTCCGCGGGCGCGTGGCCTCGCTCCTTGAGGTGGGCACGGGCTTCCACCCCGAGCTCACCGGTCGCGAGAACATCTTCCTCAATGGCACGATCCTGGGGATGACCCGCCGCGAGATCCAAAAGAAATTCGACGAGATCGTGGCCTTCGCCGAGATCGAGAAGTTCCTTGATACGCCCGTGAAGCGCTATTCCTCCGGGATGTACGTGAGGCTGGCGTTCTCTGTGGCGGCGCATCTCGATTCGGA
This sequence comes from uncultured Verrucomicrobiales bacterium, assembly GCA_964651705.1. Taxonomy (GTDB): domain Bacteria; phylum Verrucomicrobiota; class Verrucomicrobiia; order JADLBR01; family JADLBR01; genus JADLBR01. Next base: position 755 of record CAZYWZ010000093.1, read on the forward strand.
GATCCTGCTGGTGGACGAGGTGCTCGCGGTGGGCGACGCGCAGTTCCAGAAGAAGTGCCTGGCGAGGATCCGGGACGTGGCGAGTGGCATGGGCAGGACGGTCCTATTCGTGAGCCATAACATGGGGGCCTTGACATCGCTGTGCCAGTCGGCCATCTGGCTGAACGACGGGAGAATTGTGCGGACCGGGCAGGCGAGAAAATTGGTGGAGGAGTACCTCACCCAGAGCGCGGGCCGGTCTTCTGCGGCGATCGATTTGGGGCAGAGACCGCGGTACGGCGATCATGGTCACATGTCAAGATTGGAGCGGCTGGAGTGGGTGTCGCCGGTCCCGCATCGGCACGGGCAGGCGATCGTAGCCAGGGTCACGATCCGTGCAGAGAGCGCGGTGGATGAAGCGTCCATCGGCGTCGGGTTTTCGACCCTGGAGGGCACCCGGCTGCTCACGTACGAGACCGATTTTCCGTCGGGTGATCGGCCCGACCTGCTGGCGGGTCGGACATACCGTGTCGACATCGAGATCCCGGAGTGCTGTCTGGCCCCTGGCCTGTATCTTGTCGACGTGGGCGCGAGGTCGGGCGACACGCATTGCGTCGATTTTCTATCCGCCGTCGAACAGGTCGAGATCGCGATGGGTCCAACGACTCCCGGTTATATCGCGAGGCAGGGTGCGGGGGTGCGTTTAGGCAGCTCGAGCAGGTGGCTGTCGGATTCATGATTGGTCGTGACGAAAAGGGAGGCCTATGCCGATCACGAACCTGATCTCTCGTTGCCTGAGCGGCTTTCCGGATTTCTCAGGTTTCCAATTCCATTCCGGGCTCGGGGATACGGCGTGGATGTTGTACGGCCTTGTCCGGTCGATGAAGCCGGAGGTCTGCGTGGAGATCGGGTCTGCCAGGGGGAAGTCGGCGTGTTTTATCGGCCTGGCGCTAAAGCACAATCGACGGGGACGCCTCTACGCGATCGACCCGCATGGCGCCACGGGGTGGAATGACACCGATTCGGTGGAGAGCCTGCCCCTGATGGCGCGACATTTGAGAATGGCGGGCGTGAGGGGGTGGGTGCAGGTGGTCCAGAAGACCTCGGCGGATGCGGCGCGGGACTGGGGGTTGCCGATCGACATGATCTTTATCGATGGGGACCACAGCTATGCGGGGGTGAAGGGCGACTGGGAGCGGTTCTCGCCCCACCTGAAGGAGACCGGAATCGCGGTCTTCCACGACACCCTCTGGGAATTGGAGCCCGATCCTCGCTTCGCCCGTAATGACATGGGCGTCCCCCGTTTTGTCGAGGAACTTCGCGTCTTAGGGTATCCTGTCCTGACGATAGCACGGGATTATGGGGTATCGGTCGTGCAGCCAATTCGGGGCGGGATGCGCCTCGCCGGGCCACATGGATCGTGAGTGTCTTGGGCAAGATTTGGTCGCGTCTTCGGTTTCGATTGGGCCGGTTGCTTCTTGCCATCGCGGGATGGCTGCGGGACCGAGGCGCCTGCCTCGTGCGGGCATATCCCAGCGAGACGTCCAAGGCGCGGGTACGACTCGCGCCATTTTGCGGAGGAGACGGGATCGATTTGGGCTTCGGTGGGGATGCGATCACCGCCAGAGCGATTCGCATGGACCAAGCGCAGGGGTACGCGCTCACGGGGCCCGACGAGACCCAGCTCCGCGGGGATGCGACCCGCCTCGAGTGGTTCCAAGATGGCGTTCTGGATTTCGTTTACGCCTCCCATTTGCTGGAGGATTTCGAGGATACGGAGGCCGTCCTCCGGGAGTGGATACGTGCGCTGAAACCCGGCGGGCATCTGATCCTCCTCTGTCCCGACGAGGCTCGGTTTCGCGCGCATTGCGCCCGCACCGGCCAGTCCCCCAACCCGCACCATCGACACGCGGATTTCTCTTTGGCCAAAGTCCTGGCGATCGCAGATCGGGTCGGGGGCCTCGAAGTCATCCATCAGGCCGATGGGGTCGATGTCTACTCGTGGGAACTCGTGCTGAGGAAACAGGGCTAATGGGATCGCCGCCCAAGCCCACCCGATGGCCCGCCATCCTCGTGGCCCGGATGCTCGGGGCCATCGCGCTCTCCTGGGTGCTGCTGCGATGGAGACTAGCTCGCCGACCCGCGCCCCTCTGTGTCGTGGCGTGTTTCGATAGCCTCGGGGACAATCTGCTGATCAACTCCCTCATCGCCCAGGCGTTCGAGCGCTGTGGGAGGCTCCACATCGTGGTCTCCCACCACCCAAGAATCTATCGCGACACGCCCGGCGTCTTTTCTGTGCTGAGCCCGCGCCTCAGGATCGTCGGCTTGGCGAGGCGTCTTGGCATCAAAGCGTATAAACCCGTATACGAGGAAGGACCCGTCGACACCGATCAACACGTCCGTCCTGAGGGCAACATCATGGACGCGCTGGCGTCCCGCATGGACCTGCCCGCGCCTATCCGAAGGGAACCGCTGTGGACCGTTCCCCGCGACCCCGTCGGCCCCAGGCTCGGCATGCTGCGCGTGGCCATCATGAGCGGTGGCCACGGCGCAAGGCACCCCATGCTCAATAAGGAGTGGGGGGCGCATAACTTCCAGCGATGCATCGACCTCCTAAAAGGCAAATGCCAGTTCATACAACTGGGGGCCGAAGATGATGCTCCCCTCCATGGCGCCGAGGACCACCGCGGCGCCGATGTTTTCACGGAGTTACCCAGCCTGCTGGCCTCGTGTGACCTCTTCGTCGGCCAGGTCGGTTTCCTCATGCACCTAGCCCGCGCCCTCAACGTCCCCTCCGTCATCGTGTACGGCGGCCGAGAACGCGCCTGGCAGTCCGGCTACCCCCCCAATATCAACCTGGAATCGGATGTCGAGTGTTCCCCCTGCTGGTACCATAACCGATGCGAGTGCGATCGCGAATGCCTCAAGATGATCAAACCAGAAGAGGTCGTGGCGCAGATTCGCGCATGCGTCGGCACTGAAGGAGAAAAAGTCCCGGCCGAAAAAACGTAAGCGTCGTCAGCGAAATAGACGCGATTGCAAATCGCTCGACACCTGTAAAACCTTTAGCTACTATTTTTAGCTATCCAACAAACGTCATAGCGTGAAACAACAGCTCAAAGAACAGTTGTTCAGATTAATCTGGAAACTTTCAGGTCGACGACGAGCGATAGATCGACTCTTTTCCACGACCATGAGGCACCGAAGGCATTTACGTGAAGTCGATCCAAGGCTTTGTATTCCGCGATTCGATGAAACCGAGATTGTGGTGCGAGAACTGCCGCGTGGCGAGTCCTCTTCCCCAATATTAGATGCGATAATTGTCGTTAAAGCCGTCATCGGCTTCAAATGTAAAAATATTTTAGAACTCGGAAGCTACCGAGGAAATACGGCGCTATTAATTGCACAAAACACATCAAAAGACGTGTCAATCACAACTGTCGATTATGATCCAGGACACGGCGACGCCTATCGAGGGATGGATATCGCTGCAAGAATTGATCGTCGTGTGGGCGAGATAGCTCACAAAATGTTTTCGCCCGATGAAAAATTTGATCTCGTATTCATCGACGGATCTCACGAGAAAGATTCAGTCATTGCTGATACAAAAGTAGCGTTTTCAGTTTTAAAAGAAAACGGTGTCATTCTTTGGCACGATTACCAGTTCTTCTCTTACTTTGAAGGGAAGGAACGGGTGCCTGAAGCATTAAAGCTCATTGCACAAAAGGATCCAGTCGTAGCGTTACGCGGTTCATGGCTGGCAATGCACTCGCGATATCCGGAGTGGAAAACCGAAGAAATCTTAGAGAAAAGGCGCCCGTGCCAAAATTTAGCGGAGAATCAGGAAGTATTAAAAGGCGAGATGCTTTGAGAGTGTGTTGACGGGGCGGGCCGAAGGCTGCTGAAAGTCTGTATGTCAAAATTGAGCGTCGTCCGCGTCTAAGGGCGTATGTGATCTATCGCAAGTATATGGAAAATCCGTTTGACCCTGGATATTATAGTGAGTCTGATCTAAAATACGCTGGATTTAAGTCTATTGGTAAAAATGTACGTATTGCTAAGAATAATAATATTGTGGGCCTAAAGAATATATCGATTCGAGATAACGTGCGCATTGACGGCTATTGCGCTATCATAGCTTCTGGTGATGGCTGGTTGGATATAGGGTCATTTGTTCATATCGGAAGCTGGTGCTTCCTATCGGCTGGTGCTGGGATTCGTCTGGACGACTTTAGTGGGTTGTCGCAGGGCGTCAGAATTTATAGTCGGACCGACGATTACACGGGGCGACATTTGACGAACCCAACGGTTCCCGAGAAATTTACTGGTGTAACTTCGGGTGCGGTGGTTCTGGAGCGTCATGTGATTATTGGTTCGGGAACAATTATCTTGCCGCGGGTGACAGTAGGCGAGGGCGTTTCGGTGGGCGCCCTTTCGTTGGTAACGAAGAATCTCAAGGCATGGGGGGTCTATTTTGGCGCTCCAGCGAAACGGATAAAGGAAAGGTCGAAAGACCTTTTGAAACTGGAAGGCCAGCTGTTGGCGGAAGTGTCAAATCGGGTCGGTGAGTGCCGCGAGACCGAAGTTGAGGGCGCACGAACATAATGAGTATGAGGTGAGAGACAATCGGGCCGGAGATGTGGAGGTGTCTCTGCGGTTGGGGCGGCGGGTCAAGTGTTGGCGGATTGTGTCCGGCGAGATTTCCGCCGGTGTGGTTCTTTGGAATGGGTCCTGTTCGGAACGCGAGGCTGTTCGTCCTGAATTTTGTGGGGTCGGTTTTCTAACATAAGTGTGGCATGGCTAAGATCATTGTTGTTGGTTCGTGCGGGCACGCGAAAGTGTTGATCGACTGCATTGAGGTTGAGGGGCGTCATCGGGTGGTCGGGCTGCTGGATTCTTTCCGGGCGGTCGGGGAGAAGACCGCGGGATATCGTGTCATCGGGCGACCGGACGAGATTGGGTCGTTGCGAGAGGGGTACGGTTTTTTGGGGGTTGTGGTGGCCGTGGGTGACAACTGGCTGCGAAGGGAGTTGGTGCGCGAGGTGCAGGCACGGTGTCCCGGGGTGGAGTTCCCGGTTTGCCGGCATCCGTCGGCTCAAGTTTCGCGGAGTGCCTTGATTGGTCCGGGAACAGTGTTGTTGGCGGGTGCGGTTGTAAACTGCTGCAGTCGAATTGGGGAGTTCTGCATCCTTAACACGAATTCCTCATTGGATCACGATTCGGTCATGGGGGATTTCTCAAGCCTGGCGCCAGGCGCCACGGTAGGAGGACGTGCCCGGTTGGGCGAGTTTGCGGCGATTGGGATCGGCGCCTGCGTGATCCAAGATCGCAGTGTAGGAGCGCACACCATCATAGGTGCTGGCGCCGCGATAATCGAGGATATCTCGGATCACGTCGTCGCGTATGGTGTTCCCGCTAGGGTGATTCGGCGGAGGGATGAAGGTGAACGATACCTCTAGTGAGAATCCAAGGAAGGCGTGTCCGGAGGATCTCGCTATCCTGGGGGGCCGGCCGCTATTCGAGGAACCGAGACACGTCGGGCGCCCGAATTCCTGCGACCGGGATCATCTCTTTGGTGTGATAGGCGAAATTCTGGATCGGAACTGGCTGACGAATGATGGGCCTGTCGTGCGGGAGTTTGAGTCCGATCTGGCGAGGATGTTGGGAGTGAGGCACTGCATCGCCGTTTGCAATGCGACCGTTGGACTCGAGATTCTGATTCGGGCTGGGGGATTGTGCGGGGAAGTCGTTCTGCCCTCTTACACGTTCATCGCCACCGCGCATGCGTTGAGTTGGGTGGGTGTTCGGCCGGTTTTCGCCGACATCGACCCGAGAACGCACAATGTTGATCCGGCCGATGTGGACCGGCGAATCACGGGAACGACAACGGGTATTCTCGCGACGCACCTGTGGGGCAGACCGGCGCCGGTATCGGACTTGGAAGAGATAGCGCGGCGTCATGGCCTGGCGCTATTCTTCGATGCCGCGCACGCCTTCGGGTGTTCGGTCGGTGGCCGGATGATCGGGGGATTCGGAGATGCCGAGGTATTCAGTTTTCACGCGACGAAAGTGCTGAATTCGTTCGAGGGAGGAGCGATCACCACCGACCGGGACGACCTGGCCTCGCGCATCCGGATGATGCGGAACTTTGGATTTTCTGGCTATGATCGAGTTGTCGAATGGGGAACGAATGGAAAGATGCACGAAGTCAGCGCGGCGATGGGCCTGACGAATCTAAGACAGCTTGATCACTTCATCGAACGAAACCGGGAAAACTATTTGGCGTATGCCAATGGGCTGCGCGGACTCGATAGGGTGCGACTCCTAGAATTTGATTCTCGCGAGAAATGCAACTATCAATACGTGGTGGTGGAAGTCGAGGGCGGTGCCACCCTAGGGCGGGATGAGTTGATCCAAGTATTGACGGCTGAGAACGTGCTCGCGCGCAAGTACTTTTGGCCAGGATGTCACCGGATGAAACCTTACGCCGCCGAATGCGAGGGCGGGCCCGATCTTCTGGGCAATACCGATCGGGTGGCGGGACGGGTCATGGTCTTGCCAACCGGAACGGGGATGTCGACTGCTGATATTTGGGGGCTTTGTTCGGCGATCCGCGTTGCGCTAAGTGTCCCAAACAAGATCAGGGTGGCCTGCCAGGGGTAGTGGTGTGAGAGTCCTCATCTATCGAAACCACTTCTGCAGCGGTGGGGCGAATGACACGATCGTTCAGTTCATCGAGGGGATGAAAGCAAGGCATCCGGAGATCGATGTGAGCCTATTCACAAACCACATGGACGGCAGGAAGTGTCCGGCTCCCTTGGTGGAGGGTGAGAGCGAGGAATTCGTGCGGCTTTTGGAACGGCGGAACATCGACCTCATCCATTGGTTCAAGACTTGGGACACCTCGTTTTTTGAGGAGTGTGTGGCCGCCATGGAGGGAAACGCACGGTGGCCGAAGATACTGATGACGTTGTGCCAGTTGCCGACACGATTCAGTTTCCGGCTTTCCGTTTCGCAAATCGAGCATTCGGATCGTTTCGTGTTTGGTTCGCGTGCTGCGTTCGGGCATTGGCTGCACGATATCATTGAGGGGGATGCGAAGAGGTTGATTTATTTCGGCGCGATGGACGTTCACGGGGTGGGGGCGCGGGATGCGCGTGACGAGATCGTCTACGGGCGCGGGAGCGCCCTAAGCAAATGCCCGGAGGATTTTTTGGACCTGTTTGCGAAGATTCCCATACCGCAAAAAAGGTTTGTTGTCGTCGGCGGGGGGATCGGGGAGAAATTTTCCAAGAAGGCAGACCGCCTAGGTCTGTCCTCGACGGTCGAGTTTACGGGGGAGGTCGGTTTCTCTGCCTGGTTGGATCTCGTTCGCTCCTTCGACGTATTTCTATATCATTTGCCGAAGACGACGCATTCTCTGGTTGATGGCACGATACAGCACGCGATGCTATCCGAAGTGCCGGTCGTACTGTTGGGGGGCCGGGGACCCGAGGAACTGGTTGAGCATGGGGTGTCCGGGTTCGTTGCCGCTGACGCAGCGGAATTCGTGCGTCTTGCCACGGCGCTGGGTGAGGACGTGGAATTGCGCAGAAGGATAGGGGAGAACGGGCGCAAGCGGATCTTGGAACGATTTCGCTGGGAGGATGCCATCGATCGGTATGCGGAAGAGTATTCCAGCTTGATGAATGCTTCGGAGACGAGATTTCGCAAACGTGCGGTGCCCTTTGTGTATCGAACGGAATACCACCTTGGACGAGTTTGGAATTGGTGCGTCCAAAAGGTTGCGGTACTGCGATCGAGGCTGCGGTGCCGTTGTGGAGCGTAGGGCGGGATGAATCGCGGGTCTGGGACGGAACGTGCGGGGGCCGTTGGGGATTCTACGTCCCGTTGGCTGAGCGGAAGTGGGATCCATTGATTCGAGGGGTTCGGTCAGGCCTCAGAGAAGCGGATACTAAAAGCTGTGAGCGACAAGATCATTGAAGTCAGCAATCTGGGCAAATGCTTCATCATACGGCACGAGGTGGCGAATCGTTCTGGCTACCGTCGGCTGAGCGAGGAGATGGTTGAATGGGCGGGGCGGCCGTTCCAATGGCTCAAACGGAAGGGGGGACGTGGTGGTCGGGTCGACACTGGCGATCACGGTCAGGCATCCAGCGAACAATTTTGGGCCCTGAGGGGTATTTCCATGGGGATCGCACCCGGGGATACGCTGGGAATAATCGGGAGGAATGGCGCCGGGAAGTCGACCTTGCTAAAAGTTCTGAGCCGGATCACGGAACCGACGGAGGGACGCGTCCGCATCTGCGGCCGCGTCGCCTCGCTGTTGGAAGTGGGAACGGGGTTCCACCCGGAACTCACCGGCCGAGAAAACATCTTCCTCAATGGCACTATCCTTGGCATGACGCGCCGGGAGATTCAGTCAAAGTTCGACGAGATAGTGGCGTTTGCGGAAATCGAGAACTTCTTGGACACGCCGGTGAAGCGGTATTCGTCTGGGATGTACGTGCGTTTGGCGTTCGCCGTTGCGGCGCACATTGAGCCGGACGTGCTGATCGTTGACGAGGTCCTGGCCGTCGGCGATAACCAGTTTCAGAAAAAGTGCATTGGCAAGATGCAGGAGGTTGCGGGGCAGGGGGGTCGAACTGTGCTCTTTGTGAGCCACAACATGGCAGCGATCCAGACGCTCTGCAGGAAGGCGGCCCTGCTAAAAGCGGGACGGCTGGACGCGTACGGGGAGGCGTCGGATGTCGTGGCGAGCTATCTTTCCGAAACGGCCTCTGGTGTTGGCGGGAATGGTGGCGGTCCGCACGCCCGACTCGGAAAAAATATCGTGCTGGAGGATATCTGCTTCAGTCCTTCACCCGTGATCGGGGGCGAGGATGCGGAGTTCGAGGTCAGGCTCTCTTGTCATCATAAAGAGTCGATTCAAGAGTTCGCGCTGCTGATCTATTCGGACCTTGGCAATCGCGTCGCAATCTTGGATCTCAGGGGGAGCATTTTCCCGGCGGCAATAAGACCGGAGGAGGGGCTCACAGTGCGTGGCCGAATCGGCGGGATCCCCCTTGTCGAGGGCGAGTACCGGATAGGACTCTGGATTGCGGCCGACAGCCATGCTGGGGACACGTTTGACCTCTTGGCGCTCACGGTGGTGGAACGGGCGCCGGATGGTGACGTCGTCCCGTACCTTCCGAGGCACCGGGGCGTCGTAAATCTAAAGTTCAACGCTGTGGTCAGCGTTTGATCAAGCGGAACCAAATGAACTGGGGTGTCGCTCTTGCGAGTGCGCGAAGGGGGACCGATCAGCCCATGATGCCGGCGTGTCGCCGAGAACGCCACTGAATCATCACTGTAGCGTGCCATGAAATTGGGCTCCCGCTATACTCTGCGTGCTCTCTTCAGGGATCTGCTTTATTCGATATTCGACCGCCCACTGAAGGCACCATCGTCGGGCGATTTGGCCATGATCGAGTTGCTGAAGGACCGGTTTGGATCGATCCACTCGGACATTGGCGTCGACGGATCTAGCCCGGAGTGGCGAGAGAACGTTCGTCGTCTGACAGCGCATGTGCTCAACGCGGATGTGCGCTCGTTCCTCAAGTGGGATGTGATCCGTGAGACTATGTTCTTTGAAAACCGTGGCGTGGCCCGAAAAGAACTGCTACATTTATTGCACCGGACGGATTGGCTCTCCCGCTGGATGTGGGCCGTGGCAGAGGATCGGGTCGGCCGACCAACGCCGTTGCCATTTTACCCATGGAGCAGCGGGAATCGGATTCACCATGCTTACCACCTCGCCATCCTCGAGCAATGTGTCGGGCTCAGGGTCAACGAGTTCGATCTCATCCTGGAGATCGGCGGGGGTTACGGGAGCATGTGTCGGTTGGCGCATCGGCTGGGATTCCGTGGCGGGTATGGAATCCTCGATTTGAGCCCTTTCTCAGCGCTTCAAGAGTACTATTTGAGAAGTCTTGGCACGCGGGTGCGGTTGGGACATGAGTGCGACGGTGGGGCAGGCGCGGTCTGTTGCATGTCCGATATCGGCGACGCCCATGCGTTCTGCGAAAGACACGGTCTGGCCCGTGGCAGAAAACTGGCGATCGCCTTGTGGTCACTCAGCGAGACCCCGCCCGAGTTCAGACGCGCCGTTGTAGGCATTGTGCGCGGCGCTGATTACTGCCTTTTTGGCTATCAGGAGAACTTCTCAGGGATCGATAATCTCGCTTGGTTCGATGCGTTCATCGGCGAAAATCTCGAATTTGAGTGGAAGCACTGGGAAATCGAGCATCTACCGAAGAACCGATATCTCATCGGGATCAAAAAGCGGTGAATGCGAGTGGAGTTCGTTGGAAGTGGGTGCGGCAGCGGCTGTCATGGTCGCAAGGAGGCTTGGTGGTGGGGTCTGAGGAATCTGATCGACTGCTTCAGTGTTGCGAGGGGAGTAGGGGATGAGAATCTTTATTGCAGTTAGGCATTCGCTGGATCCGGGCTTGTACTATGGCGGGTTATGGTCCGGGAATTTTCTCCCGGCCTTGGAACATCTTGGTTGCGAGGTCGTGGAGTCGTCGGTGGATCTATTGCCCGCGAGCCGGTTCATGCACATTGCGCGGGAGTTCACCGCGGAGGAGCGGCAGGCGCGGGCGGCCATCACCGAGGCGATCGTGGCTGAGGTGACACGCGAGCACGCGAAGGGTGGCATCGACCTGTTTCTTTCGTATTTCTACAATGCGCATTTCGACCCGTCTGGCTTCGGGGAGATTCGCCGCCTGGGCATGCCAACGGTAAATTTCTACTGCAATAGCATCTACCAGTTTGAACTGGTGGAGGAGATCGCGCGTGAAGTGGATTTCGCCTGGCACGCGGAGAGGGACGCTCGGGGGGAGTATTTGCGGGTGGGGGCGAAACCGATCTGGGTGCAGATGGCGGCGGACCCGGAGTTCTACCGTCCAGTCGCAGTGCCTACGCGCGAGGGAAATGCCTGTTTTGTGGGCCAGCGCTATGCCGACAGGGATCGTTGGATTGCCGATCTAATAGGGGCAGGAATTCCGCTGGCTCTATATGGTCCGGGGTGGGCGCCGAACGCGGGGGGCGCCGGGCCAAAGTCTGCGTCTCTTGCGATAAGGGCGCCGGTCTATCTGGGTCGGCGTGCGACGCGGCCCGGTTCGTTCGGGAGTTATCTGGAACTCGTTGCGCAGAACGTCCGAAAGCAGGGGCCTTGCGGAGGCTTGCTGCGGAGCTGGGAACAGTATCGATACCGCGCCGAAACGAGGCGCGTCAGCGCGTCGTTTGCGTCGTCGGCGCGTGGTTCGATTCCGCCAACGGAGATCGGCCGAGTCTTCTCCTCGCACGAGGTCATCCTAAACTTAAGCAACGTATGGGCCGACGGGCATCCCGGCTCGCGGCTCATCCCGCATGTGCGCCTGCGCGACTTCGAGGCGCCGATGTGCCGGTCGTGCTATCTGACCGGGCACACCGACGAGATCGAGGAGTTCTACGACATCGGCAAGGAGATCGACACGTATCGGACGCGCGAAGAACTCGTCGAGAAGACGCGGTTTTATCTGGACCATCCGGACGCCGCGGAGCGCTTGCGCGAGGCGGGATTTCGGAGGGCGATCCGCGACCACAAGTGGACGAACCGCTTTGACGAACTATTTCGAAAAATAGGCATCCGGTGATGTCGGAGAGGTCAGGAGGACTTTGGTGGATGCGAGTTTGGCGGGCCGAATATGCGTCGGGCGCGGTGGCTCATAAGAGGGCATGAGCACGAGTCTTCCCATTTCTGCCATCGTGCCCACCCGGAATCGCGAGGAGGCGCTGGAACGGATGTTGCGCAGCATGGCGGAGCAGTCAGCGCAGCCGGTAGAGATGGTGGTGGTCGATGCCTCGTCGGACGACGGGACTAGGGTGATCTGCGAGGCTTCCGTCAAATTGCTGAAAACGAGGATCCTCTATCACAGGGCGCTTGCATCCGGGGCGATCGAACAGCGCAATCAGGCGATGGCGATCGCCTCGCAGGGAGCGATCCTGTTCCTCGATGACGACATCCTGTTTGAGCCGGAGTGCATCGGACGGCTCTGGGAGGCGCTGCAAGGCGATGAGTCGCTGGGCGGGGTCAATGCCATGATCACCAATCAGCGTTATTCCAGGCCGGGAGCGCTGAGCCGGGCCCTGTTTCGACTCTTGCATGGGAAGCGCGAAGAGAGCTATGCGGGGAAGTGCATCGGGCCTGCCTGCAATCTTCTGCCAGAGGATCGTGAGGATCTGCCGCCGGTTGTCGAGGTGGAGTGGCTCAACACCACATGCACGCTCTACCGGCGGGTGGCCCTGCCCGAGCCCCCATTCATCGCAGAGCATGTGGGGCAGCAGATATTCCTCCCGGCTTTTCCGATTGAAGACATGGCCTTGTCCCTCCGGGTCAGAAAGCGGTGGCGGCTGGCAAACGCCCGCACCGCGAGAATCTACCACGACAGCCAACCGGGGATTCATAAGAAGGACTTCTCCTCTATGTCGAAGATCGAGTTGCTCAATCGCCACTACGTCATGACCCGCCTTTTGGGCCGCAGGGGTCTCTCGGATTATCTGAGACTGTCCTTGTTTGAGGCGTTTGGCGTCGCCTCATCTTTAGCGTCTGCGCGGGGCTGGCGAAGACTGCCGGCGGTTCTGTGCGGCAAGGTGTCCGCGATCGTCCTCTTGATAACGCGTCGGGGGGCCATGTAGGGGTCGGCTTCGGCGATTGAGGAACAAAGATGGGGTTGAGCCCGGGCCGGATCTGCTTGGTTGCCTGCTATCTCGGGCCGCTGCCCGTCTATGGGCGCCTTTGCATCGAAACGCTCGGACGCAACCCGAGGGTGCACGCGCTGATAGTTGGCGACGCGTTGCCGCGCGAATCGAGGGCGAAGAATGTGAGGTTTGAGTGGCAGACGCGCGACGCCATCGAAAGCCGATTTGCGGAACGCCTCGGGTTCGAGGTGCCGATCTCCGGTCGGAAGGTGTGCGACCTGAAGCCGACGTATGGCGAGGTGTTCGCGGATCTGTTGGGGGGCTATGACTTCTGGGGATTCATGGATCTAGATCTCGTGTGGGGACGCATCGCGGATTTCTGGGATGACGATGCCCTGGACCGGCACGACATCCTCGCCACGCGCGAGGATCACCTGACGGGGCACTGCACCATCTTGCGCAATACGGCGGACAGCAATGGCCTGTTCCGGAAGGTGCCCTTCCACCGCGAACTGCTGTCAGATCCGAACCACTATGGTTTTGATGAGACGACGACGCTCCGCGATGGCGGGAAAAACCCGAAGCCGGAACCGATCGATTTCGCCTGGGCCGAGGCCAACGGTGTCCGACCCCGCTTCTTCGATGCGGTGCTGCACGAGGTGGGCACGGGGAAGTTGCGCCTACACATGCGCCACTGCATCAACGAGGATGACCCGAGGCGCGCGCGCGACCTGCGGTTGCATTGGCGTGATGGGAAATTGACCGACGAGCGCCTTGGGCGCGACGTGATGTATCATCACCTCCTCTTCGCCAAGCACGCCCCAATTTTTCGGATGGCGGCTTGGGATTCATTGCCCGAAGAGTTCTGGATCACGCACCAGGGGATTTGGTGCGACGCGGATAGGACGCCACGGGGAAGGATGGCGTTTCATGCCGAGCGCGTGCGACGCGGGTGGTGGCGATACCTGCGCGGGATCGCGGGGACCGTCAGGCGGCGGCTGTGGGGTTGAACCACGAATGAGCACCAATGGACACGAATCGTGCCTCGGAGGAACCGCGAAGGCATTCGTGCCCATTCGTGTCGATTCGTGGTTTGAACATGCGCTCGAGGTTTGTTCGCAGAGGTGCCCTTGATTCCAGCCTCCTGCATCATCGCCACGAAGGATCGGCCGGACAAACTGGCGAATCTCCTGGCCAGCCTGCGGGAAGACGGGCAATGGCCTGCCGAGGTCATCGTGGTGGATGCGTCGTCCGATGGGCGGACGCGGGAAGTGTGTGTCCAGTTTGGCGGCGTGGCGTACTTCCGGGCGCTAACGGTTGGCGCTGGCGCGCAGCGCAACCAGGGTGCGTGCGTTGCCAACCAAGAGTATTACCTTTTTGCCGATGATGATGTGGTCCTGGAGCCCGGTTGCCTGCGCGCCCTGTGGGATGCCATCCAGTCCGACCGGCGGCTGGGCGGGGTCAACGCCCTCATTACCAATCAGACGTATCATCCACCGGGCCGACTGGGTCGCGCGTTCTACACGTGGCTCAATGGCGCGCCCCGAGAGTCTTTCGCAGGCCGAATCATTGGACCGGCTGTGAATTTCCGGGTCGAGGATCGTCCGGAGCAACCGACTCTTGTGCCGGTCGAATGGCTCGATCTGGGATGCACCCTATACCGACGCGAGGCGCTTCCCGTCCCACCGTTCGACCCGTTTTTCACGGACTACTCCTATGGGGAGGACTTGGCCCTGTCGGTCGTGGTGGGGAGAAGCTGGAAGCTGGCGTGCGTCCCCAAGGCGCGGATCTTCCATGACCGGATCAAGGGCGAGATCAAACTCGGTGCGGCGCGCTTTGCGAAGATGGAACTGGTCAATCGGCACTTCGTCATGACACAGGTGTTGGGCCGGCGTCGGGTAGGAGACTACGGGCGCCTCGTGGCCTATGAACTTTTCTCCCTCGCCTCGATGTGGAAAACCCCCCTTGGTCGGCGGCAATTCCTCCCAGCCATTGTCGGTAAGCTGGGCGCACTGGCGCACCTTACGGGATAAGGAAGCCGTTGCTGATCCGATGCCGGGGTGACAGTGTGACGACCAGCAGATGCCACGGCAACGCCAACAATGAACATTCAAGGGGTGGGAACAACGACGCAGATCCGCCGTGGCGGAGATGAACACCGACAGGCACGGATTCTTTGATGCCTCAAGTTGACTCGAGTTTTGGGTGCATTACACTTCTCGCATGACTAGTGGAGTCGACACCGAACCGGCGCTCTTGCCCGCGCATCGCATAGCGGAGAGGCTGCGGCGTGGCCTCAGTGCCCGGGCCGTCTGGCTTTTTGGTTCGCGGGCGCGTGGCGATGCCGAGAACGACAGCGATTTCGATTTTCTTGTTGTTGTTCCCGCCTCTTCGCAATCGCGATACGCTCGGGCGGTGGCAGCGCGTCAATTGGTTTCCGATATACGGGTGCGGAAAGATATTGTGGTGTTGACGGAACGGGAATGGGAAAGGGAACTCAGGGTGCCCGCGTCGCTCTCCAGCACGGTCAAACGGGAAGGAATAGTCCTTGAGGGTTCGGGCTGAGTGGATCGAGCATGCCCGGTCTTGGGTCGCCAAAGCGGAGTCGGATGGACTTGCGGATTCTATCCGAGGGGTTGGGTTTGGGGCGATAGTGGTGGGATAGGCTGGAGGCGCGAGGCTAGGGGCTAGAGGCGTTTGGCCAGAGAAGGGGAAAGAACATGGACGGGACTGGGAAAAGAGATGCGGATTCGGTGAATACGGTTTGTGGGTTCCGCAGGTTGACGGTCTGGAAGCGATCCAAGGATCTGGCGGTGAAGATTTACAAGGTGTGTCGGGAGGGCCCGTTGGCGAAGGATTTCTCCCTCAGGGATCAGATCCAGCGATCTGCCGTGAGCGTCTGCAGCAATATTGCGGAAGGCGATGAGCGCGAGTCGGATCGCGATTCGGTGAGGTTTTTCCTGATCGCCAAGGGATCGCTGGCCGAGCTGGCGACTCAGGTCGAGATCGCCTCGGAAATCGGATATTTTTCTGCGATTGTCGCCTCCGACTTCCTGCGGGAGTGCCGCGAGATCGCTCGAATGATCGGCGGTCTAGTCAAGGCCCGATCCGGAGGCGTGTTAACCCGTCAGCGCTCGATCCCCTAGCCTCGGGTCTCTAGCCCCGAGCCCATAGTCTAGCCCAGCTCCACTGAATCCGTACCCCAATGGTCGGCTCGCATCCGTGTGCATCCGTGGTTCGAAACTGCGGGCGACCGGCAGGACGGGATTAACCACGGATGAACACGGATAGACACGGATGGCGGGCGGGTGAATTCGCGTCCATTCGCGTGCATTCGCGGTTGATCACATGAAACCCGTGCTCCAATGGTCCGCGCGCATCGCCGGTGGCCTCGCCTCGCGGTGGCGCAACCTCTGGTACCGTGCCCTCGGCGTCCGGATCGAGGGCTACTGCTGGTTGCGGCGGATCTCGATCCCGCGGCAGTGGGAGGACATCCGCCTAGAGAAGGGTGCCGGCCTCGACGATGGCGTGGTCCTGCTGTGCAGCGGGGTCCGCAAGGCAGACAAGCTGGTCCTGGGCCGGGATTGCTATGTGAACCGCTATACGATCTTTGACGCCCATGAGCATATCGAGGTCGGGCCTCGTGCGATGATCGGACCCCATTGCTACATCACCGACGCGGATCATTCCTACGAGCCGGGAAAGGCCGTCATGGACCAGCCGATGCGGGCCAGGCCGGTGCTCATCGGCGAGGAGGCGTGGATGGGGGCCCACGTGGTAGTGCTCCCCGGTGTCCGGATCGGCAAAGGGGCCGTGATCGGGGCGAATTCGATCGTGAACCGGGATATCCCGGATAACGCCGTCGCGGTCGGCGCGCCCGCGCGCGTCGTGCGAATGCGGGGCGAGCGGATTTGAACAGCAGGAAACGGAGAGGGTTTGAATTCTCTGTTACCTCCGTTTGCTCCTGTTGGAAATGCGTGGGCGCTGGTGGGCCGGGGATTTGAACAGGAGGTAACGGAGGGAACGGAGAAGAGTTCGGCTCTCTGTTTCCTCCTGTAAAGACCCCGTCGGCCCGGATGCGCGTGAATCAGGATTTGAACCTGAGATAACGGAGGGGGTTCGAACCTCTTTATTCTCCGTTGTCTCCTGTGAATACTGCGATGACACAGCCTCTCGTGACAATCGGCATCGCGACGCGGAATCGCTGCGATCTGCTGCGCAAGGCGATCGGCTCGGCCCTTGGCCAGACCTGGCCTACGAAGGAGGTCGTGGTCGTCGACGACGCCTCGACGGATGGCACATCCGATCTGGCCAAGGAGTTCCCTTCCGTCCGGTGGGTGCGGCGCGAGGCGCCCGGTGGCTACATGTCCGCGCGCAACGAGATGATGCTGGGGTCCGGGGCGAAATATTTTTGTGGGCTGGATGACGATGCGTGGTTTGTGGGGGATGATGCGTTGGGGGTGGCGATCCGTGCGATGGAGGCGAATCCGGGGTGGGGAGCGGTGGCGTTTGACATCCTGGACCCCGGCCGTCCCGATCCTGTGTCGCGCGGTGGCTCGAGGCCCGTGGATACTTTCATCGGTTGTGGACACATGCTGCGCTTGGATACGGTTCGAGCAGTGTCAGGGTACGTGCCGATGCCAGCCTCGTACGGCTGTGAGGAGAAGGACTTGTGCCTCCGGTTGTTTGATCGAGGCGTGGACGTTGTCGTGTTGCCGGGTGTACACGTCTGGCACGAGAAGGCTCCAATTGAGCGGATCGAGTGGCGGCAGCGGGCCTCCGGGGTCTGTAATGACATGGCCTTCGCTCTCCGCCGATTCCCGTGGTCAAGTCTCTGGTGGCGACTTCCTGCAAAAGCGATAAATCACCTGCAGTTCGGATTGCGGCGTGGATTCGCGATTCCCTATTTGGTCGGCTTGACTTGGTTCATGATCGCCGCGCGATCGGTCTTGAGAACACGCGCAGCGGTTTCGCCAGAGGCCCTGAAGCGGTTCCTTGCTTCGCGCGTTGGCGGCTTTCCAAAGGTGGATCAAGAACATCGCCGAGCATCTGAGTGATCCTAGCTTCGACACACGGACACCTCCGAGTATTATGAATCAAAGAAGTCTTTATGAGAGACAAGCCTTGGCATCTGTGCCCCCACTAGGCCACCCGACAGATCCGAGGCAGGAGGCGATCTTCCGCTTTGCGAAGTCCTTTCTCGTTGCGGGCCATGGACGAATCGGTTGCGAACTGTCCGTCGGCGACGGGGGCTTGACAGTAGCCATGCTTCGGGGCCTGGAGGGTGTGAGGATCACAGGCGTGGATATTTCCCAGGGTCGAATGGCAGTGGCTCGGGCCTCCGTCGAACGCTGCGTGCCCGAGGGAGTCGGGCGCGTGGACTTCCTGTGTTACAACCTCGACACGGAGTTCGATAGGCTCCCGTCGGGCGGGTTCGATTTTGTCTTTGCGATCGATGTGATGGAACACGTTTTCGATGTCTTCCAGTTCGCCCATCATTGCCGCAGAATCCTCAAGCCGGAAGGGAAACTCATTTTGCGGGTCCCGAATGTGGCGTATGTCCGCCATCGGATCGGGCTGTTGCTCGGGCGGTTGCCGGTTACCGCGAGCTGGTTTGGCCCGAGGAACGACATGAGGGCATGGCGCGAGAGTTATGGGTGGGATGGGGGCCACTTGCATCTTTTTACTATACACTCACTACGATTGCTCTTCGATGGCGCGGGGCTCGACATCGTGCGAGTGGGTGACCCGGGCGCTCGAGGCGCGCGACTTCGGTCGCTGTGGCCGACGCTGCTGTGCGGAAACCTCTGCGTGGTCGCAAGGGCGCGGTGATTTTCTCCTGGGAGTGAGATGAACATTCTCGTTGGCTTCGATGGAAACATGGCCCAGTGGCGGGCTATGCCGGGGGCCAATTCTGAGGCGCCTGCGCTCCCGCTCGTGTATCCATTCGGGCAGGCCTTTGTCAAGCGGGGGCATTCTCTCGTAGGGCTTCAGGTTACGGGGAATGCGGTGGCGCAGGGCGATCCGTTCGAAAGGGTGTACCCCCTCGATCGGATGCGGGAGGCACTTGGGGCGTGCGACGTGGCGCTGCTCTGGTCCTGGCTGGGAATCCGGGCGACGCTATTGAGCCGATTCTGCGGCGGAAGGCCTCCGGTCTTGTTGGCGTCATACGTGTGGCGCTCCAGCGGTCATCAGGGTTGGAAAGTCCGGTTTTTGGAGGCGGCGACGAGATTTGCGGCGCGGTTGTCGGCAGGAACCGTACTGATGACGGAGCATCAGTGTGATGCAGCGAGGAATGGGTTGGGGGATCAAGCGAGGGTGGTGCGGTTCACGTGCGGGCTCGATCTGGAGTTTTACGAAAGCGCCACTGATTTGGGATCTTTACCGGGTGAATTGCGGTCGGCGCTTGAAAGGATCGCCGAGGACCGGTTTGTGATCGTGGCAGGCGATCAACTGCGATTCGATGAGGATGTGCTGTCCCTAGTCGGAGACCACGGGCTGCGTGTGGTCCGGGTCGTCCAAGAGGTCGCGACGGCGGATCGATACCGCTGTTGGATTGCGGAGCGGCGCCTCGAAGACCGGTGCTTCATCCTAAACCGGATTCCTTATGTCGCATTGAGGTGGTTGCTCCAGAAGGCATCGGCGTACTCTGGCGCGGTGGACAGTTCGTGGCAACCGGCAGGATGGACCGTCGCGTGCGAGGCATTGGCCGCGGGGACGCCGGTGGTGCTCTATGAAGGCCTTGTTTCAAGTGAGTTGCGTCGCCTTGGGGTCGGCGAGCCGGCGCTGGTGAGCGTGAGGCCGAGGGACGTCGCGACCATGGCCGCGACATTGGGCCGGATGACACACGGATCCGGTGCACAAGAGATCAGAAAGGCAGCCCGCGACTTTTCCCGTCGCGCACTCGATGTCCGAGAATGCGCCGAGCGATTCGTCGACGCGATCGAGAGGCTCACCGCTTGAGGTGAGCGGGCGGGCGGGGATTTTTTATGCGGTGCTGGGCTCTAGGTCCTAGTGGCTAGGTTTTGGCGGCTAGGGGCTAGGGGATAGAGTTTAGGCTCGGGGCGAGAGGGATGGGTGCTGGGTTCTGGGTGCGGGGTTCTTGGCTTTGTTAATCGAGAGATGAACCTAATGACAGAGTTGCTGCACAGGGCCAGAAAAGTACTGCGCCGATGGCTTCGGCGCGCGGGCCTGGAGGTGAGGTCGCTGCGGGGCATGCCCTTCGGTGTGCATTGGTGGGATGACATGCGGTTCTTTCCAGATGGACGGGAGATCAAGACTATTTTCGACGTTGGGGCCAATTGTGGTCAGACCGCCGCCCATGTCTTGGAGGAATTTCCCGGGGCTGAGGTCTATTCCTTCGAGCCGGTCGAGGCGACGTTCGCGCATCTCGCGGAGTTTGCGGCACGCGATCCGCGCGTGAAGCCCTTCCGGTTGGCGCTGGGAACCGCCCGCGGCCGCGCCATGATGTCCGCCGATCCAAAGTCCGGCGAGAACACCCTGGTGCGCAGCAGCGAGCGCGTCCAATGGTCCGCGGCGACCGAGGTCCCGGTCGATACGGTCGCGGGATTCTGCGCGGATCGCGGCATCGCGCGGATCGACCTGCTGAAGATCGACACCGAGGGCTACGAGATGGAGGTGCTGCGGGGCGCGGAACCCATGCTCGACCAGGGGCAGATCCGATTCATATTGGCTGAGTGCGATTTTTTGCGCCGCTGCGACCGGACGGGCCCCCACGGGGATTTCATGGAGATCCTGCAGTACCTCGACCGGTTCGGGTACGCCCTGGTCTCATGCTATACGGGAGGCGTGGACGATGGCGGCTGGATCTGGGGCGACGCGCTCTTCCGGATCAAAGGAGGTGGGGTTTCTTACTCGTGGTCGCCGTTTGTGACGTTGGGTTGAGGGTTTTGGTTGCTGGGTTCGGGGTGCGGGGTACTGGGTTCTAGGTCGGTTTCGTGCTTGGAGACGACAATGGAGAAAGGGATAGGGAAATGGAACGAGGGTTTAGGGGATTGGAGGTGTGGAAGAGATCCAAGGATTTGGCGGTTCAGGTTTACCGCGTGGCGCGGGACGGCCCGTTGGCAAAGGATTTTGGTCTTCGTGACCAGATGCAGCGCTCTGCCGTGAGCGTATGCAGCAATATTGCAGAGGGATGAAGGATGAAGGATGAGTTTGGAAACGAAGGCAAGAGGGGATAGGGGATGACAAAGAAATACACCACGATCCAGGGCGCCAAGAAGGTGTTGAGGGAACACGCGGAGCGGCAGGATCTGCGCAAACGAACAAAGGCTTTCGCTGTCGCGGCCGTGCGACTTTGCAGAGATCTACCTGTGCGCCGGATGGAGGTGTCATCGATCGCAAGACAACTGATCCGGTCTGCCCCATCGGTTGCGGCGAACTTCCGAGAGGCGAGCCGTGGACGGAGCACCGCGGAGTTCGTGTCGAAGGTCGAGATTTGCGTGCAGGAAGCAGACGAGTCGCTCCTGTGGGTAGAACTTCTTCAGGAGGCGTGTGACATCGAGAATGAGAAGACCCGTGCGCTCTGGGATGAGGCCGATCAGCTCGTCGCCATCCTTACGACCGTAGCCAAGAACGCGAAACGTCACAGAGACTGACCGCCTCATCCTCCGAGTTTTCCTCCTTCCTCCCTCATCCTTCATCCCTCCGCCCTCATCCCTCTAGAGATGCTTAGCATCCTCACCAGCCATCCCATCCAATACCAAGTCCCGCTATGGCGCGCCCTGGCCGCCGACGGCCGCGTCCCATTCGAGGTGTGGTTCCTGACGCGGCATGGGGCGGAGGTGACGCGGGACAAGGAGTTCGGGAAATCATTCGCCTGGGACGTGGATCCCTTGGAAGGTTACCCGCATCGGTTTTTGGAGGTGAACTCGGGGTGGGACGTGAATCGGTTCGGAGGCGTCCGGCTGGCGGGGCCGTTAGGGCCGCTGATCCGGGAGCGCGGTGTCCGGGCCGTCTGGCTCCAGGGCTGGCAGGTGATGGCGTATTGGCAGGCCGCGTGGCAGGCGAAGGCGGCGGGGGCGGAGGTGTGGTTGCGGGGCGAAAGCAACGACTTGGCCCCGCGGCCGGCGTGGAAGCAGTTGCTTCGGCGGGCGGTGCTGGGCCGCCTGTTTTCCAAGGTGGACCACTTCTTCTGCATCGGATCGGCCAACCGGCGCCTGTACCAGGCGATGGGTGTGCCGCAGGAGAAATTGCACCTGGCCCCCTATTGTGTGGACAATGCGCGGTTCGCGAAAGAGGCGGGAGAAATTCGGAATTCGGAATTCGGAAATCGGAGTTTGGAGTCTGGAATCCGAAATCCGAAATCCGAAATCCGAAATTCTTGGGGGATTTCCGAGGATGCCTTCTGCGTGCTGTTTTGCGGGAAGTTTATTGGGAAGAAGAGGCCGGGGGATCTCGTCGCCGCGGTGCGGCGACTCGAGAGGGCTGAAGGCGGAGGGATGAAGGCTGAAGGCGGGATTCACTTGCTCTTTGTTGGCAGCGGGGAATTGGGTTCTGAGTTGCGAGCGGTATGCCGAGTCGTCTTCGATGCGGATAATTCATCCTCATCCCTCATCCCTCATCCCTCATCCTTCGCCCCTCATGCTTCCTTCGCCGGTTTCCTCAACCAAACCCAGATCCCGCGGGCGTATGCCGCGGCGGACTGCCTGGTGCTGCCCAGCGACCACGGGGAGACGTGGGGGCTGGTGGTCAACGAGGCGATGGCCAGCGGGGTGCCATGCGTGGTGAGCGATGCCTGCGGGTGCGCGGAGGATCTGGTGGAGCCGGAGTTGCGGTATCCCTGCGGGGATGTGGGGGCGCTGGCGAAGGCCATCGCCCACGTGAGGGATAACCGAGAGGCGCTGGCCGCGCGATGCCGGGAGCGGGTGAGGGCCTTCGACCTGGGCGCGACCGTCGATGCCGTCGCCGGGATTTGGAACCACGGATGAACACGGATGCACACGGATGGGGTGCGCGCGCTCTCGGTTCGTGCGTCCGCTAACGCGGCCGGACGAACCGAGAGGGTTCCGTCGGCTGAGATCCGCGCAATTCACGTTATCCGTGGTTGAAACCTGCATCTGTGTCCATCGGTGTCCATCCGTGGTTAAACCCTGCGCGCGACCGGAGGCCCGGGCGATTCGGAACCACGGATGGCACGAAGGTTTGGAACCACGGATGGACACGGATGCACACGGATGGGGTGCGCGCTCTCGGTTCGTGCGTCCGCATCCGCGGCCGGACGAACCGAGAGGGTCCCGTCGGCCGAGATCCGCGGGATCCAGGCTATCCGTGGTCAAAAACAACGCGCAGGACATGTCGGCGGCACGAATTCGCGTTCATTCGCGTCCATTCGTGGTTGAAATAGTATCAATTAATGGTATCATGGGGCGTGGATGAACAACAGGCAGCGCGCGACCCTGGCGGCGATCTTCGAGGATCCCGTCCGTTCGGATGTCGCCTGGGGCGATATCGAGTCGCTCTTGCGGGCGCTCGGCGCGGGGATCTCGGAGGGGCGGGGCTCGCGGGTCCGGGTGGCCCTGGCGGGTGTGCGCGCGGTGTTCCACCGCCCGCATCCTCGGCCGCAGACGGACAAGGGGGCGCTGAAATCCGTCAGGCGGTTCCTTGCTGAAGCCGGTGTGCGACCATGATGACCTACAAGGGATACGGCGGGCAGGTTTGGTTCGATGACGAGGCCGATGTCTTCCACGGGGAGGTGACGGGCCTGCGCGACGTGGTGACTTTCCAGGGCGCCACGGTCGATGAGGTGAAGCGGGCATTCCGTGATTCGATCGATGACTACCTCGCGTTCTGTGCCGAGCGCAACGAGAGCCCCGAAAAGGCCTACTCGGGGAAGTTCATGGTGCGCGTCGAGCCGGAGTTGCACCGTCGGATCGCGGAAGCGAGCGCCGCCGAGGGACTCAGCCTGAACGGTTGGCTGGAGCAAAACCTCCGCAGGCTGGCGGTCCCGGAATCTCCGCCTAAATACCGGCCCCGTCGCCGCGGGCGGAATTGAACCACGAAGGGCACGAAGGTTTGGAACCACGGATGGACACGGATGGACACGGATGGGGTGCGCGCTCTCGGTTCGTGCGTCCGCTAACGCGGCCGGACGAACCGAGAGGGTTCCGTCGGCTGAGATCCGCGCAATTCACGTTATCCGTGGTTGAAACCTGCATCTGTGTCCATCGGTGTCCATCCGTGGTTAAACCCTGCGCGCGACCGGAGGCCCGGGCGATTCGGAACCACGGATGGCACGAAGGTTTGGAACCACGGATGGACACGGATGGACACGGATGGGGTGCGCGCTCTCGGTTCGTGCGTCCGCTAACGCGGCCGGACGAACCGAGAGGGTTCCGTCGTCGGCACGAATTCGCGTGCATTCGCGTCCATTCGCGGTTGAAACCCGCGTGTGACCGGAGGACGGAGAATATGGAACCACGAATTCACACGAATGGACACTAATGCCTTCGTGAACTTCGTGCCCTTCGTGGTGCGAAGTTTTGCGGGGGAGAGGGTCCCGTCGGCCGAGATCCGAGCGATTCACGTGATCCGTGGTCAAGAGTGCGTTTGAACGGAGCTGGGGGGTAGATTGGTGTCCATTCGCGTCCATTCGTGGTTCGAACCTGCGTGTGAGCGGAGGCCCGGGAATTTGGAATCGCGAAGGATCCCGTAGTTTGCGCAGGCCTATAAGCAGGCATATACTACTATACATGAAAAGCGTGAATGCCTTGGCGGTGCGGCAGTCGCTGGGATCGATTCTGTCGGACTTGGAGGCGGGGGGGGAGCCGGTGCTGGTGACGCGGGACCGGAAGCCGGTGGCGGCCTTGGTGCCGATCGAGATTTTCCGTCAGCGGTTCGTGGATTTCGTGGCGGGGGATGCGTTGCGTGCGGCGATGGAGGAGCTGACGGCGCTCCAGTCGGCGGCCTCCGGCGCCGACAGCCTAGAGACCTTGCGGGCCTTGCGTGAGGGATCGGATGACCGTCGTTGATGCCTCGGTGGCGATCAAGTGGTTCCTCGTGGAACCGGAGACCCCGGCCGCCATGAGGGTGGCCCGCGCCGCATTGGAGGGCGACGATGTCTTTGCCGTGCCCGAGCTGTTCTATTACGAGGTATACGCCGTCGTGACCCGGCGCCATGCGGACCCCGCCCGGTGGGCGACCGCGGGCATGCGTTGGCTGTTGAACCTGCCGCTGAGGCGGATGCCGATGACGGTGGCGCTGGCCGAGGGCATGCGAGAGTTCACGGCCCTGGGGTTGACCGGCTACGATGCCGCCTATGCCGCGCTCGCCCGCGCCCACGGCGGTCGCTGGCTCACTTTCGACCGGAGGGCGGCAACGCTCTTGGGGGCGCCGGATTGGGTCGTGGTCCCCGAGTGACGGCAGAGACCATGGCGCAACCTAGGCGCGGGGATTAATCACGAAGGACACGGAGGTTCGAAACCACGAATGAACACGAATGGACGCCAATGCCTTCGTGAACTTCGTGGGCTTCGTGGTGGGAAATTGAACCACGAAGGGCACGAAGGATGGGAACCACGGATGGACACGGATGAACACGGATGGGGTGGCGCGCGCTTTCGGTTCGTCCGTCCGCAGTCGCGGCCGGACGAACCGAGAGGGTCCCGTCGACTGAGATCTGCGGGATTCCCGTTATCCGCGGTCAAAAACAACGCGTAGGGCAATTCGGTGGCTCGAATTCGTGTCTATTCGTGTGCATTCGCGGTTAAACCCTGCGTGCGACCGGAGGACGGAGAATATGGAACCACGAATTCACACGAATGGACACCAATGCCTTCGTGGTAAATCGATAGCGGCGGATTGACGGTGTGTATCGTGGGGCATAATATACACACATGAGGACGAACATCGTGATCGACGACCGGCTCATGCGCCAGGCGATGGCGGCCGGTGGTCACGCGACGAAGCGGGCGACGGTCGAGGAGGGCCTCCGGCTCCTCATCCGACTGAAGCGGCAGCGGGCCGCGCGGTCGCTCCGGGGCAAGGTCCGCTGGTCGGGCGATCTGGAGGCGATGCGTCTCGACCATGGTGCTGGCTGATTCATCGGTCTGGGTCGAATACCTCCGGGGGAAAGCCTGCTGGCAGGCGGACCGGCTCGACCTGTTGCTCGGAACGGAGTTGCTCGCGACATGCGGCCTGGTCGTTGCCGAGGTCCTCCAGGGGATCCCCGGCGAACGCGAATTCGAGAGGCTGCGGGGGGTATTCGGTGCCATGCCATTCCATTCCGGTGGCGCATTCGGGACAGCCGTGACCGCCGCAAAACACTTTCGGCGCTTGCGCGCAGCGGGCGTTACCGTGCGGAAGACCGTCGATGTGCTCATCGCAACCGTCTGCATCGAGAATCGGCTCGAACTCCTCCACCGTGACCGCGATTTCAACGCGATGGAAAAGGTCCTCGGCCTTCGGGTCGTGGCACGATGACGGGGGGATTTGAACCACGAATGGCACGAAGGTTTGGAACCACGGATGGACACGGATGAACACGGATGGGGTGCGCGCTCTCGGTTCGTGCGTCCGCTGATGCGGCCGGACGAACCGAGAGGGTCCCGTCGTCTGAGATCCGCGCGATTCACGCTGTCCGTGGTTGAACCCTGCGTGCGACCGGAGGCCCGGGGATTTGGAACCACGGATGGACACGGATGGACACGGATGGGTTTCGCGCGCTCTCGGTTCGTGCGTCCGCTGATGCGGCCGGACGAACCGAGAGGGTCC
>CAZYWZ010000094.1:0-26622 GCA_964651705.1 uncultured Verrucomicrobiales bacterium
TTTTCAGATCCGGTGGTGCCCCGCCCGAGGGGCATGATGTCTGACTCGAAAATTCGGAGTCCATCCGCGTGAGGCAGACATCCTCTGCCCCCCCTAAGCACCCCGAACGGCGGCATTGCTTCCCCGCACCAAAACGATAAATTTTCCTTATCGGGCGCGCGCGCCCGCGAGAGGTATCGAGGAGTGTCGCCGAGGCGGATTCTGGGGCTGGAGATGGGGCTTGCCGCCGGGGGCGCGGCGGCGCTCGTGGCGCAGGTGTTGCTGCTGCGGGAATTTCTGAATGTCTTTGGCGGCAGCGAGCTGGTGGTGGGTGCGGTGCTGGCGAACTGGCTGCTGCTGACGGGCGGCGGCGCGCTGCTCGGGCGCCTTGCCCCGCGGCTGGCGGCGCCCCGCGGTTGGGTCGCGGGCCTGCTGCTGGCCGCGGGGGCGCTGGTCCCCATCCAGCTCGCGCTCATCCGCCTTCTGCGCTCGGGGGTGCCCGCCGGAATCGCGCCGGGCCTGGGCGACGCGATCCTCTGGAGCGCGGCCGTGCTCCTTCCCCTGTGCGCGATCAACGGCTTCCTGGTGCCGCTCTGCGCGCGATTGATCCGGGCCGCCGGCAACGATACCGCCCCGGGACGATCCTACATGCTCGACACCGCCGGCGCCGCGCTCGGCGGGGTCCTCTGCGCCGCGATGACCCTCTGCCTCGACGCCTTCGAATCCGCCGCCGCCGTGCTCGTGCTGAATGCCACCGGGGCCGCGCTGGTCATGCGAGATCCCCCGGCCCGCCGACTCGCCTCCCTGCTACTGCCCGCGCTATCGCTCGGCGTCGCCATCGCCATCCTGATCGGCGACCCCGACACGCGCACGGCGCGCTGGCTCTTTCCCGGCCAGGACCTGCTCTGGCAGCGCGACACGCCCTACGGGCATCTCGCCGCCACCCGATACGGCCCCCAGCTCACGATACACCAGAACGGCATGCCCGCCGGTTCCGCCGGCGATATCGCCGCGGCCGAGGAGATCGTCCACTGCACCCTCGGCCACCGCCCCGACGCCCAAGACGTGCTCCTGCTCTCCGGCGGATTGCTCGGCGCCGTGCGCGAGGCCGCCAAATACCCCGCCGCCACCATCACCTTGGTCGAGGCCGACCCCGAGGTCCTCCGCCTCGTCGCCTCCCTCGATCCCGCCGCGCGCGATCCCCGCGTCCGGCTCGTCGCCGACGATCCCCGCGCCCTCATCCGGCGCCACCCCGGCGCCTTCGACGCGATCGTCTCCGCGATGCCCGATCCCCTCTCCCTCGGCGCCAATCGCTTCTTCACCGCCGAGTTTTTCCAACAGGCCCGTCGCGCCCTGCGCAACGGCGGGGTCCTCGGCATCGGCCTCGGCGCCTCGGAGAACCTCACCACCGCCCAGGACAAGACCACCCTCGGTTCCGTCGCCTCCGCCCTCCGCTCGGTATTCCCCCACGTCACCGCCGTGCCCGGCGCCCGCGTCCGCTTCGCCGCCTCGGCCGCCCCCCTAGAGAGTCGAGTCGACCGCGCGCTCCTCGCCGCCGGAATCCCCGCGACCTTTGTCACCCCGGCCTGGTTCTCGGAACGTTTCTCCGCGGGGCGCGTCGAGGCGCTCGCCGCCGCCATGGCATCCCCCGCGCCCCCGAACCGCGACTTCTTGCCCGTCACCTTTGCAAGCGCCGCGGCGAAATGGGCCACGATGGCCGGCGGGCGATGGGTCGCGCTCGCCGCGGCAGTCCTGCTCCTTGGCCTGATCCTCGCGCTGGTCGCGTTCGCCCGCGAGCGGGCGGTGTCTGCGGCGATCGCCGGTTCGGGCTTTGCGGGGATGGGGATCGAGGTGGCGGTGCTTTTCGCGTTCCAGATGACGCAGGGCTCCCTGTATCTCCATGTCACCGCGATCCTCTCCGCGTTCCTCGCCGGCGCCGCCCTCGGCGCAGCCCGCGGCTGCCGCCCCACCGAAAGGCCACTGGCGAGCGTCGTCTCCATCGACGCCGCCCTGGCCTGCGCCGCGCTGCTGGCCCCGCCCCTGCTCGGTTTCGTACACGGGAACCTCCCCCCGGCGACCCCCGGCTGGTTGGCCGTCTTGCCTTTCGCGCTGTTCAATGCCGCCGCGGGCTATCTGGTCGGCGCGCAGTTCCAGCCCGCCGCGGCGTTCATCCTCTCGGGCTCCCGCGGCGGCGATGCCGCCACCGCCGGACGGCTCTATGGCCTCGACTTGCTCGGGGGGGCCCTCGGCGCCACCGCGGTCGCCATCGTCCTGATCCCCGCCATCGGGCTCCCCGCCACCTGTTATCTGGTCGGCGCCATCAAACTCGCCACCGCCACCGCCCTCGGCTTTCGCTGGCTGCGCGCCCCCGCCGCCTCCCGCGGCGCCCCCTCGCCCCCCTGGGCTTTCGCCGCCATGCTCGGCGCCCTCGCCCTCGCCGGGATCCTCATCGTCGGCGATGAGACCGCCTCGCTCATGGGAGCGATCGCCGGCTCCCGCCTCTACCACGGCCTCGCCCTCGCCCTGCTCGCCATCGCCTACCTCGACGCCATGGGCCTGCTGCCCCGCCGCACCGCCGCCCCGGCCGGACCCCTCGCCCTCCTCGGCCACCCCAAGATCTTTCGCTGGCTCCAGTTCCTCGGCCTCGGCCTCGTCGCCTTCTACCCGATCTTCCGCTGCTTCTTCAAGGTGCCCTACGTCTTCTGCCACGTCTGCCCCCGCCAGTGCGTCTTCGGCTATTTCCGCCCCTACCTCGTCCCCGCCGCGTTGCTCATGAACCTCCGGGCCCGCCACTGGTGCCAGCACGCCTGCCCCGTCGGCAGCCTCCTCCAGTGCCAGGGCGGCGCAAGGCACCCCCCCCGCTGGCTCCTGGCCCTCGCCATCGCCATCGCCGCGCTCTGCGCCTGGGCGTGGTTCGCCATCCGAGCCGATGCCGCCATCGAGGGCGGCGGCCCCTGGTTCCTCTTCTTTTTCAAAAATGGCTTCACCGTCAGCGGCGCGGTGCTCGCCGCCGCCGCGGCCATCGTCCTGCTCGGCTGGTTCTGGCGCCGCGCCTTCTGCGGCGGCATTTGCCCCATCGGCGGCGTGAGCGAACTTTTCATCCGGTGCGAAAGGTGGTTAAATGAGAGAGGGCGGAACCGCGGAAAACGATAGCCCCGCCGCGGCCTCCCGGCGCCGCGACTTCGTCAAGCGCTGCGCGATGGGCGGCTGTGGCCTGGCGCTCGCGGCCTCCGCGGTCGGCCGCCTGGTGCAGGGCGATGGGCCTACGGCCATGAGCATGGGTTTCGCCAACGACCCGCCGAGGGACGACTGGCCATTCGGCCGCGAGGCCGAATGGTACGAGGAGCACCTCGGCACCGTCACCTGCCGCCTCTGCCCCCACCAGTGCGTCCTCCGCGAAAATGACCGCGGCTTCTGCCGCGTCCGCGCCGTCAAAGACCACAAACTGCTCACCCTGGTCTACGGGAATCCCTGCTCCCTCAACGTCGACCCCATGGAGAAAAAGCCCCTCTATCACTTCCTCCCGGGGCGCCCCATCCTCTCCACCGCCACCGCCGGCTGCAACCTCCGCTGCCTCAATTGCCAGAACAGGGAGATCTCCCAATCCCGCCCCGAGGACATCCCCTCCGCCACCCTCACCCCGCAACAGCTCGTCGGCGCCGCCGCCGAGAAACGCATCCCCGCCATCGCCTACACCTACTCCGAGCCGATCATCTTCTACGAGTACGCCCGCGACTGCTGCGCGCTGGCGCGCGAAAAGGGCATCCGCAATGTCCTCGTCACCGCGGGATATATCCAGGAGGCACCCCTCCGCGCCCTCTGCAAGGTCACCGACGCCGCCAACGTCGACCTGAAGTCTTTCAGCGACCGGACCTACCGCCGCCTGAACCGCGCGCGGCTCGCACCGGTCCTCCGCGCCCTCGAGATCCTGCGCGAGGAGGGGGTCTGGGTGGAGATCACCCGGCTGATCGTGTCCAATTATTCCGACGACATGGACGATGTCGCCCGCATGTGCGAGTGGATCGCCACGACGCTCGGTCCGGATGTCCCCCTCCACATCTCGCGCTTCCACCCCGCCTACCGCCTCCAGGCCCTGCCCCCCACGCCCGTGCCAACGCTCGAGCGCGCCCACGATGTGGCAAAGGACGCCGGCCTCCGTTACGTCTACATCGGCAACGTCCCCGGCCGCAAAGGCCAGGACACCCTCTGCCCCTCCTGCGGTCGCCAGGTCATCGCCCGCGAGGGCTTCCAATCGCGGATGCTGGGCCCCTCGCCCGGCCAATGCGCCTGCGGGGAAACCATCGCCGGGGTCTGGTCATGATACCACCCCCCAATCCCCCCGCACCCGGCCGCCGCGTGCGCCCCTACGGCATCGCCGCCGCTTGCCTCGCCCTCGCCGCCGGACTGGTCGCCCTCTCCCTGTACCGCAAGGAAAAGGCCGGGCCACCCGCCATCCAGGGCCCCGTCCTCCCGCCAAACGTCGCCGGACAATTCTACCCCGAAAACCCCGACGCCCTCCGCACCGAGGTCAACGGCCTGCTGGCCGCCGCGCCAAAACGCGACCTCGCCCGCGTCCGCGCCATCATCGCCCCCCACGCCGGTTATGTCTTCTCCGCCGCCGTCGCCGCCGCCGCCTACCGCGAGATCGACCCCTCCTTCCGCACCGCCTTCATCCTCGCCGATAACCACAGCCCCGGCGCCAACCATTCCGGCGCCTCCCTCCCCGATGCCGGCGCCATGGCCGTCCCTGGCGCCACCATCCCCATCTCCCCCATCGCCAGCCAACTCCGACGCCTCCACCCGGACCTCTTCCCCTCCGAGCCCGCCGCCCACCGCAGCCACGTCATCGAGGTCCACCTCCCCTTCCTCCAGGCCATCAAAGGCTGGCCCACCCACCCCGACTATGCGATCTTACCTATGGTCCTCGGCGCCATGGACGCCACAAGCACCAGCCAGCTCGCCGATGCGCTGGATGCCGCCGCACCCAGAGACGGCATCTTCATCGCAAGCACCGACCTCTCCCACTACCTCGACGATGCCTCCGCACGAAATGTCGATGGCGCCACCATCCACGCCATGCTCGCCATCGCCCCGGAATCCCTCCCCCCGGGCTCCTGCTGCGGCAGATGCTCCGTCTGCACCATCCTCGAGCTCGCCAAAAAACACGCCTGGCAGCCGCACTTCCTCGCCTACCGCAACTCCTCCGACGCCTCCGGCGACAGGTCCCGCGTCGTCGGATATGCCGCCATCGCCTTCACCGAGCCCCTCGCCATCGACCCCAAAACCGGCCAGGCCCTCACCGAGTACGCGCGCCAGGTGGTCGAACGCCGCGTCCGCTCCAACGCCACCACGGACCCCGACCCCGCACTGCTCGCCTCACACCCCGAACTCCGCGAACCGCACGGCGTCTTCGTCACCATCAAAAAACGCGGCCAGCTCCGCGGCTGCATCGGCTCCCTCACACCCTCTGGCCCCATCTACGAGGGCATCCGCCAGTTCGCCGCCAAGGCCGCACTCGAAGACCCGCGATTCCCCCCCGTCTCCGAGGCCGAACTCCCAGACCTCCAATACTCCGTCTCCATCCTCACCAACCCCATCCCGCTCAACGCTCCCCCAGAACAGTTCCCCTCCCGCCTCAGGCCAGGCATCGACGGCGTCATCCTCATCGTCGGCGACCGCTCCTCCACCTTCCTCCCCCAAGTCTGGAAGGAAATCCCCACCCCGACCGACTTCCTCGCCCACCTCTGCATCAAACAGGGCTCCCCCGCAGACGCCTGGCGCCGCCCGGACGCCCGCATCCTCACCTACTCCGCAATCGTCTTCGGCGAACCCAACCCCTAGCCAGAAACTTCAAACCGCGGATCATGGGAACACCGAGGATAACCCATCGTAATTTAGTTGTTTGTGAATCCCGCAGCGGCCGGCGCGAAACCGCCCGCCCATCTGACGGGTCAGGTGGCGGCCCACTCTATGGACTGCGGTGGCAGAGCGCAGCGGCGACACCGCTTTGGCTTCCGGCGGAGCCGGAACCCGCGCGCCAGGGCCGACGCCTGCGCTCCGATCGCCAGAGGCGATCAGCCTGCCCGTTCCAAAGCGGTGTCGCCACCCCTGGCGGGGTTCTGCCACCGCAGTCCAAAAGGCCCCTCGGCCACATCGGAAGTTTCCCCCTGAATGAAGCCAAGCCACCCGTGCCCACGGTGCGTCACCGGTAGGAGGTGAAGGTCGGCTTCGCGCTGGATTACCCGACCATGGGATGGGCGGATGACGACGCGGCGGCGCTCCCGAGGCGGCATTCTGAAAGCACCGTGTGTTCCGCGGCACCGGGGCGCAGGATGCTGCGCATCAACAGGACGGAGCGGACCCGCCACCGCGCGGGGTCCGGGCGCACCGAGGCGAGGGCCGCGGCCAGCGCATCGAGATCCTCCCGCCGCGCCTGGCCAAGGCGGCCCAGCGTGAGGTGAGGCACGAAATCGCGCGCTTCGCCGCCGGGGACGAGGGGACCCACGGCGGCAGTCACGGCGGCAACGAGACAGCCGAGGCCCTCGGTGTCGCCCCCGATTCCGGCCCAGATGACCCGCGCGCGCCGCGCCGAAGGGAATGCCCCGAGCCCATCCAACGCCAGATCGAACGGCGAGGCCGCCAAACACGCGGGGCCGAGCGCCCCCTCTAGCGCCGGGATAGTGTCTTCTCGGATGTCCCCCAAGAACCGCAGGGTCAGGTGCATGCCCGAGGGGCGCGACCACTTCACCGCCACCCCGCCCATCGCCGCGCGCAATGCCTCCTGCGCCTCGCACAGGGCCCCGACGACCTCCGGCGGCAATCCGATCGCGATAAAACTCCGCAGGCTCAAACCGCCCCCGCCTCGGCCAGCGCACGCAGGAACTCCCCCGCGTCGCCCGCCGCCATGAGGCGCCCCCGGACCTCTTCCGAACGCATCGCGCGCGCCAGGCCACCCACGAGCCGCAGGTATTCCGTGGCCATGGGCACCGGATTCGCCACCACGAAGATCAGCTTCGCCACCTTGCCGCAGGCGAACCTCGCCCCCGCCTCGCTCCGCCCCGCCGCCATGACGATCCCCTTCACCACGTCGGTCCGCGCGTGCGGGATGGCCGTATCGAAACCCAGGCAGGTGCTCTCGGTCGCTTCTCGCGCGAGCACGTCAACCAGCAGCCGCTTTGGATCAGAGACCCGCGCATCCCCGGCCAGCAATCCGACGATCTCCGCGATCGCGCCATCGGCAGTGCGCGCCCGGAGGTCCAGAATCACCGACTCCGGCCTCAAGATCTCCGACAGCTTCATCGTCACAGGTTCGAGCCGCGCCAGTTGAGCTTGTTTCGGAGCAACTCGAAAAAGCCGCAGCCCCGCGGCAGGGCGAGCGTCAGCCTCTCCGGGGCGATGCCCACCGCCAGATCTTCGCCCTCCGAGAGCGAATGCTCGTGCCGCCCGTCCACCGTCACGATCAGCTCATAGCCCGGCTCCGGGCTCACCCGGATCCCCGAACGGTCCGATACCACCAGCGGCCGATTCGAGAGGGTGTGCGGGCAGATGGGCGTGAGCCCGATGACCGGCGCATCCGGCGTCAGCACCGGGCCATTTGAAGACAACGAATACGCCGTGCTGCCCGTCGGCGTCGCGATGATCAGGCCGTCGGCCGAATACGAGGTCACCAGCTCGTCATCCACCCAGACGCGGAACCGGACGAGCCGCGACACGCCGCGCCGCCCGACCGTCACCTCGTTCAATGCCAGGCCGAGATCCTCGCGGCCCCCATTGCCCCGCACCTCCGCCCGCAAGAGACTCCGCTCCGCGGCCACCCAACCCCCGTTCACGAACGCCGTCACCGCCGCCTCCGCCTCGGCCAGCACCACCGGCGTCAAAAATCCCAGACTGCCCATGTTGATGCCGAGCAGCGGCCGACCCGCGGCCGCCGCCGCCGGCACCGCGGCCAGCAGCGTCCCATCGCCCCCGGCCACCACAAAACCATCCACCCGCGATGCCACCTCGGTCAACCGGTCGCCGTCCGCCGGGCCCAGGCACTCCATCGGGACCCCGAGTCCCTCGGCGTGCCCGATGAGCCGGTCGCACACCCGCTCCGCCTCGGGATGCCGGGCGTTCAGTACCAGCGCTAGCCGACGCATTTTCTCGCGCATAGGAGATACTCCCGATTGCCCTCGCGACCCTCCACCGGCGACTCGATCACGCCCAATACCTTAAACCCGATTTCCCTTTCCGCGAAGTCCCGAATCTCGGCCACCACCCGCTCGCGCACGGCGGGATCGCGCACCACCCCGCCACGCCCCACCTCCTTCGGCCCCGCCTCGAACTGCGGCTTGATCAGCGCCACCGCCACACCCCCATCGCGCAATTGCTCCCACACCCTCGGCCAGATCAGCCGCTGCGAGATGAATGATACGTCCATCACCACCACATCAAATGCCGCCCCGAATTCCCCCGCGCCAATCAGCCGCGCGTTGCGCCCCTCGACGACCTCGACGCGCGGATCGTCGCGCAGCCGCGAGTGCAATTGCCCGTGCCCCACATCCAGGGCCACCACCTCCCGCGCCCCGCGCTGCAATAGGCAGTCGGTGAAACCCCCCGTCGATGCCCCGATGTCCAGGGCCCTCGCCCCCGCCACATCGATACCGAATGCCTCCAGTGCCGCCTCCAATTTCAAACCCCCGCGCCCCACGAAACGCGGCGCCTCGCGCACCGCCAGCGGCGCGTCCGGCTCGCACAGTTGCCCCGCCTTCTCGATGCGGCGCTCCCCCGAGCTCACTTCCCCCGCCATGATCAGCGCCTGCGCCTTCGCCCGGCTCTCCGCCAGACCCCGGGCGACAAGTAGCTCATCCACCCGGACCTTCCCGGCCCTCTTCACGCGCGCCCCCGCCCGACTTCAGCCCCCCGACTTGCCCGTCCCCGCCAGCGCCGCGCGGATCTTCGCCTGCGCCGCCTCCGCCGTCAGCCCGTGCTTCGCGCGCAACGCCGGCAGATTGCCGTGCTCCACAAAACGGTCCGGCCAACCGATCCGCACCAGGGGAACACGCGAGCCCCAGCCCGACAGCGCCTCCAGCACCGCGCTGCCAAAACCCCCGCTCAACACGTGGTCCTCGAAGGTCGCGATCACCTCCGCCTTGCCCGCGCACTCCTTCAGCAGCCCCTCGTCCAACGGCTTGATGAACCTCGGGTTGATCACCGCGCACGAGATCCCGTCCTTCTCCAGCGCCCCGGCCACCTCCAGCGCCATCGGCAGCATGTTGCCCAGACCCCACAGCGCCACCCGCCCGCCTTCCCGGATGACCTCGCCCCTCCCAATCTCCAGGCGCGCCGGCTTCTCCTTCATCTTGACCCCGCAGGCCGCGCCACGCGGATAGCGCACGCAGATCGGGCCCTCGTGCAGCAGCGCGGTGTATAGCATGTCGGCAAACTCGTCCTCGTCCTTCGGCTGCATGTGCACCAGGTTCGGCACGCACCGGAGGTACGCGATGTCGAAAAGCCCGTGATGCGTCGGCCCGTCGTCGGGCGACAGCCCCCCACGGTCCATGCAGAAGACCACCGGCAGATCCTGCAGCGCCACGTCGTGGACGATCGCGTCGTACGCCCTCTGCAGGAATGTCGAATAGATGGCGCAGAATGGCTTCAGGCCCTGCGTCGCCAGCCCCGCCGCGAAGATCACCGCGTGCTCCTCCGCGATCCCCACGTCGTAATACTTGTCCGGATGCTTCGGCTGGAACCGATCCAGCCCGGTACCGTTCGGCATCGCCCCGGTGATGGCGCACACCCGCGAATCCATGTCCGCCAGCCGCGCCAACGTGTCCGCAAATACCTGCGAGTATGTCGGGACCCCAGGCTTCGCCTCGATCTCCCGCAGCTCCTTCGGGTCGAAAGTCCCCGGCGCGATCCCGTGGTACTTCTTCGCCTTCTCGATGGCGAGGTCGAAGCCCTTGCCCTTCTTCGTCAGCGCGTGCAGCAGCACCGGGTGCTCCTGTTCCTTCAGGAACCGGAAGGTCTGCACCAGATTCGGGATGTCGTGCCCGTCCAGGGGCCCGTAATAGGTGAAGCCCAGCTCCTCGAACAGCGTGCTCGGGAATGCCACCAGCCCCTTGAGGCTCTCCTCGACCTTGTGCGCCAGCTTCAGCGCCGTCTGCCCGCCGATCCGCTGGAGAAAACGCGCCGCCTGCGCGTGCAGGTGCGCGTAGGTCTCGTTCGTCACGATCTTGTTCAGATAGTGCGCGATCGCCCCGACGTTCTTGTCGATCGACCACTCGTTGTCGTTGAGCACGACGATCAGCCGCTTGGTCGACTCCGCCGCGTTGTTCATCGCCTCGTAGGTGATGCCGCAGGTGAACGCCGCATCGCCGCACAGCGCCGTGATGTGCTCCTTGCCGCCGCGCCGGTCCCGGCCGACGGCCATCCCGAGCGCCGCGGAGAGCGCGGTGCCCGCGTGCCCCGCCCCGAAATGGTCGTGGGGGCTCTCGCTCCGCAGCATGAAGCCATTGATCCCATCCAGTTGCCGCAGCGTGCCAAAGCGCGCCCTCCGCCCCGTCAGGATCTTGTGCACGTAGCACTGGTGGCTGACGTCCATCAGCAGCCGGTCCGTCGGCGAGTCAAAGACGTAGTGCCAGGCCAGCGTCAGCTCCACGATGCCCAGATTGGGCCCCAGGTGCCCCCCCGTGTGCGCCGTGGTCTGTATCAGGAGATCCCGGATCTCCTGCGCGACCGTCCCCAGCTCTTCCAGGGACAACTTCTTCAGGTCCGCCGGCGATTCGATGGAATCCAACAATTTGGCCATAAACTTTTCATGCTGCCCGATATGGCTCCAGAATCAAGTCGCGCGGCATCACAGCAGCAACTCGTCCCCGTTTGGGGTCCCGCCCTCCGACGGCTCGCCCCCCTCGACCCCACCCTCCTCGAAACCCTCCTCCTCCGGCCCGCCGTCCGCCCCCGGCCGGATCTTCTTGACCCGCTCCTCCGCGTCGCGGAGCTTCCGCTCGCAGAAGACCCGCAGCCGCGTCCCCTCCTCATAGCGCTTCAGGATGGCCTCGAGCGGCAGCTCCGCCCCCTCCATCTCCTCGACAATCTCCTCGAGCCGCGCCATCGCCTCCTCGAAGGTCATCTCGGGCTCCCGCTCCCCGCCCGCCTGCCTCTTCTTCGCCGCCGCCATGCCAGATCCTTTCGTTGGGGGAATCCTAACAGCCCGTGGGAATGTTCGAGCATTTTCTCCTCGGTTTGGCCCGCCCGGCCGCTACCGTCGCGGGGGGCGAGAATGACCCCGCCCGAGAGATGTCGCGCGCATGACCGGCTGGATTCTGGACCTGGTGGTGATCGGGGGCTATTTCGCCCTGATCCTCGGCATCGGCCTATACATGGGCCGAAAAGAGGACAGCCTGCACGACTTCGCCCTCGGGGGACGCCGCATCCCCTGGTGGGCCGTGCTCGCCTCGATCATCGCCGCGGAGACGAGCGCCGGCACGTTCATCGGCACCCCGGGAGAGGGCTACGCCCACCGCAACTTCACCTACCTCCAGCTCGCCATCGGCACCATCATCGCCCGCATCGTCATCGCCTTCACGTTCCTCAAACCGTACTACGACTACAACGTCTACTCGATCTACGAGTTCCTCAAGGTCCGCTTCGGCCCCCGATCGCGCAACGCCGCCTCCGCCGTCTTCCTGGTCACCCGCGTGCTCGCCTCGGGCACCCGCCTCTACATCTCCGCGGTGATCCTCGTCCTCGCCTACGAGCTGCTGGTCGGCGCCCGGCCCGACCAGAACGAGGAACTCCTCATCTACATCGGCGCGATCACCGTGGTCACCCTGCTCACCGCGGTCTACACCACCTTCGGCGGCATCAAGGCCGTCATCTGGACCGACATGATCCAGGCGACCATCATGATGGGCAGCGCCCTCGTCGCCATCGGCCTGCTCTACGCCGGCATCCCCGGCGGCATCGAGGAGATCGGCCGGCGCCTCGCCGCCCCCGGCGACCTGCGATTCATCGACTCGGGCGTCGAGCCGGCCCGGACGTGGTGGGCCAACGCCAGGTCCATCCTCGAGTCCGAGTACACCATCTGGGCCGGCATCCTGGGCTCGACCTTCACCACGATGGCCACCCACGGCACCGACCAGGACATGGTCCAGCGCATGCTCACCGCCAAGGACGTCCGCCGCAGCCGCCTCTCCCTGGTGCTCTCCGGCCTGGCCGACATCCCCATCGTCCTCGTCTTCCTCACCATCGGCATCCTCCTGTGGGTCCATTTCCAGACCAACCCCGACCCGCACCTCCCCGCCAAGACCAACGAGATCTTCTGCTATTACATCCTCACGGGCATGCCCGTCGGCGTCCGCGGGCTCCTCGTGGCCGGCATCTTCGCGACCGCCATGGGCTCCCTGAGCGCCGCCCTCAACGCCCTCGCCACCAGCTTCACCCGCGACTGGTATAGGCAATTCCTCCGCCCCGAGGCGTCCGAGGCCCAGACCCTCCGCGCCGCGCGCATAGCCACCGCGGTGTTCGCGGTCCTGATGATCGCGGTGGCCTCCGGCACCGCAGCCTTCGTCATCATGAACCCCAAATCCCGCATCATCCCGATCGCGCTCGGGATCTTCGGCTATACCTACGGCTCCCTGCTCGGCATCTTCCTGGTCGGCATGCTCACCAAGACCCGCGGCAACGACCGGGGCAACCTCCTCGCCATGCTCGCCGGCTTCCTCCTCATCTCCCTGCTGAGCGGCCTCCCCAACGACATCGCCGCCATCTTCGGCGCGACCCTCTACGCCCAGCCCGAATGGCTCCCCCGACTCGAATTCCCCTGGCGCATCCTCTTCGGCACCCTGGGCACCGCCGCGGTCGCGCTGTGCTACCGCACCGCCGCCCGGCCCCCGCCCGACCCCGGCGCCACCGCCGCATGACCCCGCCCGCGCGAACGGCGCCCCTGCTCCGCCGGATGTTCGCCATGGCCCTCCGCGCCCTCGGGCCCCAGCACTGGTGGCCCGGCGACACCCCCTTCGAGGTCTGCGTCGGCGCGATCCTGACCCAGAACACCGCGTGGACCAACGTCGAGCGCGCCATCGCCAACCTGAAGCAAGCGCGCGCCCTCGATCCCCTCGCCATCCACCGCATGCCGCCCGCGCGCCTCGCGCGCCTCATCCGCCCGGCCGGCTACTTCAACGTCAAGGCGCGGCGCCTGAAAGCGTTCATCGCCTTTCTCGTGGATCGCCTCGGTGGGGATATCGCCGCCCTCCGCAACTTCCCCCCGCAGGAAGCCCGCGCCGCGCTCCTCGATGTCCACGGCATCGGCCCCGAAACCGCCGACAGCATCCTCCTTTACGCCGCGGGAATCCCCTCCTTCGTCTGCGATGCCTACACGCGCCGCATCCTCCACCGCCACGGCCTCTGCCCGGCCCACGCCGATTACCACGCGATGCAGGAACTCTTCCATCGGGCATTCCCCGACCGCGATGCGTCCCAGTACAACGAGTTCCACGCCCTCATCGTCGCCATCGGCAAGGATTTCTGTCGCCCGCGCGACCCGC
This sequence comes from uncultured Verrucomicrobiales bacterium, assembly GCA_964651705.1. Taxonomy (GTDB): domain Bacteria; phylum Verrucomicrobiota; class Verrucomicrobiia; order JADLBR01; family JADLBR01; genus JADLBR01. Next base: position 13,509 of record CAZYWZ010000094.1, read on the forward strand.
GGTGCGACGCGTGCCCGCTCGGGCCGCTGCTGGAAAGCAAGACCGCCGTCAACCGCCAGCCCCAAATCGCCGCCACACGGTCAAGAACGCGCGCGCGAAATCCCCGGGCGCGGTGACAAGCCACTCGTCGACCTCGCCGGGCCACACGAACCGGCCCTCCATGATCTCTTCGGAGTTCAGCCGGAACGGCCCCTCCCTGACCACCCGGTACACACGCACGAACTCCTGCTCGGTCTCCTCGCAGGCATCGATGCACCCCAACTCGACGATCTCTCCCGCGCCCGCCTCCACCCCCAGCTCCTCCCGAAGCTCCCGCGCCGCCGCCTCCAGATACCCCTCCCCCGCGTCCAGATGCCCGCTCGCCGAGCTGTCCCACTTCCCAGGATGCCGGTCCTTCGACATCGACCGCCGCTGCAGGAAGACCTCGCCCGCGCCATTGTACACCAGCAGGTGCACCGCCCGATGCCTCAGGCCCCTCTCGTGTACCTCCCGGCGCGTCGCACGCCCCACCACCCGGTCCCGCTCATCCACCACGTCGAAAATTTCCTCCGCCATGCCTAAACCTCGCCCACATCACCCCGTGCCGCAAAGTGTTACTTGGTTTTTGGTTGTTGAATGTTGTTTGTTGAATGTTGGACATCGACGCGGGGCGTTCCTGTCCGGGTGGGTCCCCCATTGCATCCCCCCGCATTCCCCCTAGATTCCCGAAATGGCAGAAGTCCCGAAAACGCCGATCCCGCTTGCCGGGGACTGTCCCGCGACCGCGATCCCCGCGGGCCACGAGGTCACCCTGACCAAGGGAACCACCGTGACCGTCACACAGGCGCTCGGTGGCGCGTTCACCGTGGTCGCGCCAACCGGGCTTTTCCGCATCGCGGGACGCCATGCCCCGGCCCTCGGCCTGCCCATTCCGGCAGAGGTGAATCCCACAGGCGCCTCCGGACCCGTGACCGACGCCCTGGTCTGGGATACCCTGAAGACCTGCTTCGACCCCGAGATCCCCGTCAACATTGTCGACCTGGGCCTCATCTATGACATGCGGGTCGGCGATGGACCCCGCGGCGGCAAGCGCGTCGACGTGAAGATGACCCTCACCGCGCCCGGCTGCGGCATGGGCCCCAGCATCGCCGCCGATGCCCAGCAAAAACTCGTCGCGATCCCGGGCGTCGATGAGGCCAATGTCGAGATCGTCTGGGAACCGCGCTGGAACCCCTCCATGATCTCCCCCGAGGGCCGCAATAGGCTCGGCATCGAATGACCCATCCTCCCCCACCTCCGGAAGCGGCGACCGCGACGGCCCCCCCACGCCCGAAAAAGCCTGCCTGGTTCCGCCTGAAGCTCCCCACCGCGCCCGAGTTCGCCAACACCACGGCGCTCGTGCGCGACCTGCGCCTCCACACGGTATGCGAGAGCGCCCACTGCCCCAATCGCTGGGAGTGCTGGAGCCGCTCGACCGCCACCTTCATGATCGCCGGCAACCGATGCACCCGCGCCTGCGGCTTCTGCGCCGTCGATACCTCCAAGCCCTTCCCCCTCGAAGCCGATGAGCCCGCCCGCGTCGCCGAGGGCTGCCATCGTCTCGGCCTCCGCCATGTCGTCATCACCATGGTCGCACGCGACGACCTCAAGGATGGCGCCGCCGCGCACGTCGCCCAGACCATCCGCGCCGTCCGCGCCCGCAACCCCGGCATCATCATCGAGGTCCTCACCTCCGATTTCAACGGCCGCCCCGATAGCATCCGCGCGGTCCTCGATGCCTCCCCCGATATCTTCAACCACAATATCGAGACCGTCGAGCGCCTCACCCCGTCCGTGCGCTCACGCGCCAAATACCATCGCTCCCTCGATGTCCTCCGGATCGCCCGCGGGCACGCCCCTGCCATGATCACCAAGTCCGGCCTCATGCTCGGCCTCGGCGAAACCGACGAGGAGATCTCCACCGCCCTCCGCGACCTCCGCGCCACCGGCTGCGACGTCGTCACCATCGGCCAATACCTCCAGCCCTCCCCCGCCCACCTCCCCGTCGCCCGATGGGTCGAACCCGATGAATTCAATCGCTGGGGCCGCCTCGCCTCACAGCTCGGCTTCCGCTCCGTCGCCTCCGGCCCCCTCGTCCGATCCTCCTACCACGCCGACGCCGTCGACGTCGATTCCCTCCGCAGCCTCCTGACTCGAAATGCGGACGCAGCGTACCCGTAGCGAAGCCTATCGCCAGAGGCGATCTTCACCTCTTCCCGGCTCCGGGGTCGTATACGTAGCGAAGCCGCTTCCGGCTTCGGGGCCCCGGCGAGGCGCTCTGACATTACCAAAGCCCCAATACCGAGTGGCCGAAGGGCCCGCCATGGCGGACCCTTCGGCGGGGGATGGGCTCGTTCAGGGCTTGGTCAGCGTCGCATTCGGCCGCTTCAGGTCCAACTGCAGCCGCGGGTCGAGCCTCGGCTGGTTCTGCAAGACGTTCGGCTTCACCTGCAGGGTGGATGAGTTCAGCGTCCGCGATGGGGCGGTCAGGGTCGGCGTCGCCAACGTCGTCCTCGTCGGAAGGCTATCCGCAGGAAGCGTCGTCCGCGTCCCGTCGATCTTCGTCGCATCCACCGTCGGCGAGAGCGTCGTCGCGTCCAGCGTCGTCCCCGTCGTCACCATATCCCCCCGCGAGATCAGCGTCGTCTGCAACCGGATCGCGTCCTGGACGCGCGGCAGGGACACCAGCGGGCGGCGAAATCCCATCATCAACCGCGAGGATTTCACGAGCCCCTCCAGGTGGACTTTCGTCGGGGCCTGGGGCATCGGCTCCCCCTTCTGCCACAGGCTCATGTCGCCCGACCGGCACCGGACGCGCTGGCCATCGTGATACCTGACCTCCGCCACGCCCTCTAACACAACCATGCGAAACCCGCCATCCCGAGTCGCCGAGACGATCGCCGTGGTGCCCGTGATGGCCGCGGTCGCCGACGCGGTCCGGATCGTCGTGGTGCCCCCCAATCCCTTCGGCACGTGCAACAGCATGGCCCCCTCGTCCAATCGCATCTCCCGCGTCCCGGGCCGAAACGCGAACACCGCGTTCGATCCCAACCGCACCAGAGACCGATCCGCGAACTCCATCTCCGCGCGTGAGCGGTCACCCGTCTTCACCGACGACCGCCCCCCAACACGCGACTTCAAGGCAGCGGGTCGCAACTCGCGGTTCTGCTCCACCACCCACACCTTCCCATCCAATTCCGAAAACACCGCCTCCTCCAGCGCCGTGCCCCGCGCCCCAACCGCCGTCCCAGCCATTAGCCACAATCCAAAAAAGATGGTCCTTCCATCAGCCCATTTCATATGGCTCCATCTAGCACGCCCCGGCACACAAGGAAAGCCCCCTCGGCCAACCCCGAATCCTCGCGTAAGGCACTACCCGGAGGCGCAACACTTGGGAATGTAGGGCGCGAAATCCCTTTCGCGCCACGGGCAACCGGCAGGACCGTTGTGGCGCGGATGGGAATCCGCGCCCTACGGAACCGTCTTGTAATTATTGGGGCGGGTATCCCGGAGGTCACGCAAGGGCTCCACCTTTGGCTCGCGATGGATCAGGCGGATCCGGTCGCGATCGCCCAGGGGCTCAAGCGTCGTGGCGCCGACGGTCTGCCCCGTCTCCCGAATATCTCCCGAGGCCAGCAGTCCCGACTGCCGCTCCGCCGCCGCCTCCACCAGCGGCATCGATGGCAGAGCCCGCTTGAAACCGCCCAGCAGGCCCGAAGACGCCACCAGCCCCTCCAGATGCACCTGGCTCGCCCCGGCCGAGCCCGCGTCGCCCCCCTGGGTCATCGTCATGTCTCCCGCCCGGCAGCGCACGTGCCTCCCGTCCGCATACCGCACCTCCGCAGTGCCCTCCAGCACCACAAGCCGAAAACCCCCGGCCTTGGTCGCCGATAGGATCACCGTGGTCCCGGTGATCGCCGCCGTCGCCGCCGCCGTCCGGACCGACGTCGTTCCCCCGACGCCCTTCGGCACGTGCAGCAGCATCGCGCCCTCGTCCAATCGCATCTCCCGGGTCCCGGGCCGCAGGGCAAAGATCGCGCTCGAGCCCAATCGCACCAGGGACCGATCGGAAAATTCCATCTCCGCGCGCGAGCGCTGGCCGGTCTTGACCGAGGATTCGCCACCCACGCGCGCCCGGAGCACCGCCGGCCGCTGCCCTCGGCCCTGATCCAATACCCAGACCTTACCCCCCAATTCCGTGAAGACCGCCTCCTGCAACGGCCCGCCAAAAACCTCGCCAACCGATGCCGCCAGCAACCCACAGGCCAGTAGCAGCCTCCCGCCATCAGCACACCTCATACAGACCTATTAGCGCGCATCACCAATTTTCAAGGACAGGAAGTCCCATGGGCCCGGAATTCCCTATTGACGCCCCCGGCCTCCGGTGGCACAGTCCCCGGCCTATTTGCAGTCAGAGGAGCCGCCATGCCGAGGGAAATCATCACGCTAGAATGCACCGAAGCCCGTAAGGAGGGCAAGCCCCCCTCGCGCTACATGAGCACGCGGAACAAGAAGACGTCGACCGAGCGGGTCGAGAAGAAAAAGTACAATCCCTTCCTCCGCCGGTACACCGTCCACAAAGAGATCAAGTGACGCCCCGCCGGCTCCCCCGGCCACCGGTCCTCTTCGCCCTCGCGATCGCGTGGGCCCCTGTCGCCTCCCACGCCGCACCGCCCCACACCTTCACGGCGGCGTCCTACAACATCGCCAACTGGGGAACCAGCGACCGCTGGTCCGACGGCCGATACTTGGAAGATGCCCCGAAACCCGCCCCCGAGCGCGAGGCCGCCATCGCCATCCTCCGCCACATCAACCCCGATATCCTCGCTGTCCAAGAGATCATCCGCCACCCGAAAGACCGGAACCTCGCCGACTTCCGGAACGCCCTCCGCGACGGCGGTCTCGACTACCCCGCCCACTGCGCGGTCCGCGGCTACGACGAGCGCATCCAGATCGCGCTATTCTCGCGGTTCCCGATCCTCGAGACCCACGCCCTGAATCGCGATACCTACGAGATCACCCGCCGCACCGGCTCGGGCGCCAAGGCCCGCACCGAACGCTCCACCCGCCGCGTCGAGCGGGGCTTCATCCACGCCATCGTGCAACCGCGCCCCGATTACAGACTCGAGGTCTTCGTCGCCCACCTCAAATCCCAGCTCCCCATCCCCGAGTACGACGACCCCGACGAACCCGGTCAGGCCATGATCCGCCGACGCGAGGCGGAAATCCTCCGCCGCCACATCGACGGCCGCCTGGCCGCCAACCCGGACGCCAACATCCTCGTCCTCGGCGACCTCAACGACACCCTCAATAGCCGCCCGCTCCAGATCCTGTGCGGCCGCAAGAGCGATCCCGTCCGCATGTATCCCCTATGGCTCGGCGATTACCTCCGCGATGCGTGGACCCACTTCTACCGCCCTGCGCGAGAATATTCCCTCCTCGATTACGCCATCGCCAGCCAGGGCCTCTTCAACGAGTACAGCCCATCCCGTTCCCACGTCTACCGCGAGCGACCCGAAGACCCAAAGACACTCCATTGGGACAGCGCCTCCGACCACCGCCCCATCGTCGCGACCTTCTACGCGAAGGACATCTCCTACGCGGAAAAAGAGCGCCTCGAACCGACCCGGCCCTAACCAGAGACGAGCGCATCCACGCCGATCGCCGCCGCCATCAGCAATCCCACCACGAGCCGGACGACGATCGCCAGCGCCACCCCCACGCCAGCGCCGGCGCCCGCCTTTAACGAGCGGACCAATTCACGGCAACCGAGCAGCAGCTCGCCGGCAAACGCCCCCACCAGGGGTCCGGCGATCAGCCCCAGGGGCATGAAGAACAGCCCGGCGAACGCCCCCACCGCCGCACCGATCAATCCCCACTTTCCCGCGCCCGAGAGCTTCGCCGTCGCCACCGAAGCCAAGTTGTCCGTCACCACCGAAATCACAAAAAGGACCCCGAGTATCCCCACCGTCCACCAGGAGAGCACTCCCGGGATCATCAGTTTGTGCACCACGGCCCCGATAAGGATGAGCACCAGGCCCGGCAGCATGGGCACCACGATGCCCGCGAGCCCCACCACCAGACACACCGCCAAGATCATCCAGGCCAACCACGCCATTTCCATTGCCATAACTTATACCCCAAACTCACGCGGCCGCATCTAGGATGGCCCCCAGCTCTCCCTCGGTCAGCTCGATGGGATTGCCCTTCATGCTGCTGGCCGCCCGCGCCTTCGACACGATCTCCCCCTTGCGCCCCAGATCCACCCCCAGCGCCACCAACCCCCGGACTCCCAGCTCCCGGCACAGGCCCTCCACCCGCGAGACCGCGGCATCGGCGCCATCCCCCGGACTCCCTCCCAGCAATTGCCCCAGCGCGTCGAATCGCGCCAGCGCCTCGCCATCACCCGCCTTCTCGCGCAACACCCGCACATTCGCCCGCATGACCGCCGGCAACAGCGCCGCGCAGATGGCCCCGTGAGCCACGCCGTGGAACATTCCCCCCAGCGGACCCGCGAACCCGTGTACCGCGCCCAGCCTCGCGTTCGCCAGCGCCAGCCCGCCGAACAGGCTCGCCAGCGCCATGTCCTCGCGCGCCCCCCGATCCGCGCCATCCTCGCATGCCCGCCGCAGCGACCGCGCCACCCGCAAGATGCCCTCCCGACAGATCCCGTCGGTCAGCGGATTCGCCGCCCGCGAGACAAACGGCTCGATCAACTGCGTCAACGCGTCCAGCCCGGTGTACGCCGTCACCTCACGCGGCAACCCCGCCGTCAGGGCCGGATCCACGATCGCCAGCGCCGGAAGCATCCACGGATGGCGCAGGCTCACCTTGACCCCGTGTTCCCGCGACTCGATCACCGCGTTGCGCGTCACCTCCGCCCCCGTCCCCGCAGTCGTCGGGATCGCCACGCAGGGCGCCGGCCTCTCCCGCAGTGGCCTCGCGCCCCCGATCACCTCCAGATATTCCATGACCTCGCCCCGATTCGTCATCAGCGCCGCGATCGCCTTCGCCGCATCGATCGCGCTCCCGCCCCCGATCCCCACCACGAAGTCGCATCCCGCCCCAACCGCCAGCTCCGCGCCCCGCGAGACCACCTCCGTCGTCGGTTCCCCAGCCACCAGAAAAATCGCCGCACCCACGCCCGCCTCCCGCAGGGCGTCCATCGCCGGCGCCGCCCGATCCGCCCGCGACCCCGTCACCACCACCGCCCGCCGACCCAGCGCACGCGCCCGGCCCCCAAGCCCGGCCACCCGTCCCCAGCCAAACCAGATCTCCCCCGCCGTCGAAAAATCAAATCCCATTATCAGCCCCATCCCTCCTCGCCAGGGAATACATTCTCGTATTTCACACCCCGCCGCGGCTCCGCCATCATCCCCTCGACCGCATCCCGCCAACGCTTGTAGTGCTCGGTCTCCTTGTGCCGCGCCGGGTCCTCCGCCGTCCGATACACCTCCACCAGCACGAAACGCGTCGGGTCATCCTGCTGCTGCACCACGTCGAACCGCGCGATCCCGGCCTCCTTCACGCTGTTCCTCGCGTTCTCCACCGTCGCCGCCTTGAACGCCTCCACGCATTCCGCCTTCACCGAAACAGACACATGTACGATCCACATCCTCCCATCTTAGCCCCTCCGCCCTTCCTCTTCCACCCCAGACATTTGCCGCACCCCCATCGAGAGTTGGGTGTTGAATGTTCGTTGTTGAGCGTTGATTCTGCCCGCCACGCACCATGCCGCCCCCTCCCCACCCCACCCTGGTCCAGCACATCAAGGTCGCCCGAAAGATCTTCATATTCGCGGGCGCCGGGATCTCCACCGGCAGCGGCATCCCCGACTTCCGCGGCCCCCAGGGCATCTGGAAAACCCGCCAGCCCGTCTACTACGACGACTTCATGTCCTCCGAGGCCGCGCGCATCGAATACTGGGACTTCAAACTGGAGACCTGGGAACGCTACCATTCCGCGCGCCCCAACCCCGCCCACTTCGCCATCGCCCGCCTCGAGGCCGCGGGACGCGTCGAGGCCGTCGTCACCCAGAACATCGACGGCCTCCACGAACTCGCCGGCACCTCCCGCGAAAGACTCGTCGAAATCCATGGCACCGACCGATGGATCGCCTGCCAGAGCTGCGGCGAAATGACCGAACCCGGCCCACACTTCGACACCTTCCGCCAGACCCGCAAACCGCCCCGCTGCCATTGCGGCGGCTTCCTCAAACCCGCGACCATCAGCTTCGGCCAGCGCCTCCGCGAGGAAGACCTCCAGCGCGCCGCCCGCGCCGCCCAGCACGCCGACCTCGTCCTCGCCCTCGGCTCCACCCTCTCCGTCTACCCCGCCGCCCACTTCCCCCTCCTCGCCGCCGAGCGCGGCACCCCCTACGTCATCATCAACCGAGGCGAAACCGAACACGACCACCTCCCCTGCCTGACCCTCCGCCTCGAGGGCGATGTCGCCGAAATCCTACCACCCGCCGTCGACGCCGCACTCGCCTAGCGCGGAAATTCCAGACGTAGCCACGGCCGTGAGGCCGTGGACCCACCGCGCGGCCCCTCCGTGACCGGAGGGGCTACATTTACACCCCCGGTGGTGCCACGCGTGCGGCGCACGGGATCTGTCTCAAAACGAAAATACCGATCGAGCCTGTCGTTCCCTGGCTCAGGGTACCACCCATGAGCCGGCTTTGAGCTATCCCCTCCCCCAGTTTCCCCTTGCGCCCATCCCGTTTTCTGGCATTCTGCCCACCCCAATCTGGAGTCGTAGCTCAATTGGTTAGAGCACCGCCCTGTCACGGCGGGGGTTGCGGGTTCGAGCCCCGTCGACTCCGCTCCTTTTTTGCCCCCTCAAGTCCCCTATCGCGAAGGACTTTGCGCGATTTTGCCCATGGGAATCGCACAAGCGGAATTGGTCCAAAAATGCCGAAAAAATACCACAAAGTTGTCACAAACCCGAGGTGACGGGTTTCGAACCCGTCACCCTCATGACCGCGAAAGCAACACGTAGGGGAACGCCGCGCCCATTGGCGGGATCCCACAGGACCGTCACCGGTTCCGCGACGTCCACGCAATCGCCCAAGCCCAGGTCGAGGAACTGGCCAAGGTCCCGGGAGTCGGCGAGGTGAAGGCCGCCCAGATCCACGCCGCCATCGAGATCGGTGTCCGGCTCGCCCGCCGCCACGCCTAAACCAACAAATTCGACGACGCCTCCCGCATCGCGGAACCGGTCGGCCCCGAGATGATTCCCCCCCGTCTGTCAACCGCCAGAAGACTCCCCACCGGGGGTATTGTCAACGTCTTCGCCGCCGACAGACGCACGCAGCCAGGGCCGCAACACCCAGCGCAACGAGCGAAGCGGGCTCGGGGATCGCAACACGAAAACCAAATTCGTTAATCTCTGCCGAGGGGTTGAAGCCCAGGCGCTCAGTTGATCGGAGGAAATTTTCCGGGACCACCCAATCGCCGCCCCGCAAAACCCGATCCGAGCCGATGAGGGCCTCAGTCCACTCCCAAGTGTTGCCGCCCTGATCGAATGTCCCGTAGTAGCTCTGGCTGTTCTCAAACGCCCCAACATCGCTGAGAAATCTGGGCGACCCAACGGTGTACCCGTTGTCCTGATAAAAGTTCGCATTGTTGCCTGGATCCGGGTCGATCAGGTCGTTGGAAGGCACGCTATCGCTCTGCGTCGGGTAGAGCCAGAAACTGTCGGCCGGACCGCCGCTGGTCGAGGGTTGGTAGTGCGCGGCCTTGTACCACTCGTTCTCGGACGGGATCACCCAGCCGCTGGATGTGCGACCACTGACGTTTGTCGTGCTCGAGCCATTGGTAAAGAGCGTGTAGCTGCCCGTTTCGGTCACGCCCGCCACCTGATTCGTGCCGGTGGGCTGGCCGTTTTCCAGCCAGTTTACGAAGCGCGCCGCATCGTAGTACGAGACGTACACCACAGGCATGTTCTCGTAGCCCGACTTCACGGAATACGTGTAGCTGCCGTTTGAACCCGAGCGCGTGATGCCGCCTCGGGCATCCGACGACATGCTGCTGTTGTACAGCCCGTAGGTGTCGGTCGCGGCCACGGAGTTCAGGAATTCGACGTACTCGGAGTTCCGGACCTCGTACTTCCCGATCTGGTACGCGTACGGGACGCTGCCGTAGCCCGTGAGCGGATCGGCCGGATTGTTGGTATCCCCGACCGTCACCATCTCCATCGTGACCGCCGCCGGAGCGAGCGATGTGCCGAGCGCCAAGACGCAGGAAAGGCCCGATCGAAGCATAAGGCAGTTTTTCATCCGGCAAATTTTTGTATCAGCCAGACTGATGTCGCGCAACCCAGAATGCCTGGTCACAGCCTCCCGTACAGCTCCACCAACGGTTAAATCTGTTCCTTTAACGCCTGCCGGTCCTCCCAGCGGTCAGGAGGCTCGGAGGAGATCCGTGCGTTGAGGTAGACGGTGACCTTGGCGAGGTGGGTGAAGGGGTTGTTGACTAAGACTTCCGGCTTGCCCACCTGCCGCAACGCGCCCGCTCAGACGTACACCAGCAGCCAGAGCCAGCAGAAGACGACGAAGAGGCTCCAGCCGCCATAGAAGAGCACCCACATCCAATCGATGCGCAGGCGCCCTTTCCCCTCGGCCTCGCCGGCACCCGGGGCGTCCCGGTCGCCGCGGAAGATGTCCTCGGCCATTTCCGGCGGCCACGCCTCGTAGGCCCCCGCCCCCTCCGCTCGCATCGGGACCCCATGTCCGTGGTGCTCCGCGTCGACCTCGGCCACGGGCAGGGCGTGCGCCCCATGCTCGACATGGAGTTCCCCCGCCGGATGGGGTTCCGGGGCGACATACCGCCGCCCCCGGCGCGCCCCGGGCACTGCCTTCCTGAGGTCCGGCAACAGCGCCACCAAAATCGGCCCGATCGGCCCCATCAGGATGCCCAGCCCTAAGCCCTCGATCATCCTCCCCCTCTGCCGCCCGATCCAGGCCGCCACTCCGGCCGAGATGAACCAATAGCCTCCGAGGAAAACCACCAGGATCTTGGGTGCCATGCCCGGGAGGCTATACCCCCGACCCGCGCACTCAATCGCAATCCGCGCCCAGCAACCCGTCGGACTTGGCAAAGTCCGACGGGCGGCTAGGTCGTCTCCTGGGTTATCAGCGTGCCAAACCGCTTGCTGATCGCCAGCGCCGGATCCAGCGGCACCTCCACCGGCCGGCAGTCCTTCGGGATGGGGATCGTCGGCCGCGGCTCGATCCTCTTGCCCTCGAATTTCGGCAGCCACTGCCGCTGGGCCTCCAGCATCTCGCCGCACATGTCTCGGATCTCTTTGAGTGTGCATACCGCCGCGGTCAGGGGATCCAGCGCGACCGCGTGGACCACGTGCTCGGGATCCCCCGCCAGCGCGGCCTCGGCGGCGAGGATCTGGACGTTCACGTTCGTCATGCAGGCCGCGGCGCACTGTGGCGGCAGGGCCCCCACCCGCGTCGGCCGCAGGCCGGTGTCATCGGCGAAGGTCGGCACCTCCACGCAGCACCCATCCGGCAGGTTCGTGATGTAGCCGTCGTTGCGCACGTTCCCCATGAAGCGGAAGGGCCTTCCCGTCACGACCGCCTCCACGATGTACGAGCAATATTCGACGCTCCGGCGCTCGATCGTCGCGCTGTCGAACTCCAGCGGGTCGTGCCCCGCATACTTGTCCGCAAGGGCCTGGCAATACTTGTAGTACGCGCCGCTCTCGCCCCCGAAACTCGGCTCGTCGCAATACAGCCCCAGCGATTCCCTGTTCTTCCGGAACCACGGCACGTACTCGCTCAGGTGGCCGGTGCTCTCCGTCATGAAATGCCCGAAGTGCCGGAAGACCTCGCCCCTCACCTTCTCGTTCTTGTAGTACTCCGGTTTCTCGAAACACTCCCGCAGCATCGGGTACAGGTCCCGCCCCCGGTGCCTCAGCGTCAGGAACCAGTCCATGTGGTTGATCCCGCCGCAGGTGTAGGAAATTTCCTCCTTCGGGACCCCGCAGTACCCCGCGATCAGGTCCAGCGTCGTCTGCACCCCATGGCATAGCCCCACAAACGGCACCCGGCCCGCGCGCCCCAGCGCAAGGCAATTCGCCGCCATCGGGTTCGCGTACTGCAACAAGATAGCGCCCGGCTTCGCCAGCGCCTCCATGTCCCGCGCGATATCCACCAGCACGGGGATCGCCCGAAGCCCGCGGAATACCCCGCCCGGCCCCAGCGAGTCCGCGATGCATTGGTCCACCCCATACTTCAACGGGATCTCGTAATCCAAACGGAACGCCTCCACCCCGCCGACCTGGATCATCACCACGACGAAATCCGCATCCCGGATCGCCTCCCGCCTGTCGGCCGTCGCCCAGACCTTGCCCCGGATGCCGTTCTCCTCAAGCATCCGCCTCGCGAAGGCCTCCATCCGCCGGAGCTTCGTCTCCGTCGGGCCCATCAGGGCGTACTCCGCGCCGGCCAGCGCCGGCGTCGCCATCAGGTCGTTGAGCAGCGTCTTGCAAAAGATCACGCTGCCCGCGCCGATCATCGCCACTTTTACGGCCATGGTCAGGTCTCCATCGAATTTAGCGCCCGCATCGCACGGGCGACGTTATCGGTCCGCAGCACCATCAGCCCCCGCCGCGAGCTGGGCGAGGTCGCGCAATAGGCGTACTCGATGTTCACCCGGTGCTCCGCCAGCGTCTTCGCGATGCGCTCCAGGCTCCCGGGCCGGTTCGCGCCGTCGAGCATGATCACGTCGTTCTCCACCACCAACAGCCCATGATCCTCGAGCTTTTCCAGCGCGGTGTGCGGGTCGCTCACCACAAGCCGCACCACCGAATGATCGATGGTGTCCGACGTGCTGATCGCAAAAATGTTGATCTTCGCCTCGGAGAGTATCCCGCAAAGGCTGGCCAGCGTCCCCGGACGATTGTCCAGAAACACCGCCAGCTGGCGCGCGACCTCGGCGTTGTGATGTCTCCCTGCCATATCCGGGGGCGAGCCTACCCCAAGCCCGCCAAAAGGCCAGCCCGACTCGTGGACGCCACGACGGCCCACCTAGCCAGAAACTTCAAACCGCGGATCATGGGGACGACGGAGATAATTCATTGT
>CAZYWZ010000095.1:0-26384 GCA_964651705.1 uncultured Verrucomicrobiales bacterium
CCGCGCCACGAGGGCCCTGCCGGTTGCCCGTGGCGCGAAAGGGATTTCGCGCCCGACATTTTCACCCCCGGTGGTGCCCCGCCGCGCGCCGTCGGCGAAGCGAGCGGATCGCGGCGGATCACTTGGCCGCCGCCGCCGCGATCCGGCAGGCCTGCCAGGCCAGGAAACGCCACTTGCCATTCTCTTCTCTCCAGACCGCCAGGTAGCCCACCTCGCTGTCCATCCCGCCCTTGGCCGTTTCCACCTTCACGTGCGCGCGCCCACTCATCAGCGCGATCCCCGGCGCGGGGAACGTGAACTTGCGCTCCGAATTCTCGTACGCGGTGTACCGGACGCGACCGGAGGCCAGCGACTCGATGAACGATGCCTTCGTGTCCACCGGACCGCTGGAGTGACCGTAATGCAGCGCGTCCGAGAGGATCTCGCCCAACCGCCCGGCATCCGCCGCCTTGACCGCGGCGATCCGCGCGTCGTCCACCGCCTCCAGCGCACGGAGCTGGGCCTCGTCGGCGCCGAGGGTGGATGAAAGAGAAATCACGAGGGCGACAACAGCGGGGCAAGTTCGGGTCTTCATAGGGGGGAATTTCTTATCCAGTCTGCCTTCGCGGGGTGCACGATGCAAGATCCCAGCGGTTGACATGACATAGACCACATTCAACACCTCCCATTTTCGCCGGTTGGCAACCGGGGCATTCGCGGACCGCATCGTGGCGCCGTAGGGGGCCCGTGATCGACAGCGGACATTTTTCCCCATAGCCTGTGGGGATCAGACTCGCCCATCTCACATCTCTTGCGCTGTTGGCGGCGACGGCGGGTTCTCTCGTGGCGGAGGAGGGACCCGCCGGTGGCGGCAGGCCCAATGTCGTCCTGATCCTCGCCGATGACCTCGGCTATGGGGACGTGGGCTGCTACGGGGCGACGCGGGTCAAGACGCCGAACATCGACCGGCTGGCGCGGGAGGGGCGGCGGTTCACCGACGCGCACTCGGCATCGGCGGTGTGTACGCCATCGCGATATTCGCTGCTCACCGGCGAGTACGCCTTTCGTAAGAATATCTTTGGGCCGTTCATGAACCCGAACCCGCTGGCCGTCGACACCTCGCGGCCGACGGTGGCGGGCGTCCTCAAGCGGCAGGGATACGCGACCGCGTGCATCGGGAAGTGGCACCTGGGTTTCGGCAGCCAGCGGAAGCCGGACTGGAACGCGGAGCTCAAGCCGGGGCCGCTGGAGTGCGGCTTTGATTACTATTTTGGCATCCCGGTCGTGAATAGCCATCCCCCATTCGTGCTGGTAGAGAACCGGCGCGTCCTGGGCCTCGATCCGGCCGACCCGCTGGTGTATGGCGGGACGCCCCCGACGCAGCCGTTCCCCGAGAAGATGATGGCGCCCGCGATCTCCGGCGGGAAAGCGGCGCACGCGTTGTACAAGGATGAGGCGCTGGGCACGTTGTTGACGGGAAAGGCCCTCGCCTGGATGCGCGAGCACAAGGGTCGGCCATTCCTGCTCTATTTCGCGACGCCGCACATCCACCATCCGTTCACGCCGCACCCGCGCTTCAAGGGGACCAGCGGCTGCGGCCGGTACGGCGATTTCATTCACGAGTTCGATTGGATGGTTGGCGAGGTGCTGCGCGCCCTGGATGACCTGGGTCTTGCCGGGAAGACGCTCGTCGTGCTGACCAGCGACAATGGGGGCATGCTCAACTTGGGCGGCCAAGACGCGTGGCGTGCGGGGCACCGGTTGAATGGCGCTCTGCTCGGCTTCAAGTTCGACGCCTGGGAGGGCGGGCACCGCGTCCCGTTCATCGCCCGCTGGCCCGGGAAGATCGAGGCCGGCTCCACCTCCGGCCAACTCATCTGCCACGTGGATTTCCTCGCCACCCTCGCGGCCCTGACGGGCGCTTCCCTCGCCCCCGGAGATGGATCCGACAGCGTCAACGTCCTGGAGGCGTGGCTCGGTTCGCCCGAGAAACCCATCCGCGACGAAGTGGTGCTGGCCCCGAGCCGGCGGGAGAATCTCGCCCTCCGTCAAGGCCGATGGGTCTACATCGGCGCGCGGGGCGGCGGCGGCTTCGCCGGCAAGAAGCCGGGCGACCACGCGCTCGGCGGGCCAGCCGCTCTCGCCTTCACCGGAGAGATCAATAGCGACATCGAGAACGGCCAGTTCCGGGCCGATGCGCCCGGCGCGCAGCTCTACGATCTCGCCGCCGACCCCTCGCAGGCCAGGAACGTCATCCGCGAGCACCCCGATGTGGCCGCGCGAATGAAGGCCCGCCTGGCAGAAGTTCAGGGCGGGTCTCGTGGGCGGGATGATATCGGCGGCAAGGGCCAGACTCGCCGTCGGCGCCCGGAGGCGCCACCGCCCGGGGACGTGAGGCAGACATTCCTGTCTGCCGCCGGGGGTTCAGGGCCGCCGACGCAGGCAGGAATGCCTGCGCCACGGCATCAAGTTTCGGAAGGGTTGCGCGCCGCCATCGAGGATCTCGGGAGCAGCTTCCCGGACTATCCCGCGCAACGTTTCCTGGCGCGCCTGGCAGAATGGGAACGGCAACGCGCCGGGCTGGCGGCCGCGCCCGGCGATGGCGCGGGCGGCGCGCTCTCGCGTCTGGCCGCGGACTTTCGCGCCCTAGAGCGCGAGGCGCTGCTTGCCAACCCGCTGGTCTCGGGGCAACCCATCGTGTTCACCACGCGCCGGCAGTACGCCAAGGACCACCACAACACCGAGACGCTATTCGTCACCGATGAGTGCAACACGGCAAAGTATGCCGGCGGCGGCGCGCTCAAGGCCATCGACCTCTCCGATGGCGCGGTGCGCACCATCGCCGACGCGGGCGAGACGGGCCTCCCGCGGGATCCCGACGTCCACTTCGATGGCAAGCGGATCCTGTTCTC
Source organism: uncultured Verrucomicrobiales bacterium (assembly GCA_964651705.1). GTDB lineage: Bacteria > Verrucomicrobiota > Verrucomicrobiia > JADLBR01 > JADLBR01 > JADLBR01. The sequence goes on from CAZYWZ010000095.1 coordinate 2,892, forward strand.
GATGCGGCGCGGGATCGATGACGACTACCACATCTACGAGGTCAACGCCGACGGGAGCGGCCTGCGGCAATTGACGCGACTCGCGGGCGCGGCCGACATCGACCCGATCTACCTGCCGGATGGGGGCATCGTATTCTCCTCCACCCGCGAACCCAAGTACTGTGGCTGCAACCAGCACATCATGGCCAACCTGTACCGGATGGACGGGGACGGGGCGAACATCATCCGCATCGGCGGCAGCACGCTCTTCGAGGGGCACAGCCGCCTGCTCCCCGATGGCAGGGTCCTCTACGATCGCTGGGAGTACGTCGATCGCAACTTCGGCGACGCCCAGGGCTTGTGGACCGTCAACCCCGACGGCACCGGCCACGCGATCTACTGGGGCAACAACACCCCGTCGCCGGGCGGCGTCATCGCGGCCCGCCCCATCCCCGGCGCGGACACGGTCGTCGCGGTGCTCGGCTCCTGCCACGACCGCCCGTGGGGCGCGCTCGGCATCATCGATCGACGGCGAGGGATGGATGCCGACGCCCATGATCGCTCCGCCGTCCTGCGGACATGGCCGCCCAGCGCCATGGAGTTCGTGGGCAACGGCGGCATCGACACCTTCACCAAGGTCAGGCCGCGCTATCAGGACCCCTATCCCCTCAGCGAGAAATATTTCCTCTGCTCGCGCGAGATCGACGACGCCGATCGACCGGCGGAAGGCCCGGTCCCCGAGATGGGGATCTACCTCGTGGATGTTTTCGGCAACGAGACCCTGGTGCACGCCGAGGCGCCCGGCTGCTACAGCCCGGTCCCGCTGGCGCCGCGACCGAGACCGCCGGTCCTTCCGGTGAGGCGCGACTACGCGGGGGGTCCCGCGACCGTCTACATCATGGATGCCTATCAGGGCACGCACATGCAAGGGGTAGAGCGCGGTGAGATCAAGTGGCTGCGCGTCGTCGAATCCCCCGAAAAGAGGCACTGGACCGTCCCTGCTTGGGGCGGCCAGGGCGTCCATCGCCCGGCCATGAATTGGCACAATTTCGAGAACAAGCGCATCCTCGGCACGGTGCCGGTGGAGGCGGATGGCTCGGTGCTCTTGGAGGTTCCGTCGGACAAGTTCGTCTTCTTCCAGCTGTTGGACCACGAGGGCCGCATGATCCAATCGATGCGGAGCGGCGTCGTTTTCCAATCGGGCGAGCGGGCCAGTTGCGTCGGGTGTCACGAGCACCGGCTGGCCCCGCCACCGCTGAAAGGGGATGGCTACCTCGCTTCCGCCGGCAAGAAGCCCGCGACACTCGATGGCTGGCGCGGCCCCGCCCGGCTGTATAGCTACATGGACGAAATCCAGCCCGTGTGGGACCGGCACTGCGTCTCGTGCCACGACTTCGGGAAACCGGCGGGCTCCAAGCTCGTGCTCGCGGGAGATCGCGATCTGTTCTTCAACGCCTCCTATGAATCCCTGCACCAGCGGTGGAGAAAGCCGGACGGCTATCTCATGACCGTGGGCGCCGGTCCCGCCGAGATCCAGCAGGCGTTCTCGTGGGGATCCCACCCCAGCCCGCTCGTCGCCCACCTGCGGCAAGGCCACGAGGGCGTCCAACTCACGGACGAGGACTGGGATAGGATACACGCGTGGCTCGATCTCAACGCGCCGTATTACCCGACCTATGCCACGGCCTTCCCCGCCCACCTCGCCGGGCGCTCGCCGCTCGATGACAACGCGATTCGTCGGCTGGGCGAACTCGCCGGGATCGACTTCCGGGAATCGGCGAAATGGGACAAGAACCCGGGCCCGCTGGTCAGCTTCGACCGTCCCCGCCTCAGCCCGTGTCTCGCCAAGCTCGAGAGCGGAAGCGACGCGTATCGCGAGGCCCTGGCGATCATCCGGGCCGGTGCCGATCGCCTCAAGACGTCACCCCGCGGCGATACCCTCGCCTTCGAGCCATGCGAAATGGACCGCGCGCGCGAGTCGAAGTACCAAGCAAGGCAGGAACTAGAGGCCCGCAACCGCGCCGCCATCCGCGAGGGAAGGAAAGTCTACGACCCGCCATCGCCGACCCTCGCCGCCTCGGAGGCGCGCGGCGTATTTCCCCAGGACCAGCGCGGGCCAGGGAACGCCCAACCTCGCTGATCCGATTCTCTGAGCCTCCCGCGGTACAAAGCGGTGCGAGGACGCACCGCTTTCCAGAGAGCTGCGCGCGAAACGTGGCGGTGCCGTGGTGTGTTGGCATGGCACCAGGATGTTGCCGCATTTCGGCCGAAGGCCTTTGGAGTGCGGACCGTCCCCGGGCCGCTCTTCTCTGGCGATGGGAATTTTCGAGCCCGCCCGTCGCCTATCGGCGCTCTCCGGGCGGTCGCGCCACGAGTTCGCCGACGACCCGGCTCTGCAGCGAATCGATGTCCACGAGGAACTCGGAACCGTCATTTGCCGGGATGTAGTCCACCTCGAATCCGTCGCCGAGGTAGAGGCGCGGCGCGGGATTCACGAGCGGATTTGGGAAAATCTTCGGGGGTCGGTCGCCCACGGCGACGGTGAAGTCCGCGCCTCGCACCGTGAGGCGAATCGCGTGCCAGTGTCCCGAGGGGAGGTCGCCGACCGGCGCCCACTGGTCGCGGGTGTAGGCGTAGAGCTTGCCGGGCCGGTTGGCGGGCACGCCGAGCCGGATGGGGATCCGGTCGCCGAAGGAGCAGAGGATCAGCATGCCCGCCGATTGCAGGCGCAGCGGCTTCGCCTCAAAAGAGAATTCCAGGGATTGGCCCGCGGCGAAATCCACCGGGTCGATGTCGACGCCAGCGCTGGCGCGACCGGCGAAGCGGATGGCCCTGCGCCCTTCCGCGGTCTCGGGTCGCGGCGGCGCGGTGCGCGCGTCGGGATTCGCCCGGACCATCTTCTCGTTTCCCGAGGCGCCCGTGGTCGCCGCCGAGCGGACCAGTTCCTTGGAGCGGGACCATATATAATACTGGTCTGCCCGCGGTGCGGGCGAGACAATGGCGCCCTCGATGCCGCGAGGGAAGTTGCCCGGTCCGATCGTGTGCGCGAGATAGATGGCGCCGTCGTGCTCGACGCCCTGGGGATAGGCGCTCAGGATCCCCGGCCGGGACACGGGCGGCCCGGCGACAAAGTCATCCGCGCCGCTCCGGCTGAAGTGCAGCGCCACGTTCAGGCGGGTGTGATAGTCCGCGTGATCCACCAGGGCATCCTGTTGCAGGAGACAATAGCGGCCACCGGCGAGCCGGAAGACCTGCGGGCGGCAATTCGCGGTCTCCATGAAGGAGATGACCGGGTCGGTCGGGAAACGGACGGGCGTGCCCTTGGCCGCGCCCGTCCCCACGGCGGTGATCCGCCACTGGTTTCCGGCGGGCGTGCCCCGGTCGCGCGAGCCCTTGATGGAATTGCGCATGAAGGCCCGGATGCGGCCATCGCCCTGCTCGTGGAAGAATGGCTCCCACTGGCTCGCGCCATCCCACACCGAGTCGACCAAGTCGGAACATCCCCAGGTCGCGCCGTCGTCATCGGTGAAAAAACACGCGTTCCACCGGCGGATGGGAGGGGCGTTTCCCCGATTGGTTCGCGCGGCCGGGAACCGCCCGATGAGCGTGACGGGCGCGAGCACGCGCCCGGAAGACAGCAGCACCGGATTCTGGGTGGCGAAGATCTCGCAGGGCAATCCATCGACATCCTGCCTGCGCCGGATCCGGCGATGGCGCCAGCTGCCGGCGCCCTTCTCCAGCGTGCTCAGGTAGAGGCCCTCGAGGTCCGCATCCCCGCTGTTGAACGACCAGACGCACCACAATTGGCGGTCATAATAGTTGAGCAGGTTCGGCTGCCACTGCTTGCCCGCCGCGTCGCGGGGCAGGGCGTGCGCGCCGAGATGGGCGAATTCATCGGGCGCGCCCCATTGCCGGAAGTCGGGGCTCGTGGCCCACAGGTTGACCTGACCGGGCGCCCCCTCCTTGTGCGTCGACGCATTCGCCCCCCAGACCGCATGGAACCGCCCGTCAAACCATTCCACCGACGCCATATGGTTGTAGGCGTAGCGGCCCTCGGCCGACCCGCCCTCGTAAATGAGGACGTGCTCGACCTTCGGCTGGTAGAAGTCGTAGCGGTCGGCCGCGGAGGCCTTTGGGGCTTGCGGGATCGCGGCGCCAACCACCGCATATGAAATGAGTACCTGCGTTTTCATTGTGTTGGGATCGCGCTCCTTTCGGCGACGGCCTGGATGTGCCGCACGATCCATTCGCACAGCGATCGCGCATCGCAACCCACCATCATCCGGTCCGGCCCGCGCGGGTCGGTCTCGAACCACGTCCACCGGTCCGCGTTGAAATGGGCGTGGCCCCGCAGCCAGACCAGGTTGCCCACGTCCAGGCCCGCCGCGTGGCTGAACGCCGGCAACGACCAGAGATTCTTGCCCTGGCCCGGAAGCTGTCCGGTCTTCTTCAACCACGCCTCGCCGCGGAAGGCGCGCCAGGGCCCGAGTGTGCCGGCGAGGAAATCCGTCAGCGGATGACCCATGTTCGCGATCGCCGCCTCCTGCTCGCCGGTGAGCTTCTGCATTTGATCGGGCGCGCAGGTGGCGACCCAGGCGATGGGCACGTCGGATCCCATCACGATCTCCGCCGCGACCGTGTCGCGCGCGACGTTGGTGTCGCGGTGGCCGAATGGATTGCCGCCCACGAAGTAGATCGCGGCGATCTTCTCCCGGCAGAGCGCCGGGTCCCGGTGGAGGGCCCAGGCCTCGTTGCCAAGGCCGCCCACGGCGATCAAGGTCACCTTCTCCTTTGACGCCCTCAGCGTTTGGAGAATCAGCTCGGCCCCGTCGTGGTGAGGCGGGGCGGTCAGGACGCCATCCCGTCGTTCCAGCCGGCCCGCGATGCCCTTGACCACGGGAACCTCCGCACGATCCACAAGCCGCAGCAGTTCCTTTGTCTTGCCGAGGACCTCGTCGGTGGCGTAATGCTCCAGCACGATCCCCCTCGGCTCGATGCCCGGCAGGGTCAGGAATAGCAGCGTGTCGAACCAGTCGTCCGGGTCGCGGTCCAGCGACAGGTCCGTGGACAGGATCGCCGGGGCGGCATCTCGCCGCGGTTCCTGCGCGGTATGGGTTGTACCTGCCGCGCAGGGAAGCCATGCCAGCGGGGCGAGCACTAAGGCGGTGAGGCCGCCGAGCAAGAGCCGGTGATGCCGTTCGACCAGCGCCGGGGCGGTTGTCATGCGCAAAATCGTCTCACGATGGGTGGGCAGATGGACAGTGCAGAATTGGGCGGGGATTCGGGCGCTGGCCCGCCAAACGATGGAATGTCTGTGCATTTCATAGTGGGTGGGGTCGTGAAATCGGCAGCTCGGAGATCGTTCCCGACGTGGAGGGCATCACGAGATGAAAAATGTAGCCGAACGCGCAAGCGTTTGGTGGGTGCGGCTGGTGGGTCGGGCCAAACGCTCATGCGTTCGGCTACGGGGATTTTCGAGCAGTGCCGCGCCGGGGGCGGGGCCGACCAGGCGCTATCTCAAGATCGCTATTACTGCAATAGCACTTGTAATTAAGTAGCACCATGCCAACATGCTCTACTTATTGGACGGACTCATGGCGATGATCGGACGTGTCGTGGTTGGCCTGTGCCTGTCCGCGAGTACCGCGCCGGGTGCGGCCGGGCAGTCGTTTGACAAGTCGTTCCGCCTGCAGCACCTCGCCCCGTACGAGGGGCGCGGATTCGAATGGGAGAACAGCCCGATCGGCATCAGCGACAAGGCCCCGCCGCCCTGGCCCGAGAAATCGGGAGTCCACGCGATATGAACCGGTTTCCCGTCTTCAGGCTGCTGATCGCATTCACGGCGTTGCCGCTTTCGCTGTCCGCCGAGGGCGGAGTGCGTCTGGAAAAGCTGCGCTGCGAGTATTTGCGCGATCCGATGGGTGTGGAGAGCTTGCAGCCGCGCCTGAGTTGGACGCTGGCCTCCGACGAGCGCGGTGCGCGACAGACGGCTTTTCAGGTGCTCGCGGCCTCGACCTTGAGCGGATTGCGGGAGGACAAGGGTGATCTCTGGGACAGTGGCAAAGTGACGTCTGATCAATCGGTCAACTTGCCCTACGCGGGCCGTGCATTGAGTTCGGCGCTGCGCTGTTGGTGGAAGGTGCGCGTGTGGGATGAGGCGGGCGCGGCCAGCGCGTGGAGCGAGCCCGCTTTTTGGGAAATGGGCTTGCTCCAACCCTCGGACTGGCAGCCGGCGCGGTGGATTCGTGCGCCGGATGCGCTCGATCCGTCGGTGGAACCCGATCCCGCACCGCTGCTGCGGACCACCTTTCAAATCGACAAGCCGGTGGCGCGCGCCCGGCTCTACGGCTGCGGCCTCGGCTTTCACGAGCTTTGCCTCAATGGCGGAAAGGTCGGCGACCAGGTGCTCAGTCCGGTCTTCACCCAATACGAGAAGCGGGTCTGTTACCTCGTCCACGATGTCACCGCGCAGCTCCGTGAAGGCCGCAATGCTCTCGGCGCCATGCTCGGCAATGGCTGGTATAACCAGCACGCCCGCGAGGTCTGGCAGCTCCACCGCGCCGCGTGGCGGGACCGCCCGAAGCTGCTCTGCCTGCTCGTCATCGAGTTCGCCGACGGCACGCGGCAGACCGTGGCCTCCGGGCCGGAATGGCGCGTGGCCCACGGTCCCATCCGCTACGATGGCATCCGCAACGGCGAGACGTACGACGCTCGACAGGAGAAACCCGGCTGGGCCACGGTGGACTACGACGACACGGACTGGCCCCGCGCGGCACTGGCGGAGCCTCCCGCGGGCGAGCTCGCCTGCGAGGGCATGCCGCCGGTGCGCGTCACCGAAACGCTGAAGCCCGTGGCCGTCACCACGCTGGCGGATGGCCGGCAGGTCGTGGATTTTGGACAAAACATCGCTGGCTGGGCGCGGCTGCGCGTCACCGGACCGGCGGGCTCGGAGGTCCGGCTAAGGTATGGCGAACGCCTCCTCGCGGACGGTTCCCTTAGCCATCAATACCTCGATAAACACGTCAAAAGCGGCGGTTTCCAGACGGACCGCTACTTCTTGAGCGGGCGCGGCACCGAGATATGGGAGCCGCGCTTCACCTACCACGGCTTTCGCTACGTCGAGGTGGCCGGTTTTCCCGGAAAGCTGAATGCACCCGGTGCCATCGAGGCCCGCGTGGTGCGCACGGATTTTCCGCAGGCGGGAGACTTTCGTTGCTCGAATGAAACCGTGAACCGCATCGTGGACTGCGCCTCGTGGTCGTATCGCGGCAATTTCCAGGGCCGCCCCACCGATTGCCCGCACCGCGAGAAAAACGGCTGGGCGGGCGATGCCGTGATGGCGGCGGAGCAGGCCATGTACCAGTGGCAGAATGTTCCCGCCTATGAGCAGTGGTTGCGCAGTTTTCGCGACGTGCAGCGGCCCAACGGTCAGCTTCCGCTCATCATCCCGACCGGCGACTGGGGCTACGACTACCGGGGCGAGGTCCATCCGCCGCGCGATGCCGCGATCCTCGTCATCCCCTGGTATCTCTACCTCTACCACGGAGACCGACGTGTGCTGGAGGACAACTTCGCCGCCATGCGGACCTGGGTGGACTACTGCGGCACCCGCGCCCGGGATCACATCGTGGACGAAGGCATCGGCGACCACTCCCCGGCGGGCCAGGCCACCGAGACCGCGCTCACCGCCACCGCATTCTATTTTCAAGGTGCCGACCTCCTCGCCCGCATCGCCCGCGTGCTCGTGCGGGACGAGGACGCGCGACGCTACGAGGCCCTGGCGGGTCAGATCAAGAGCGCCTACCAAAGACGATTTTACCGGGGCGGCGGTCGCTTTGGAGAGGGCACGCAGACGGCGCAAGCCTGCAGCATCGGCCTCGGACTCTGCGCGGAAAATGAGCGCGGGGAGGCGCTGGCGCATCTTGTCAAAGACATCCGCGCCCGGGATAACCACCTCGCCACCGGCAATCTCGGCACCAAGTATCTCTTCCGCACCCTCTCGCGCAACGGTCACGCGGATCTGGCCTACGCGGTGGCCATGCAGCGCACCAGCCCGGGCTACGGCTACTGGATGGACCGAGGCGCCACCACGCTGTGGGAGTGGTGGACGGATGACTCTCCCTCGCTCAATCACGGGCGGTGGGCGGACATCGTGGCGTGGTTTTATCAGGAACTGGCCGGCCTCCGCGCCGAACCGGAGCATCCCGGCTTCAAGCGCTTCACCGTGCAGCCCCATTTGCTCGGCGATCTCACCTGGGTCAGCGCCTGGCACGATTCCGTGCATGGCCGCGTGGAGAGTGCCTGGCGGCTGGATGGCGCGCGGCTTGCCATGACCGTCGTGGTCCCCGCCAACACCACTGCCACAGTCCACGTCCCCGCACGCAGCCGGGAAGCCGTCACACTCGAAGGACAGCCGCCCGAGAAAATCGACAGCGTCCGTTTCCTGCGTTTCGCAGATGGCCGCGCCGTGTATGAAGTCGGCTCGGGACGTTATGAGTTTCTGACCATGCCGTGACCCGCGAAGCAAAAATCATGAACCACGCTATTCCCATATGCCTCTCGCTGCTTTGCCTCTGGCTGGCCGCCGTTCCGGCCATTACCGCGACGCCGCCCAACATCATCGTCGTTTTCACCGATGACCACGGCTGGGCCGATCTCGGGGCGCAGGGTGTGGATAAAGACATCCGCACACCGCACATCGACCGGCTCGCCCGCGATGGCGCGCGCTTCCCGCGCGGTTACGTCACCGCGCCGCAGTGCACCCCCTCCCGCGCCGGGCTCATCTCCGGGCAATATCAGTCGAAAATCGGCGTGGAGCAAAACGGCATCCCACTGCCAGGCGAGGTAGTGACGTTGCCAGAGCGCCTCAAACAAGCTGGTTACGTGACCGGCATCAGTGGCAAGTGGCACCTCGACATCGAGCACGGAGTCGAAGGCGGCCGGCAGAGGATCGCCCACCGCCATCTTCTGCCGCACGGCCAGGGTTTTGACGAATACTTCACCGGCTTCATGAACGACTACGTGGCTTCCCACGCGCTCGACGGCACCCCGTATCCCGACGCGCCGCGCGAGATCACCGAAAAAGGTTGCCGCGTCGTGCTGCAAACTGAGTGGGCGATCCAGTTCCTTAAACGCCGTGCCGCAGAAATGAAGAACGAGGAGCCAAGCACCAAGAACATGGCGAAGCCGTTCTTCCTCTACCTCGCCTACATGGCCCCGCACACGCCGCTGGAGTTCCCCGAACCGTGGATCTCCCAGGTGCCCAAAGATCTCCCGCGCGAGCGCCGCTCCGCGCTGGCGCTTATCGCCGCCATTGACGACGGCATTGGCCGCATCCGCGAGCAACTCCGAGTCACGGGGAAGACGGAGAACACGCTCCTCTTTTTCCTCGGCGACAACGGTGCTCCGCTGGGCTCCAGCGATCCCGCCAAACGCAAGATCTGGGACGGCTCGATCAATCTGCCGATGCGCGGTCAGAAGGGCATGCTTAGCGAGGGAGGTATCCGCGTCCCCTTTCTCGCCGCATGGCCTGGCAGAATCCCCGCCGGACAGGTCTTTGATCACCCCGTCATCAGTCTCGACATTGCCGCTACCGCCGTTGCCCTCGCTGGTCAGCCGCACCCGGCGGAATTTGATGGCGTCAACCTCCTCCCGTATCTCACCGGCAAAGCCTCCGGCCCGCCCCATGAGACGCTTTACTGGCGCTGGGTGGACCAGGCCGCCATCCAGGAGTTTCCATACAAACTCATCCTCCCGGGCGGTGATCGCCGCCCGCTGCTCTTCGACATCACCGATCCCGAAAACGAAACCCACGCGCGCGATCTTGGCGCCCGGTACCCGGAAATCGTCGCCCGCCTGCGCGGCAAGCTCGATACCTGGTTGGCCACACTGAAACCGCCCGGACGGCCCGAGCCGCTGGCTCCGCATCGTGCGGAGAATTTCGTCGAAGCCGGCATCCTGCCAGGGGCCGCCGCCCCCGCCAACGCCGCCGCGCCTGCTCCGCCCCCCGGCCAGAGTTTTCGGGGCTGGAGTGTCCGCAATGGCACCCTGACCGCACAGGCGGAATCCCTGGCGATCGCGCCCGAGCCGGGCGCCCGTCCCTTTCTCTATAACACGCAACTCGCCCTCGATGGACCCGTCACCGCCACCCTGCGTCTCCGGGCGCAGCAAGGCGGGGACGGCCAGATAACATGGCGCACCCGCGACGGTGGATTTTCCGACGACCACACAGTCAGCTTTGAATGGCCCACCGGAGCCGAGTTTCAGGACGTCAAGGTGGAGTTGGCGGACAGCGACCGCATCATCCACCTTCGCCTCATGCCGCCCCGCGATTCCCGCGGCCTCGAGATTCAATCCATCGAGCTGCGCGGAAAAACCGGGGTGCCCCAGATCCTCGACCCGCGGAGAAAAGAACCATGAATGCCCACCTGATCCCACGCCCTCTCACCTTGCTGCTTCTCGCCCTGCTCGCCGTTCCGGCTGCGGGCGCGCCGGAAACACCACCCCACGTCGTATTCATCGCCATCGACGATCTCAACGACTGGATCGGCTGCCTCGGCGGTCACCCGGATGTCAAGACGCCGCACATGGACCGGCTCGCCGCCCGCGGGCTACTCTTTCGCAACGCGCATTGCCAGGTCCCCGTCTGCATGGCCTCGCGCGTGTCCGTCTTCTCGGGCCGCCTCGCCACCACCTCCGGCTGCTACGATTTCAACGCCGAGTTCCACGAGGCGCCCCGTCTCGCCGACGCGGTTCCTATCCCGCTGCATTTCAAACGCCACGGCTACGCCACTCTCGGCGGCGGCAAGTTGCTGCACCACGGTTTTCACGGACGCCTTGCGGACACGTTCGACACCGACCTCACCGATGGCCGAAATCCCACCCCGCCGCAGGCTGTGAACTGGCCGGTCAAGGCCTGGGACTACGGCGCCTTCCCCGAGCGCGACGAGGAGATGGGTGACTACCGCTTGGCGCAAAAAGCCGCCGCGTTTCTGCATGAGAAACAGGACCGCCCCTTCTTCCTCGCCGCCGGCTTTCACCGCCCGCATGTCCCCCTCATCGTGCCGCAGAAGTGGTTCGATCTCTATAACAAGGACTCGATCACCTTGCCCAAAGCGCCGCCAGAAGACCTCGACGATCTGCCCGTAAAAAACGTTACCCGCCAGCAAACCGTGGCCCCGTCCCACCAGGAGGTGGTGGCGGCCGGCAAGTGGCGGGACTTCGTTCATGCCTACCTCGCCTGCATCAGCTTCGTGGATCAGTGCGTCGGCCTGGTGGCCGACGCCGCACTCGATGGACCGAACGGGGATAACACCCTCGTCGTGCTGTGGAGCGACCACGGCTTTCATCTCGGCGAAAAGCACTACTGGGCCAAGCGCACCTTGTGGGAAGAATCCACCCGCGTGCCGCTGATCTTTGCCGGGAGAGGCATCCCTGCCAGGGCCAGTTGTGCCGCCGCCGTCGGGTTGGTGGATCTATACCCCACCTTGGTTGAAGCCGCAGGCCTGCCCGCGCCTCATCCATTTGACGGCGTCAGTCTCGCTCCCCTGCTGGCCGATCCCTCCGCCGCGTGGGACCGCGCCACCCTTGGCACTTGGCTGCCGGGCAACCATGTGGTCATTCAGGATCGCTGGCGCTACATCCGCTACCAGGAAGGCTCGGAGGAGCTTTACGACATGAGGACGGACCCGGACCAGTTCACCAACCTCGCCGCCGACCCCGCTCACGCAGAACTCAAAGCGCGCATGGCTCGCAGCCTGCCGGCCCATGAGGCACCGCTGGAGGAAACAAGCCCCCGGTCACGCCGCAAGAAATAGCCAGCAACCCAGATCCGCACAAGACATGAAACGTCTCATTCGCCTCCTCGTCGCCCTCCTGCTTCTCGGCTACCGCTCATTTGCCGGGGCGCAACCTCCCGTCAGCGGGCACCCGGCCTCACTTGAGTTTGAGAACTTCCCCGTTGTCCACGAACAGCCCCTCTTCGAAAAGCTCATCGCTGAGGGCACACGCGTCTCGATGTGGAACCGCGCCTACACCCTCAAAGCGGACGGCCTGCTCTCTGGCATCGAGAATGCCGGGACCGCCTTGCTCGGCGGCCCCATGCGGCTCACCGGGCGCGTCGATGGCACGGACCTCGCCACCGTCAACGCCACCTCGGAGGTCATCGAGACCGGTCCCTACGCCCACGTCATCCGCTCACGCGCTCTGCTCGGGGAGGCTACAGTTGCCACCCTGACGCGCATCGAGAACGACGGCATGATCCGCTTCACTATTGAGATCGCTTCGGGGAAGGACATCGCCTTCGAGGACATCGCCATCCGATTGCCGTTGAAGAGCCAGCTGTTCGACTACCTCCACTACATCGCGGAAATCCGATCCAAAAGCGCCTCCCTGGACCTGCCCGCCGGGACCGGCCTTGTCTGGGGCAGTCGCGAGGCCCAGGCGCGCTTCGTGGCGGAGATGCAGGAGTTCCGGTCCGACATCGGAGGTTTCCTGAAAAACGCCAACGTCAAGAACAGCTTCCTGCCCTTCGTCTGGGTGGGCAGCGGCAGCGCGGGCCTGGCCTGGTTCGCCGAATCGGACGCTGGCTGGCAGGATCAGGAGGGGCGTTCCATCATCGAGCTCACCCGCGAGGGCGAGGTGCTCGAGATGACCATCCACGCCGTCATGGGTCGGCTCACCAAGAAGACCCTCACCCTCGACTTCGGTCTCCAGGCCACGCCAGTCAAACCCCTGCCGCCCCGATGGCGCACCTGGCAGCACTACAACGCCCGGGGCCTGCATGAGGGACGGCAGATCGAGAAAAACCAACGCGCCTACGACGAGAACATCGTCTCCGATTTCGGTGACGTCCTCATGTTTGATCTCGACTGCATCGGCCTGAGTACCCCGAACCGATTCAGCCGCAAGATCACCCACCCAGACGCCACCCGCGCCTTCATCCGGCGCTGCCGCGAGAAGAACTACAAAGTCTTCAGCTACGTCACCCCTTTTCTTATCGATCAGGATGACGCCGCCACGGACGGGCGCCAGGACTGGCGGCGCGCGCCCTACCTCTCCCGCGACTGGAACCACGACGGCATCGAGAAACGCCAGGATTACGTCTGCCACAACGCCCCCGGCAACCTCCTCCACATCCTGCAATCCGTCGAGGACCTGGTCACCCGCTATGACCTCGACGGCGTCTATATTGACGTGCCCTTCTTCAACGGCGGCTGCATGGCCCCGGGCTGCACCCACCTCCGCGCGGATGGCTCGCCCCAGCCCATTTTTCGCATCTTCCAAATGCGCGAGTTCTACAAGAAACTCGCCTCCATCTTTGTCCGTCATGGAAAGTATCCCCACCTGCTCGTCCACAACTCCACCGGCACCCTGATCCCCGCGTACTCCTGGTGCTGGGCCGGGAAACCCGGCGAGTTCATGGCAGACATCGGCTACTCCATGAACCACAACGAATATTTCCGCGACCACCGCGCCAAGGCCATCGTCGAACTCAACCCCCACCCCTGGGGCCTGGTCACCTTCTGCATGGATGACCTCAAGTTCACCCGCTATGAAATCATCCGCGCCAAGGAAGACCGTCCTTTCACTACCAAAGAGGACTTTGAGGATCATCTCAAAGCCCGCTACCTCGGCATCCCGCTGCTGCACGACAGCCTCATCATGAACTGGTGCTCCACTCCCAAGTTTTCCTACCCGCTGCATCGCGCCCGGCGCGATTTCGGCATCGGCGGGGACGATGTGACCTTCCACCCTTATTGGGACAAGGCCTCCATGAGCAGCGGTCACCCCGCCGTGGCTCTCTCGTACTACCTCCGTCCGGGAGGTGTCATGCTCAACTTGGTGAACTTCTCTGATGCGGATGTCGCATTCGACCTGACCCTCAGTCCGGAAATCCGCAGGCTGCTGAACGGCGCAGCACTCACCGATCCTGTCAGCGGCGAGGCCATCGAGGTCAAAGACGGCACCGCCAAAGTCACCATCCCCGCGCAGCTCTACCGCGTCCTCATGCATGCCCGCCAGTGACCCTGCTTCCCCATGAAACACATCCCACTCTTCACTCCCCTGCCATCGTCATTTGCCTCGCTTCGCTCACTCATTCGGGGCAGAACGCGCCTCGCGATGCTGGCTGTCTTGCTTTGGCCGGCCGGCATTCCTCATCCGTCATTCGCGGCACCCCCGCCTCGCAACATCCTGCTCATCATCACCGACAACCAAAACTGGTTCGACCTCGGCTGCTGCGGCAACAAGATCATCCAGACCCCACACATGGACCAGCTCGCCGCCGAGGGGGTGCGTTTCCGCCAGGCTTTCGCCACCGTGGCCTCGTGCAGCGCCAGTCGCGCCGTCATTTTCACCGGCGTCCTCACCCATCGCAACGGTCAATACGCCCATACCCCAGGCGAGCACAACCAGCGCCTCCGCCCAGACATCCCCACCGTGTTTGAGCGGCTTAAGGGCCTGGGTTATCGCACCGCGCTCATCGGCAAGCAGCACATCGCCCCGCTGGACAGGTATCCCTTCGACTTCTCCACGGCGCAAACCCCGGGGGACGCCACCGCCTACGCTGTCGCCACCAAGGATGTGAACGGGCTCGCCAGAGCGTGCGATGAATTCATCCGCACCAGCAAGGAGCGGCCTTTCTTCCTCGCCCTCGCCCTTGGCGATCCTCACCCGAACGGCATTGACGGCATGAACGGCGTGGCATGGGGCGCGGAGCCCAGCCCGGACTACACGCCGATCAAATACGATCCCGCCACCATCGAGGTGCCGCCTTTCCTGCCCGACGCGCCCATGGTGAGAGAGCAACTTGCCGGTTACTACCAGCAGGTCAGCCGTGCCGATTACGGAGTCGGCCTCGCCATCGCCGCTCTGAAAGAGCATGGCTGCTATGACGATACCCTCATCCTGTTCATCTCCGATCACGGCACCTCCGAGCCCGGCGCCATGGGCACGCAATACGAGCCCGGCCTGCGCACGCCCTTCATCGTGAGGAAACCCGGCGGCCCGGCCGGACTCGTGCATGAGGCCCTCGTCGCCTTCACCGATATCACGCCCACCCTGCTCGATTGGGCCGGGGTGAAAGACCCCTCCAAGGGCACGCATGGCCGCAGCCTGCTGCCCATTTTGGACAAGCCGGATGTGGCGGACTGGGACGAGGTCTTGCTCAGCCACGTCGCCCACGAGATCTACAGCTACTACCCCATGCGCACCCTGAGGCAACGGCGTTACAAGCTCATCTGGAACCTCACATGGAAAGCCGAATACCCCGTGCCAGTGGACACCTTCAACCGCCGCCTCTGGCGCAACATCGTCGAAACCAAGGCCACCCACATCGGCCCCCGCACGGTCGAAGCCTACCTGAACCGCCCCAAGTTCGAGCTCTACGACCTCGAAACCGACCCATGGGAGCTCAACAACCTCGCCACAGACCCCGCCCAAGCCCAGCGCCTGAAAACAATGACCGCCCGCCTCCTGCAACGGCTCCGAGAAACCGAAGACCCGTGGCTCAAGAAATACCATCCCGACTGGTGAACGGCGGCGAGGTTTGGTGAACTGGTCCGCATCTTTGCGCAAGTCGTACAGTTTCGCGACGCCCTATCGGTCCGGCTCAGTCCTCGCGCGCCAGGAAGAGATTGTCCCGCGGGGCAGTTCGGCGGTTCCGCCGACGGGCCATCGCGTTCCCAAAAACGAACCGTAAGGCGATCCACTCGACTGGGCGACCCGTGCCGCGGCCCTGTTACGGAGCGTTCCTGGGCGTTCGAGGAAGCGTTGTCAAACGCCGACGAAGGGATAGCATGGCGGCGCCCCGCGACCCGAGGGCGCATCCGATGAGGCGGCCAACATCCTCCCGTATCTTGATCGTCGCCGGCGCTCTCCTGGCGGTTGGCTTGGGGTCGCTCTCGTTGCTGCGATGGCCGGTGGTCGCAAGGCTGCTTCCGGCGCCGCGCGCCGAGGTGGTCGTGCTCGAGGGCCGCGCCGCGAGTGGCACGACGATCGACTGCGGGGGCGACTGGTTCAATGGGGGCAGGCTCACCGAACTGATCATCCGTTCGCGGCGAACCGCAGACGGATGGGAACGACCGGAGGGCATCACCATCCGCAACTGCCGCATCCGCGGCTCGATCCGGATCATGGGCATGGGCCGCAATGGCGAGGGGCGGGAGGTCAGGAGATCGTCGGTGCGGGAGGGGCACACGCGGCGCGCGCAGGAGGCCGCGCCGGCGGGCGTACTCATATCCGGCGTGGAGATCGAGGCGAACC
The DNA here is from genome assembly GCA_964651705.1 of uncultured Verrucomicrobiales bacterium. Classification (GTDB taxonomy): domain Bacteria; phylum Verrucomicrobiota; class Verrucomicrobiia; order JADLBR01; family JADLBR01; genus JADLBR01. The sequence continues at coordinate 19,134 of CAZYWZ010000095.1, forward strand.
ACCGGATCCCCCTCTATCTGGCCCCGGGGGTGACGCGCGTCACCTTCGAGAATTCGAGACTGACCGGCCAGAGCTGCTCGGTCGGGATCTACCTCGATGCCGAGTCCGCCGACAACGTGATCCGGGATAACGTGTTCTCCCTGCGCGTCGGGCGCGAGGTGATCGCCGTCGATGGCTCGGCGAACAACCGGATCGAGCGAAACGCCTTCGAACGCGTTTCCCGGGGCGGCATCTATCTCTATCGCAACTGCGGCGAGGGCGGCACCGTGCGCCACCAGACGCCCCATGGGAACGTCATCGCGGACAACCGCTTCGAAACCAAGACCCTCGGTTTCTGGTCCTACGGCATCTGGCTGGGCTCGCGAAACGGCCGCCGCCCCTACTGCTATCAGGACGATGGCTACCCCTTCGGCAGCAGCGCGGACAACCGCGATTTCGCCGACGACAATGCCGTGATCGGAAACACCTTCTCCCCGCCCTCACGCCGCGCCATCCGGGATGATGGGCAGCGCAATCGCACCGGGCCGGCGAACCTGGATCGACACGTGAATGGGGTCTGAATGCCGACTGTCTAGCCGGAACTTCAAACCGCGGATCATGGGGACGACGGAGATAATCCATTGTATTCTCCTTCGTTGTGAATCCGGTGGTAGCCGCCGGGGTCAGGAGGCGGCCCGATTTTGGACTGCGGTGGCAGAGCGCAGCGCCGACACCGCTTTGGCTCCCGGCGGAGCCGGGATCCGGGGCCAACGCCCGCGCTCCGATCCCAATGCCGCAAAGCCGTGTTCTACCGGATGAGCGCGAAGGCCTTCTTCATCGCGGCGGCGGTGGTGGCGAGGGCCTGTTCGGGCGGCATCTCGCGCAGGGCGGCGTTGAACGGTTCGGCGCGAACGGGGGCGTCGCATCCGAGGCCATTTAGCGCATTGAGAAACGTGGCGACATCGATGACGCCCGTGGCCATGGGCAGCTCGCGCCTGGAGTCGATCTGCGCGTCGACGTCGATGCCCGCGGGCGCGTCGTTGAGGTCGACAGCCACGATGTCATCGTTCGTCAGCGTGTCGAGATCGGCCGCGGTCTCGTGCGCCGTGTACCAGTGCCAGCTGTCGAGGACGAGGCCCACGTTCTTTTCCCCGATGGCCGCGATGAGCTGTTTGGCCTGCGCCATGGTGTGCACGAAGGGATGGCGCCTCGCGCCCCAGGATGTCTTTGGCCCGACGTATTCCAGGCCGAATCGGATGCCGTGGTCCGCGAGCACCCTGGCCACCTCGCGCAGCCGTGTCGCGTGCTGCCCGAGGTTCTGCTCGAAAGTCAACTCGTCGTGCGAGGGGCTCAGCCACGTGCCGACGCGCGTCACCCCGGCGCGCTGCAGCGCGGGCGCCATCTCTTTGAGCCTGGCCATGTCCTCTTGGAAACGGGCGCCGTCCTTGCGGAAGTCCACCGGCAAGCCCGCGGCACCCCAGACGAGTCCTTTCTCCTGAAGGCCGGCGAGCGCCTGATCGATCTCCCCCGGGGACATCTTCGCCAACTCGTTGGCCAGGGGTTCCGCCGACTCGAATCCAAACCGATGGGCGTACTCGATGACCTGATTCTGCCCGGCCTTCACCCCGATGCGGCCGCAGCACAGATCGATGGTCATCTTGCGCCTTGCGCCGCCCGCGGCGATCGCGTCGCGGGTGGGCAGCATGGCCCCCGCCAAGGCGGCGGCGCCGAGTTGGATGAAGTGACGACGTCTCGGAAGGGGGGCGTCTGCGGTGGTCATAACGTGATGGCGATTCTCTCCGCCCCGGACCGCCGGTGCAAGTCAAAGGGACATGGGATGACACTGATGCCAGCCCCGCAGCTGTCGCGGCGCGTCATTCGTGATGGCGGGAGGGTCAATCGTGGGGCATCCTGTGGGAATGCTGGAGGTTGAGCGGTCCTGAGGGGCGGCGCGCATGGGGAAGGAGGCGCTGGAGTGGTGGGTGCGCGCGTCGGTCTGGGCGAGCGTGTTGGCGTGGGCATGGGTGATGGCGGTGCGGGTGCGTGGGCGGGTGCGATCGTCCGCGCGATGGATCTGGACGCTGGGTTGGGTGGCGTATCTGGTGCATGCGCTGGCGGCCTTCGCGGGTTTCTATGGCTGGAGCCATGCGCGGGCGTTGGCGGAGACCGCGCGGCAGACCGCGGAAGCGACCGGTTTGGATTCGGGTGCGGGGATCTGGTTCAACTACGCGTTCGGTGCGGTGTGGCTTGCGGACGTGGCGCGGTGGTGGGCGCTCGGGACGGCGCGCTACCTTCAGCGGGGAGGGTGGCGTCGGGTGGCCGACGGATTCATGGCGTTCATGATTTTCAACGGGACCGTGGTCTTCGGGCGCGGGGTGGCGCGCTGGGTGGGCGTGGGGCTGTTTGTTGGGCTGGCGGCCTGGTGGTTGGCGCACCGGCGCGGCGGCCCGATGGCGAATCGAGAGTCGCGTGGTGATGCGGGGGGATGACGCGGTGCGGGCGCCGAGCGTTTTGGTGCGGTGAGGGTTCCATCGCGCGCGGTTTTTGTCTATAGGTTTGGCACCCTATGAAAGACTGGATCATGCTATCCCGCACTGTCGTGTGGTTTTCGGTCGTTGCGTTGCCGGGAGCCGCCGCATCGCAAGGCGCGCCCCCCGCCGACGGCTACGCCGTGGCCTCCCGCTTGGAAGAGTATTTGGGAGAGCCCGCCCTCGTGCCCATGCAGGAACTCTGGAAGGGCCGGGGCGGGTGGGGCGGGATCCTCACCGCCAAGGACGGCACGGTGGTGGCGTTCCAGTCTCCCGGCGGCGGGAAGTGTCGGCGCAGCCGCGACGGCGGCAAGACATGGGATCCCGACATCGAGATCGCGCCCGATGCGAAGGGGGGAAATGGCATCGTGGACGAGACCAGCGGCGACATCCTCTACGTCAATCCGGGGGCGGGGTGGCTCTTTCGCAGCCGCGATCACGGCGCGAGCTGGGCGCGCGAGGGCGTCGAGGTGCGCCCCGATGGCTTCGGCCTGAGCCCCAAGGGCGGCGGCGTGGAGGCGATGCAATGCGGCATCACGCTCGCGTTCGGGGAGCGCAAGGGGCGATTGCTCATGCCGGCCCGGATCACGGGGCCGAAGCACTCCAATGCCGTCGAGTGGCGCCCCTATCACTACAGCACCGCGGTCTACAGCGACGATGGCGGCGCGACCTGGCAGACCAGCAAGCCGTTCCCGGTCTTCGGCACCGGCGAGGCCACGCTGGCCGAGTTGTCCGATGGCAGCATCCTCTACAACTCCCGCGAGCACATGAGCCGGAGCAACCGCTACTTCGCGTGGAGCCACGATGGCGGCGACCTGTGGATCCATCCCACCGAGAGCCCCGACCTTCCCGACGGCGCCCGCGGCACCTCCTACGGCTGCATGGGCGGCATGATCCGCCTTCCCGTGCCGGGACACGACATCCTCCTCTTCAGCAACCTGGACACCGACGCGGGGGAAATGCCGACGAAGGTCGGAGCCTCCACGAGCAAGGGTCGCGAAAAGATCACCGTCTGGGCCAGTTTCGATGGCGGGCGCACGTGGCCCGTCAAGCGCCTGATCTACGAAGGCCCCAGCGCCTATTCCAACCTCGGCGTCGGCCGCGCGGGCACGCCGAGCCAGGGAAAGATCTACCTGATTTTCGAGGGCGGGCCGACCGATTGCTACGAGGCCGTCCACGTGGCCTCGTTCAATCTGTCCTGGCTCCTGGATGGCCGGGATATCGCCGGATTGCTGCGGGTTCCCCGATGATTATGAGGAGAGACACCTTGGGCCGCAGGTTTGTTACATCCATGGGACGTTCCCTGATCGCCATCGCCCTATGGTTGGCAGCGCAGATTGCGACCGTTGCCGCCGATGGACAGGGCCCCGCGGTCGGGGCCAAGAGCGGATTTTCCGGGGGTCTGGTCGTGCACGCGGGATGCCGCGATGCGGGTGCGCTGCTTGCGTTGGGCGGGGCCAGCAACGTGCTGGCGCATGCGCTGGTGCCGACCCCCGATCGGCTCGAGGCCGTGCGTCGGGAGATCCGCGCGGCGGCCGCGTCTGGCCGCGTGTCGGCCATGCTCTGGGAGGAAACCTCCCTCCCTTATGCCGACGGGATGGTGAACCTGCTCCTGGTCGACGACGGGGGCGCGGGCCCAATCCCCGAGGAGGTGGATCGCGTCTTGGCGCCCTTGGGCGTGGCCGGTGCCCGCCACGAGGACGGATGGGTGTGGCATCGGAAGCCGTGGCCGGCGGACATCGATGAGTGGACCCATTCCCGTTACGACGCCACCGACAACGCCGTCAGCTCGGACAAGCGCGCGGGGCCGCCCCGTTTCCTGCAATGGGAGGCGCTGCCGCGATGGAACCACAGCGTGAAGACCAGCGGCCTGGTCTCGAGCCGCGGCCGCATCTTCTATATCTTGGACGACTCGCACTTCGCATCCGGCGAGCGGTCCTGGTCGCTGATCGCGCGCGACGCCTTCAACGGGATCCTGCTGTGGCGGTGCCCGTTGCCCAGCTGGGGCGGTTCCCGGGGCGGCAAAAAGGTTGGCCCGGCCCAGATGCATCGTCGCCTGGTCGCCCGGGGCGAGCGGGTATACGCGACGCTCGGGGAATATGCGCCCGTCAGCGTGCTCGATGCCGCGAGTGGCAAGATCCTCAAGACGCTGGAATCCACCGGCCCCGCCGAGGAGTTCGTGCAATCCGAGGGGATCCTCGTGGCGCTCGCCACCGCCGGGGAACCGGTCGATTTCTGGCGACCCGGTGGCCGTCGGGCGCGGATCGTCGCGATCGATCCCGAAAGCGGGAGACTCTTGTGGGCGAAGGATGCGGGGAATGTCATGCCGATGACGCTGGCGGCCGATGGCCGGCAGGTCGTCTACCACGACGGCAAGGCCATCGTCAGCCTCGATCTGCGGACCGGGGCGGTTCGGTGGACGTCACCCCCCACCGGACAGAAGATCGCCTACCGCGACAGCGCCAATTCCGATAGCCCCGGCTCGGAAGAATCCACCATCGTGTTGGCGCCGCAGTTTGCGCCGACGCTGATCCTCTATGGGGATGTCGTCGCGTTCGCCGGCGGACGCCAGCTCGTGACGGTGTCCGCGAGCGATGGCAGGGAGCTATGGCGCTCGGACTACTCGGCATCCAACTACTCCGTGCCCGTGGACCTGTTCGGGTTCGAGGGGGCGCTCTGGGGACCGAATCCGGCGATGAACCTCTGGCGCCCGCTGAGCGACAACCTCGAGATGATCGCCTTCGATCCGAAGACCGGTGCCGTCCGCAAGGAGGTCAAGGGTAGCTACGACTTCCGTTTCCAGCACCACCGGTGCCATCAGATGAAGGTCGTCAATGACTCCGTGATCAGCGGCAGGGCCGGCATCGAGTTCTTGAACACCGACACCGGCGATGTCACTGCCAACCACTGGACCCGCGGGAGCTGCTATTTCGGCGTGATGCCGGCCAACGGACTGCTGTATGTCCCGCCGCACGACTGCGCCTGCTACGTGCGCGCGAAGCTTTCCGGGTTTCTCGCCACAAGGTCGGCCGCCCCCGAACGACCGAAACCGATCGCGGAGGATCGCCGCCTGCAGCGGGGTCCGGCCTTCGGCCAAGAGCGGGAAGCCGCGGACCGCAACGGGGCCGAAGACTGGCCCACCTATCGGCACGACGCCGGTCGCTCGGGGCGGTGCGCCACGGCGGTCGCGCCAGAGGTGCGCCCCGCATGGCAATCGCGGGTCGGGGGCAAGCTCACTGCCCCGACGGTCGCGGGTGACCGCGTATATGTGGCCTCGGGCATCGACGATGTGCTCTACGCCCTCGACGCGAGCTCCGGCGCCACGCTCTGGCAATACACCACCGACGCCCCCGTCGATTCGCCGCCCACCATCCACGAGGGGCTGGTGCTGTTCGGGTGCCGCGATGGTTCAGTCTATGCGCTCCGCGCGTCTGACGGCGCACTCGTGTGGCGATTCCGCGCGAGCCCCGAAGAACGATGGGTGGTCTCGCGCGGGCAACTCGAATCGGCCTGGCCGATCTTTGGCAGCGTGGTGGTCGCGAGCAATACCGTGTTCTTCGCGGCGGGCCGGTCGTCGTATCTGGATGGCGGCCTGCGCGTGTTTGGACTGGATCCGCGGACGGGGCGAAAATTGGTGGAGCGGCAACTCGTCTCGGGCGATTCCGGGGGATCGCAGGAACTGGACGAACAGGGCGCCACCGGGTGCCTCAACGATATCCTATCCAGCGACGGGCGGCGGCTTTTCCTGCGGCACCAGGTGCTGGATTTCGCCGGCAACCCGCGCCCCGATCGGGTGAGCCACCTGCACGGCTCCGACGGGTTTCTCAGCTGGGACACCACGTCAAGGCTGCTCTGGACCTATGCGCCCCTATACACCTCACCTCACCAGGGGGCGTTCTACGACTTGCGCCTGAGCCGCACCCTGTTCCCGTCCGGCCGCATATTGGTCGAAGACGACGACGCGATATATGGCTTTGGCCAAAACCACTACGGGCAACCAAAGCCCGAACCCGGGGGACAATGGGCGCTGTTCGCCGCGGAGAAAGAGAGCGACCTGTCCCTCGATCTCTCTGCCGTCGAGTACCGCAAGCTGGCCCTGGGGGGAAAAAGGCCCGTGACGTACCGCTGGTGGAAGCGGATTCCGATTCAAGTATGGGCGATGGTCCAGACCGACAGCGGCCTCTTTGTTGCCGGCCCACCCGATTCGGGTGGCGCCGTGTCACCGGCCGCGATCGAGGGCAAAGGCACCGCCACGCTTCTGGCGGTCTCGTCAGCCGACGGCCGCGTGCTGGCCGAAACGCCGCTGCCGTCCCCTCCCGTCTGGGATGGCATGGCCGCCGCATCGGGCAAACTCTACCTGAGCCTCGCCGACGGGCGGGCGCTTTGCCTGAGGCCCGCCCGCTAGACAAAAACTTCACCCCCGGTGGCATTTCGCAGAGACGCCCTACAAATCTTGTAGGCCGCCTGTGCCAGGCGGCCGCGGGAATCAAGTTTCCCCCTGAATGATGCGGCGCCCCCGCGCGCCGGGGGCGGGGCTGACTCGAAAATTGGGTCGCGATGTAGGCTGCGCCTTGGCGCACGCGGACGGTCGCCTCGGCAGCGTGCGCCAAGGCGCAGCCTACCATTTTCCGCACCGGCGGTGCCCCGCACGCGGGGCATGGATGCCGTGAAACTTGACGGCGTGGCGCGGGCATTCTTGCCCAATGCCGCTAGGATTTGGAGGGTGGTTTCGTCTGATGTTTGG
>CAZYWZ010000096.1:0-25995 GCA_964651705.1 uncultured Verrucomicrobiales bacterium
TCGCACCAACACCGAATTTTGCTTCATGAGTGTCAATCTACAGCCGGACGGGACAATCCCCCCGAAGGGCGAAGGCCCCTCGCTACTAGAGAGTTACGGCGAATTTTCGAGCCAGCCCCGCCCCCGGCGCGCGGGGGCGGGGCTGCTCAAGTTCGACCACGCGCCGGATCATTCATGGTGAAACTTCTTATGCGCCGTAGCCGCCGAGGTAAGGAGGCGGAGTCTCGGATAGCAGGAATCGGGTCAGGGCGACACCCCTTCGGTTCTTGCGGCTGCCGGGCCCTCCCCCTGGACCGCCGCAACCATCCGGAGATGTTCGGGCAGGAGCGCCTTGGTGTCGATGCCGACCAGCAGCCGCCGGGCCTCCTCGGTGCGCCCGGCATGCATCAGGACAAAGGCGCGGTTCACGCGGAAATCCGGTTGGTTCAAGCGGTCGAGGGGCAGAGTCTCGTAGATCGCGAGGGCGTCGGCGAACCTGCCATTGGCGGCGAGCGCAAGGGCCTCGGTGTCCCGATAATGTGGCCGGTCCGGTTTTAGAGCGACTGCCCGTTGCGCCAGTTCCAACGCCCGCCCCGGATCCTCGCCAAGCAACAGGAGGCAGGCCGCCGCATTGTTCATGGCCCTTGGATCGTTGGCATCGGCGCCGAGGCCCTGCTCGGCGATTTCGAGCATGTCGCGCACCCTGCCCTGCCCTGCCCGGAGGAGTTCGATCCGCCAGCGGAAATGCCGCCCCATCGGCCCCGCGGCATCCGCGAAAAGGCCGAGCACCTGCGCGGCTTCGTCGCGAAGGCCCAGGCGGATCAGCCGCTGCGCCGCATCGAGCGCCGCCCACGGTCGGCCCATGCAACGGTTCAAGAGGAGGCGCTGGCTCGCCGCGGCAGAGCTCTGGTCCTTGCGCTCCCGATGCGCCTTGTAGATCCAGGGCCGGAGGGCCGCCTGCTCGGTCTCCTCCGCGCATCGCGCCGAGGCACCGTTGGCCAGCTCCAGCACCTTGTCCCATTCCTTGCCCGCGGCGAAAACCCGTAGCTGGAACAGCGCGAACGGGAGCCGGAGACGGGCGTCCTCGGGCAGCGAGGCCAGAAGCTGCCCCGCGGCATCCGTCTGCCGCAAATTCAGGGCCATCTCGACCGTGGCCGCGCGCACGGCCGCGTTCGTGGTCGCGCCCCACAATGCCTCCAACGACGCCGGTGTCTTTTCGGGCCGCACCCGGTGCTCGATCCGGATGCGGCGCAGCCGCGCTTGCCAGGCATCTTCATGTTGGTCGATCAGCCCGTCGAGGACCGCCATCGCCCCTTCGGGATCGTCGCGGGCCAGCGCGCTGGCCAGCCACCAGGACGCCTGCCGATGGCGCTCGGGCTGCCTCTGGAGCGCGCGCAATTCCGCCAGGCCCTGTTCCCTCAATTCCGGTTTGTTGCCGTGCGCTGCCATGGTGGCCACCGCCCATCGGGCCTCGTCGCTCTTCGGGTCGATGTCCTTGGCCTTGGCCGCGGCGCCGTAGGCCGCGGCATGATGTCCCTTTTCGAGGAGGAATCGCGCGGCGAGCAACCACAGCTCCGCGTCCCGCCAGGTTCCCTTCAGCACGCGGGCGACCAGCTCGGAGGCGATCTCGTCGCTGTCGGCCGCCAGGGCGGCGCGGAGCGCCCGTTTCGTCGAATCGGGGTCATCGGGCTCCGCGAGCCAGGCCTGGAAGGCGGCGGGGAAGAACCCCGGGTCGCGCAGCGTCTCGAGGGTCTGCGCGTACAGGCGGATCGACTCGATCCGCCCGGGGTCGTGGCGGTAGCTGTTTTGCAGCTCGATCTTCGCCGAGGCCGGATCGCCCGCGTCCAGGAATCGCCTCGCGCTCCGGTAGTAGCGGTCGGCGCGAAAGGCGTGGTACGCCGACCCGAGCCTCTCGAAGGCAACCATCCCGGCGAACGGCGCGGCGAGCAGAACGGCAAACAGAGCCGCGCAGAGAAGCTTGCGCTCCTGCAACCTCGGCCACCAGTACCGCAGCGACCAGCGGTCGATGCCATACAATTGCTCATAGAATTGCGGCCCGCCCTTCCTCGGGTCTCCCTTGGATCGCCTCGCGCTCATGGCTGGGATGCCCGCGCCAACTCCGGCTTCACCGCTGCCGCCATGCGCATCGGGTCGCCCGCGAAGCCGTCCCCGAGGAACGCGGCAACGCGCCTTGCGCCGGCGAGCGGATCGGCGATGAGATCGCGGAACCCGACCTCGATCAGCTCGACGTTGGGCGCATGGCGCAGGGCGTCGAGGATTTCCCCGGTGTGGGCCTCCTGGATGTTTGCCAATCGGGCGGCATCCTGTTCCGGCGGCGCGCCGCCGCCGATCCGCTCGCGGAGTTTGCGCTGCGAGGCCACGATCTCCGCGACCGGTCGCCGCATGAAGATGACCTTGTAGCGGTGCCGCCGCGGCAGGAAGCGCAGCAGCATCGAGATCACCTTCACCGCCTTCCCCCGCGCCTTCTCGATGAGGCGGGGGTTGCGCGGCAACCGCTTGATTTCCTCCCACTCGAAATAGCCCTCGGGGTTGTCTTCGTCCGCCTTGCGGACACCGTCGGTCATCGCTTCGAGACCCCCCGCCTGGAGCATCTGCATCATCAGGGACGTGCCAGACCGGGGCAGGCCCGAGACAACCACCAGTTCGATGGATTCAGGGGCGGCCCCGCCCGCGTCTGCAGCTCCTCCCCCGGCGCGGGCGCCGGCGCGGCGGGCCTCCCGATCGAGGCCGAGCCGCATCATGCGGCCAGAGGATTCCTCGCGCAGGCGCGCGCGGCGCCCCGACGCCTGCTCCCACTTCTGCAGCAGATCGCGTCGCGCGCGGGCATGGTGGGTGGCCTTTTCCGCGTCGCCCGCGGCCCTGCGGCGGGCATACACCGCCGCGAGAAAGCGGCGCGCCGGAATCAGCCCGGGGGAGAGCTTCGCCGCCATCTCGAACGCCTCCGCCGCCCGGTCCAGATCGCCGATGCGGAAAAGGGCGACGCCGAGGTTGAAATGGGCCAGGGGCATGTCGTACCTCATGCCGATGGCGTTGAGCGCCGACCGCGCCGCCTCGATGTTCTCACCCCGCCTGAGTTGCGTGTGCGCCAGCCCCAGCCACGCGCGCGGCTCATCCCCGTCGATCGCGAGCGTCCTCAGGAAAGATTCCTTCGCCCTGTCCCAATTCCGGAGCTTGATCTGTCCGAGGCCATAGAGATTCCAGAACGCTGGCGAGTGCGCGGCGTTCTCCCGGGCTCGCTCGAGGTGCGCCATGGCGCCGGGATAATCCCGGCTCTCGTAGGCGATCTCCGCGCGGATCAGGTGCGATTGGACGTGGTCGCCGAAGCTCTCGATCGCCGCATCGATCGTCTCGCGGGCTTCCTCGATCAATCCGAGCCGCATCTGGCAGCGCGCCAACATCTGCGCGTAATCGACCCGCTCGGGCAGTTCGGAGTAGACTTGCTCCAGCAGCGGCAGGGCCTGCTCGTGGCGGCCCCCGTGCATGCAGGCCTGGGCCAGCATCCACGTGTTCTCGCGTCGCGTGCCGGCCGCCGCCTCGCTCGGGTCGTCCTCCGGCCGCGCGACATACCCCAGCGCAACGAATTGGTCCAGCAACGCGCGGCTCTCCTCGGGTCCTAGCATCGGGGCCTCCTCCCCCGGTGTGGGCCGCGGGATCTCCGCATCCCAGCTCTCGATCTCCCCGAAGGGCCGGGGCTCGCGAAACGCCTCCGCCAACACCCGCCCCTCCATGTCGCGCCCAACGGGCAGACCATAGAGCGCCAGGATCGTCGGGGTGACGTCCAGCAGGCTCGCGCCATGGATGATCTCATCCTCGAGCAGATCCGGCCCGGCACCGGCAAGGATGCCCTGGTGCCTGTGCCAGACCACGATCCCCGCAGGGATGCGCGGCGTGAACCGCGGGCGCAAATGATCGCTGTGAAAACCGTGGTCCGAGACCAGCAGCACGGTCGTCCCCTCCCCGGCCAGGGCGATCAATCGCGCCAGCAGCAGGTCGTGCAGGCGGTAGGCGCTGTTGACGACATCCTTATAGATCTCGAAGTCCCGCTCCGGCGCGCCCTCCATCCGCGGCGGGTGGAACGGCATGAACTGGTGGGAGATCTCGTCTATCGCCCGGAAATACACCGCCATGAAATCCCATGGCTCGTGCTCCATCAGCCACGTCGCCGCCGCCTGGATGGAAAAAGACTCCGCCAGGTGCACGCGCAGACGGCCCAGGCGCCGGTCGCGCTGCGGATCGATCTCCCCAAACCGCGGCACGAACATCCCCACCACCTCGCCCCCGATCTCCTCCGGGCTGACGCGCAGGGGATTCAGGTGTTCGCCCAGCCGCTCGGGAAAGATCGTGCCCCTCGGGGGCGGCGGCCAGGCCAGGCCTGGCCCCGCCGTCGGATGCGGGAACGAGCCGGAGACCGCGCAGCCGTTGATCCCGTGCTCCCCCTGCGTCGCGAACCAGCCCACCACATGGCAGCGCAGGCCCCGCGCGGAGAGGATCTCCCAGATGGTCCGCGTCGCGCGCGACGCCGCCACGACCGGACGGACCTGCCCGCTCGCCGGATCCACCTCCGTGAACCCGTGAATCCCGTGCCCGTACGCGCGCTTCCCCGTCGCGATCGACGTCCAGAGCATCGGGGAGAGCTTAGGCTCGAGAGTGGACAGGTTCCCCATCACCCCGCGCTCGATCAGCTTCCGCAGCATCGGCATCTCGCCCGCGTCCACGAGAGGATGAATGATCTTCCAGTCAGCCGAATCCCAGCCTACCAGCAGGACCCTGCGCTGGCGGTGAACCGTCACAGCCGCACCCATGGCTAGCCCATCCCGCCCCGCATGGCCTTTGAAAGGCGGCGGCCGGACGGCCCCTCAGCTCTCGGCGCCCGCCGGGCCCCGCTTGCGCCGGCGCCATGCGCCCAGGCCGGCCGCGCCCGCCGCCAGCGCCAGCAGCGCGTGGTTCGGCTCGGGGATCGCGCCCGCGTTGATACTTGTGTCCAGCGTCCTCTCGATCGCGAAATCCAGCAGCGTGAGCTGGTCGTCGGCGTCGTCGTAGTTGACCCGCGCCCAGCCGTACCGGTAGCTGCTGCCATCCTGGAGCCTCAGCCCCAGGTAGCCCTCGCCTCCCCCATCCCAGGGACCACCGTAATACTCCAGAGATCCAAATGCGAAGTGTACCAAAAAACCCGATCCTAAATTGATCGAATCGTTAAAGGCCAACTTCGGTGCAAAATAATTCCCCGAATAGACGTAGTGGAACTGGCTATTGCCCTGCCAGGTAAAGATGCCTGGTTGTTCGGTATACTCTGGGAAGTTCAAGCGAAAATCCGCACCCGTGAAGCTGGATGTGGACGCGAGCGTGCCGCCGGCGCTGTCGTCCAAATCGAAGTAGATCGAGCCGCCCCCCAGGCTAATCGTCAGGTCGGCGGGATCATAGTAATCGATCGCCGCGTTGGCGTGGGGCGCCGCGGCGAATCCCGCGGCCAGCGCGCTTCCCGCGCCCGTGCCATACCTCGCGATCCGTTGACCCAACGGGCGGATTTTCGATTTCCGAGCCATCGTCTCCATGCGCGACCTCCCAGTTTGCCTAATGGAACGATTATGCGGGCTGATCGTTCGGGGGCAAGCGCATTATTCGGCCCACCCGGTCAGATCGAGGCGGCGGCCCACCTCGGCGGAACGGTCGAGCAGGCGAAGGTTCGCGGCGCCCCGGCCACCGCGCATGCCCGGGAAATGATCGAGCGAGAGACCGGCGACCTCCGTCCCCGCGGGCTCGCGACGCCTCCGCCGCCATGTGGCCCGGGCGCTCGCGATGCGCTCGGCCAGTTTCGAGAACGGGCAATCGTAGATCTCATTGGCAGACCGAACGGCAAATCCGCGCCCAGCAGGTCGCCCGCCCGCAATCGTCGGGCCAAGCCGGGCGAAACCTGAGCCCTCCGGGCCCGCTCGCATCCGCGTCGTCCGGCACGCGCAGACCTTATCCGCCCACGGCAGAAATTCGAACCGCAAATGGCGCGGTCGCGCCAGGGGGGCCGCCGCCAGCAGGATCCCGGCGTTCACCGACCGCGTGATCCAAGCTCGGTGGCGATGTCGAGAGTGTCGGCCTGGTGATTCAGATGGTTCGCCTGACCGAGATTAGCGGCGGCATAGCGACGCATTTCTTCAGCCAGCGCCCGGTTGATCTCAGCCAACTCGGGCTCCATCCGCCGTAATTCCCAGTTCAACTGGTCGACCTGCCGCTGGACTTCCGGCGTGCGACTCTCCGCGGGCACGGCGCTCAATCGATCGAGCTGCGTCCGCCGCGATGTCACAGTTGCCGCCGCGGTGTTTGGCCGCAATCCGTCCGCGCGCACGTTGGCCCACGGCGATTCACTCCGGCCGACCGGGCTCCATCGGATCGCCCCCTGCGGAATAATCGCGCGGTCGCCGCCGTAGAGCGGGCGCCCCGTCATTCGCGATACGATCTGTGCCGCGACGAGCCGGTGGTGCCCCTCGCCAACCACGCCGGTCTTCGGGTCGATTTCGATTGGGAGTAGCGGATTCTCGCGGGATGATGGGAACTCGCCGCTCCGCAGGCCATTGAGAATGTCCACGACGTAGTCATTCACCGGGTCTACGCCGATGGCCTCCTGCCCCGCCTTCAACTCCACCACGCCCTCCGGTCCCTTGATCGGTTGACCCCTCAAACTTGTGCCATGTGGGCCCTCGACTGGCGTGGTCATGATTGATGCGAGATACTCTTTGTCCCCCGTCGTGAGCCTCCGGATCGGCCGCATCATCTCGATGCCGGGCTCGAGTCCCGGCGAATCACGGAACTGGCCGAACTTCCGTGCGTCCGGGCTTTCGGGTGTCCGGCCGGCGTCGATCCGCTCCCGGAGCGCCGCATTTTCCGCCTCGTATTCGCGCCGAAATTGCTCGAAGTCGAAGGCATCGCCGCCCTCGGCGTCCGGAGTGGGATCGAACTCATCGACCACGGGGCGGCGCGGCGGCACACTGCCGCTCGAATCGGCCGTCGGGTCAAATTCCTCCACCACCGGCTTCGGCTTCGCGACAGCTGGTTTTTCGGCTGTCTGGTTCGCCGGACGCCGCGCGACGTCGGTTCTCGTTCTATCGGGCACCAGCCGCTCGGTCTGCGGACGCGTTACTGTTTTCTCCTGCGCCAGCCGCTCGGTCCGCGGGCGGCTGAGCGTGTCCGGCTGTTGCGGGCCTTGAGGGGCGGGCAGCGGATTTGTGTCTGCCAATGAGCGAGCCATCCTCCCGACATCCGCGCTCTTTGCCGCACGCGCGGCAGCGGCTTCCCGCACCCACGGCGGATTCAAAACATTATCCGCGCTCCGCAACGCCGCTTCCGCCTGCGCGGTCGTTATCTCCGCGGCCGCCGCCAGCCTCTCCGGTGTGATTGGCACCTTTGGCGCCTGGTACTTCAAGGCAGCAGCTGCCACTGCCTCGGGCGGCAGATTTGGATTTCCCGAGCGCATGAACAGGCCCGGCACGACGGCGTCGCGGTCGATCTGCGCGAGCGCCGGATCGGCCTGCAGCAGCCTGTCCATCACCTCCACGCTGCGATCAAACCGCGGCCTCCCATCGCCAGGAATTGCCCTGCGCAGTTGGTTCTGGGAAAGATCAGGTGGCCTGTAGTTAGAATCAGCCGAACGCTGGATGCGCGATGTGGCATCCCCCACTGGCGGCGCGATTTTTCGGTCGAACGGCTGCGTGCTATCCGCGGGTGGGCGCTGCACGGATGGCGCGCCCTTCGCGGTGCGGGTGGCGACCTCTTTGCCCGGCGTTGGCGCGGGAGCGGGACGTTGCTTTTGAGGGTATACGATCTCGGGTTTCTGCGATACAGGTGCTGGCGTGCGCGGCTGCGGCGCGACCTCCGCGGCAGGTCTCAACGGTTGCGCGGGGGTCGGTCGGTTCGGTTGCTGCGCGACCTCCGCGGCGGGTCTCGGCGGCTGCGCGGGGGTCGGCTGGTTCGGCTGCGTCGCGACCTCCGCGGCAGGTCTTGGCGGCTGCGCCGGGGTCGGTCGGTTCGGCTGCTGCGCGACCTCCGCGGCAGGTCTTGGCGGCTGCGCCGGGGTCGGTCGGCTCGGTTGCGGCGCGACCTCCGCGGCGGGTCTTGGCGGCTGCGCGGGGGTCGGTCGGCTCGGCTGCGGCGCGACCTCCGCGGCAGGTCTTGGTTGCGGAGCGGGAGCGGTGTTGCCGGCTTGGGCGACTGCGGGGGCGGGCGGGCCGGCGTTTTGGCGCGGTGCGCTGCGGATGGCATTCGATGCGGAGGCGAGGGTGCTGCCGAGCACCCCGCCGGCGAGGCCGCCGGCCGCCACCTCAGTCGGATCGACCGTGCCTGTAGTGGCCATCTGATAGCCGGCATCGACGACCATGCCCTTGGCGGCCTGCTCGGTCACACCCTTCAACCACACCGACTCCGCCTGAGACCCGCTGAGGATATCGCGGGTGAGAACTTTTCCGGGACCGCTATTGAGAGCGCGGCTGCCGGCCGCACGCGCGGCGTCGCCAACCCTGGTAGCTCCCTGTTGCAACGCAGTCGCCGCGCGTTCTCCCGCCAGACGCCGAGTAGCGCCGAGGGCTCCCGTCCCCGCCACTTGCGCAACGGTAGTTCGGAGCACCGGCGCCTTAGACACGAGCGCGGCCGCACCCTTGGCAATAGTGCCACCCGAGGCCAACATCAGCGCGTCCACCCCGTAGCCAACGGCGGTGATCCGCGCGTTTGACCTCAGCTGGTCTGATGCTCCTTGCGCCTGCACGCCAGACAAGGCGAGCATGTCTTGGAGGATCTCCCGTTCTTCCGCGGTGGTGCTCGGGTTGTCGAGCGCACGCCGGATGCGTTCTTCCTTGCCCTCCGTCGCCGCCTGGAGCCGATTGGCAGACCGCGTGGAGGCGGCACTATCCTGCTGTAAGGCGGAACCGACGGAGACATACCGCGTCCCTTTGGTGATGTCCTCCTTGAGTCCCTGCGCCCAATCGTTCTCCATCCGGGCATCGGCATCCTTCCACGCCTGGCTGACGATCTCCTGGTTGAGCCTGTGCCGCAGGGCGTCTTTCCGATCCATGGCCTGCCGCTCCGCCTCCGTGATCTCCAAGAGGTCCATGCTGGCGCTGTGGTGGGCTTCTTGCAGACGCTCGACGCGTCTCGCCTCGTCCTTGTCACCTCGCGCGAGCGCCTCGGCGTACTGCCGGCGGAGATCCGCCGATTTCTCGTAGCTTTCCGTGATTTGTCGCTGCCGGTCCTCCCTTGCGATGCGCCCGGCAGATTTGCGATCCGCCGCCTCCTGTTCCCGCTGGATCGCGGCCAGCTTTGCGTCCGTGTCCGCCTGCAGGTCCTCGGAGAACTTCCGGGTTTCCTCCGCGACGCGCAGCCGTTCGGCTTCCTGGGCCTGGCGCAGGTTTTCCATTTCTGCATTGTTGCGCAACTGCTGCTCCGACGCGGCGTAGCGGTCCTTCAGCGACGGCGGCAGCTCTTCCCAATCCTCGCCTCGCAATACCTTCTCGAAATACTGCTGCCCCGGCTGTTTCGCGCTCTGCGGATGGATGGGCGTGTTTGTCTCCGCCACGATCTCGCCCGTGTCGTCGCGTGTGACCGTGCGGAGATTTCCATCCGGCCCTATCGTGGTCTCCGTGTTCTGATCGCCCTCGGTGGTGCTGTGGGCGACGGCCCCGCGGCCATTCACGCGGATCTCCTCTCCATCAGATGGCCTGACGATGGTGCCGGCGGGCGTTCCATCCGCATCGAAATTCTGCTCCACGGTCACGCCATCCGGGGTGCGGTGAATGCTGGTGGTGCTGCCATCCGGCCGCGCCTCGGTGATCGCGATGCTGCCATCGGGCGCGACGCTCGTGGTGACGGTGACGCCGTCCGGCTTTATCTCCGTCGAGCGCAATCCATCCGCGTCCACGACGGTATCGGAGCGGTTCCCTTGGTCGTCCGCAGCCACGAACCGCGAGGCGCCGATCTCGTCATCCCGTGCAGCGAGACTGCGAGTTGTCACCCGTGACCCGTCCGGCAAGGTCTCCACCGTGGTGGTGACGCCGGTCGCCGGATCGGTGGTGCTCGCAATGCTGCGGCGCATTCCTTCCGGCGACGTCAGCTCTGTCGAGAGGACGTTCCCATCGGCGTCGGTTTGCGTGACCAGGTTAGAGCCGTCCCGCTGTCGCACGGAGTTGGTGGTTATCCCGGTCTTCGGATCGGTGGAGCTGGCAAACGTCACCCCTTCGCCCGGCGGCGGAATCGTCTTGGTGGAGAGGACGTTTCCATCCGGGTCGGTACGCGTGACGGTGCGCGAGCCATCGGGATTCTTCTGCGAGGTGGTGGTGATGCCTGTCTCCGGGTCGGTGGAGCTGGCGCTTGGCAATTCCTCCGGCGGTTGTGGTTTCCGCAGCATCTCCTCGTGAAGGGCTCTCGAGAGCGCCCGCAACCGGTCCAGGGTGTCGTCTGCCGGTGTATCCTGAGCCGGCCCTCCCGCGGACGGCTCGCCGGCTCCCGGATCATTCGGGGAGTCCGCGAGCTTCATCGTCTCCACCGGCGCGGGGTGTCTTTCGGGAAGCTCCAGCCGGTCTCCCTCATTGGTTGCGGAGAAGATGCGCTTCGCACCCTGCTCCTGTAACCGGCGTTTCACCCCGTCCCATTGCTCGCCGACTTTCTTCGCCTCCGCGTCGGCGCGCTCCGCCGCCGGCCTCCATTCCTTGCTGTGTTCCGGATCGCCATAGAAATAGAACTTGGGATGCGCACGAATCCGCATGGCCTCCCCCATGTGGCGCGCCTGCTTCGCCATGAGGTCGGTATATTCCGCGAGCAAGCCCGAAAGGACCGCCTCCTCTTGCAGCCACGCTGCCACACCGCGCTCGAGGTAATTCAGATCCGCTGCCGGCATGCCGCCGCTCCCGGCGGCATGCGATGCCGAGACGTCCAGGGCACCGGCATGGTGACTATAGAACCCGGCGGCCGAATGTTGCCAGGTCCACCATAGGCCGTTGCCGCTCCAGGAGCTGATGTATCCGTGGGCTAACGGATCAACGGCGTTTTTCTCAAATGCGGCTTTCAGTGTTGCGCCTGGATTCTTTTCATACATTTCGCGCGCGGGGGACCAGTGCGCTTCGATCTTCTGGCGCAACGCTTCGATCCGCGCCCGCACCGCATCAGGCGACACGACCCCTGTCGAAGCCGGGGTGACGGCAGCGGAGTCCGGTTCTTCCTGCGCCCTGACCGTGTCGGGCGAACGCGAAATCAGCGCGATCAGAACGGCGGCGATGCCAGGGAAGAGGATGACAGGATTAACGGAATTTTTTATAGTCATGGGGTGATTTTCTCAGCGGATCGAAATCGGATAGGAACGCTGCGGCTGCCCGACGGGACCCCCAGACACACGTCTCCCCCGAAGAGAAAGCCCGCCAAACTCGCACGGTTCTACCGCGCACGTTGCGCACAATTCGAATCCCTTATGGTAGCTTAAGGGAAACTGAACGCTTTGCAAGCGGCGACCGTTTTGGGCGGAGGGCTGCCAGCGGCTGAGACCGGTCCCAAAACGCTCCGAAAGGCGATGCCCTCGACCGAGGGCGCTCGATGGCCCGCATAGGACGTTTCGATGGTTCCCCGCTCGCTCACCCGCCAGAGGGGGGCAGGCTGCTCGCGGCTACACCGGAATCTCGCTCGTGAAGCGCGGCAGCGGCGTAGCGGGAAGCACGGGCGACCCGCGCGACCAATTCGACGTCCGTGACATCACCCGTGCCATCGAGAATGTCTTCAAAACGGCTTCCATCCGATCGGAGAAGTCACACAATTGGTGTGATGACAGCCAACATGGCAACCGACGCCGACAAACCCCGCTTGCCCGTGCGCCTCTCCGGGAGGATCCGCCACCTCTACATCTCGCCAAGCCACAACTTCTTCGGTCACCACGGCCAGCCTGCCGGCGAACACCCTATCATCGAGGTGGACCGCATCGAGTGCGTCGCGGGCCGTGGCATCGTCGGCGACCGGTTCTTCGACCACAAGCCCGATTACAAAGGCCAGATCACCTTCTTCTCGTGGGAGGTTCTCGTGGCCCTGTGGGACGCGCTCGGGGCCGAGCGGCGCGACCCCGCTTCCCCGAGACGAAACGTGATCGTCGAGGGCCTGGATCTCAATGGCCTCGTCGGGAAGGAATTCGAGGTCCAGGGCGT
Source organism: uncultured Verrucomicrobiales bacterium (assembly GCA_964651705.1). Classification (GTDB taxonomy): domain Bacteria; phylum Verrucomicrobiota; class Verrucomicrobiia; order JADLBR01; family JADLBR01; genus JADLBR01. The sequence continues at coordinate 12,159 of CAZYWZ010000096.1, forward strand.
GCGCTTTCTCGCCACCGAGGAGTGCCGCCCCTGCTATTGGATGGACGAGGCGGTCGGCCCCGGCGCCGAGGCCTTGCTGCGGGGCCAGGGTGGCCTGCGGGCGAAAATATTGACCGGCGGATGGCTGCAACGTGATTGATCGCACCCCGATCCCTTTCGAGGCCGCCATCCTCGTCGGCGGACGCTCCCGCCGCATGGGGCGCGACAAGGCCACGATCGAGGTCCACGGCGAACCACTGTGGCGCCGCCAGCTGCGGCTTGCCGCCGAGGCCGGGGCGCGCCGCGTCTTCCTCTCGATGCGAGCCGACCAAGAACTCGATATCGGCGATCTCGATCGGGTGGCCGACGAACGACCCGACCTTGGCCCGCTGTCGGGCATCGCCTCGGCCCTGGCCGCGTGCCACAATTCTCACCTTTTGGTCCTTGCCGTGGACATGCCCGCGCTCACCGCCGACATCTTGGACACGCTCATCGCCCGCTGCGATGCCGGCTTCGGCGCCATCCCTCACACCTGCGACGGCGCCCAACCGCTGGCCGCCGTCTATACCGTCGATTGCCTGGCCCCCGCCCGGCGCCGGCTCGGCGAAGGCGTCTTGTCGGTCCGCGCCTGGGCCACCGAATGCCTCCGCTCCGGCCACTGCGTCCGCTGGGATGTTCCCGACGCCCAGGCACCCCTTTTCAGCAACTGGAATTTTCCCGCCGATGTTGATCCAGATCAACGCACGTGAGCGCCGGACGTGCCAGATTCTCTCCATGGGCAGCATAACCCTGCTGGATGTGCGCGATGAGCTGCGGGCCGGTCGACACCCCCTGCCGCAGATCCGCGCCGCGGCCAATGACATGAAACCGGATGAGCGCCTGCGGGTGATCGCCACCTTTGAACCCATCCCCCTGATCCAGTTGCTTCGGGGTAAGGGCCTCGGATTCCAGAGCCGCCAGATCGGCCCCGAACACTGGGAGATCGATTTTTCGCGCGACCTGCCCACGGCCGGCCCCATCTCCTCCGGGCCAGCGATGGCCCCATGTTGTTCCGCCGCGGGGATGGTCGATGTCGACGCGCGCGGTCTCGAGCCGCCGGAGCCCATGATCCGGATCCTGTCGGCCTACGAGACCCTGGCCCCAGGCGGTTCGATCCACGCATTGACCGACCGCCGCCCAATGCACCTGCTCGATGCACTGGCGGAGCGCGGGGCCTCCGCCGATAGCCGCGAACTCCCGTCAGGCGGATGGGAGACTATCATCCAGAAGGGGTGCGGCGGCTAGCCCCCCCGGCCGAGGCGCGAACGATGCTCTCAGCGCGACAGGCGCCCCCGACCATCGTCCCTCTGCGATTCCTCCTATTCGGGGTCGCCTGCCTGCTCGCCGCTTCGGTCTGGTTGCTCGTCGAGCCGGGCGTGCTCGTCGGCCCCTACAGTCGGCCGCACACCGTCGCCCTGGCCCACCTGCTGGTCCTCGGCTGCGCGGCGTCCATCTGCATGGGCGCGATGTACCCCATCGTGCCGGTCGCGCTCGATGTGCCTCTCCACAGCACCCGCCTGGCAATCCCGCACACCCTCCTCCACCTGCTGGGAGTCGCCGCCATCGTCCCCGCCTTCTACTTCTGGGAGATGCGCGGCGTCGCCACCGGCGGCGGACTCGTGCTCCTCGGCGCCGTCCTCTTCGTCTACAATCTAGCGCTCACCCTCGCGGCCACGCCGCGCTTTGGCGTCGTCGCGGCCTTCGTGGCCACCACCCTCGCGTGGATGCTCTCCGCCATGGCCCTCGGCATCCTCATGGCGCTGTCCAAGTTGGTTCCCCTGCTCCCCGGCGATCCCGTGCGCTGGCTGCACGCCCACGCGCACCTCGGCATCCTCGGCATCTTCGTCAACCTGATCGTCGGCGTCTCGCTCAAGCTCCTGCCGATGTTCGCCATGTCGGAATGGTCCGAGCGACCGCGATCCTGGGCGATGCTCGCCATGCTCAACGGCGGCCTGGCCCTGCTCGCGGTCGCCATCCCGCTGGGCGCGCGCCCCCTCGCCATCGCCGCCGCCGCGCTGGTCGCCTCCGGGTTCGCCATCTACGCCATGGAGATCGCCGTCATCCTGCGCGCCCGGCGACGCGCCGCCTTCGACCCCGGACTCATCACCTTCCTCGGCGCCCTCGCCATGCTCGCGCCCACCTGTGCAGTCGGGTTTCTGGCACTGGCCCTCGGCAATCGTGAACCCTCGTCCGCCTTGCGGCTCGCCTATGCCTTCGCCGCCCTATTCGGCATCGTCATCCCCGCCATCGTCGGCATGCTCTACAAAATCCTCCCCTTCCTCGTCTGGCATCGGGTCTATGGCCCCCGCGTCGGGCGCGAGCCCGTGCCCACCTTCGCCCAAATGGTCTCGCCTCCCCTCCAGACCGCAACCTCCACCCTCTTTCTCGTCGCCCTGGCCTTGCTCCTCGCCGGCATCCTCGACGCCCAGATGGCACCCGTCGCTGGCGGGGCGGCCCTATGGCTCCTCGGCCTGCTCTGTTTTGTTGGAAATGTCGCCCGGGTTATGCGACATTGGTGGCGGTCGCCCCCGCCGGCAGCAAGGGAAAGGACAAAGCCATGATCGACACCAGCGACGAAACCGCGGCGGAGGTCATCGGCCGCCTCCGCAACCTCATCGACCCCGAACTCGGCGTCAACGCCGTCGACCTCGGCCTCATCTACGATGTCCAGATCGACACTTGCGCGAGAGAACTCCGCGTCGACATGACCCTCACGACCCCCGGCTGCCCCCTGTCCGATCACATGGTCCAGGGCGCCACCAACCTGCTCACGGATATCCCCGGCTTCGACCAGGTCGACGTCCGCCTCGTCTGGGATCCCCCTTGGTCCCCCGATCGGATGACGGAGGATGCGCGCCGCCAGATCAACGAGAGACCAGGAGCCTGAAAATGGAATCTCCCCAGAAATCTCGTTACAACCCCGGTCTCGGGGCGGCAGCCGCCATATTCGGCGTGCTCCTATCCGCGGTGACCCACGAGTGGTTCGCGGCCGAGGCCCCATGGCTCCAGACCCTCATCCGCGCCATCCTCGCCGCCCTCCTCGCCGGAGGCTTCTTCCTGATCGCCAATCGCCTGCTGCGCCGCAATCCCTGACCCTGGCGTGCTACCCTTCCTGCCCTGCGGCGGATTTGCCGCCCACCGTGTCCGCGTGCCCGGCAACGGGCCGATCCTATCTGGAACTCCGGGATTCAGGCGAGAATCGCCCGCGGCACAACTGCCTGCCCAATATGATATTATGCCACGGCTCGCGCGCGCCGTCCGGCCCGATTTGCTATACCATGAAACATTTGTCTTGAATTCCCTATTACAAGCGCTATTCTTGTTAGAGAGATCCGTTGGATCGTTTCGCCTGTAGCCCCGACAAGGAGGGTTCTATGAGTGCCAAGTGCTTCACCGGGCCGGCGCGCCTGCACGCGCTTCTGGGTTTTTTGGCCGCATGGCCTTTATCGGCCCGCGCCGACTGGCCTAACGACGACCCCACCAAATGGGTCCAGTACCCTCAGATCACCAACGGGCTCAACGTGCTGGCGACCCAGCCGATCGTCCTCGCCGACGATTTCCTGTGCACGACCAGCGGGCCGATTACCGACATCCACATCTGGGGCTCGTGGCGACAGGATCAGATTTGGCCCGCCCCGGGGTTCATTCTCTCGTTCTGGTCGGACGTTCCCACCAACCAGAGCAACCCCTTCAGCCATCCCGGCAACCTACTCTGGCAGACAAACTTTTTCCCGGGCACCTACATCGTCTCGAACTGGGGCCCGACGGTGAACGAGCAGTTCTTCGATCCCGTCGGCACCAACATCCTGGGACCCGAATTCAATCTGGTGCAGTACAATTTCGACGTCGATCCCACCTTCGCGTTTGTCCAGCAGGAGAGCAATGTCTACTGGCTCGCGGTCACCGCGCTCGGGTTCGACACCAACCAGTTCCTCTTCGGGTGGAAGACTTCCACCAACCACTGGAACGATGATGCCGTCTACCTCGATGTCGACCAGGGCGTCTGGAACGAGTTGCGCTATCCGGAAGGCCACCCGCAAGAGGGCCAGAGCATCGACCTGGCCTTCGCCCTGACCACGGTGCCCGAACCGGGGTTCTTGGGCCTGCTCCTCGGCGCGCTGGTCTGCGTACTCACCATGAGCCGCCGGAGAAATCGCGAATGAGCGAGGCCGACGCCCGGAGATGCCAGCCGGCTCGTGGCACCCGAATGGCGCTAACTTAGTGAGGGCTTGAATCAGAAAGTTCGGACACCTTCGCCAGCGCGGCCCGCGAAGCCGCGGGCCCTCCCAAAAATGCCTTAACTTGACGCCATTCCCCGCAGGCCCGGATCACCTCGCCCATGGAAGCGCGGACCATCACCGTCACCGCCTTTTGATCTCCGCCTTGTAGCCCGCCTTGTAGTTCGCCCGGAGCATCTCGTTGTCCGGATAATGCACGAGACCCTCGCCGGCGATCTTGGCGCACATCACGGCATCGTTCAGCTTGCCGTAGCAATAGGACAGGTTCGCGAAGTATTCGACGGCGGGGATCTTTCCGGCCTCCCGCATGAGCCCCCCGGCGCGCTCGAGGCTCCGCGCCGCCTCGCGATACTCACCGATCTCTTTGTGCAGCACGCCCAGCAGATAGTGGCAGTCGCCGTCCCCCGGCGTCTTCTCCGCGGCCAACCTCGCGAAAGGCAAAGCCGACTTCTGTTTCTGTTGGCTGTGGAGCGCCATCGCCAGCAGGTAGGGCCCCAGCGGATTGTCCGGGAATCGGGCGACGACCTCCCGGGCCACCTTCTCGGCCTCGGCGTTGGCGTCCAAATAGTACAGCGCGCCGCCCTCCGCCAACATGAGGGCGACCTCCGCCTCTGGAACCAGCCCACCCTTCGCCAGAAACTCCCGGGACACTTCCAGCGCCCGCGAATAGTCCCCCGCCCTGAGCCAATCGTTCGCCAGATCCGCCCCGATGGCACCGACCACCGGATCGTCGGGTGCCTCCTCCCTCGCGGCGCGCAGATGCCGCAGCGCCGCCTCCGGGTCAGCCGTCCGCCGATAACAGTCGGCGAGCGCCCTGTTGACGCCCGGATATCGGCTGTCGCTCTCCCAGACCTGCCGGAGCGTCGCCAACGCCCGCGCGTGCTCCCCCCTCGTCGCCAGATCCTTGCCCCAACGGAACGTCTCCGCGGTGGCACCCGACACCCGCCCATGCGCGCCTGGCTCCCCATCCGGCGCCGCACCCGCCGACCCTCCCAGCCATACGGCGACCACGATGAACCCAAGACCCTTCATTCTCATTTGTCGCATTTCGTCTTCGAGGAGGAACCGGAACCGCGCGACTCCGACTTCCGCGGCTCAGGCTTTGACAGGCTCTTGCGGAAGAGTTCCTCCAGCGCCCGGCGCTGCGCCACCTCCAACGCCCGCCGTTGCGCCTCCTGCGCCGCCGCGCGGCGGGCGAGCGCGGCGCGACGCTCATTCTCCGCGGCGATGGCGGCGCGGCGTTCCGCATTCACCTCGCCGACGGCGGCATTCTGGAGCTGTCGAATCACCTCCGCCGCAGCCTCGGCGCGGGCCTCGGCCTCGATGTCTTCGAGACCCGGCACCGCCCCAACTGCGGGCGCCATTGCCGAGCCGCCCCCGGCCTCGCCGGAGGTTCCGGCGCCCCCGTGCAAATCGGCCAGTGCGGCCCGCATCTGATCCGGCGGCACCGGTGGCGCGGACCATGCGGGGGGCGGCTGCCCCGCCATTCCCGGGCGCGGCGGGGCATCGGGCGGATCCGACTGAAACTCGTAGATATAGTCCATGGCCGCCACGCGGCTCGCCGTCCCCGCGCTCAGCCCCGCACGGATCATCATCCGCGCCCCGGCAGCCCCCCCCGGGACCGCGAATTGTCCCGCGCCGCTCGCCTGCCGCGGCCCTTCCCGGCTGCTCACGCTCACCCCCTCCACGATGCTGACGCTCGATCCGCTCGCGTAGCCAATTGCGATGTCGGGCCTTTCCCAGGCCAGGCCAAGGTAAGCCCCCAAATAATACCCCTCGCCCTCGGGAGACGAGGAGCTCATCCGCAGGCTCCCGCTGAACGCGACGGTCTCGCCGGGAACGAGCTTGGTCGGGGGCGATGTCCAGCTCGCTGAGTAACTGCACGTCTGCTCACCCCTGTTGGCAATCTCCACGAGATTCGCCGAGCCGTCGCCAGCGGTCCCTTTGCACCTCCAGCTGCCCTCCCCGCGCGCGTCGTCCGCTTTGTGCGCCCGTGTCTCGACCATCACCCATGCCCCGGACGAAGCCGTCTTGCCCGTGTCACCCGATGCGCCAGCCATCGGAGACCCCCCCGTCGCAGGATCACCGCCCGCGTCCGCCGCCGCCCGCGGCCCCCCCGATGTCTCCCCTGAGCCCATCTCCGCGGTCGGCGCGGGTGCCGGACCGCCAGGCACCCCGCCCGGATGCGTCGGGGGTTCCCCACGCGATCCCGCCCCCTCGCCCGCCACCTGCCCCGTGGGCTCCTCCGCCTCTTCGCCCGCGGCAACCGTCACGGTCGCCGCCGCAAAACCGTCGTGCTTCAAAAAGAACCACGTCTCCTTGGGCAGATAGGAGTAGTGGACCCGGGCGAGGATCGTGTGCTCTCCGGGCGCGAGACCCCTCACCGTCAGATGCGGCTCCGACCGAAATCGCTCGATGCTCCTTCCGTTCACGATCCACTCATAATAGACGCGCACCTTGCCGCCCTCCCGGTCCGGACCCAACCGCGCGGGATCGAAGGCCGCGAGCCGGTCGAACTCGGCGGTCAGGTAGCCCGCGTCGAGCCGCATCCCGCGCACGCGCGCCGTCACGGTCGCTCTCCCCTCCTCGTTCGGCACCGTCACCCGAAACCGGCGCGCCGTCACCGGCTCCGCTCCGGAGACCGACAGCTGATAGCCCTGTCCCTCCGCGATATCCACCAGGTCCCACCACTGCTTCGCCACGTCCTTGACCACCTTCCGGTACAACGCCAGAGATCTCTCGGCCCAAAGCTCGCGCTGCATCTTGTCCACCGGCGTGTCGAAGGGATGCGCGTCGCGGGCCCTCGCCTCGACCGCCGCCAGGAAGGCGGCCTCGGTGGGCCAAAGCCGCAACAGATCTCTCGCGTCGCTAATCGTGGTCTGGTCCCGCACGTGATCGCGCCCGAGGCCCTGCAGGAAGTCCAGCACGTCGAGGTGCTTGTTCGCTAGGCCCACGCCCAGCGCCTTGGTGAGTTCCATCGCCAGATCCGCGATCTCGGCCATCGCCGCCGGCGTGCCCGCCCCCAACGACAGCGCGAACTTATACAGCCCCTTGGCGAAGGCATCGTCGTCGCCCTTCACATATCCCCGCGCGATGTTGGCCACCTCAAACACCATCATGAACTTCTGCAATTTGTCGATCGTGTCGAGCGCCCCGATGCCCGCGTCCATCATCCGCTGCCACGCCGGGCTCTTCGCAATCTTCCGCAACAGGTCGGGATCCCCCGCCTGCCGGAGCATGAACTGGTTCTGGATCTCCATCTCCAAGATCCGCTTCCGCAGCAGCTTCGACTCATCGCCGGTCAGGGGCTGCCCCTTCGAGAGCATGCCCTTCAGTTTCGCGTCGCCCCCCAGGTCGATGCCGAGTTCCCTCTGGAACGCCGCGTGCTCATCGAGCATGCGCGCGATGTTCTTCATGGCCGCGCGCTCGTCGCCCTCGGCGAGCAGGTCGAGCGTCTTGTGGTTGAGCTGCGTGATGAGCCCGCCGCGGCCCTCGGGCGTCAGTTCCGCCCACGCCCCACTGAACGGCCCCGGATTCTTGACCCGGATCACCTCCACCTTGCCGTTCGCGTCGGGCATTGCCACGAAGGTCCGTCCGGCCTTGTGGTCGTACACCTTGCGGAATTCCGCCCCGCCCTCCCCATAGAGTCCCTCGGATGCCGCCTTCCATTGATCGGGCGTCAGATTCAGGACGTCACTCCCGGCATGGTAGCTGTTCAACGCCGGGTCGAGACTTGGCACCGCATTGAGCTTGCGGAATTGGCCCGCCGCCTGCCGCTGCGTCTGGATGCTCCCCGGCGGCATCAGTTGATCCGGCGGGTAGAGATTGGTCCTGGCGAGGATCTTGTTCGCCTCCGCGGGCGAGAACTCCTTGCGGATCTCGGCCTCCAGGACCTGCTTCATCTCCCGCCATTTCTTCGCCGCCTCGGCGTCGGACACGTCGCCCGGCATCCGCAGCGTCATGTCGAAGTCCGAGGTGCCGCCCGTCAGCGGATCTTTGAACTTGTCCCCGGTCAGGAACGACCCGGTGGCGGTGATGGGCAGGCCCTTCTCCTTCACGACCTTCTCGAGCACCGAGAGCATGCGGGCATTGGACGGTGCCTGCGACCATGCCGGGACCGCCGCCAGAAAAGCGAGCAGGACCGCGGGGCCAAGCCCCGGCGTGCGCCAGGCGACCTTTCCCCGCCACTCCATCCGATGAACCGCCCCGGCACCGCCGCCTTCCCCCCCGCCACCGAAGCGCGGCGCACTCATCGCCCACGCCCCCGGATGAAGCGCCGAGGACGCGACGCCACCGCTCGCCCGCGCCAACGGGCCACGCCGATCCCCAGGGCCAACACCACGCCGCCGACCATGGCCGCCCCACTCCCCGGCTCCGGTATCGCCATCGCCATCACCCGGAAGCCGACGCCACCGCTCTCGGTGCCCCGGGCCAGCGCCAGATAGGAGAATGACCGGAGGCTCGCGGAGGTGTTGTTCCAATTCCCGTTGCGGACCGTGCGCGTCGGGTTTTCCGTCCACTCCGATGCGTTCCCTCCCTGATCGAAGGTGCCGTGATAGCTGGTCGCGATGCCGTACGAGCCCACGTCGGTCAGGTAGTTGGTCGCGCCGTTGTAGTAGTTGTCCGAGGTCTTCGCGTACCCGTCGTTAGTCCCGTCCGTCAGCGGGTTGACCTCGCGGAAAAAATTCGCGCTGTTGGGATCCGTCGCGTTCGGGGGCCGGCTGTTCGGGATCGCGTTGCTCCGCGTCGGATACAGCCAGTAGCCGTTGGTCGCCCCGCCGCCGGTGGGATCGTGATACGCCGCCTTGTACCACTCGTTCTCGGTCGGGATCGCCCAGTTCGCCCCGGGCGCCCGCCCGCTGATGTTCGTCGTCGTCGCGCCACTCGTGAAAAGCGTGTACGTCCCGCTCTCCGTCGTGCCGGCGCCCTGCGCCCCGACCGGCTGGCCGTTCTCGAGCCAATTCACGAACCTGGCGGCATCGTAGAAGGAGACGTAGACCACAGGCATGTTGTCATAGCCCGATTTCACGCTGTAGGTGTAGCTGCCGCTCATGCCCGAGCGCTCGATCCCCCCCACCCCCACCGACGTCATGTTCGCGCCGTACAACCCGTAGGTGTCCGCCGCCGCCACGGAATTCAGGAACTCCACGTACTGCGCGTTGACCACCTCGTACTCGCCGATCGCGTACCCGTAGCCCACCGACCCGATCCCCGGGATCGAATTGGTGTTCCTCGGATCCGGGGCGTTGCCCGCCTCCCCCACCCAGACCAAATCCATGCTCACCGCCCGCAATGTCACCGGCAGGATCGCCAGCCCGACCGCCGTCGCCACCAGACCAGCCCGCATGCATCCACTCGCACTCACTCTCTGTCCCTCCTCCGGGCATCACACCCGCACCCCGTCCGCCTCGGGCTCCCGTCGGATCCAAGGCTCTCGCGACTTCCCGCAGCGATGGCGCGGGGAAGGGCGTGGCACCAATATCCGCCCCCGCCTGACCTCAATCAAGTAACACATGATCCCTTTTTCTTTGTTCGGGAGACCGCCAGAACCGAGCAGGCCACGCCCCGCGCGCGCCACGCCTCTCCCCGCCGGTCGGCCGACAATGCGGATCACGCCTCGCGCCGACGCATCCGCCACGCCACCACACACGCCGCGAGAAGCGCGCCCACCGCCGACGGCTCGGGAATCGCCGCGCCCACCGATGCGTCGAATCGCGTCCCGTCGTAGGAAAAATCGCCGCGGGAGCCCAGCGCGAAATCCACGACGTCGCCCACGTTGAGGGAGACCGTCTGCACCGCCGATGTCCCGCCGCCATTGTCGAACGCTTCGTCGAACAGCAGCGCGCCGTTGACCAGGATGTGCGCCGACGCCCCGTTGCCGCCGTACGGATCCTGGTCGTACCAGTACGCCGACAGGTCAAAATCCCCGCCCAGCGGCGAGGTCCAGCGGACGATGGCGTAGGCGTTGGCCGGGCTGGGATGCAGGTGCATCTCGCCGGGATTCAAATCCGCCAGCGGCCCAGGCCCGTTGTTGATTACGATCGGCGCATTGCCCACGTTGACCAACACCGAGACTCCGTTACCGATAAAGCCCTCCAGGTCGGCATACGTGGTCCCGTCGGTATGGTCGCCAGTCGCGAACAGCGTCAGGTTCGTCGATTCCAGCGTGAACCGGTAGCCGTAGCTCCACTGCGGCACCAGCGAGTTCGGGTTCAGCGTGTCGTCGTGGAACATGTCCGGCTCGTCCGGCTTCTCGTTCAATGCCATGTCCTCTCCGGCGATCCACGCCGCCTGCGCCCGCAACCCCGTGGCGAGAATCAGGACCGCGATCAAACTAAGCTCTCTCATCTCGTGCCCTCCTCGGTTTGGCCAAATGAATGGCGATTCGTCTTTCTAATATCCACCATTAACGGCATCGAACCGCGCCGATCATGGCGTCCACCGTCCTTGCGCACAAGGCGACACACGGACCCTTTTTTCCGTATTTGGAACCACTCCATCGCCGGGACTCGAGCCTCAACCCCCGATCGCCGTCATAGGTCGATCCGGCTGATAGCACTGCGAGAACCCGTGGTTCTCGGGCTTGTTCTCGATGGCCTCCCGGAGCGCATCCTCCGGTCCCGATACCCCAACGCGCATGGGCCGGAGCAGATCGATCTCGCCGTGGCGGCCGAGGCAGGGCCTCAGCCGCCCATCGGCGGTCAACCGGAGCTTGTTGCATGTCCCGCAGAAATGTGGCGTGGTCATCGCGCCAATGAACCCGATCCTCGCGCCCAGCGGTTCGAAAGCGTAGTACTTGGCCGGTCCGTGTCCCGGGCGGAAATCGGGCAATGGCGCCAGCCCTCCCCGCGCCTCCAGACGGCCCATCAGCTCGCCGATGGAAAGGAATGCCGGGCCAAGCACCTCACCCGCCCGAGAGACGGGCATCAGCTCGATAAAACGGATCGGCATCCCCCGCGCCGCCGCGAATTCGATCAGCGGCAGATACTCCCCCTCGTTGAACCCGCGCATCAGGACACAGTTGAGCTTCACCACCTCGAATCCCGCCGCCAGCGCCGCATCGATCCCATCGAGCACCCGCTCCACGGACCCGCCCGTGATCCGCCGATACAGGGTGCCATCCAGCGCGTCGAGGCTGACGTTGACCGACCGCACGCCCGCTTGTTTCAGGTCTCGGGCCAACGGCGCCAGCCGGGTCCCGTTCGTCGAGATCCCCAGCGTCTGCGCGCCGGGGAGATCCCAGATCCGCCGCGCGATCTCGACGATATCTTCCCGCACGAGGGGCTCGCCGCCGGTCAGGCGAAATTTCCGGAACCCCATCCGCGCGGCCGCATCCGCCACGCGGACGATCTCGTCGGCGGTCATGTGATCGGCGCGGCGCGCCCAGCCGCGATAACCCTTCGGCATGCAGTAGAGGCACCGCTCGTCGCACCGGTCGGTGACCGATATGCGCAGATAATCGACGACCCGCCCAAAGGGATCCGCCGTCATGCCACGCGCCCCCAGGTCGCACGCCCACCGCGCGTCGGCAGCAGCACCGTCGCGGGGACCGAAGCCCCGGCGACCGCCGCATATAACTCCGCGCACCTGCCGCAGCAGCCCTCCTCGCTGGACCACTCGGGAAACTCCGTCGCGATCGCCTTCGCCGCGCCGGCCACGGCCTCGCTCTCGGCCCATTCGAAGGTCGTAAAGCCACAGACCGGGCATGCGCCTCCCGGCATCCGAGCGCCAGATTCGGCACCCCGCCGCCTCGGGTCGCTCGCGATCTCCCACAGGCGGTCATGGTGCGGGGCGTCCTCCGCAGCGAGCGCCGCGAATAGCCCCTCCCTCTCGGCCTCGGGCAAGAACCCGAATCCGCGCTCCAGCGCTTTCTGGTGCCGCCCCAGGGCCGCCGCGAATCCCCCATCCTCGGGAAAACGCCGCCCCAGCCGCCCGTCGATGACGATATCCCACAGGAGGCCATACCGCTCCCGATGCAATGAGCCCTCGATGCCCGCGCCCACCGCGCCAGGCCCAGGGTACCCGAACGCGGGGTCGATCATGTCATGGATGTGGCACAGCTCGTGCCGCAGGAACCCCACGAATGTCCCATCCGCGATCCGCGCCGAACGGATGCCGACGCCCACGCGCGCCACGCCCTCCCCGCCCCGAAATAGTTCTGCCATCTCATCGGCGGGATTTTTCACCCGCCGCACGACCGCCTCCTGGCATGCGCCGATGACCAGCGGCCACTCCGCGAAGGCGTCCCGGACCCGCTTCTCCAGCCCCGCGGCACGAAACCACTCCGACACGTGGTAGCAAAAGGCCGCGTCCCGCGCCGACGGGTCCCCGATCTCGTAGATCGCCTCCCGCGCCGGATCGCGCCGCGGCCCCAGCGCGAGATACGCCGCCTCGACGAGGTCGTGATCGAAGGAGAGCCTCATGGCGATCAGGCCGGGGGCATCCCGCCCGGCCTTGCGCCAGCCAGGCCACACGCCTCGGTACAGAGATCCCCGTCGCGCGCGTCGTAGGACACCAGTTGGATGTCGGCCGAGCCCGGCACGATGCCCAATGTCGCACAATCCGCCCGGACGATCCCGAGCAGCAGCGCCACCGCATCGCGCATCCAGGCCGCCGAACCGGACGCCTCCAGGCGCGACGCGAACGCCTGGATCCATCGACCGAGGTGTTCCCGCAAAAAGAGCCTCCACGCCCCCTCGCACGCGGCGCTCCCATCGGCATTGCCGGTCTCGATCGCGTGCGCGGATCGCGCGGCTAGGATCGAGGCGAACTCGCACTCGATCGCCAGGTGGTCCTGCCGCTCGTGGACCGACTCATCAACCTCGATGCCGAAGGCCCGATAGAGCGCCGAGAGATCCGCGAGCCGGTGCGGCCGGAACAGCGCGTCCGCCTTGTTGTCCCCGTACTCGATCTCGTGCGGCGGGCACGCCCCCCGGATCGTGTACCCGAAGGCCCTCAGGTGGTCCGCCCGTGCCCCATCGAGCCCAACGCCCGCAACCGAGCGCGCCGCCGCCCCCGCCATCGCCTCCAGCTCGGGAACCCCCGCCCACGCCACGTGGATGGCCTCGGCCAACGCCTCCCGCGTCGCACCGTCCCTCACCCAGCGCCAGCCATCCGGCTCGGGGAAGGCGAAGGCCTCGGCGAGGAAGCGATACGCAAACGACCGCGCCGCCGCGGCCCCGGCGGTCGCGTTGAGCGCGCGGGAATCAGATGCTGTTGGCATGTTTGCCGCTCCTGACGTGCAACGGTTCCTCGACGGTGCAGCGGATGATCTCCCGCCCATCCCGGTCGTAGCCGATGACGGTATCGTTGTAGATCTCCACGCGGCGACCGCGGATCTCCTTGTCGAACACCTTCGGCCCCTCCTTGATCTCGTACCGGTGGCAGATGTGGTTGTCCTTGCCGAATAGCTGCAACACCGCGAGCGTCTCCCGGTCCGGGGCCATGTACCGCTCGACCGCCGCATCGACCCCGGGCCCGAACATCTGCCTAAGGTACCGCCGCGGCACCCACCTCGGGGGGATGTAGTACCAGTTGGGCTCCGTCCCGAATTGCGGGTAGAGAGGCAACGCCAGCTTGGC
>CAZYWZ010000097.1:0-3346 GCA_964651705.1 uncultured Verrucomicrobiales bacterium
ACGGCGGACGATGTGGCGGCACTGCTCAGCGCGGGCTCGACCCCGGCGGAGGTCGGGCAACTGGTGAAACAGCGAGGGTACTCGGGCGGGGCGGAGACGACCGACCTGAAGCGGCTGAAAGAGGGCGGGGCCGATGCGGGACTGCTCATGCAGATCCGGGAGGCGGCTGTTGGGCAGGGCAAGGCGGACCCGCAGGGACCCATCCGGCCCGAGGGCATGCGTGGGGCCGCCGAGGCGGTGCGGTTGCCGGAGGAGAACCCGTATAAAGACATATTCCGGCATGCCAAGGACACGGCACCGGCACCGGAGAGGGGCGATCCGGGATCGGCGAGCCGCGAGAATCCCTTAGTCAATTCCCTCGGGATGAAATTCGTGCCCGTCCTGGGGGCGAAGGTGCTGTTCAGCGTCTGGGAGACGCGGGTGAGGGATTTTGAGGCATTCGCGGGGGAGACCGGGTACAACGGGGCGGGTGATGCGGAGACGTTGGGGGGCGAGGGTTGGAAACAGGTTGGGGGCAGCTGGAAGGACCCAAGGTTTCCGGAACGGCAGGGGCCAGATCACCCGGTGGTGTGCGTGAGTTGGGAGGACGCGCGGGCCTTCTGCGCGTGGCTGACGAAGAAGGAGCGCGCCGCGGGGTTGATCGAGGCGGGTGATGAGTATCGATTGCCGACCGATCACGAGTGGAGTTGTGCGGTGGGTGTCGGGGACCGGGAGGACCCGGGGGCCACGCCGCAGGCCAAGGACGAGAAGATCAAGGGCGTGTATCCGTGGGGCGAAGCGTGGCCGCCATCCGTTGGGGCAGGCAACTACGCCGGCGGCGAGTCGGGCATTGGCCCATTGCCTTCGGATTGGAAGATGATCCCTGGCTACCGTGACCCGTACCCGCGCACCGCGCCGGTGGGCAGCTTCCCCGCGAACGCTCTGGGACTCTTTGATCTGGGCGGCAACGTGTGGGAATGGTGCGAAGACAAGTACAAGACCTCCGGAGATCGACGCGCGCTGCGAGGCGGTTCGTGGGCCGGGAGTGGTCCCGACCGCCTTCTCTCGTCATGCCGCAGCTACGGTGAACCCGGGGACCGTAGCGATGTCAACGGGTTTCGTTGTGTTCTTCAGCGGGCGGCTGGAACCCGGGCGGGGAATTCGTCTCCAAGTCAAGGCCTTCCGTTCGAGGGAGAAACCGAGAACCCGCGCAGCGTACAACCCCCGGTGCCCGACAGCGCGCCGCGCTCCGGCCAGGAGGAACAAAGCTGACGATCAACCGGACAAGAGACTGGGACGGAAGCGAAGAAGGTGGACTCGGGAAATGTTGCATCAAAAAGGAGGAAGCCCTGGATTGGCTCCGCGTGTGCGCAAACGCCGGTGACGCCAAGGCAAGGGAGATCCTCGCCAGATATGAGCGGAGAGAAGCGATATTCTGAGCAGGATGTGCGGGGCTGGGGCGACTCCCGGCGTGCCGTTGGATGATCGAAAAGAAAGGTGATTAGAGTCATGGGCAAGACGAATATGTGGTTGGTTCTCGTCTTTTCGCTTTTCCTCATGCCGCTCCATCCGGCATTGGGAGAAGATCGGCCTCTGAGCGCCGATGACGTGATGGCGCTGCTCGGGTCCGGCATGACTCCGGCGGAGGTGGGCAGCCTGGTGAAACAGCGGGGCTACCGGGGCGGCACGGAGGCGGCCGATCTCAAGCGCCTGAAGGACGCGGGCGCCGACGCGGCGCTGCTCTTGGAGGTCCGGGAGGCGGGATCGGTGGGTCTTGGAGGCGGCAAGGATGCGGCCGTGGCACCGGGGACTGCGGTGCCGCAAGAGGGGGATTCGTTACCCTGGGATCAGGTCGGCTCATTCAGCGAAGGCCTCGCGGGGGTGGTGAAAAGCGGGCGGATGGGATTCGTGGACAAGTCGGGCCAGGTTGCCATCCCGCTTCGATGGACTGGGGTCGGGCGCTTTGCCGATGGTGTGGCCACGGTCGCGGGGGATGGCGGCCACGGTCTGATTGACAAGCGGGGCCGCGAAATCCTTCGTCCGGAAATGGAAAGAGTGGAAAGGTGTTCGGGAGGTCTGCTGCGTTTCCAGAGGAAAGACTCGGAGAAATGGGGATTCGTAAACCGGCGCGGCGAGGAAGTGATCAAAGCCGTATTCGATGCGGCAAGCGACTTCTCTGATGGCATGGCCGTGGTAAAACAAGAAGAAAGGTATTTTATCATTGATGGCTCCGGCAATGTCCTCGGCAGGATACCAGAACGCGTGTCAGGTGATCAACTGACTTCAGATGAAATCTATGGGATCTCCTTTGAGGATGGTCCGATTAGGGTCGAGAAAGTGCTCACCAAGCCACCCCCATGGGAGGTGAAATCCCCAGAAGCCGCCGAGGATGAAAAGAAAGAGGCGAGTGAAGACGACAAGAACAACCCGTACGCGGGGATCTTCAAACAGGCAATTCCAACTTATACGGTATTTGGATACGTCGATCAAACGGGCCGCCTTGCCATCGATTTTCGCTGGGATTTAGCCTCAGACTTTCATGAGGGGCGTGCATGTGTGGCTCGTGACCTAGGAAAGTGGGGATTTATCGACAGGACAGGCGCTTACATATCCGAACCGCAATGGCTGGATGCCTGTGACTTCAGCGAGGGGTTGGCCGCAGTAAGGAACCAGAAGGGCTGGGGGTTCATCGATCTCGATGGTCGGGTTGCCATCCCACCGCAGTGGAAAGCGGTCCAGGCGTACACATTTGCAACGAAAGGCTTCCGCGAAGGGCTGGCGGCGGTGCAGGTCGGCGATAAGTGGGGTTTTACCGACAGAGAGGGCCGAATGGCCGTTCCAGCTCAGTGGGAAATTGTGCTGGATTTTCATGAGGGGCTTGCAGCGGTGCAGGCCGAAGATGAGAAGTGGGGATTCATCGACCGCGGCGGGCGCGTGGTCATCAAGCCCGAGTGGGATCACGCTTCAGATTTCAGCGAGGGTTTTGCCGGCGTGGCGAAAGGGGAGAAATGGGGATTTATCGACAAGACGGGCCGCTTGCTGAAGTTCGCACAGCCGCCCTCGGCAGGTGTGTCCGCGGATTCTGGCCAAGCGGGACGCGCGGCAGAGGAGCCTGAGGGAGGAGACGCCAAAGTCCAATATGAATTGGGATGCCGGCACCGGGACGGTAACGGTGTCCCACAAGACGCATTGCGCGCCGTGGCGTGTTTTCGCAAGGCGGCGGAGCAGGGATTTGCCCCCGCCCAGAACGATTTGGGGAATACCTACCACAACGGAAGGGGCGTCGGGAAGGATGACGGGGAGGCGGTGAAGTGGTGGCGCCGGGCCGCCGAGGGTGGCCTTGCTGCCGCCCAGAAGAATTTGGGGG
>CAZYWZ010000097.1:3446-25802 GCA_964651705.1 uncultured Verrucomicrobiales bacterium
AGGCGGTGAACTGGTGGCGCCGGGCCGCCGAGGGTGGCCTTGCTGCCGCCCAGAAGAATTTGGGGGATGCCTACTACAACGGATGGGGGGTCGGGAAGGATGACAGCGAGGCGGTGAACTGGTGGCGCCGGGCCGCCGAGGGTGGCCTTGCTGCCGCCCAGAACGATTTGGGGAATGCCTACGGCTACGGATGGGGGGTCGGGAAGGATGACGGCGAGGCGATCAAGTGGTATCGCAAGGCCGCCGAGCAGAATCAAGCCAACGCTCAATTCAACTTGGGGGTATTCTATCGGGACGGTCGGGGTGTCGCGCAGAATCGAGAGGAGGCAAACAAGTGGTTCCGCAGGGCGGCGGAACAGGGCCTTGCCGAAGCGAAGAAGGAGTTGATGGGCACGGCTGCGAAATCACCCGGAGGCGCGGCCTACACGAGGAACGATATATTGGAAGATTTGAGAACGGGCCTGCCACGCAGGAGAATTGAGGCAAAAGAAGGCAAAGTGTCCAGTCAACAATTACTGTGGGTTGTATATTTTGATTTTCCGCCGGAAGACCGCGCGATCGTCGGTGTGACGGATCGGGGCGAGGCAATACACTGGCTTATCGAAGCAGCAAAGAATGGCGACCGCAGATCTCAAAGATACATCTGGAAAGCCTACTTTTCCACGAAGCGAGAAGATCGTCCGAATTGCGGCATAAGCCAGGAGCAAGCGATGAGATCGCTCCGGGACGATGCCGGCGAGAACGACGGCTTTTCCGATGAAGCGAAGGATTTCATGAAGAAGTTGGGGCTGTGATGAGTGCCGTTTTTTCCGCTTTCGGTTCGGCGTTCGAATCCATTCGCGGCTCGCGTTGGCGCGAGAGGATAAGGCTCTCGCACGTTCAAGCGACCAAGTTCGCGGATGGGGGGAGAATGATGAGAAAGTTTGTTGTGGGGGCGGTTCTCGGCGCTGGCCTGTGGCTCACGATGGGGGACCCTGCGCCCGCGCAGGACCGTCCGCTCACCGCCGACGATGTCGCCGCCCTACTGGGCGCGGGCACGGCCCCGGCGGAGGCGGACAATTGGTGAAAGAGCGCGGGTACTCTGGCGGGATCGAGGCGGCCGATCTCAAGCGCCTGAAGGAAGCCGGGGCCGACGTGGGGCTGCTGATGCAGATCCGGGATGCGGCTGCCGGGCGGGGCAAGGCGGAACCGCAGGGACCCATACAGCCCGAGGGAATGCGTGGGAACGCCGAATCGGCGCCGCTGCCGGAGGATAACCCGTACAGGAACATATTTAAGGATAGCAGCGACGCGGCACCGGCACAGGAAGGCCGTGATCCCGGATCAGCCACCCGCGAGAATCCCTTTGTCAATTCTCTCGGGATGAAGTTTGTCCCTGTGCCGGGGACCAAGGTGCTGTTCGGCGTCTGGGAGACGCGAGTCAGGGATTACAACACCTTTGTCAACGAGACCAAACGCGTGTGGGACAAACCGAATTTCGAACAGACGCCCGACGACCCGGCGGTAAATGTGTCGTGGGAGGACGCGAAGGCCTTCTGCGCTTGGCTGAGCCAGAAGGAGGGGAGGCAGTACCGGTTGCCGACCGATCAGGAGTGGGACGCGGCGGTGGGCAATGCCAAGTACCCTTGGGGCGAGGCGTGGCCGCCGCCGCAAGGCGCGGGGAACTATGGAGTGAGCAACGACGGGTTTTCGAAGACCTCTCCGGTGGGGAGCTTTGCGGCGAACGCTTTCGGGCTCTTCGACATGGGCGGCAACGCTTGGGAGTGGTGCGAGGATTGGTATCGGGCGAGCATGCATACCGCAGAAGCGAAACGCGAGTGGCCAGGGCTTTCGGACGACGGCGGCGGGCAGCGGTATCGCGTGTTGCGGGGCGGGTCGTGGGCCTATGATAATCCCGTCACCCTGCGCTCGTCTTTCCGAGAGGGCTTTGGTTCCGGTAATTGTAGCGGTAACCGCGGGTTTCGTTGTGTGGTGGCGACGTCCTCTCCGTAGACGGGGCGAGATGGTCCCCACAGAAGGTTTGCGAGGTGCCGGATGGGTCCCGCCTGTCCGGCTGACGCCAAGATATGACGTACGCGCCTAACCTGCGTCCCCGCGCTTTGGGGAAAACGCGAGGCCGGAGGTGGCGCCCGGCTGCGTCCGGGGAAAAGACACGGTGCCCGCCCGTGGCCCAGGCCGAGAGGTCGGGGTCATGGGTGTTCCTTTTGGGTTGTGCGAGGGAAACCGTTGGAGGTGACATAATGCAAGACGCGATCGGCTGGGTCGTTGCGAGACAGGTGCTGACGATCCGCTGGAGCGGGGGCGTGGTTGCGATGGATCGCCCGCAACCGGCGCACGTTAGGGTGAACATGCGCGGGACGAGGGATGCCTGTGGCGTTGGTCGGTCGATTCCCAAGGCGACGCGGCCACCGGGAGACTGGGGCGGCGGGAGTGAAACATCGGGCAAATGACCGCCCGGAAGCGGGGTGGTTGACGCATGTCGGATGCAGAGGAGGCAGAGGTGGTGAGAACCGAGCAAATCCAAGAGAACAGGGTTGCGGGAGAGGGACGTCGTGGCTGTGGATCGTGCCTGCTCGGCAGTGTTGGTGCCGGAGTGATCGTCTTCGCGGTTCTGACTGGGATCGTGGTGATTCCTTTGGGGTTCGAGGCGGTGAAGTGGCAATTGAGGGAGCGTGGGGCGGGAGGGGGGCGACGAGCGGGACAGTAGCACCATTGGGAGGCATGGAAGCGTTGAGGAGCCGGGTCCGGGGAATCGTGGCGGCCGCCAGAAAAATTGGCCGCAAGCACGGGCGTTGCGATTGTATAGTCGGTATGAGGGCGTCGATGTTGGCACGGCTTGGTCGCGGGTGCTGGGTGTTGGGACCCCATGCGTCGCAGGCTGGGGCCCGGCGACACATGAGGACGAGATCGGTGATGGTGCACACCCTGTGGTGCGCAGTTGCATTCGGAGTGGGCGCATCGCAAGACCTGACGGGTCAGGAGGAGACGGGACGGGAGACTGGATCCATCTTGTCAGAAATGCTGCAAGAGACGGGAAGAATCGACGCCGCGGATAGGATTCGACTGATGGCGGCAGTCGCCGCGGCGCACATTCGTTGCGGACGGGCGGAGGCGGCGGATCAGACGTTGGCCGAGGCCGAGAAATTAGCCGCGGAGGGAGACGATGGGGGGGCGCGTTCGGGCATGTGGGCGCAGCTTGCCCTCGGCTATGCGTCCCTGGGCCGATGGGATCGCGCTGTCGCAACGGCGAAGAGGATCCAAGGGCAGGAAAGTGACGATACCCTTTCACGGGATCATTGCCTGGGCCAGATTGCAGTGGCGTGTGCTGGGGCGGGTGAGGGTGCGGAGGCAGAGCGGATCGTCGCCCTGATCAAGGGTGTCTCACAGCGGGTGGATGTCCTTCCGGTGCTCATCGCGGCGCACATCGAAGCGGGTCAGAGAGAGAAGGCGGGTGTGCTCTTCAAAGAACTCTTGGGGATCATGGCGGGGTGGAAGGACGGCTCTGGCGGACCGGCGGGCCGGGCGGCGCTCGAGGCGGCGCTGGTGTTATGTGGGGTCAAGAGGGGGGATTGGGCGGTATCATTGGTGTCTGTGGCTGCGGCGCTGAACAAGACAGCGGAGGATGCTGCGGATTGCGTCTTCTGGGCGCACGATGCGATGGTCGCCAACGCGGACGAGGATTGGGGGGCGCTCGAATGTATTGGGCCAGCGGTGTCGGAGTACGTGTCCGTCGCCCGCCGGGCGGAAGCGGGCCAAGCGAGAGCAGAAAGCCTATTGTTGGTCGCGCGCATGCTGCTTGTGGCAGGAAAAAAGGCGGAGGCCGGCGCGATACTTTCCGAGGTCGTAGACCTCTTTATTGGGGCAAAGCAAGGTTCCGCGGAGATGGTATCCGGGGCCACTGATCTGAATCGTGCGCTGCTGGAGGGAGGCCTCCTATTGGCTTTGGTGAAGTCTGGAAGATACTCCAAGGCGTTGGCTCTGGCGGATCGGTTCGATCCCGTATTGAGGAGGGAGGCATATTTGACTGCGGCCACGGAGTGCCTTGCGGCGGGGGACAAGGCCGACGCGAAGCAGACCGTCATGGCTTTTCTGCGAAATGCGCGGTGGCGAGACGTGGGAGGGAAGGGCGCCCCGTGGCCTTCGGACGCGAAGGCGCTGCCGTTTGAAAAGGTGTCCGATGAGGTTCGTTCCCTCGCCGCCCTGGGCCGCCTGAGCCATGGCTTCGGGGACAAGGCACTGGCCGAGGAATTGCTGAAACGCGCGAAAGATTTGATTTCGAATGCAGAGGATGACGAGAAGGATGAGTTGACGGTCGATGTCGCACGCGCCTTTGCGGCCGCGGGAAATGTCGAAAGGGCGCGCGGGATGGCGCAGGACTTGGCGGGACGGGATGGGGGCAGGGCGCTTGCGCAGATCGCCGAAGAGGTTGCGGAAAACAATGCCTGGGAGGCAGCCCTTGGGGTCATCGAGATGATCAATGGGGCCGAGGCCCAGGGAGAGGCGCTGGCCGAATTGGCGCGGCGGCAACTGGACGAGGGGCAAAGGGATGGGGCACTGAAGGTGTTGGAGCGGGCCGTGGCGTTGGCGGCAGGACTTCGGGACGAGAAAGAGAGAGACTATCGGATGTTGGCCCTCGCTAGACTCTACGACCGGGCCGAGTGCCATGATCAGGTCCGGTGCATGCTGGCACCGGTCCTGGAGAGGGAAGGCGACCAGACGGAGGATGCGGCGTTATTGGTGGCCTGGGGTTTCGTGCGGGAAGGACGGCCCGCGGAAGCCTGGGCGGTGGCGAAGAAGATCAAATTCTGGGATCCGCTTGAGGTGCAGCTCGTGGTGGCGATCGTGGATTGCGTGGATAAGGGTATAGTTGGAGCTGAGAAGGAGGGGGCGGGGGCAAGAGATGTCCATGAGGCCGTTCGCCGGGATGGTGGATCGGGTTGAGCTGGGGATCCGTGGGCGTGCGCGTGGCATGAGGAATTTCCGCAATCTCTCGCAGATGGTTTGTTTATCATGATATGAGCCATACCGACGGATCATCCAAAGGGGATTGCGGGCGCGGGAGGAAGCATCATGGTTAGTCGTAATGGGGGCGTGCGGTTCCGGGTCGTGCCGCGGGCGGGTCTGGAGACCGACGGTTCTGCTGGGCCACATCGACGATCACGAGTCGCGATCATCGATGGGTTTCCTCTGTTTCGGGACGCCTTGGCCGAGATCCTGACCCGCACGCCGGAATTCGTGGTGGTTGGCACGGCGGGCACCGTGGCGGAGGCTCGCCGACTCATGGATACCGCAAGACCAGACCTGGTCGTACTCGACGTGGACATTGCCGGCGGTGACGGGCTGGAGTTGATCAAGTGCCTGCGCTCGCTCTACGCGAACATGTCGTTCCTGGTGGTCTCCTCGGTCGACGAGGATCTCTATGCCGAGCGCGCCATCAGCGCTGGGGCGGATGGTTTTATGACTAAAGCCGAGCCGTCCGACCGTCTGATTGCAGCGCTGCGGGCGGTTGCAGCGGGTGACCTTTTCTTGCGCGCCAACACCGCCCTCGGAATCCTAAAGCGCACATTCCGCCGGGATGCGCCCGCGCCGTCCGAGGGCATCGAAAAGCTGTCCAGCCGGGAATTGCACGTGTTCCGGCTCATAGGGACGGGCCATTCGACGCGCGAGATCGCCGAGCGGCTCGGCCTAAGCATCAAGACAGTGGAGAGCCACCGCGAGCATATCAAGACGAAGTTATGCCTGGCTGACGGGGCGGCGCTGGTCGGACGCGCACGGGAATGGGTGCGCCAGAGCGGATGCCTCAAGTGCCACGGGGAGCGGCTGCAGGCCGAACGCCGCCTGCGTGCCCAGCAGACCAGAATGGCCTCATGATGACCCAGCAGTTCGATTTGGACTGTACAACGGCCTGTAGCAAAGCGTCTCGTGGCGCGCAGAGGAATCTTCGGTTCTGGACGCATTGTTGACAAAATATTCAATTGACACGAGAAACGAGGGAACAAACGACCGATAGTCGTGCTGGCGGAGATGGGAACAGCAGCTTCCGGCAGAAGGGGCGGTGCCGCCCCGATGCCCATCGGCACGATTTCTGTCTGAGCGCGAAGATGGAGGGTTGCCCGAGTGTTTGATCTGCGGAGACTGCCGGGACGGCTGAAGATCTTCCTGATGGGCACCGAGGTCGTCCATGGTGCCGGGGTGGTGAGGAGCGGGACTGCGGCGTCGGTGTTTGCCGACGTGGAATCAGCTGGGGCTTGATCGATTTCGCGCAATCGTCACACGGCAGGATTGTATTGACCTCGGTGTGATACAGAACCCCATGAGCATTAGTCGTAGGAGGATCGCGCGCTGGGCGTGCCTCGCCATCGCCGCGAGCGGGTCCATGGCTTCCACTGCGTTGAGGGCCAACGCGTTGTTGACCGATTTGGGACGCAGCCGGCCCGTGGCCCAGCGCTGGACCAAAGAGGCCGAGCGCGTCCGGATCGTTAACATCCGCGACTATCAGGACCATACCTTCTATCTTTGGCCCCGGGACATGGAAGGGGGTGGTCCGGGGAGCACAGTATTGCGCGTGCGTGACGACGGCACGGCCTCGTTGCTGGCGTTGGAGCCGCTTGCCCTGCCGTGGAACATGCATCGAGAGGGCATCCAGCTCATCGCTGTGCCCCGGAACCTTCAGAAAGCCTGGGCCGTCGATCCCGAGGCTATTCTTAGGTCTGGCGCCGTCATTCGAACGGGAACCGGTCTCTGGCCGTCGGACCTTCCTTTGCCTTGGGTGAACTCTGACAATACGGCGCTTCTTGCAATCCGAGGGCTGCCGGATCGGCTCGTGATCGAGGACAGAGGGAGAGAGACGTCATGTCGCAGATGGGTGGCGAGGCCGGCGGCGGCGATGCTGCTATTGGTGGCGACGAGTGCGGCAGGCATGGCCGGGCTCAGGGCGCGGACTCGCCGCGCGAGGTGGGGGCGACGCTCATGATTGCCTTGGATGTGGTCTTGGTGGGGATCCTTGTGACGGTGCTTCTTGAGGTGCTGTGCGCGAATGTGGTTACCTCCATTCGGCAGGCGCGTGGATCCGAGGCTGTCGCCTTAATGAATCTCGCCACGAATCCTGTTGCTCAGATGCTTTGGATCTTGATGGCGTACGTACCGGAAAACTTGGTCATTTACGGGGTTGCTGCGATCGAAGCTGGGGCGGTGGTCATCGAGGCGGCCCTCTTATGGCGCCTGCGCCTTGTGCGTGGGTTAGCCGGAGCGATAGTTGCGTCAGCGATGCTGAATCTTGCCAGTTTTGTTGGGGGTATCCTGACTCTTTCGTGTTACATCAACCGATAGTGAGTGATCACAGGTCTGGGCTCTTCTACATGGGATGTGTCCCTTGGGCGGGCGACCTTTTCGAGGATTCAGTGGCGGTTCGGGCCAGACGGGTGGCGGAACGCGGGTGCCGTGAGGTCGGCGCAAAGGGTTGGGTGATTTTGCGGCTTCCTGGCTCAGCAAGAACCGAGGCTGGCACGAGCGCGAGTTCATAATCGCGTTCGGGCACGAGACGGCGGGTGCGTTCGAGCAGCGTGTCGTAGTTCGTCGAGAACACGTCGGCCCAGGGCAGGGAAAGGAGGCGCTGGTGGATAGGGCCCGGCTCATAGTCATCGTCCGGAATCTCGCGCCGGACAAGATCAGCGAGGCGGCTTGCGCCAAAGTGAACCTCGTACTCCAGCGCGAGGCGCATCATGTCGCCCGGTGACGGGGGCGACGAAGTGGCATGGGTGTGTGGATCCAGGTGATCGGATGCGCGCCATCTGTGGCTGCGCGCAGGATTACAACCGCGAAAATTCTTGGTGGATTGTCCTGGGCACGGGCAAAGACGGGTGGTTAGGGAAAGCTAAAGGAAAGCCAGCCCACCCTTTCGGGCACCGCGGATTTCCTTCTGGGCACGCGTCTATGGGACCCTCTGCCCATCCCGCCGCTCCGCCCGACATGTCGCCCGCTCGTGCTCGGCGATGACGTTCGCGCGCCAGGCCGGCGCGCGCAGGGCGTCGGCTATGGCGTCCTCCCCGAAGAATTCTTTGAGGTGGGTCGCCAACGCGAGCTTGGCCTGGTGGGCCCAACTCGATCCGCGGCCGTATGACGACGCGGTTCGCTTGCAGGTGTGACCCGTCGCTAGATTCTCAACGATCGATTGGTGCCGCGGATCCTGTCTGGCCAAGAAGTCGCGCCAGTCAAGCTCCCGAGCGGCGCACTGGGCCGGGTCGTCGCCGTCGTGAGCCAGCAACTCGCCGAGTGGGATCTCGTCGCTCGTCTCGGGTTCCGTGGCGGCGGGTTCCGCGAGCGAACGAACTGAGGCTCTCTTGGCGAGTTGCGTAGATGCCGCCAGGATGTCCGTTCCGCTAGAACCGTGGCTCCGGCGCCCGGATTTCATCAGGAGCGACACGTAATGGCATACGTTACCGGGCGTGACCCGCTTGCCGCGCCGCTCCAGGCTATCAAGCATCTGGGCCGCTATGGCCAGCGAATCTTGCACCAGCTCCTCCGCATCCTCCGCCCCGACCGGCGTGATCGCATGTGGGATAATGTTCCGCAGGCGAGGGGCTATCTCCTCCAATAGGATAACTCCGGTGTGTTGAGTCATCGTGGTGTCTCCTTTCGTGGGGTTGAAAGGTGGCGCCCGCGGATCGGAGACAGAGCCCCGCCCTTGGTGGCCACCAGGTTTGGTTGGCGGCCACCCCAGGGGTGGCGTGGTTGAGCGCACCGCAAGGTGCGCGTCGTGAACATTATCGGGCCTATTCGAGTGGGACCTCCAGGGCACGGCCCATGCCCGCAGGAGACGAGGGAGCCCTGAGGCTCCTCAAGAGTATCTAACGCACTGGCGGGTGCTGTTGCGGAACGGTCAGAGGCACCCCGCTACGGAGATGCCCCGCTCGGCCGGGTTTCGTCGCCCGAAGCCGATGGCCGTCGTTGCAGACTGCCTTACGGGGTTGCGGGTGGCAGCATCCCGAGGGCCGCGGCGACGTCGATGATTGGGATGCCCTCGAACGAACCGAGGGCGAGGAGATCGCGGTCGCCGGAGACGATCACATCGGCCCCCGCGGCCACCGCGCAGGCCAGGACGTGAGAGTCGTCGGCGTCGCGGAGACCTTTTGGCGGTGAAATCCCTGCGGCGGCTATTTCATGGCAGGCTCCCGCCAGCCGGGGCACCAGGACTTCGGCGGTCGTTGCGGAGGCGCGCAGTCTGGCGCTGAACTTGGGGCGATCAAGGACTTCGGCCAGTTCCCGCCTGATTGCGGGGCTGATGAAGAGACGGACCCCGCCAGAAAGGGCCGCGTCGAGGAGGCGCGCCGGCGGACCCTCCCACAGGATGCCGGATACCAGTACGTTCGTGTCAGCGACCAGCTTCACGCGTCCGGCGGGCCGCTCGTGCGGCCGCGATCTCCTCGCCGGTCCCGTCCGCGGCCAGGGGTTCGCCGGGTTGGCTGCGGATCGCACCGAGCACGCGCTGGAGATCTGAGGCGGCTTGGCGGCGGCGCAGTTCGACGGCTAACAGGTCGCCTATCTGGCCGGGTTCCAGCAGCCCTTGGGTGCGGGCCTCCTCGATCAGCGAATCCGGTAAGTCAAGCTGGAGGGTGATGCTCATCTCGAATCCATGATGCGACCGACACGGCAGGCTGTCAAACGCCAGGGCTGGCGTAACAGAATAGTGCGGGGGATCTCTGTTGGCCGACACCGTTTCACGACCCGCGATGTTGCCGGGCCGAGTGGGATAAAGGGGCCGGAAATCGGGACGAGGTGACACCCAACTGCTGGATCTGTCGGACGCCTCCGGCCGTGAAGAGGCGCAGGCGGTTTGACCCTCGTCGGAGGGACCGCAGAGGCCTTATGAACCACCGGATTATCGTTTCTGTAAGAATCTCTTAGAAAGCCAGTTAAATATCGTTCGGGCATTATGAACCCCGTGGTTCGTTTCCCTTCCGTGGGGGGTCTGATCCATCGTGGGGGTGATGGGCGCAGTGACTCGCAGCGCGGAACAGCAGGCCGCGACGCCAGCGGAGTTCGCCGATATCCGGCGGGATCCGCCGCAGGTGATGTCCGTCTTGGAGACGGCTACGTACCTCGGGCAGTCGGAGCGCAAGACGCGCGAGGACATTCGACTCCGCCGCATACCGCATGTGCGGCTCGGCGGGAAGATCCTCGTACGTCTCTCCGATCTGAACCGGGCGTTGGAACGGCTGGTGATCCGGTGAGCTGTGGGTCGAGGTGGCCCCGTTCTTTGACAGACAGGTTGAGAGAAGCGCGCTCGATGGGCGCGAAATGGTGACGTTCATAACTGCGACCCGTCCGCCTGCAATCGATCTTTGATCGAGGAGGGCGGCTGGCGGGGATCCTTCGCTTGGATCCCCGTCGGAACGGTCTGTCGGCGAGCGGGTGAGGGCCTCAGGGCCCGATTCCCGCCGCCTCAGGTGAGAGGCTGACAGCAATCCCAGTCGCGGGGTCTCGGACAACGACCCCGCGGTGAAGCGGGATGAAAAGCGCGACGCGCGGCAGCTGGGCCGCGTGACGCGCAGCACAGGTGGGAAGGCCTAGGAACACGAAGGACGTTAATCGCCGTAAGGAGGAAGCGGGGCAACCAGATGACGCCCCGCGGCCAAAAGGCATTGGGGTAGCCGCCGGACGCGTTGGACATCGTCCGGCATCATCGGCAACGCCCCCGGCGAATACGCCCGGGTCCAACCCACCGCAATATCGCCGACCGGAAACGGGGTCACCCGCGCCGCCTCTCGGGCAACCGAGGAGGCGGTCCGCCGCATGGCGGCGCGGGGCAGGAGGCCGGACCAAGCAAATGCCCGCCTGTAACGGGTGGGATATGCCGAATTCCGGCCGATGGCATGGGGAACAGAAGAAGGAGGACAAACTATGCGGGAGGCTAAATGCCTGACCGATGAATGGGGCACCTTGCCCATGGAGAAATTCCGCGGGCAGGTGTTCCGGCTCCAGAAGACGATCTTCAGCTCATCGATGCGCGGAGACAGAGACAGAGTGCACAAGCTACAGAAGCGGTTGATTGCCAGCTTCGCGGCGCGCTGCGTGGCGGTTGCCCGGGTCACGGAGGAAAACCGGGGCAAGGGCACCGCCGGGATCGACGGGGAACGCAACCTGACCGATGGTCAGAAATTGCGGCTTGCCCGACGGCTGTCCCTCCGGCAGCGGGTCTCGCCCGTTTTGAGGCGATGGATCCCAAAGGAGGGTTTGGAAGAACTCCGGCCGCTGGGCATCCCAACGATCCAAGACAGGGCCCTGCAGGCGCTCATGGCGCTTGCACTGGAACCCGAGTGGGAGGTGAGATTCTCGCCACACCAGTTCGGCTTCCGGAAGGGCAGGGGCGTGGCGGACGCGATCGTGACGATCCGCATCTCGATCCAGTTTTCGCCGAAGTGGGTCCTGGACGCCGACATCGAAAAGTTCTTCGACTCGGTGGACCATGAGGCCCTGCTGGCGAAACTGGGGACGTTCCCGGCCATGCGCCGGGCCATCCGGCGCCTGCTTAGAGCTGGCGCCATAGAGGGGGCGGCGTTCACAGAGACGGAGAGGGGAACCCCGCAAGGGGGCATCCTGTCGCCGCTCCTAGCCAACATCGCCTTGCACGACTTGGAGGGAGACCTTCAGAAAGAGGCGGGTAGGTGGAAGCTGGCGGATGGCAAGCGGCCGAAACGGCCACCCCTCCTGATCCTGTACGCCGATGACCTGGTGGTCCTCGCCTCAGAACAGGGGACCATCGAGATGGCAAGGGACTTCATCGGGGGATGGCTGGCGAAGATAGGGCTCAGGCTCCATCCCGAGAAAACCCGGATCACGCATACGTTGGAAGGTGGGGACGGTAAACCCAGCTTTGACTTCCTTGGGTGCACGATCCGGCAGCACAGGGTTGGGAAGTACGCGGTGAAGACATGCTTCATGCAGGTTTTCACCAGCATCACGCCCAGCCGGAAGGCGGTCCGCCGGGTCTACCAGAAGATCGCTGCCGTCATAGACGGCTGGGTCGGTCGACCGGCGACCAAGGCGGATTACCGCCGTGAGGGATGGAGCCCCGAGGAGAGCCTGATCCGCGAACTCAACCCGATCATACTCGGGTGGGCCAACGCATTTCGGCACTGCAACGCCAAGCGGGCATTTTCCAGGCTCGAGCACCTCGTGTGGCAGAAGCTCTGGAGGGCCATGAACCGGCGTCACCGGAGGCGTGGACGGACATGGGTCGCACAGCACTACTTCTTGGCGGATGACCAAACGTGGCGGTTCCACTGCCACCCTGGTCACGTCGGGGAGGAACTGAGGCTGAGGCTCTTCGCGGAGACGGCGATCCAGAGGCACTACCCCATCCAGCATGGCAGATCGTTCTTTGACGGCGACTGGGCCTACTGGGGGACTCGTTGGGGGGCATACCCCGGCATCCCCAGATGGATCGGGAACATGCTCAGGCGCCAACGCGGCAAGTGTGCAGAGTGCGGGGCCAGGATCACCCGGGATGACCGGGTGAGGAAGGTACCCCGCGCCGAGACGACAGCCGTGGAGGGCGACCTCACCCATCGGGAGGCGCTCGTGCATGAAGTCTGCGATACCGCGCATCGACGCTTGGATGTCCTGGGGGAGGGATCCCCCGTGGGCATCGACGCCGTCAGCAGCCCGGTGCGTTGAGAGGCGCTCGCCGGGTTACGGGATGAGGGGTGTCCGTGAGGACATCCCGAATCCACCAAGACACCACGGGACGGAGGTCCAACCCCTCCCTATCCCACCTTCTCTCACGATCTGTCAGGAACGGGGCCCTGCGTCCTTTAACGCAAACAAGAAAGGACGGCAAACGCGATGGAAAACACCGGCATTAGCTGGACGGAAAGCACCTTCAACCCTTGGGAGGGTTGCGCGGGTGTGAGCGAGGAGTGCGATCATTGCTACGCGGCAACGATCGCGGAGAAGTATGGGCGACTGCCCGGGGGCTGGGGTCCGGGTAAGCCGAGGCGTCTTACTTCGGACCAGAACTGGATGCAGCCGCTACGGTGGAACGAGCGGGCTAGGGAGCGTCGTCGCAGGACCAAGGTATTCTGCGGATCGATGATGGACGTCTTCGATCCGGAGGTGCCCGACGAGTGGCGCCGACGGCTATTCGAGCTGATCGAGGCGACGCCGTGGCTGGATTGGCAGCTTCTGACGAAGCGGCCGAACCAGATCCGGCGCCTGCTGCGACGGATCGGCTTCTGGAACAAGCTGCCGATGCTCAACGTGTGGCTGGGCTTCACGGCCGGCGCGCAGAAGTTCTTCGATCGCAGGTGGCCGATCGTTCGGGATATTCCCGCGACGATCCGGTTCTGTTCGTACGAGCCCGCGTTGGGGCCGTTGAAGCTCCCTGCGGACGTGGTGGGCAGGCTGCACTGGCTGATCTGTGGCGGGGAGACTGCGCCCAAGAAGGGGGAGGGCCGACCGATGGATCTGGACTGGGCACGGGGCATCCGCAACCAGTGCCGGGATCTTGGTGTCCGGTTCTTCTTCAAGCAGACCGGTAACTGGATACAGGGCGAGGACGGGCTCTTCACGTGGCACGGGAAGGGCTCGCGCTTGTACCGCGAGCGGCACGACCTGCTGGATGGCAGGCGGATCCAAGACTTCCCGCGGATAACGATGGCCAGTAACGGGAAGGGGCGATGGTCATGGAACAGACAGTAGTTCGAACAGACGAGCGCGTGACCATCACCGCGGCCGCTGCGGAATACGGCGTTGAGTACGACAAGTTGTACGAGGCGTGCCGCAGCGGCCGCTTGCCAGTGATCAAGGAACCGCGAGGCAAGCGGCATCGCCTTCTGGTTGCGAAGAGCGACGTGCAGGCATTCATCGACGCGACCCAGAAGTTGCCCGGCGACCCCATGCCAGATGCAGGTCCCCCCGTTGAGGTGGGGGAATCGGATGCGGGCGACGTGGCCGGGGGCGCCGACGTTCCGCCGACGGAACGTGTTGGGGACAGTAGGGAGCCCCCATCGGCACCCGACGTCGCCCCGCGGACTGCCCAGCGTGGAACGAAACGCCGGGGGAGGAAGAAGCCCAGGCGCAAGACCCCGATGCATCTTGCCAAAAACTCGATGAGGAGATTCGGCGCAGTCCAGCTGGTGCACATCATTGGCTGGGCCAATGCGCGGATAGCCAGGATGTTGGCAATGCGGGCCGCGGAAGATGCGAAGAATTGGAATCGCCAAATGGCAGAGTGACGGAGGTGTGGCCGCGGCCTTCGTGGCGGCGGCCATTTCCCTCACGCGGCGGATGTGAATGGCAACACTTTGGTCTCGTGCGACGCGTCCTGCGGGAGGATGGCAAAGTAGCGCCGGGCGTCATCCTTGTCGGCGAGGGCCCGGTAGTGCTCGAAGAGGATATCGTCACCCTTATGGCCAAGGCGCGCGGCGGTTTCCGGGGCGTTCTCGGTGAGCGCGAAATGGTACGACCCGAAGCTGTGGCGCAGGGCGTTGTGGGGCCAGGGTTCGACGCCGGCGGCCCGCGCTAGGCGCACCAGCTTGTGGGCGGAGTTTGGCGGCGCGATGGGTCCCTTGCGTCCTTGGTATGACGCGAGCCAGGCCATCGCGTTATCTGGGATCGGGATGTTGCGGAGGCGCCGTTTCTTGGCGATGCGGGCGGGGATGGTGACCTGCCGTTTTCGAAAATTCACGTCATCCCAGTTAAGCGCGGCCAACTCGGCCGTCCGGATCCCGCAGAACAGCCCGAGTGTGACGTAGGGGAGGAGACCCAGCTCGCGCTCCGTCTCGTGGGCCTTGGCCAGTAACGCGTCCGCCTGTTCGACGGTCAGGATGCCTGGGGGTTCGCGTGTGAACTCGGGCCGCGCCACCGACTCAATGGGGTTGTCGACCCGATACGGTTGCGCAGTGGGCTGCCGCTTGCTCCGGCGCCCGATGGCGAAACTAAAGAACACCGACAACAGCGCGTAGCTGTTTCGGCGGGTGAGGTCGGTGATCGTGCGGTCGCTGTAGAGCCACTCCTGGATCTCTTCGGCGCGGATGTCGGCGATCGGGCGGTTCCCGAAGACATCCACGAAGCGACGGAGCCGGGTGCGCAAGTCGCGGATGTAGGCGGGGCGTTTTCGTTGTATCGTCTCCTTGAACTCCACCAGTTCGGCCCACACCTCCTCGACCTTCTTTCCGGTCCGGACCAGCCGCCTGTGCGACGCCAAGAATCGCGCCGCCTCGGTGAGGGTGGCTCCCGTTCCCTCAAGGACCTTAAATGCACTGCGGGCGTCCTCGCGCTGCGCGATCGTCAGATCGAATGCGCTCAAGCCCTCGTTCTTTCGTTGCGCGCGGAGCCTTTCCGCAAACGCCAACGCCGTGTCCTCGTCGTCGAATTTCTTCCGCACACGCGGCGACACCGCGTAGCCGGTGTCCACCTCCCACACCGTCTTGGACCTGCGGTGGATGACGCGGATCCGGGGCCACTCGCGCCGCCGGATGCCCGGCTTTCGGGGCCTAGAACCCCGCCGTAAATCCCTTGCCATGCCTTGATTTTGGCACTACTTTGGCATCAGTCAATGTAAGTACTTGATGGATAGGGCCCCCACTAGTACACATAATAGCGCCCGCGGCGCAAACCGGCGAAGGCGCAGCGACCGGCGGTGGTGCCGGCCTCGGCCCGCCACCGCGAAGGGGGCTCCGCCGACGTGACACTGATGCGGGCATCGCGCGGGCGCCCCTCGGTGTCGACCACCCGGACCTCGATCCTGGCGCCATCGGGGACGGGCGCCCCGCGGTCCCCCTGTGCGCCGCTCCCTGAAGCGATCGAATCGACGGCCGCCTCCTCGGCATCGCGGAGCGCTCGGTCGAGGACCTTGTTGGCATCCTTGGGGTCCGTCGAGATCTCGGCCCGGAGCGACGCCGCCGCGATCAGGAACGCGAGCACAGGGAGGCGGGGGTTGGCGCCCTTGCGTCCTGTCATGGCCGATCACTCCACCCGGAATGGTGCCTGCATGGAGCCGGCGGTCTTCCACTCCCAGTTGTCCTCGCGGCCGCGGAGCGTCCAGCCGTACGGGGTGATGTACCTCAGCCTCGGGGCCTTCTCCAGAAGCCTGGCGAAGGCAGGCACCCGCTGCATGGCGTCCGCGACGTCCGGCTCGACCGCCATGAAGAGGGCCGTGGCGCTCCCGATGTAGTCGTCGGGATCGAAACCGGACTCCAGGACCAGACCGATGGCGTCGATAAAGTCCGGGGTCATCTGCCCCTCGAACTCCTCGACCATGCGGGCGACTTCCTCGTCCGGGCTGCCCCAGTCGAATCGTGCCCTCCCGAGGAAGGTCTCGAGGCGTCGCTTCAGGCGCCCGGCCATCTCCTTGGCCAGGGACTCGACGGTGCTGAAGGGGGTGCCGTCGCTTTCCATGAACACGACGATCACCCCGAGCAATTCGGGGATTGTGCCGCGCTCGTACTCGTGGCGCGTAATCCGGTTGATCTTCTCAAATCGCGTGGAGCCCATGTGGGGCGGGAAGTCGACGATGCCGCCCGGGCCGACATCCTCACGCACCTCGTTCAGGCGACCGTTCCACCAGACGTGCACCGAGCGGGGTTTGGAAAATACGCCGCGGAACCCGATGGTGATGCAATAGGGTTCGTCGCCGCTGCTTTCCGTGGGTCGGACGACCGTCAGCCGCCCGACGTTGAAAGTCCATGTCTCGCTTTGCGACGTGCGCCCCGGCCGGCCCGGTTGGACGGGCTCGGCGCGTCGTTGTGATGGCGGGAGGGGGGGCAACTCCGCGGCAAGGCGGATCGGGGGCGAGGCGTTGTTGGACTCGTCGGATTCCCGGACGCGGCCCCGCTCGTCGGCGAACTCCTCATTGGTCGTGCTGTCCACATGCAGCGTGAGGCTGACCGCCGCGGAGGCCAGAGGGGGCAGGACCGCGACATGGCCCTCCAGGGTCCGCGATTGCCCAGGGGCCAATTCGCCGACGTGCCCGTAGGACGGATCCGCTTGCCGCGCCACGGTCAGCGGGCACCAGCGCCTGCTCCAGCCACGCTCGTGACGGAGGGACGCGAGGGCCGACACCTTGCATGGGCCCGCGGGCGCGTTGCCCCGATTGCTCACCACAAATCGCACGGGGGCCTCCATGGCGCCGTCGGCGCGGATCTTGGGTGCGCCCGTTGGGCGGATGTCCGAGATCATCAGATCGGCCAACCGGAACGCCGCGGGATCGAGGGGCCGGGCGGGGATGGTGGCGCCTCGCTTGGGAGGAGGTATGGTTCGCGTCGACGGCGCGGGGACCCCCTGGGCCGCAACCCCGAAAGCGGCGAGCGCGCACACGCACCCCCGACGAGAGACACCAGCAGGCATCCGCCACATCTTTGGACCTCGGTAAACCTGATGAGAGATTACTTGGAAATGCCAGTTATGCAAGCGAAACTAATAGCCGGGGATCCACCCGCAAAGACGACCCCTGTGTCGGCAGCGTGCCCGGCGGGCGAGATCGGGTGGTTTGGGGAACAGCAGAATCGCTTTTTCCGGGACGCCGCCGGCGCGTCCCCGCTAATAAAAGAAAAAAAACTCTTTTTTCGCTTGATCGCGGCGGGGCGGGGGCCGATAGTGGCGCCGAGGCCGAAATGAGTGCAGGAGCATCGCCCGCGGGAGAGTCGAGTGCAGTCTTGGTTTCGAGGGGGGGGCCGTCGATGGTGGCGTCGGCGTTCCTGCTGCTGGGGGCGGGGTTTTTCCTGCTGTTCTGTTTCGGGCTGGTGTGTGCGCCGGAGGTGGTGATGGCGGTGGGGCGCTCGCCGCGGGCTGGGGCGGCGCTGCACGCGGCTATTTTGGGGTGGCTGGTGCCGGTGGGTTTTGCGGTGACGTACCTGTCGCTGCCGAGGCTGGGCGATCCGGAGACGCGGGATGGGCCCGGGGCGAAGTCGCATTTTTTCCTGCACGCGGTGGCGCTATTTTGGCTATTGGCGGCGTTTCTGGGGTGGGATCTGGCGGCGGCGGCGCACGCGGGGGTGATGATGCTGGTTGGCCTGGTGGTGGGGCTGGCGCTGGTGGCGTGGAAACTGGACAAGGGGGAGCGGTTGCCGATGGTGCAGATCACGGTGGCGACGAGTTTCCTGTGGTTGCTGCTGACGATGTTCCTCGGGGTGTTGGCGGCAGCGAACCACTACTGGTTTTTCCTGCCGCTGGGGACGCTTAAGGCGGTGCACGCCGGCCTGCACGCGGGTTTCGGGGGCTATCTGGTGCTGCTGTTGATGGGGCTCTCCTACCTGATGTTCGACGTGCCGGTGTCCGGTGGCGGGGAGCGGCGGCTCTGGTCGTTTTTGCTCTGCAACGGGGGCCTGTACGCGGTGGTGTTCGGGCTGGCGTTTGGGGCGCCGCTGGTCATCCCGGGTGCGCTTTCGGTGGCGGCGGGGCTGGTTTTTTACGCTGTCGAGGTGGCTTCTGGCGTGGCGGCGCGCGGGGTGCGCCTCGACGCGTGGAACCATGGCTATGCGGCAGGCTTCATCGGGCTGTTCTTGCTGCTGGGGGTGGGGCTGCTCGTCGGGGAGATGAAAGCGGCGACCGCGGCATGGGAGCCGGCGCGGATACTGTACGGGTACCTTTGGATCGTGCTGGCGACGGGGTTACCGCTTTGGTGCATCGCGGGGAAGGGGCTTGGCGCGATGGGGGGCGGGGCCGTGCGCGCGCCAGGTTTTTCGATCTTGCTGTATGTCGCGGCGGTGGCGATCGGCGCATGGGGGATCGGGCGGGGTGACGTGGTGGCCGTGCGGGTGAGCGGCTTGCTGATGATCGCGGGCGGGGGCGGGATACTGGCGCAGATTGTCCCGCCGTGCGCGAGGGCGATATGGGGAAGCGCGCCCAGGGTGGCCGGGGGCAGGGAGCCGATCCCGGCGACCGCGGGGGGTGCGCGATGAATTCGGCGACGCGGTTCTCGGCGGTGGCGGTGCTGGTGGGCTCCGCGTGGTGGGTGGTGGCCGCGACCACCAAACCGATGCGGATGCTGGCGCCGCTGCCAGGCAAGGGCGATGTGCATCTGGGTGACGAGGGTCCGGCGTGCCCGATCCGGAAGGCGTTTGGCATGACGGATCCGCCTGTGGTGCGGGGCAAGTCCCTCTATGCGTTGCACTGCGCGGCGTGCCATGGACCCGAGGGCAACGGGCGGGGCCCGGCGGCGGTGTTCATCCATCCCAAGCCGCGGGATTTCACCTCGGGCCAGTTCAAGGTCCGGTCGACCGCGTCCGGAACCCCGACCGACGAGGACCTGTACGGAGTGATCACGCAGGGCACGCCCGGTTCCTCGATGCCGGGATTCTGGTTCCTGAAGGAGCGCGACCGGAGGGACCTGCTCGCTTACGTGAAGCACCTGAGCGCGAAGGAGGAGGAGGGTCGGCGCGTCAACCAATTTGCGGAGAATCCGGCGGGCTCATCGATCGCGGTGCCGGCCGTGCCGGAGTTCACCCCGGAACTGGCGGCCAAGGGCGCGCAGGTCTATGCGGCTTTGGATTGCGCCAACTGCCACGGCCCGAAAGGGCTTGGCGACGGCCCGCAGTCGGTGGGCATGAAGGACGCCTGGGGCGGGCATCTGAAGCCGCGCGGTTTCGCGCGCGACCGGTTCATCGGCGGGGACGCGCCGGAGGCCATCTACCTGCGCATCGCGGCGGGCATCGGCGGGACTCCGATGAACGCCTATCCCGATTCGCGGGTCTCGCCCGAGGATCGGTGGGCGCTGGTGGCGCACGTCCTGTCGCTGCGGCAGGCGGCCAAGGGGCCGGGCCTTGGCCAGACCGATGATGGCGTGGGCATCGCGGCGGCGCGATGCGGGGGCGCGTTGCCGGCGTCGCCGGGGGATGCGGCGTGGAAGTCCGTCAGGCAGCACGCGGTGATGATCAACCCGATCTGGCGGCGGCGGGAGCCGACGCGGTACGTGGGCGTGCGGGCGCTGCACGATGGCAAGCGCGTCGCCATGTTGCTGGAGTGGGTCAGCGCGGATGCCGCCGACGCGGCGGTGCTGCGCGTGCAGGATTTTGGCGATGCGGCGGCCGTGCAATTCAGCCTCACCGAGCGGCCCGGATTCATCGGGATGGGCGACCCGTTCCATCCGGTGAACCTGTGGCAGTGGCGCGCGGCGCATCCGTCTGGGGAGGCGAGGGCGCAGATCGCCGGGGTCTATCCCACCAAGAAGCCCGACCTCTATCCGGATGCGGGGAATCTCTACCTCTCGGCGGCGATGGCGGGCAACCCGCTGGCGATGGACCTGGAGTCGCCGGTGCAGGAGTCCAACGCATACGGTTTTGGCACGCTCGTGATCCAGCGCCCCGGTGAACAGGACATCGCGGGGGGCGGGGATTGGGCCGGGGGGCATTGGCGGGCGATTTTCATCCGCGACATGGCCCCGCGGTCGCACCGGGATGTGGATCTCGCGCCCGGGCGGCGGGTTCCGGTGGCCTTCGCGGTTTGGGACGGGCGAAACGGCGACCGCAACGGGCAGAAGAACGTCTCGGCGTGGCATGTCCTAGAATTGGAAAAGTGACCTGATGAGCACCGACCCGAAAGCAACCGAGGGCGCGCCGAAGGCGGCGCCGATGAACCGCCGCGCGTTCCTTTACCTGACTGGCGTCGCGGGCGCGGGCGCATTCCTGGCGCAGTATCTGCCGACGCGTTTCCTGCGGCCCGCCCGGGCGATCGAGAACCCGCTGGCGTACTACCCCGACCGCGACTGGGAGTCGGTGTATCGCGACCAGTACGCGCACGACGGCACGTTCTCGTGGGTCTGCGCGCCGAACGACACCCACAATTGCCGGGTGTTGGCCCACACGCGCAACGGCGTCATCACCCGCATGGGGGACCAGTACGACGTCGGCACCTATCGCGACATATATGGGAAGAGCGCGTCCCCCTCGTGGGGCATACGCCAGTGCGCCAAGGGCTATACCTTCCATCGCATCGTCTACGGCCCGTTCCGGCTCAAGCATCCGATTGTGCGGCGGGGATGGAAACAATGGGCCGATGCGGGATTCCCGGACCTGACGCCTGAGCTGCGCGCCACGTTCATGTTCGACGACCGGGGCAACGACGAATTCGAGAAGGTGTCCTGGGACGAGGCGAACCGGATGATCGCCAAGGGGCTCAAGTCCATCGCGGGGCGATACAGCGGGGACGAGGGCGCGGCGCGATTGCGTGCCGAGGGGTATCCGGAGGAGATGATCCAGGACATGGGCGGGGCCGGCACCCGAACGATCAAGATGCGCGGCGGGATGGGGTTGCTCGGCGTGATGGGCAAGTACGGCATGTACCGGCTCTGCAACTCTCTGGCCCTGTTGGACCAGCACATCCGCAAGGTACCCGACGACCAGGCGCGGGCGGGTCGCATCTGGTCGAACTACACGTGGCATGGGGACCAGGCCCCCGGGCACCCCTGGGTGCACGGCCTCCAGAACAGCGAGAGCGACTTCAACGACATGCGATCCTCCAAGCTGATCGTCATGAACGGGAAGAACCTCGTCGAGAACAAGATGACGGAGGCGCACTGGTTCATCGAGTGCATGGAGCGGGGGGCGAAGATCGTGGTGATCGCGCCGGAGTATGGCGCGCCCTCGACCAAGGCGGACTACTGGATCCCGGTGCGGCCCTCCACCGACGCGGCCCTGTGGCTGGGCGTGACGCGCCTCATGATGGACCGCGGGTGGTACGACGAGAAGTTCGTCAAGCGGTTCACGGATTTCCCGTTGCTGGTGCGCGCCGACAACCTCAAGCGCCTGCGGGCGCACGAGGTGTTTCCGGGCCACAAGGGGGGGCTGGCGAAAGAGGGCAAGAGCTACAAGGTCCAGGGCCTCACCGAGGAGCAGTACGCCAAGCTGGGCGACTTCGTGGTGTGGGACAAGGCGAGCGGGGGCCCGAAGGCGGTCACGCGTGACGAGGTCGGTGAGAACATGAGGGGCGGCGATCCCGAGCTCGAGGGGCGATGGACCGTGCGCCTGGCCGACGGTTCGGAGGTCGAGGTGTTCACCCTCTGGACGCTCTACCGGACCCACCACCTGAAAGACTACGACCTGGACACCGTGTCCGAGGTGACCAGCGCGCCGAAGGAACTCATCGCGCGGCTCGCGGAGGACATCGCGACGATCTCGCCGGTGTCCATCCACCAGGGCGAGGGGATCAACCACTGGTTCCATGGCACCGAGGGCAACCGGGCGGCGTACCTGCCGATCATGCTCACGGGCAACATCGGCAAGCCGGGGGCCGGCTGCCACGGTTGGGCCGGCAACTACAAGGCGGCGCTCTTCCAGGGATCCAAGGAGACCGGCTACGGATTCAAGGGTTGGGTGGCGGAGGATCCGTTCCACCCGCTGCTGGATCCCGACGCCCCCGGCA
>CAZYWZ010000098.1:0-5142 GCA_964651705.1 uncultured Verrucomicrobiales bacterium
GGACTCTGGCTGGACCCGCCCCCGCGCGCCGGGGGCGGGGCTGACCTGAAACTTCGAACCACGGATAGCGGGCGCGGATATTCTCTTCGCAGGCTCGAAAATTCCAGACGTAGCCACGGCCGTGAGGCCGTGGACCCCTACCGCGCGGCCCCTCCGTGACCGGAGGGGCTACATTTTCACCCCCGGTGGCGCCCCGCAGGCGGGGCACGGGACCTGGTGACTCGATGGGCGACGCCCTTCCAATCCGTCGGCACCCCGAAAGCCCCTTGCGGGGGCGCCACAAAGCCGTTAACATGTGGGACTAATGAAGGTGGGTCTCGCCCAAATCAATCCCGCGGTGGGGGACTTCCGCGGCAATCTCTCGAAAATTCAATCGTTCTACCAAGACGCGGTCAAACAGGACTGCGATCTGGTGGTCTTCCCCGAATTGGCGCTAACCGGCTGCCACCCGCGGGACCTGCTGCTGCGGCGCGCCTTTGCCACCGCCGCGAACAAGGCGCTGGAGACCCTGGCCCGCCGCATCGGCAAGGTCCCCGCGCTGGTCGGCACCATCACGGTGAACCCGAATTCGCCGGGGCGGTGCCTGTTCAATTCGGTCGCGCTGCTCCGCAATGGCTCGGTCGAGGCCCTCTTCCACAAGCGCCTCCTGGCGAGCCATGACACCGTCGACGAGGACCGCTATTTCGAGCCCGGCGCCGAGGCTGCCTTCTTCGACCTGCAAGGCGCCCGCGTGGGCGTCGCGATCGGCGACGACCTCTGCAATGACGCCGACTTCTGGGAGGACCGGCGCACCGCACTCGACCCGGTCCAAGAACTCATCGGCCAGGGTTGCAACCTGATCATCAGCCCGGCGGCATCGGTCTGGTCCCTGGGGAAGGAGAAGCTGCGCCGCGCCATGATCGAGGCCATGGTGCGCGACGACGGGCTCCCCGTGTTCGTGTGCAACATGGTCGGCTCGGCCGACGGGCTCATCTTCGACGGGGCTAGCCTCGCGATGTCGGACGCGGGCCCCCTGGCGCTCGGCGCGCCCTTCGAGGAGCAGCTCCTGATCGCCGACGCCGACGGCGGCCCCGTGATGGAAGACCCCGAGACCAGCGAGGAGGAGCAGCTCCTGTCCGGCCTCGTCCTGGGCACCCGGGATTTCTTCGCCAAATCGGGCCACCGCAAGGCCCTGGTCCCTCTCGATGGGGCCAACGGCGCCGTCGCCACAGTCATCGCGGCCCGCGCCCTCGAACCCCGCAATGTCCTGGGGATCCTCATCAACACCACGGGCGGGCAGGACGCCACCGCGCCGGATGACGCCCGCGCCCTCGCCGAAAAACTCGGCATCGAGATCCTCGCCTATGACGCCGGCGACTCCTTGGGTGCCCTGAAAGCCACCGCCAGCAAGTCCATCAGCCCCGCACCCCAGGACACCGCCGAGGACCACCTCGCCGGCCGCCTGTCGAGCCTGCTGATGGCCCTCGCCGCCGAAAAACAGCGCGCCGCGCTCATCCTCACCTGCGACAAGTCCGATCTGGCGCTCGGCCGCATCGGCCAGCATGGGGACGGGGTGGCCGCCCTCGCCATCCTCGGCGACGTTCCCAAGACGATCGTCTCCCAGCTCGCGGAATTCATCAACCGCGACGAGGAGATCATCCCGCCAGCCACCCTGGCGACGACGCCCGAGGGACCCGAATCCCACCTCGGCGCCAACCTCGTCGACGCGGTGGTCGCCCGCTACGTCGATGACGACATGCCCATCGACGAGATTGTCGCGGACGGTTTCGACCGCACCGTGG
This sequence comes from uncultured Verrucomicrobiales bacterium, assembly GCA_964651705.1. GTDB lineage: Bacteria > Verrucomicrobiota > Verrucomicrobiia > JADLBR01 > JADLBR01 > JADLBR01. Next base: position 1,782 of record CAZYWZ010000098.1, read on the forward strand.
TGCGGGATCTCGCCAAAAAGATCGATCAGGCCGAGGCGCTGCGCCAACAGGCGCCGCCCTGCCTCAAGGTCACCTCGCGCTCGTTCGGGCCCGGCCGACGGATGCCCATCGCCCAGCGCTTCAGCGAATGGTGATCGCCCCGCCGGATTCGCCCAACACCCCAAACCACCCAGTGCATTCTGGCACGACCCCGAGCCAAGATGTCTCGGCGCCGCGGGGGCAACGCGACCTTACCATCGGCCCGATCTATCGGCTAAGTAATTTTCGGTCAACAGGTTGCGACTATTTCCTTCGAATTGCATTCGGTTTGGCACGGTGCTAGCTTTAATTCCCTCGAACGCAGAATTTCTGGAGGACAGCATGAGCGAAGGTTGTGGCAGCGGGTGCGGGTGCAGCGCGCACAAGAAGACCGAGGCGAAGTCGGGCGACTCGAAGAAGGCCGTGGTTCAGAATGGCAAGGGCGACGCCCCGCGCAATATCAGCGAGAAGTTTCGTCGCAACTACGACACGATCAAGTGGTCGTAGCATCGGGCGGACTGCACCCGCCGGCGTCTTCGTTGCGGAATTCTAGGGTTGCACGCCACCCCCCTTGGGCGTGAAATCTCCCGATGCACGCCTACTCCCGCCGTTCCTTCCTCCGCGTCTCCACCCTCGCTGCGGCATCGACGCTGATCCCCCGGCGCGTGCTCGGCGCCAACGACGACCTCCGCCTCGGCTTCATCGGGGTGGGCAGCCGGGGCGGCAGCCTCTGCAAGCAATTCATGGCGGTTCCCGGCATCCGCATCGTCGCGCTCTCCGACGCCGATTCCGCGACCCTCGACCGGGTCGGCGCGCAGATTGACAAGAAATATCCCGGCGCGCCCGTCGGCCGCCACCAGGATTTCCGAAAACTCCTGGAGCGGAAAGATGTCGATGCGGTCGTCATCGCCACCCCGAATCACTGGCACGCGCTGATGACCATCATGGCCTGCGAGGCCGGCAAGGACGTGTACGTCGAAAAGCCGGTCTGCCACAATATCTTCGAGGGCCGCAAGATGGTCGAGGCCGCGCGGCGCCACAAGCGCATCGTGCAGGCCGGCTTCCAGAATCGCTCCGACGTCGGGCTGCTGGCGGCGTACGCCTGGATCAAGGAGGGCCACATCGGGAAACTGAAGCGGGTGCGCGGCCTCTGCTACCGCAACCGGGCCAGCATCGGCAAACAGGACTCCCCGCTCCAGCCGCCCGCCACCCTGGATTACAACCTGTGGCTCGGGCCCGCGCAGGATGAGATCCTCTATCGCCCGAAATTCCATTACGATTGGCACTGGTTCTGGAACACCGGCAACGGGGACATCGGCAACCAGGGCCCCCACGAGCTGGACCTGTGCCAATGGGCGCTCGATGACGTCGCGCTGCCCACGAGCGTCCAGAGCTTCGGCGGGCGCTTCGGCTGGGCCGACGCGGGCCAGACCCCCAACGTCCAGGTCGCCACATTCGAGGGCGGCGGCCGCGCGCCGATGGTGTTCGAGGTCTGCGACATGTGGCTCAAGCCCGACCTCAACGCCTCGCCCGCGTTCCGCGGCATCCGCGTCGGCGTCATCCTCGAGTGCGAGGGCGGCGAATTCCGTGGCGGTCGCGGCGGCGGCGACGTCTTCGACCCGCAGGGACAGAAGATCCAGAAATTCCCCGGCGACGGCGGCAAGGATCACCTCGATGGCTTCGTGCGCGCGGTCCGCTCCCGCAACGAGTCCGAGCTGCGCGCCCCGCTCGAAAAGGCCTTCCAGTCCTCGGCGCTGGCGCACATGGCCAACATCTCCTTCCGCATCGGCAAGGATGCCGACAAGGAGCAGATGGAGGCCCAGGCCGCCGCGATGGGCGAGACCGCGCGCGACGCCGCCGAGCGCTTCGGCAAGCAGCTCGCGGACTGGAAGATCGACTTCGCCAAGGAGCCCTGGCGCGCCGGGCCGGCGTTGGATTTCGATCCCGCCACCGAGCGCTTCAAGGGCTGGCCCTTCTTCTCCGACGAGGCCAAGGCAAATAGGTACCTCTCCCGCGATTATCGCGAACCGTTCGTGGTGGCGTAGCCGCGGCCTCTAGCAAAAAATGTAGGCTGCGCCTTGGCGCACGCGGACGATCGATGCGGCAGCGTGCGCCTTGGCGCAGCCTACATCGCGACCCAATTTTCAGGTCAGACGTCGGACCCAGTTGACTTCGCCCCACCCCCGCGGCATGGTGAAATAAGGGTTGGTGACATGAGAGTTTCCCGCAGCGGGGCGCATCCGCGCGCGGCAATCGAAACGCTTTATACTGTGCGTGGCCGGGCATCGCAGGCCAGAACGTGGCATCATCTCCTCTGGCCCGGGTTGCTCCTGCTTGGGGCGGCGGCGCGCCTCTGGGGTTATTGCGACGTGGCCCACCGCGAGTCCACGCGCGCCGGGATCCGCGTCGTGCAGCAGGCGGATCGGGAGGGGCAGTACGCGGAGATCTATCGGCCGGGACACGAGGCCCTGCTGGTCGCCGGCGCGGGAGGCGACGGGGCAAGTGATCGGCCCGGGGAGGATTATGGCGTGGTCGCGGGCAACGAGCGGAGCTTCCGTCACTACTATGACCCGCGTTGCACCGAGGCAAAAAAGGGAGTTCCGTGGTCCTGGACATTCTGGGTGTGGAAATATGCGGAGAATGCGGCGGTCTCGCCCCCCGCGGGCGGCCGATACGATGGCGCGCTCGAATGGGCGCGGGACTGCGCCGGGACCGGCAACCCGCGCTGCTGGGCCGGCGCCATACTGGCCTACGACCACACCCCGGAATCTCGGGCCGAGGCCTACTACCGCCTCGGTCACTGCGCCCACCTGCTCGAGGACATGGCCGAGCCAGACCACGCCACCAACACCCCCCATCCCGGCAGCTCGTTCTCCCTGCCGCGCGATGGCAAGAAACTCCTCGTCCTGCTGGACAAACTGCCCGGCTACAGCGAGGTCCAGGTGCCCGGCATGGGCAAGCTCGGGGACCTCCTCAAGCCACTCCTCGAAGCGGCGCTGAAGGCCCACCCGAACCAATACGTGGGCTTCGAGGAACTCATGGAGCGCGAGGCGAAGAAGCTCGGCGCCGCGGGATTCGTCGGTGCGGACCCGATTCTTTTGACCGAGTTCGACGCCTACTACAATCAGATGGGGCACAGTTCCATCAACGAGATGGAAGAGATCGGCGGCGAGAGCGCGTGGGTCCCGCTGGGGTGCGACTTCTGGCCCTACGAGGGCGAGGACGCCAGCCGCGTCCGCGCCTATATCTGGACGGTCCAGCCGCTCTACGATCTCTATCAGGAGGCCACGGACCCGCGCTACGACGCCATCCCTTTCACGGGCGCGCGCTGGCTGGCGCGCGC
>CAZYWZ010000098.1:5242-25527 GCA_964651705.1 uncultured Verrucomicrobiales bacterium
GGCGCGCGCTGGCTGGCGCGCGCCACCCGCCCCCTCGACAGTTCGGCCCGCAAGGCCAAGGACCGGCATTACAAGATCTTCCCGGCCACCGATATCCACGACAGCCAGGACTACGGATTTTTCGCCTCCATGGGCCGCAGGTTGCTGACGCTCTCCACCCGATACAACGCCGGACTGCTCCAGCACTTCCACGATATCGTCAATCCCCCGCCCCACGCGCGCCGCGTGGAGATCAAACAGAATGGCATCACGCGTTACGCCGCCACCTGGCAGGATTATCACGATGAGGTGACCGGCACCTATGATGTCCCCGTCGGCCGCCGCGCGATTCCCTTCCGCTATGAGGTCGTTCGGGAGCGCCGCCTCGAGCCGGACTACGAGGGCGGCCAGACGCCGCTGCTCCCCGGCGCCCCCTGCGAGATCCGCATTGAATTCGGGAACGAGGGCGATGCCGCGCCAGAGCTCATGGACGAGGCGTCCGCCACCCTCGGGGGCGTCGCCATCGATGGCAAGTTGGATGCCGACGGGCGCACCTGGGTCGGGCGCTTCACGCCGGCACTGGCCGACGACAAGGCCACCGAAAAGCAGACGCTGCGGATCTCCGCGACCGATCGCCACAATCACTTCGAGGACGGGCGCTCGCTCAAGGGCCTGTCGCTCGACGCGGACCCGGCCAGCCCATCCAAACGCATCACCACCGGCCGGAACGCCTACGAGTGGCGCGGCTACCAGGAGGGCGATGACCAGAACCACGCGATCGATGTCGGCCAAGAGTATCTGGTGAGGGTGCGGGTCGTGGATCAGGCGGGGGCCACGCTCTCTGGGGACGGTTGCGTGGTCACCGTCGACGGGGCGCCGGCCCTTCCCTCGCGGGACGAGTTCTGGCGGGCGATCTCGTTGCGCGCCGAGCGCGAGCCCATCGAGATCGAGGCGGGCCACCGCATGCCCGACGGCGAGAGCCTCTCCGCCAATCACATCATCCACGCCGTTTTCGGGGAGCCTCCCCCGAAGGAACCGATCGTGATCCGGTTGCCCTTCTACCAGAAGGGCAGTTTCATGATCGAGGGGGACGTGACGTTCGTGCCTCCCGCACCGCTGCCGGACGATCCCGGCCCTCCCGCGGTCCTGGTCCACTGCCGCGCCCTGGACGCCCAAGTCCAGGTGGGCATGCCCGGGGGCCAGAATCGCGTCAACAGCATCCGGGATTACTTCGTGCGCCAGATCGAGGAGGGCATGGCCGCGGCGGTCGGGGACCCGATGTCATGGGACGGCCACTTCCGGATCGGCCTCGAAAAGCCCGTGCGCGCCGGGAGCGCGATCGAGATCACCGCCGAGGGCCGGTCGGGCCGGATCGCCTACCACGGCAGCAAGATGATCGCCGCGCCGACGGCTCCCGGCCTGATCCGCGCCGGGACGATCTCGATGCGCGCGCTGAAGGCCAGCGCGATCATCCCGGCGTTCGATCCGCGCGCGCCGCCGCATGCCGATGACTACGAGGGGCAGGTCTCTGGCGCGGGCTTCCGGCCAAGGCGCCTCGAGGGTCCCGCGGCACCCGCGGCTCACCTCGTGGGCCACGTGGCCGCCACGGATCCCCCGGCGGGAAGCGAGGCCCCCCTCGGCGCCGAGGTCGCCATCCAATTCTTCGCGGCCTTCGGCACCCCCGTGCCCGACGTGACCGGCCTCTCGGTCACCAACGCGCTGGAACGCCTCGGCGAGGAGGGTTTCCGCAACGTGACCCAGCGCGCGGGCGATGCGGCGCCATCGCCCTCGGAGCAGGGCACGGTCGCCGCGCAATCCGTCGCGCCCGGCACCACCCATCCGCCGGACAAGCCCATCACGCTAATCATCTATGCGGCCGCCCCATCGTTCTCCGTCCCGGACCTATCGGGCCAGTCCGAGACGGATGCCCGCGAGACGCTCGGGCTCCTCGGCCTGAAGCTGGCCGTCGCGGGCGCGTCCGAACCCCCGCCCGAATCGCGTCTCGCGGGCACCGCCTACCGCCAGAAGCCGACCCGCGGGACCTTGGTGGCCGCCACGGAGCCCATCGAGGTCTGGTTTTATTCGGCGAGCGCCGCGCAGGTGATGCCGCCGGCCGACGGGGTACCCTATTACGCCGCATTCACCATCGTCCTGCCGCAGGCCAAGCCGGGCGTCCTTCCCAAGAAGCAAGATGGCGAATCCAAGGAGGCCTACCGCGCCCGCAAGCGCCAGGCGCTCACCGCGCTGACCGAGGCCGATTTCACCTTCGAGCCGCTCCCGAGGGAGAAATCCGTATTCGTGATCCACGTCGGCGCCGGCGCGCTCGCGCGCTACCCGCGGGGCATGTTCCGGGCCGGGGAACCCTACGCGGTTGGCCTCGATGCCGCGGGAAAGGATAGCGAGCAGCGGCCCATCCAATTCGCCGGGAAACTCCTGCTCGTGGGCATCGCCACGCACGCCACCATGGACGAGGTGCTCGGCCAATACCCCGTCCTGCGCACCCAGAAGAATCTCGCCGCGATTGATTTTGCCACCGCCGATGGCTTCGCCACCCAGACCAACCCCCAAGGCACCTTCCGCTTCGGCCCCATCACACCGGGCTGGACACCCGCGGATAAGACCGAGGCCATCCGGCTCATGATCTCGATCCTCGGCTCATTCGACTGTTTCATCGCGGGCGCGGCCTATGGTGATCCTTGGGCACCGCAGGTCGATGGCTTCCGTCGATTCCGCGACGAGATCCTGCGGCACAGCGCCGAGGGCCGCCGATTCATCGAGGCGTACTACGCCCGCGGACCCGCGGCGGCGGTCTGGCTGACACGGCACCCGCGGCTCATCGCGCCCACCCGAAGGATATTGGACTCTCTCCTCTCATGGCTCCATGTCCAGGACCTCGAGAATCCGGCGACCCTCCGCCGGATCCGTCTGGCCGCCGCGCTCTGCGCCGCGATCTCCGAGCGACTGCCGCCGCCCGATGAGGACCCGGTCGCGGCATCCCCGGAAGCCTTCTTGCCCTTCTGCAACAACGCACCATGACCACGGCCTGAGCCAGATACCCCGAACCGCGGACAACGGGGATAATCCATCCCAATTTCTTCGGTTCTGAATCCGGTGGCAGCCGCCGAGACTAGGAATCTGTCGGACTTTTCCCCTGGCCCTATTTTGGACTGCGGCGTGGCAGCGCCGCTTTGGATGGGCGCGTGGGCCCTGTTGGCATGGACCGATCACAAAGTCTGTGATCGATCCGGGTCGGAGAGTCTGGCGGCCGAGCGCACACCGGGCCGTTCGGGGCAATCCAAAGCGGCGCTGCGACGCCGCAGTCCACACCGGCCCTCCGATGGATCCGAAGTGCCCTGGCCCCTCCGTGACCGGAGGGGCTACATTTTCGCCCCGCGTGCGGGGCACGGGCTCACCGCTGCACCCGGCCGCTGCCGGAGCCCTTCATCAGGGCCTCGACCTCGGCGCGCGAGGAGAAATTGAAATCGCCCTCGATGGAGTGCGCGAGGCACGAGGCGGCGACGGCGAAGGCGACGGCCTTCCCGGTCTCCGCCAGCTCCGGCGCATTCAACGCGAAGATCAGTCCGGCGGCGAAGGCGTCGCCGCCGCCGACGCGGTCGACGATGGCGCGGATCTCGTACGGGGCGTAGGCGCCATCGCGCATCGGGGCGAATGCGGCCTCCCCCCGGGCGGCGTCGTAGAGCATCGCGCCCCAGTTGTTGTGGGTCGCCGAGACGCTCTCGCGCAAGGTGATCGCCACCTTCGACACCTTCGGGAACTGCTTCACGATCTCGCGCGCGACCTGCGGGTATTTCTCGATCTCCAGCTTCCCGGAATCGACGTCGGTGTGCCCCGCCTGAATGCCGAGCACGTCGTGGGCGTCCTCCTCGTTGGCGATGACGACATCCACGTCCGGCAGGATGCCCCGCATGGTGCGCTCCGCCAGCGCGCGCGGCTCGGTGCCCGGTTCCCAATTCCATAGCTTCTTGCGGAAATTCAGATCGCAGGAGACCTTGCAGCCGTGGTGTTTCGCGGCGGCGACCGCGGCGGCGGCGGAGTCGGCGGCGGCCCTGGAGAGCGCCGGGGTGATGCCCGAGATGTGCAGCCATTCGGCGCCGGAGAACACCGACTCCCAATCGTAGGCGCTCGGTTCCGCCATCGCGATCGACGAGGCCTCGCGATCGTAGATCACGACGCTCGGCCGCTGGTTGGCGCCCTTCTCCACGAAATACAGCCCCAGTCGTCCCTTGCCGACGCGCGCGATGCAGGAGCAGTCGATGCCCAGCCCGCGGAGGCTGCCGACGCACGTGTCCCCGATGGCGTGCTTCGGCAGCGCGGTCACGTAGCGCGCCTCGCCCCCCAGCATCGCGATCGACGCGCAGACGTTCGCCTCCGCGCCCGCGAAGGTCATCTCCAGCGACCCGGGCAACGCCTGCCGAAAACGCAGGAACCCCGGCGGGTTGAGCCGCCCCATGATCTCGCCAAAACCCACGACCAGACATCCCATGGTAATCCTCCTTGATTCGCCAAAATTGCCCGATGGGGAATCCGCCGACTATCGGCCAGCAGACCCCTTCAGCGTCTTCCATTTCTCCACCGCGCGCCGGGCGTTGCCCTCGATGGCGGCCCAATCGCGCGCGGCGATCTTGTCCTTCGGGGCGATCCACGAACCCCCGATCGCGGGGATCAGGGGATCGCCCAGATAATCCAGCATGTTGCCCTCGTTCAATCCCCCGAGCGGGATGAACTGCACCCCGAGGTGCAGGTAGGGCGCGGCCATGTTCTTCAGATGCTTCAGGCCCCCGCTCGTCTCCGCGGGAAAATACTTCAGCAGCGTACAGCCCAGCTCCAGCGCCCCCTCGATATCCGATGGCGTGCAGACCCCCGGCGCAAAGGGCACCCCCGCCTCCTGCGCCGCCCGCACCACCCGCGCGTTGAAACCCGGCGATACCGCGAACGCCACCCCCGCCCCCTTCACCTCCAAAACCTGCCCCGGTGTCAGCACCGTCCCCGCCCCCAGAATCAGCTCCGGCGCCGCCGCCTTCAGCCGCCTCAGGCTCTCCAGCGCCGCCGGGGTCCGCAGCGTCAGCTCCACCCCACGCACCCCGCCCCCCAACAGCGCCTTCGCCAGATCCGGAGCCACCGCCGGATCCTCCAGCGTCAATACCGCGATCACCGGATTCGCCCGGACCTCGTCAAATAACGGCTTCGGAAAATTCATAGGCAGAGCAGGACGCTACAGCGCCGGACCGCCGGTGTTGAGCAAATTTTCGGGGCCGGGACCAGAAAGCCGCTAAGTTGCGCAATGTTCGGGAGGGCCCGCGGCCTCGCGGGCCGGGTCAGCCAAGATCCCCCCACGTCCGGTCATGCGCGGACGCCGGGGCCGGCGTCCCTCCCAAACGAAGGCATGGTCCCCATCAGCAAAGGTTGGCGTGGATCAGCGTCCCCGAGGCTCCCCTAAGCCCAACTTTCCCCAGTGTAGACTTATCGGTGCCAATCATTAGACTCCCGCGTTATGGATACCCCATCCCTTTCCCGCCGCCGATTCCTTGCCGCCGCGACCGGGGTGATCGCGGCCACCGCGCTCGGGCGGGCGGCCCCCGGAGCCGGCGACCGCCTGCGCCTCGGCGCCCCCGCGTTTGCCAAGACGCAAGACCCGGAGGAGATGGCCCAGGCGCATCTCGCGCTGGGATACCGCGCCGCCTACTGCCCCAAGGTGGAGATCACCGAGACCGACCGCGTCCGCGCCATCCGCGAATCCTTCGCCAGACACGACATCGTCATCGCCGAGGTCGGCCGCTGGGTCAACCTCCTCGATGCGGATCCCGCCAAGCGGAAAGAAAATTTCGACAAGGTGGTGGGCGGGCTGGCGCTCGCCGATGAGATCGGGGCGATGTGCTGCGTGGACATCGCGGGTTCCTTCAACGAGAAGGTCTGGTACGGCCCCGACCCGCGCAACATCGGGCAGGAATTCTTCGACGCCGCGGTCGAGAACGCCCGGAAGATCATCGACGCGGTGAAGCCAAAGCGCGCGAAGTTCTGCTACGAGATGATGGGATGGTCCCTGCCCGACAGCCCGGACAGTTACCTCCGCATGCTCAAGGCCGTGGACCGCCCCGCCTTCGCCGCCCACCTCGACCCCTGCAACCTCGTCAACTCCCCCGAGCGTTTTTACCGAAACGGCGACCTCATCCGCGAGTGTTTCGAGAAACTGGGCCCGCATATCGTCTCCTGCCACGCCAAGGACCTGGCCTGGGAGGTGGAGATGAACGTGCACTTCGTCGAGGTGGCCGCGGGCCGCGGGCAACTGGATTATGCCGCGTACCTCAAGGGTCTCGCCGCCCTGCCGCACCGCCCGCCCCTGATGATCGAACACCTCAAGACCCCGGAGGAGTACGCCGAGGCCGCCAGGCACATCCGCGCGGTGGGGGAGACGGTCGGGATCGCGCTCTGACCTGAAACTTTCCCCCGGTGGCGTCTGGCACAGACGCCCTACAAAATCTGTAGCCACGGCCGTGAGGCCGTGGACGCGCCGGCCGAGCGCCCCCGCCCATCCGTGACCAGATGGGCTACACTTCCTGCGCCGGTGGTGAGGTCAACCCAATCCCTCACATCGTCCCGTCGTGGCATTCGTTGCAGAGGCCCTCGTAATCGCCCCCGGGATGCTTGAACTCCTGCCCCTCGGGCGTGTGCATCTTCAGTTCCTCGCCCGCACCCTGCGCCAGGATCGTGTGGCAGGCGTTGCAGTCATTGGCCTTGATCTTCGTCTTGCCATCGGCCGCGACATGGGTGCCGTCGTGGCAACGGAAACAGCCCGGCCAGTCCCGGTGCCCGATGTGGTCGGGATACACCTTCCACGAGGCCTTCATCGCGGGGAAGAAGTTGTTGCGATAGATCTCCTGGACCGCCTCGATCGCGGCCTTGCCCCTCGGGTCATTCGGGTACTCTTCGCCCATGGCCGACGCGATCTGCGCCATCGCCTCGTCCACGGTCGCGTACTCCGCGGTCAGCACCTCGATGGCCTTGGCCTTGACGTTTGGCAGGGCGCGGTCGATGCGCCCGAGGGTGATCGCCGAGTTGACGGCATCGCTCGGCGCCTCGTAGCGGTGCGCGGGCCGGTTGTGGCAATCCATGCAGTCCATGGTCCGGATCTCGTGCCCGCTGATGTCGTCGGTGAAATCGGGCGCCCGGAACTCGGTGACCTTGCCATCCGCGGAGGTCATCCGCACCCAGGGGATGGTGTTCCGCAGCTCGTCGGTGGCGATGTATTCGACCCGGTTGCCGGGGTTGACGTGCCAGTGGATGCCCGTCACCGGGCCATGGGCGGGATCGGCGCCACCCACGTGCATGGTCATGCGGACCGTGTACGGGGTGTTCGTCTCATCGGCCAAGAAATACTCGTAGGTCCGGTCCAGGTTGCCGACGAATTTGGCGGGCCAATGGCACTGCTCGCAGGTGTCCTTCGCCGGCCGCAGGTTCTCGATGGGCGTCGGGATCGGGCGCGGATACTTGTCCAGCGCGGTCGCGTACACCTGGTACAGGCCCGAGAGCTTGGACTTGACGAACCAGCCGGCCCCGGGGCCGATGTGGCACTCCACGCAGGCGACGCGGGCGTGAGCGCCCCGCAGGTAGGTGACCCGCTCCGGCTCCATCACCACGTGGCACGCCTGGCCGCAGAAGACCACGGACTCCGTGAAATGGTACGTCTGGTAACTCAGCACCGCGGTCGCCAGCAGGAACAGGACGCTGCCCCCCAGAAAGAATGTCAATATCTTCCGGTCCCGGGGCCGCGACAGGTCGATCTGGATCGTCGGCAGCACCTCGCCCGCCTTGCCGCGCCCAAAGCGCCGCCACAGCATCCCCGCGACCAGGATCGCGAATCCCAGCGCGGTGAACCCGGGCGCCACCAGATACGTCAGGATGCCGACGTAGGGATTCATCGAATGCGCCATCAGGTCGATCACGAACAGCAGGATGAACGCAAAGATGCTGCCCAGGATGATGACGGCGCCAACCAGGCTGGTCCAGTTCTTGAAGAGGCCGAAGAAGCGTTGGCGGCCGGGTGTTTGCGAGTCGCTCATAAGATCACATTCTCCGCCGCCCGAGGCCCTGCCGGGGCCCTGGGCGAGCATAAGCGGAGGTTATGCCGCGGCGAATTTGGGTCAAGGGGGAAAGGGCGGCCCCGATCCTCGCACGAGACAGTGGCCGGGGGGCCTTTTGGACTGCGGTGGCAGAATCCGGCGGCGGCCGGATGGCGACACCGCTTTGGATCCGCGCTCTGGTCGCCCCTGGCGATCGGAGCGCGGGCGTTGACCCTGGTGCGCGGGTCCCGGCTTCGCCGGGAGCCAAAGCGGTGTCGCCGCTGCGCTCTGCCACCGCAGTCCAAAAGTGGGTCGCCTCCTGCGCTGCCATAGAGAGTCGGCGCGCAACCCCAACCAACAGGAAGTTTCAGGTCAGGGATCTGTCGGCCTCACGCCCTGGCCCCGACGCGGCTCTTCCATTTGCTGTCGGGGAGGCAGCCGAGGAACATCACGGCCCACTGCGTCAGGATGAAGACCACGAGCCAGAACAGGGCCGCGTCCATGAACCCATAGGAATGCAGCCCGATGCCCAGCATGTTGACCCCGAACCACGAGATGGCGGTGATGATGTTCCCGAAGACCGCCATGACCATGAAGCCCTTCTCGCCGACATAGTTGCCGGAGCGCGCATGGAGGAGGATCGCGTCCCACAGGACGATCAGGAGCGCGCCGTTCTCCTTCGGGTCCCATCCCCAGAAGCGTCCCCAGGACTGGTCGGCCCAGATCCCCCCGAGCACGGTGCCGACGAAGGTGAAGAGCAGGCTGAAGCAGACGACGCCGTAGACCATGTGGTAAACCGATTTGGCCGCCTCGTCGGAGAAGGAGCGGCTGAACACGCCGCGCAGGATGTAGATGTGGGCCAGGCCGCCGGCCAGGAAGGTGGCCGAGTAGCCGATGACGATCGTCACCACGTGGGTGCCGAGCCAGAAATTCGAGTCGAGGACGGCGCGCATCATCTCCATGGTATCGCCGCTGGTCGAGAGGTGGTGCGCGATGATGAGGGTGACGAAGCCGACGGCGGCGGCGGCGGCGGTGGCGAACCCGCGCCGGGCGATGGCCTCGATGACCACGGCCATGAGCACCGCGGCCCAGCCGACGAATACCGCGGAGGAATAGAGATTCGTGACGGGGGGCCTGCCCTGGAGGATGACGCGGGCGGCCAGGCCGATGGTGTGGACCGCGAAGGCCACCAGCAGGACCCAGTAGGCCGCCCGGTTGAGCGAGGCCGTCGAGCGCAGCCACGAGAAGCACGCGAGCAAGAACGCGATCACGTAGAGCACCATCCCGCGATAGAACGGCTCGGCGTGATTGAAGGTGAACTCCTGGCCCATCTGGCGCAGCACCGCGCCATGGTGCGCGCCAAGGTATTCGCGTATCGCCCCCAGCTCCCTGCCAAAGGCCTCCCTATCCCCCTTCCGGAAGGCCTCCGCCAGCGCGGCGTAGGGCCTGGCCAGCGGATGGATCTCCCCCGACGAGAGGCCGACCAGCAGCCCCTCGCCCAGGTTGCGCCAATCCTCTTCCGCCTCGCCGGCCAGCGGCGGCAGGCAGCGGAAATACCCCGCCTGCGACATGAGCTGGAAGCGGGTGAACGCCCCGGCGATCGCCACGAGCGCCGGATCATCCGGCTTGGGCTTGCCTTCGCTGGCGCGCAGGGCCTCGCGCCCCGGCCCGAGTTTTTCCACGAATGTGGCGACGTCCGCCGGGAAGGCCTCGCTGGCGGGATCCTGGATCGTATGGCGGAGCATCTGGTAGGCGATCAGCCTCTCGTGGAGGTTGAGGATCGCGCCCTGGAAACGGGTCCTCTCCTTCGACTGGATCTTCGAGGCGCGCTCGGCCTGCTCGCGGATGCGATCCAGATGCGACCCCAGGTCCTCGAAGCTGAAATACTTCTCCTTCGTCTGGAAGCCCAGCAGGCCCAGCACGTCCGGGTCGTGGATGACGAAGACCTTGTCCTTGTCCGCTGTCTTGGGATCGGCGAGCACGCGCAGGAGCCACTCGATGGCGGGGGTGCTGCCCTCGTCCGATCGCAGGGTCTGCTTGCCCCGGAAGGAGAGCAGCGCGTTGCGCGCGACGGTGTCGAGGGGTTTCAGCCGACCGCCCTGAAGCGCCGGCAGCTCCGCGACCCCGGCCCAATCGAAATCCGTCCGGTACTTCGGCTCACGAAGGCCGCTCACCGCGTAGAGGGCCGCCAGGCCCAGCGCGATCCATGGAATCCACTGCTTCATATGACGTACCCCCTCATGCCTTCGCCGCGCCGCCCGCACCCTTGTCCTCCCCGCGGACGCCGGGCACGAAACCGAAGAAGTGCCCGAGGAATTGGATCAGCATCCCGGCCCCGACCACGCAGAAGGCGATGTAGGGGATCAGCCAGCCGGGATTGTCCACCACCTGGAGGATCGTGATGGCATCCCCCTGATAGCCGGACTGGTAGAAGGCCTTGCCCCCGTAGCGCAGGGGGTTGTTCATGAAGATGAGCACCTCGCGGTCCTCGCCCGCGGCCGGATCGCGGAGGTGCACGAGGCTCGAGAAATTTTTTGGGATCTCGGTGCCGGGATAGACCTCGTGGCGAAATTCCCGCAGGGTCAACCAGAATGGGAGGTAGTGCCGCTCGTGGCGCAGCGACAGCGCGTATTTCTCCCCGGCGATCTCGATGATCTCGGGGTCGACCACCATCGCGGAGAGAAGCCAGACGCCGTGGCTCTTGTCCCCCTCGAATATCTCCACGAACGCCGCCGGGTTATTCTGCGCCTTCTCGTCGCCCCGGAAGGCCTCCTGCGGAAAGACCGAACGGCTCGCGCCCGTCCCGGCGGTGGCGAGGTTGACCGCCATCGGGGCCTCCGTCGACCGCTCGGCGATCGCCGCGTTCTCGAAATAGCCGCGCGTGACGAGGCGGACGGGGACGCCCGGCGGCGAGATCGCTCGGCCCACGCGCAGGCGCGAGGCGGGGATCGCCGTCACCGAGACCGTCTCGGCATCCGACGGATCCACGATCGCCAGCTCGATGCGCTCCCGGCTCTCGGTGTAGTTCTTGGTCTGGCCCTCGTGGATCTGCATCAGGGTCTCCACCGCGAACATGCCCGTCGCGAATTCCGCCACGACGAACCCCACCAGCCCCGCGTGGATCAGCCAGAGGCCGATCTGCTCCCTCACGAACCGCAGGCGCACCACGAAACTCGCCAGCAGGTTCACCAGCAGGAGCAGTCCCGCCGTCGCCCCCCCCGGGAACACCGGGATCGCGAACGGGAGCGCCGCCGGATGCCACCAGACAAAAAATCCTCGCATGTAGGTATCGACGGCCTCGAAGACCCCCATGCGCACCTGCGCCACGGTGCAGATCGCCACCAGCGCCATCAGCAGCGCCAGAGAAAAAAGCGTCAGCCGCAGGTCGGCCAGCGGCCGGCATATTCGCTGCAGGCTCACGGCGCGGCCTTCCTAACGGTCTTCAGGAACTCGACGAACGCGGGCCTGGCCGCCTCGAGGGGGGCATCGTCGCCCGACAGCTTGAAGAACCAGGTCTCGCCGGTGCGCTCCAGGATCCCGCCGAGGATCCGTTTCCCGGGCGGCTGCTTGCGCAGGTCCACGAACAGGATGGTCCCCGCCGGGCAGGCGAGCTTCTGCACCTCGCGATCGAACACGTCCTGGCCCCACGGCTCCGCCTCGATCTGGCCGCGCCAGCGGTTCACGTTAGCCAATAGCCCCCCGGCCCCGCCCCCGAGCACGATCACCGACAGGTCGCCCTGACTCCCATCGGGTCCAGGCACCGCAAAACTCGCCGCCCGCATGCCGCCCGCCGGTTTCGCCACCCACGCCTTCGGCGCGTCCCACGCCAGCGCGGGAGCACCCCCCCCAGAAGGCTGGCCCATGGGCATACTCCCCATCGCGGGTTGCCCAGAAGCCGCCCCCCCGATCGGCGGGTGATCCTTGGGGAGGTCCGCCCCCCCGATCGGTGGATGGTCCGGCGGTAATGCCCCTTGTCCCCCCCCGATGGGCGGATGGTCCGGCGGGAGCGTGCCCTGCCCCCCGATCGGCGGGTGGTCCGGAGGCAACTGCCCCGACGCCATGTCCGGCGGCGGTGCCCCGCCCTCCTTCTCCTTCGGCACCCGATACGTCCGGATCGGCTCCTCGCCGCAGCCAGCCAAAAACCAAGGCGCGACCAGCGCCGCGCCCAAACCCAGAATCAGCCTAGTATCCATATTTGAAAGGAACCATTACATTGCGCCAACTCCTCCCCGGCGCAAGTGGGGGTGGGCCCCAGATCCTCGCGTGTAAGGGTCGGTCTTGTGTCGCCCGGCGCGGGAGGTGCCGGGCGCCGCGTCCCATGGCCATCGGGGGCAGCCGCGTGAACGCGGCACTACGAGCGGTGGGGCGAAAGGCTCGTAGTGACGCCTTCAGGCGTTCCCGGTGGCCGGGCGCAGGCGTTTGGGAGGGCGGCGCATCCCCGCACCGCTTTGCACGCCCGAGATCCCGCACGATTTGCGACGGCCCGGCCCAAAACAGGACCGCCGGCGCGGGTCCCCCCGCGCCGGCGGCTGAATCACCAGATCCCCGAGATTACTTCTTCAGGGATTTCATGTGGGCGGTGATGGCCTTCATCTCGTCCTCGGACAGGGTCGAGAACGCCTTCATGACCTGCTTGCCGCCCTCTTTGACGCCCTCCTTCATCGACTTCATGATCGCGTCGTCGGAGACCGCCTCTTTGCTGTAGTCCTTGACTTTCAGCTTCTTGCCCATGGGCACGTTGCCCGAGCCATCGGCCCCATGGCACTTCTTGCAGTGCGTATTCCACAGCGCCGCGCCGTCCGCCCCGAAGCCCGAAACCGCGGCCGCGAACCAGGCGGCCACGCCTATGATCAATGCCTTCTTCATCTGTCTTTCGCTCCTTCTCTTTCTATCTCTGATTGCAACGGTCTATTCGACCTCAAGCTTGGCCGCCCCGGGACTCCCGCGCCGGCCGGGCCCCTCGGCCCGGCACATTGGACGCGGGAACCCCCGCCGGAATTCACCACATGAACTTCAGCCCGGCGTACGCGAGGTGCGCGTTGTAGCTGTTATTGCCGCCGGACGGGACGTCCTCGTAGTTCATGAACCCGTAGCGCATGGTCAGCGTGATCTGCTCCGTGAGCTGCCGGTTGACGGTCGCCATCACCCGGCTCTCCTCGTACTCGCCGCCGTAGGGCATCGTGGCGAAGTAGCTATTCACGTAGTTGTTCGCCAGATAGTAGTCGTACTGCGCCTGGAGGCTCGTCTTCGGGTCGAACTGCACGCCGACGATCACGCCCGCGGTCCAGTAGCTGTTGCGCGACTGGTCCACGAGGGTCAGGTAGCCCGCGTCGCTGACGGCCATGGCGTTCGCGGACGTCGCGTTATTGCCCGGCAACTCGCGGCCGTAGACCGGGGTCTCCAGCTCGTCGAAGGTGTAGCTCCCGTTGGCCTGGATGAACACGTGCTGGCACGGGATGATCGTCAGGCTCTGGCTGAAGATGTGGCTGTCGAACTGCGCGCTCTCCATCGAGTCCAGCGCCCGCGCGCCGTCGTCGTAGTCGCTGGTCCGGGCGAAGTCGCCGCGGGTGTCGATGGTGCTGTGCTGCAGGTCGTACCGCGTCACCGAGGTCAGGAAGTTCCAGGGCCGCCAGGTCAGGCGCACGTTGAGGTCGTGCGTCTGGAAGTCCTGCTCCCGGATGAATGACGGGTACAGGTCGCCGGTGCTGGCCAGCGTGTACGTCTCCCAGTCGGTCAGGAAGTCGTAGTCGATGTTCTTCTCCTTATAGTAGTACTGGGCGCCGATGCTCAACGTGTGGTGCGGGTACCAGTTCACGCCGGCGGTGTACTTCTGGAGCGACCGGTCGGAGTTGGTGTCGCGGAACAGCTCCGTCTCGCCGATCTCGTGCCAGATGGCATTCACGCCCTCGTCGAGGAGGTACTCGCTCTCCTTGAGCTGGGTGGTGCCCTCGGACCACTCGCCGGAGATATAGAACGCGAAGTTCTCGATCCCGGTGTAGCGGATCTCCAGGCTCTCGGTGACCTCGAAGTCCTGCCGGTTCTGCATGTTGCGGAACCGGTCGGCCAACTCCTGGAAGCGCGGGCGCGCCCGGGTGTTGGAGTCCACGTTGGTCTCGATGAACTCGACGACCCCATCGCGCTCCTGCGCCTCGACCCGGACGGCCGGGACGATGACGAGGTCGTCGAAGGGCCTGTACATCAGGCTCATGTTGCCGACGTACTGCTTCAGGAACGCGCCGCCGACGAGCTTGCGGAAGCCCTCGTCGCGCGCCTGCCGGCGCGCGAAGAACCGGTCGTATTCGTCGTCGTAGTGGTCGCCGATGATCCGGCTGCCGGTCACGTCGGTGTCCATCGCGGTGTAGGAGAAGCCGCTGGTGAGCTTGAACTGGTCGTTGAACGTCGTGTCCGTGAAGGTGTGGACGTTCCACAGGTCGGCGTCGAGGCCCTCGCGCTGCGTGACGCGGCGGTCGATGCTCCCGGTGGTCGTCCCGTTCGGGTTCTCGGGGTTATAGACGGTCCCCTGCTCGTGCGGGCGGCGGCGGAGGTACAGGCCGTTGTCCTGGTCGAGCAGCTCGAGGCGACCGCCCAGGCCGAAGGAGGTGTTCCCGATGGCGTGGGTGATGTTGAGGTCGAAGATGTCCCTCGACTCCTCGATGTCCCGGTAGGCCGGGACGTAGGCCCGGGTGCCATAGTTGTTATAGCCGCCGTCGCTGTTCTTGTAGCCGCCGGTCAGGTTGCTGTCGCCCCAGATGGTGGCGTCCTTGCGCCCGTGGCGCCACTGGTGCTCGTAGCGGAAGACGACCTGAGGCATGTCCTCCAGCGTCAGCCCGCCCTCGAACCAGATCGAGCCGCGCTCGATGAACATCTCGTCATCGAAGCTGTCGAACCAGCGGTCCACCTCGACGTCGTCGTCGTACTCCCGGCCGGGGAAGAACCCCGCGGAGCCGTCGTAGTACGAGCGGTACGTGCTGATGCCGAAGTTCACGTAGCCCCAGCCCGGGTCATCGTAGCGGATGTCGAGGAGGTAGTCCCCGTTATCGATGATGGCCCGGCCATCGAGGGTCAACATGCCGCCGCCCAGGGCGCCCTCCATGTGGAGGTCCTGGATCCCGCCGTAGAACGAGTCCCGCGGCAGGCCGGTGCGCTGCTGGAACTGGGCCCCGTCGCCGTTGACCCAGTTGTAGCCCATGCCCACCTCGACCCAGTTGTTATATACGACCGGCTCCTCCTCGACGGGGATCTCCGCCCCCTTCTCCGAGGCCACGGCCTTCTCCGACACCGGGGCGGGCTCGCTGCCCGCCACGGCCGGCCCGGCCCAGAGGCCGAGCGCCGAGGCCAGCGCGACAAACGTCCACCGCTTCATCAGGGAAATCTCTTTTTTCATAGCTGTGTCTCCTTATCGGTTCCTAAATCAGAAGCGCATCGACGAGCCGATGTTGGAGCCGTGGATCGCCTCGTGGCATCCCGCGCTCCAGCAGGTGCCGCGGCTCAGGAAGCCCGAGTGGTCGCGGCCGCCGATCCAGATCTGCCCGGGCACCGTCTGCTGCTGGAAGTGGCAGGACAGGCACAGGTTCGCGTTGCGCGCCTTGAGCATCTTCGGGTTGACCGAGCCGTGCGCCTTGTGGCAGGTCGAGCACCCCTCGCGCACCGCCTCGTGCTCGAACACGAACGGGCCGCGCTGCGCGGTGTGGCACTTGCCGCAGGTCTCGAACTCCGTCGCCAGCTCCGTGCCGCCCGCCGGGATAGCGTTGCCCTCGTGCGGGTCGTGGCAGTCGTTGCAAGTCACCTTGCCCGACAGCACCGGGTGCGTGTACGGGAGGCTGAACTCGCCCCGCTTGTCCAGGTGGCACGCGAAGCAGACCTCCGCCGAGCGCCGCGGGTTGACGATCGTCCCCCGCCCGCCGCCGGACTCGACGTGCTTGCTGCCCGGCCCGTGGCAGGACTCGCAGCCGATGTTCTTGGCGTTCTCGCCCTTGGCCTGCAGCCGCGAGTGCGTCGCGCCCTTGAACTTGGCCGCCACGTCCGCGTGGCAGTCCTCGCACGAGGCGCTGCCCACGAATTCCGCTCCCGGAATCTCATTGGGCGGGGCCACGATCGCGTGCTGCAGCGTCGCGCACGAGATCAGCGCCGCCGGCGCCCCGAGGGCCACCAGCAACGCCGGCATCATCTCCTTCTGTCTCTTCAGCCAGGCCACGGCCCGGTTCCAACGTGGGGGTGATTCAGTGTTTTTCATACTTGCAAGAATCGGTGCGGTCCTCGTCCCTCAGAGTGTCACTCCATTTGTGACCCTCCCGGGGCCATTTTTATCCCTCTCGGGGCTGTTTCTCCTTGGTTTCATCTCCACCGACGACGCCACCGTAGGGTCCATACCCTAGGCGGGTCAACGGATAAATTGAACGGTGCACCCCCCCCGCGCGTAGCGCCGCCGCCGCCATTCAGCGACAGGGGGTTGCAGCGCGCATTAGATCGTCTCCCAAGGCGGACCCACTATAAGTTAAGGAAACTTGTTGAATAATTCGCTTTTTCGTTGATCCGAAGCGTGGCCCGGGCCACCCCCGCCGGGGCCCCGGCGGGCGACGGGCGCCGACATTAGTATGTCTTATTCCTCATTAACCCGCCTTCTAAAATTGCGGCGGGGTCGGTCGCGGCGCCCGCGGCACCGGAAATCGTTCCCGAGGCCGATGGGCGGGGGGGGTCACGAACCGCGCCGCCGGGGCTGGCTCGAAAATTGGGTCGCGATGTCGGCTGCGCCTTGGCGCACGCGGACGGTCGATTCGGCAGCGTGCGCCATGGCCCGGAACATGACCGTCGCCCGCGGAATTGCATGGACAATCGGGGCGGGGCGTTTCCAGACTGGGGCAGGAGGAAGTCGCATATGAAGAAAACCCGCCGTCAATTCCTGAAGCGCTACGCCGTGGCCGGTGCCGCGCCGCTGATCCTGAAGTCCGGCCTGCTGGCGAAGGGCAATTCGCCGAACGAGAAGCTGAATCTGGCATTCATCGGTGCCGGGGGGCGCGCCAACGCCAACATGAAAGAGATGGCGGGGGAGAACGTGGTGGCGCTCTGCGATGTGGACGAGAACACGCTGGCGGAGGCGGCGAAACGGTACCCCGGGGCGAAGACGTACACCGACTGGAGGAAGTGCCTGGAGCAAAAGGACATCGACGCGGTGGTCTGCTCGACGACGGATCACACGCACGCCTTCGTGAACGTGTGGGCGATGAACCGTGGCAAGCACGTATACAGCGAGAAGCCGCTGGCGAACTCGGTGCACGAGGCGCGGGTGGTGCGGGAGAAATACCTGGCGGCCAAGGGCAAGCTGGCGACGCAGCAGGGGACGCAGATGCATTCCAGCGACAACGTCCGGCGGATCGTGGAGCTGATCCGGGCGGGGGCGATTGGCGTGCCGAAGGAGGTGCGGGTGTGGTGCAGCCGCCGCCCCGAGGGCGGCAGCTACCTTCCCCCCGAGGGCGAGCCCCCGGGCAACCTGCACTGGGACCTGTGGATCGGGCCGTCCCCGAAGCACCCGTACAACTCCGGCTACATCCGGGGCTGCCTGAAATGGAACCGGTTCTGGGATTTCGGCAGCGGGCAGATCGGCGACATGGGCAGCCACATGATGGACTGGGCCTTCTGGGCGCTGGGCCTGAGATTCCCCACCACCTGCGAGGCCCAGGGCTCCCCCGCGAACGAGGACACGTGCCCCACTTGGCTCACCGCCGTGTGGGACCACCCCGCCAACGACTGGCGCCCGGAGGTCAAGGTCTACTGGTACGACGGCGGCAAGAAGCCGGGCATGCCCTCGAAAATTTTCCACCAGCAGGCCGAGGCACTCGCCGAGGGCGACGTCCGCGGCGCCGAGGGCAAGGACCCGCTATTCAAGGGACTGATCTTCAAGGGCGACCAGGGCTTCCTCATGTGCGATTATAGCTGGCGGCTGCTCATGCCCAGCGGCGACATGACCCACTACAAGTCGCCGAAACCCGAGGACCTCATCCCGCCGTCCCCGGGCCACCAGCAGGAGTGGATCCAGGCCTGCAAGACCGGTTCCCCCACCGGCTGCAACTTCGACTACGCCGGCGCCGAGATCGAGCACAACCTCCTCGCCCTCGTCGCCTACCGCGTCGGCAAAAAACTCCAGTGGGACGCCGAGAACCTCCGGGCCACCAACTGCCCCGAGGCCGACAAGTATATCCGGAAATCGTACCGCCCCGACTGGACCCTCGACGGCTGACTCGAAAATACGACGTAACTCGCTAGTAGCGAAGGGCCTTCGCCCTTCGGCGGGGGATGGGCCGAAGCCGGAAGCGGCTTCGCTACAAATTTTCCGCCCCGGTGGTGCCCCGCACGCGGGTCACATCCCGCGGTACAGGATGTCGTCGATGTACAACTCGCCGGTGCCGTCGGTCAGGAACCAGAAGGCGTGGTCCATTTCGTTGCCCTTGATCTTGCCCTCGAGCGTGAAGACGTACTTGATCTGCTTCCATCCGCCCGAGCCGATCTCCTCGCGCTTGTGGTGGGACGAGAGCAGTTTCTTCCCATACCACTGAGCCTCCTCCCCGCGGCGGGTCTTGATCTGCTCCCACTCGTTGGACCACGTGTACCACTCGCAGGACCGGAAGCCGCTGCGGCGCACCCAGAAGCTCAGCTCGTACTTCTTGCCGATGATCAGCTTCACCGACCCCTCGTAGCGCAGGATGTTCTTGAAGTCTTTGATCTTGGCGCCGACCTCGGGGAACTTGCCATTGGCCACGGCCTGCTTCGGCTCGACGTAGTAGAATTTCAGGCAATCGCCGCCGGAGCGGCCCGGCCCGGCGGTATTGGACGGGTCGTTGAACTGCTCGACCACGTGGTACGGCACCCCGGGCCGCAGGTTCGTGTCGGTCCAATAGACCGGCCGCTTGGTGGCGGGATAGATGTCCACGCCCAGGATCGGCGAGAGCTTGTCGAATTTGAAGGCGCCGGGCTTGCCCGTGTTGGGCGCCAGGTGCAGGCTGCCGTCGGTCTTGCCGACGACGAGGTCGGGCAGGCCATCGCCGTTGAGGTCCCCCAGCGCGGCGCAAGCGAGCTGGCCGACGGATTTCTGCCCCCCGACGGTCACCGGCACCCCCTCCGAGGACAGCGGCTCCTTGACGTCCTTGTTGCCCGCCTTGTTCAGGTGCGCGGTGATCTCGCCACGGTAGTCGCAGACCAGCAGGTCGAGGTTCCCGTCGTTATCCCAATCGATGACGATGGGCTTGAGCTGCTCGCGCCCGTCGCCCCAGACCAGGACCTTCCGCTCCTCGGGCTTGAAGCGGGGCGTGGAATTGCTGCCGGTGTTGAGCAGGAGATAGACGGCGTTGCACGCGTAGGTGCCCTCGCCGATGATGAGGTCCTTCATCCCGTCGCCGTTCCAGTCCGCCACGCACGGCGTGAAGAGGTTCCCCCAGAATTCGCCCTGCTGGCGGATGTTGATCTCCACGTCGGCGGGCCGCCCGCCCGGCACCGCCACGCGGCCCCCGCTGACATTGAGCGGCACGTGGAAGATCTCCCCGTAGAAGGTGCCGACCACGATCTCCGGGGCACGGTTGCCGTCCCAGTCGGTCAAGAAGACGCGCGGCACGTATCGCGGGTTGTCGCGCTCCCACGGCTCGTGGATCTTGTACCCGCCCCAGCGGTCATCGGAATACAGCCACATCGGCAGGATCTCGCCCTGCGTGAACTTCGGCGCCTCTTTGGTGCCGGAGTTCGCGAAAACCCAGATGTAGCCGAGGCCATCGCCCACCACCAGATCGGGCAACTGGTCCCCGGTCACATCGCCGACCGACGGGGAGGCGGGCATCGGCACGCCGGAGACCTTGCCGGAGCTGGTCGCGGTCAGCCGGTTGCCGGTCGGGACGCGCAACCCGCCCTTGCTCGCCACCCCATCCCAGAGCACCTCCACGGGTATCGCGCGACCCATGTCGGCGTTGTTGAACATGTTGCTCCCGCCGCCCTGCTGCGCGCACAGGGGTTCCCCGATGCCCCACAGCACCAGCGCCGCGACTCCCAGCGCATTGCTTCTCTGACTCACGACCCCGAATGGTAATCCCGCCCGCGCCCTCGTCCAGCAAAAGCCCGGAGGGCCTCTGCCCGGTTGACCTTACTCGAAAATCGGCCACGGGATCGGCCCGTAGGGCGCGGATTCCCATCCGGGCCACGAGGGCCCTGCCGGTTGCCCGTGGCGCGAAAGGGATTTCGCGCCCTACA
>CAZYWZ010000099.1:0-24835 GCA_964651705.1 uncultured Verrucomicrobiales bacterium
GCCACGAGGGCCCTGCCGGTTGCCCGTGGCGCGAAAGGGATTTCGCGCCCTACACTTTCACCCCCGGTGGTGCCCCGCGTGCGGGGCACTGGATCTGCCACGGCCGTGAGGCCGCGGACCCGCGCCGCGCGGCCCCCCCGTGACCGGAGGAGCCACATTTTCACCCACGGTGGCGCCGCGCTGCGGGGCGAATTCTGCCGTGACAGCCGGGTTGGTGTCAGGTTAGCTGTACAGCGCCGCGCGCCGACGCATGCACGTCTATCTCCAGTTCAACGGCCGGTTCACGCCGAAGGCCGATCGGATCGCCCGCATCCTGCGGGACCGGCACGGTTTCCGCCGGTTCTCCGGCCTGTCGACTGGCGAGGGCCACGCCCGATGGCTCCTGAATCCGGCGCACACCGACGTGCCTTACCACCACGTGCAACCGCTGCCCGAGCTCTGGCGCGCCGCCCTCGCCCGCGGCAGGCCGGATCCCGGCCGCCTCGCCCAGATCGAGGCGAGCCACGGCAACCTCTGGCGATTCATCATCGGCGACCGCAACCTCGGCCACACCTTCCTCACCGGCACCATCATCCCCGAGACGGTGATGCGGTTGCGCAACGAGAGGCTCGATTCGGTGCTCTCGTGCCTCCAGGAGCTGTTCGACTATTTCGAGCGGCGCTTTGAGGAGGATCGCCCCGACGGCGTCTTCTTTCAGGTCGTTGCGGCGGCGCCCGCCCTCGTGGCGGGGTCGGTCTGCCGCAAGATGGGCATCCCGTTCTTCACCCTGGGGAAGACCAAGTACGCGGACCGGCACCACGTTGCCGCCAACGTGTTCATGGCGCCGGACGCGATCGTCGAGCGGTACGCGTCCCCGGAGCTGCGGCCTTCGGCGGAGGCGCTGCAGGTGGTCGACGACTGGTCGCGGGAGCCGGAGCCCTACGACCATTTCGCCCGGGACCGGGAGAATTTCCGCCGCCGCCATGGCGGCCCGGCACTGGGACTGGCCCTGCGCCAGGTGGCCGCGTTGCCCGCGGCCCTCAAGCGCAAACGGAAGCCCTATCCGCCCGATCCTCGCCAGGCCACGCCCTTCCAGATGTGGCGCTGGGAGACGCGCGTCCAATGGCATTACCGCCGCCTGATGCGCTCCAAGATATTCTCCGACCAACTCCCCGACGGCGACTTCCTGTATTTCGCGCTGAGCGTGACGCCGGAGGCCTCGACGTGCATCGAGGCGCCACAGTATGCCGACCAGCTCGTGGTCATCGGGGCGCTCGCCCGCGGGCTGCCGGCGGGCTGGCGGCTCGTCGTCAAGGACCACCTGCCCATGTGCGGTCGGCGAACCCTTGAGTTCTATCGATGCGCATCGCAGTATCCCAATGTCGTGATGGTCAACCCGACCCTCTCCTCGCCTGGGATCGCCGCCCGTTCGACGGTCACCGCGGTGATCGCGGGCACGACGGGCTGGGAGGCCCTCTTCCTGGGCAAGCCGGTGGTCGCATTTGCCGACGCGTGGTTTCTGGCGACCGGCCTCGCGCAGCCCTGCCGCAACATCAACGCCGTCTGGGATGACATCCGCGCCGCCCAGCTCCTGGCCGCAGGTGTGCCGAGGGCCGAGCGGCACCGGCGCCTGGCCCGATTCGTCCAGGCCATGATCGACGGGTCCTTCCCCTTCGATTACGAGCTGATGTGGAATCGCCTCGATCCGGCACAGTACGAGACCTACCGGCCGAATCTCGAGGCCGCCGCCTCGGCGTTTGCCGCCCGCCTTGAGGACGTGCGCCGCACCGGGCAAGTCCCGGACCCGTTTGACACCAGCCCCTGGAACCACGACCGCACGTGCGCGGTCGATCGGGAGACCGCGTCATGACCGGAGAGCATCCCCAGACGCTCGCCGTCATCCCCGCGCGCGGCGGATCGCAGGGCATCCCGCGCAAGAACCTCCGGGAGATCGGCGGCCGCCCCCTGGTTTGTCGCGCCGTCGATAATGCCCGCTCCGCGCGACACGTGCACCGCGTGGTCGTCTCGACGGACGACGACGCCATCGCCGCGGCCGCGCGGTCGGCCGGTGCCGACATCGTGCCACGCCCCGCCGAGATCAGCGGCGCCCAGGCCGCCTCCGAGAGCGCCCTGCTGCACGCCCTGGAATACCTCGCCGCATCCGAAGGCTACCGCCCCGAATTGCTCGTCTTCATCCAGTGCACCTCGCCGCTGACGCTTCCGGAGGACATCGACGGTGCCGTGGCCCGCCTCCTGGAATCGGGCGCGGACTCCGTCTTCACCGCCCGGTGCTTCCATAGCTTCGTCTGGAAGCGCGACGCCCAGGGCGCCGCCATCGGCGTCAATCATGACCCCGCCCGCCGCCTCCTTCGGCAGAATCGCGAGCCAGAGTTTCTCGAGAACGGCGCCGTGTATGCGATGCGCGCCGAGGGGTTCTTGCGCGCGCGCCACCGGTTTTTCGGCAAGACCGTCATCCACGAGATGCCCGAACGGCGTTCCTGGGAGATCGACGAACTGGATGATCTCCTGATCGTGGACGCCCTCTTGCGGGGGGGCGGGGGATCTGTGGTAGGATAGCCGCGGCATGAAGCGCTCCGTGGACATTGGCGGCCGGAAGGTCGGGGACGATGAGCCCTGCTACATCATCGCCGAAATCGGCATCAACCACAATGGCAGCATCGAGACCGCCAAGAAACTTGTCGATGTCGCCGCCATGGCTGGCTGCGATGCGGTGAAGTTCCAGAAGCGAACGCCCGAGCTCTGCGTGCCCGAGGCGCAGCGCGGCGTGATGCGCGAGACACCCTGGGGGGTGATGAGCTACCTCGACTACCGCCACCGCGTGGAGTTTGGCCGGGAGGCGTACGGGGAGATCGACCGGCACTGCCGCGAGGCGGGCATCGCCTGGTTCGCCAGTTGCTGGGATTCCCCGTCGGTGGATTTCATCGCGGCATTTGGCGTGCCCTGCTTCAAGGTGGCCTCGGCCACGATCACGGATCTCGCGCTGCTGCGGCACACGGCGTCCAAGGGCTTGCCCGTGATCCTCTCGACCGGGATGTCCACCATGGACCAGATCCGGGCCGCTGTGGATTGCTTCGATAGCGCTCGGCTGGTCCTCGCCCACAGCACCAGCACCTATCCCTGCAAGCCCGCCGAGCTGAACCTCCGCGCCATCGCCGCGCTGCGTCGGGAGTTCGACTGCCCCGTCGGTTATTCCGGCCACGAGTCCGGCCTCCAGACAACCTGCGCCGCGGCGGTCCTCGGTGCCTGCCTCGTCGAGCGACACATCACCCTGGACCGCACGATGTGGGGCAGCGACCACGCCGCCTCGCTCGAACCCATCGGGCTCATGCGCCTCGTGCGCGACATCCGCGTCAACGAGGAGGCCATGGGCGACGGCATCAAGCGCGTCTACGACAGCGAGCTCCCCGTCATCCGCCGCCTCCGGCCCCGCTGATTTGGCTCGTCGCCGCGCCCATTTCGGCCAAACTTCCCCCATGGCAAGCGCAACCCGCCGCGTCAAGGTCATCGGCTCCGGAAGCATCGGCAACCACCTCAGCCACGCCGCTCGCGCGCTCGGATGGGACGTCGTGCTCTGCGATGTGGATCCCGCCGCGCTGGAGCGCACGCGGGCCCAGATCTACCCCGGGCGCTACGGCCGGTGGGACGAGGCGATCCGCCTCTGCAATGTCGCCGACGCGCCGAGGGGCGACTTCGACCTCATCTGCATCGGCACCCCGCCGGACGTCCACCTGCCGCTGATGCGAGAGGCCCTGGCCGAAAAACCCGGCATGATCCTCGTCGAGAAGCCGGTCTGCGGGCCCGGCTTGGAGGGGGCGCAGGAAGTCCACGAGGCCTGCGCTGCCACGGGCATCAAGGCCTGCGTGGGCTACGACCACGTGCTGGCCCCCAGCATCCGCAAGGTCGAGCAGCTCATAGCCGCCCGGGCCGTCGGGGAGCCGCTCACCATCGACGCGGAGTTTCGCGAGCACTGGGGCGGGATCTTCAAGGCCCACCCGTGGCTCGAGGGCCCGTGGCAGACCTACCTGGGTTTTTGGCGCCGGGGCGGCGGTGCCGGCGGCGAGCATTCGCACGCGACGAACCTCTGGCAGCACCTGGCCCACGCCTGCGGCTGGGGGCGAATCGTCGAGGTCTCGGCGATGGTCGAATTCGGGCGCGCCCAAGACGCGGAGTTCGACACGATCTTCGCGCTCAACGTCCGCACCGAAAGGAGCGGATGCGGTCGCATCGTGCAGGACGTGGTCACCACCCCGACCCGGAAGTGGGCCCGGGTGCAGTGCGCCGCCGGCGCGATCGAGTGGCGCGCCAACCAGGGCGCCCGCGGCGATGTCGTCGCCCTGCTCCACGCCGACGGGCAAGTGGAGGAGTTCGAATTCCCCAAGACCCGGCCTGACGATTTCATCTGCGAGCTGCGGCACATCGATGACCTCCTCGCCGGCCGCGCGGCGGACTCGCCCACATCGTTCCAGCGGGGCCTGGACACGATGTTGGTGCTTGCCGCGGGGTATGAATCAGGCACAATAAAATGCTTGTTTAGAATCGATTATGCTGCCGGATGCCGGAGAGACGCGGTGCGACCCGCCTGAGTTCCCCTATCGGGTGCCCTCGGAGGCCGAGTTCGATTTCCGGGACCTTTTCGTCCTCGATCTCGCCAACAACCATCAGGGCGACGTCGGGCACGGGATGCGCATTATCCGAGAATGCGGCGACGCCGTGCGGGCCGCCCGGGTTCGGGCCATGTTCAAGTTCCAGTTCCGCGAGCTGGATTCCTTCATCCATCCGGCGCACCGCGGCAAGACGGACAACAAGCACATACCGCGCTTCCTCGAGACACGTCTCTCGGATGACCAGTTCCGTGCCATGCTCGGCGAGGTGCGGAAGCAGGGCATGCTGGCGGCGTGCACGCCCTTCGACGAGGCCTCGGTCGAGAAGATCGTCGCCATGGGCTTCGACGCGCTCAAGATCGCGAGTTGCTCCGCGGCGGACTGGCCGCTGCTGGAGCGGGCGGCCGAGAGCGGGATGCCCGTCATCTTTTCGACGGCGGGGCTGGCGCTCTCGGACATCGACAACCTGTGCTCGTTTTTCGAGCACCGGCGCGTGAACTTCGCGATCATGCACTGCGCGGCGATCTACCCGACGCCGGACGAGCACTTCCAGCTGAACCAGATCGACGTGCTGCGGGCGCGCTTCCCCGCGGTCGAGATAGGTTTCTCGTCCCACGAGCCGCCCGGCGATCCGGTCTTCGTCCAGATGGCGGTGGCGAAGGGGGCGACCATGTTCGAGCGCCACGTCGGCGTGGCCACCGACAAGATATCTCTCAACAAGTACTCGGCGACGCCGGATCAGCTGCGCGATTGGTTTGCGGCGCACAGGCGCGCCCGGCGGATCTGCGGCGAGCGGCGCCGGCCGCCGGCGCCCGAGGAGGAGATCGCCTCCCTCCGTTCGCTCATGCGCGGGGTATACGCGCGCGAGGAGATCCCCGCCGGGGCCGAGATCTCCCGCGGGAGCGTGTTCTTCGCGATGCCGCTGGTGGATGGTCAGCTTGCCTCGGGCCAATTCCGGCCCGGCATGCGGGCGCGGGTGGTCATAGGCCCCGAGGCGCCCGTCCGGGCGGAAGCCGTCGAGTTGCCCAAGGCCTCGGTCGAGCAGGTTTTCTTCCGGAGCATCCACGAGGCCAAGGCCATGCTCAATGAGGCGCGCATCCCGCTGGGGACCAACTTTCGGGTGGAGTTCTCCCACCACTTCGGGCCGGAGCGGTTCCGCGAGACGGGCGCCATCATCATCGATTGCGTCAACCGTCAGTACTGCAAGAAGCTCGTGATCCAGTTCCCCGGCCAAAAGCACCCGGCGCACTACCACAAGTCGAAAGAGGAGACATTCCAGGTTCTCTACGGCATCCTTGACATGGAGGTCGATGGCCACCCGAACCGGCTCTATCCGGGGCAGACCATCCTCATCCAACAGGGGGTGTGGCACCGTTTCTCGACCCCGTGCGGGGTCATCTTCGAGGAGATATCGAGCACGCACGTGCCCGGCGACTCCTACTACGAGCACAAATCGATCAACTCGACTCCGCTGGAGGTGCGCAAGACCCGCGTCGAGCACTGGGGCCGCTACCAGATCCGCTTTCAGGATGCCGCGGGCGCGCGGGCCGGGGCCTGCGAAGACGCCGAGTCGTGACCGCCCGATGAGCGCGGGACCGGAAAGGGGCGTCGCGATGGATCGGCCCGTCTTCATGGGCGGATGCATGCGGTCCGGCACGACGCTACTGATGCAGCTTCTGGACTGTTCGCGCGGCATCGCGATGCCGCCGTACGAGACGTATTTCATGGCCAATTTCTACGGCGCCCAGGCGAGGGCGCCGTTTGGGGCGCTGCCGTCCCCGGCCTCCTGCCTCACGCAGATCGGCCGCCTCGCCCACGGGACATTCGCGGCCTTTTGCGACTCGGACTGGGTCCGCGCGCAAGTGCCTGCCGCGAAAAACTATGCCGAGGTCTTCGATCTTGTGTGCCGCGAGATGGCCTTTCGTGTCGGCAAGCAGCGCTGGGGCGACAAGACCCCGGGCAACGAGTACTTCGCCATGGACATCCTCGATATGTTCCCCTCGTCGCGGTTCATCTACGTGCTCCGAGATCCGCGCGACGTCGTGTCATCGAAAAGAGATCGGTCTGACTCCGCGGGGGGCGGATGGCGCGCCCGCACTCGGGAGATCTGGGGTTCGGCATGGCTGTGGCGGAGCTCGGCCCAGGCGCACGCGTGGAACCTCGCCAACCTCGACCCTTCCCGATATCGGGAGGTCCGTTTCGAGCAACTGGTGGCTGATCCGGCGGCGGTGCTCGGATCGCTTTCGGACTTTGTCGGCGATGACCTGGGCGACATCGTCAGTCTGGTGGGAGACCGCTTTCTCTTCCGTCAACTGGGGGTCGGCTCGCACTCGCGCCGCCACGGCAGCTCGAACACGTCCTATCAGGAAACGGCCCCGGCTCCCGGCGAGATAGCGCGCGCGCCCATTGGCAGGCACCTCGGACGGCTGTCGGTGACGGAGCGGGTCATCGTAACGCTGCTATGCGGCGCGATCTCGAAAAATGCGGCGGCGAGCCATGCGCCGACGAGCCACGAGCGATTTGGCGCCCGCGAGCGGCGGCTGGCCTACGGGCGCACGCGCAAGGCGAAGTTCTGGTTCGGCCAAAAAGGCCAGCGTCTGACGAGCCCCACGGGGTCGACCGCCGACAGCGGCGCGCCCCTCAAGGAATGACGCTGCCAACGAACGTCTCGTTCCGCGCCAGCAGCGCCCCGTAGTCGGCGGCGGCCCGGGCGACCGCGGGGTGAGCGGCGCGCAACGCGCCGGGGGCCAGCAGGTCGCGCAGCCGCGCGGCCCACGCCGAGGGATCCCTGAAATCGGCGACGAGCAGCGCATCGTCCGCGATCACCTCGGGGATGCCGCCGACGCGGCTGGCCAACACGGGGATACCCCGAAGGGCCGCCTCGGCGTTGACGCGGCCAAAGGGCTCGGCCCACTGTGAGGGGACCAGGACCAGTTTTGCGAGGGCGTAGGTCGCCGGGGTGGGCAGCTGGCCCACCGGGACCAGGTTCCTGACGACCTTCTTGTCGATACGGCTCTGGAGGAATGGGGTCAGATCCTTGAAGCCGCAGAGCAGAAAGGTCTCCTCCGGGAAGGCCTTGGCGAGTTCCAGGACGATGCCGACGCCCTTCTTGTTCGTCGTGGCAACGGCGAGGATGCAGCGGGAGATGCCGTTCCGGCGGGTCTCCCAGGGCAGCGGGGGGTCGATCTCGGGATACAGGACTTCGGCCTCGCGCCCGTAGGCGGCGGCGATGGCCGACGCCATGAATCGGGAGTTGGCCACGACGCGTTCCGCGCCAGCCACCAGATCGGCGGTCGCGCGGGCGCGCGATCCCGCCAGCGCCGCGGCGGCCCGGGCCGCCGCGGCCAGTTCGTCCGCCCCAGTCGCCCCGCAATCATCTTCGACCAGTTCCTCGGTGCTCCGGATGAAGTACCAATAGGGCAGGCGCTCGGCCCGCGCGACCTCCGCAGCCGGCGGGGCCCAGTCCTGCTGGACGAAGAGGCGGCGTGGCCGAAGCTCCCGGATCGTCGCGGGCAGTTCGTCGATCCCGGGCAGCCAGCGCACCTCGATCCCCCCGACGCGAAAGCGCTTCCGCTCGGGTCCCTGACACAGGCCCACCACGCGCCGGCCCAGCTTTTCCAACCTGCGGGCCAGCCCCATGAAGCTACGCGTGCCACCGCCGCGTTCCGGGTACAGGGCATCGGACACCATCAGGACATCGGTCACCCCCGTTCCACCCGTGCAAGCCTCCTCGCGCACGGTCGCCGCGCGCATCCCGAAGCCCCGCGCCACGCCCAGCGCCATGCCGCGCCACAGGCGCGCGCGGTCGCGGGGTTTCAGCGCCCGCGAGAGGCGATGCCACCGCAACGTCCCGGCGGCCCCGGTCGCCGCCCGCATGATTGCGCTTCGAATGCTAGCCATGCCGCTTCCCCTCGATCCCGCGCCCCGTCGGCAACGGGACACCTACTGCGTCTGCATCGCCTCCCCGTAAATCGACTCCAGCACATCGATCTGGCGGTCGTAGGAAAACTCGTCGCGGATGCGCGCCGCGGCCGCCGCCGAGAGCGCGCGATATCGCGACGGGTCGCGCGCCACGGCCAAGAGTGCCTCGGCCAAGCTTTCCGCGCCGCCCGGCGGCACGAGGATGCCCTCAATCCCGTCGCGCATCGCCTCGGGAATGCCCGCGTGGGCCGTCGATGCGCAGACCAGCCCGGTGGCCATCGCCTCCAGCAGGGAATTGGGGATGCCCTCGATATCATTGTCGCTCGCCGCGGCGCTCGGGTGCAGGAAGAAATGGCTCTGCTCGTAGAGCCGGCGGAGGTCTTCCCGGTTGAGGAAGCCCACGAAGAATACCTGGCGGCTGAGCCCGAGCTGCCAGGCCTCGCGCTGGAGCTCTGGCAACTGCGGCCCGTCGCCGGCGATGGTGAGGGTCGCCTTCGGGAAGGCTTGGGCGAACCGGGCGAAGGCGCGCAACGAGGTCAGGACGCCTTTCTTGGGCAGGAGGCGGCAGGCCTGCACAAGGTTCAAGGCGCCATCGGCGGGCGCCTCCCGGTGCACCTCGCGGAAAAAGTCGAGGCGGATGTGGGTGCGGTTGAGGCGGATCTTCTCGCGGGGGCAGCCGAGCGCGACGAGCTGCTCGGTGAAATGCTCGCAGCGGACCAGCAGCAGCCGGGCGCCGGCGAAGACCCTGGGCAGTTGCGCGAGGTCGTTGGGCCGTCGCACGTAGACCCCGAGATCGGCGCCGTGGAACGAGACGACGGTCGGGCGATCCCAGTGGTCGAAGAGGGGGGCCAGGCGCGTGGCCTCGTGCCCGAAGTAGATGTGCAGCAAATCGGTGCCGATCTCCCGCAGCTGTTCCACCAGCCCGGGCACCGTGCCGCGGTACACCATCTGCGGTTCCTTCTTGGCGTACTTGAGCCAGGCGCGCCTCCACCAGGGCAGGCGACCCGTCCGCATCAGGTGCGCCGCATCGAAGGGGAAGAGTTCCGGATTCTGCCGCTCGCGGGTGACGACGACGCTCCGGAATCGCCGCAGGCCCGTGACCTGATTGTACACGTGCCACATCTCCGGCTTCAGGAAGGTGCCGATGAAACTCGTGACGGTTGCGCGGGGCGGTGCCATGTGGGGAAGGGCTAAAAAAGTAGCATGGAAGCTCTTGGCGACGCTTGTCAAACCCGCTTGGCAAGAGGGTCCCGGTGGGCCATAATTATGGGATCGTGCGGCCCGGCTCGTTTCAGCCGCGCGCATCCTGGAAGGGTGACAGAGCGGTCGATTGTGCACGCCTGGAAAGCGTGTGTCCCCAAAAGGGACCGCGGGTTCGAATCCCGCCCCTTCCGCCACCCCCGCGACCCAATTTTCGAGTCAGTCCTTGGCGAGGATCCAGAGGGTCTTGGCCGCTTGGCCGGGGGGGATATCGGGAGGGGGCGGTTCGCGGTGGAGGTCGGCGGCCCTGCGGGAGGCGCGGACGGCGTAGCGGGCGGCGGCGTGGAGGTCGCCCTCGGACAGGGTGGCGCAATTCGTCGAGAGGAGGAGCCTGCCGCGGGGGCCGAGGAGCGACATCGCCGCGAGGGCAAGGTCGCCCATGTCTCGCTCGACGCGGAAGGCCTTGCCCTTCTCGCCGCGGGAGAAGGTCGGGGGATCGGCGATGATGCAGTCGAATGTTTCGCCCCGGCGCTCGAGGCGCGGCAGCAGGCGGAGGACGTCGCCCGCGATGAAGGCGTGGGCCGCGGGGTCGAGGCCGTTCTCGGCGAAGTTCCTGCGCCCGCGGTCGAGGGACTTGCGGGAGAGGTCGGCGCTGGCGGCGTGGCCGCCGCCGAGGGCGGCGGCCACGGAGAAGGCGCAGGTGTAGGCGAAGAGGTTGAGGGTCTTGGCGGGTCGCCAGTCGCGCACCAGGGCCCGGTTGCATCGCTGGTCCGGGAACAGGCCGACCGAATACCCCGCCGAAAAATCGACGATGAAGCGCATGCCGCGCTCGGTGGCGATGCCCTCGGGCGGTAGAGACGCGTCGCCCGAGAGCAGCGCCGGCGCGGCGCGCGCCTCGGAGCGGCGGGGCAACTCGCGCTCGAAGATGCGGTCGACGGCAAGGCCCGCATCCGTCGCCCAGTTTGCGAGCCCCTCCCGCATCGCGTCGCGGAATGCCGGCTCGCGCCACGAGACCAGCAGGTCGCGCCCGAAGCGCTCGGCCCAGCCCCCGCGCGCCGAGCAGAGCCGGTGCGCGGCGGTGCCCTCGGCATCGAGCGAGGCGAGGATCTCCGGGGAGATCCATTCCGGCGTGCGATCGCGCATGGCGCATCATCGCGCGCGCGGGGACGGGAGGCAAGTGCCGTGCCGCGGCGGCGCGCCGCATCATTCATGGGGAAACTTCCGATTCGGCCGAGGGGCTTTTTGGACTGCGGTGGCAGAACCCCGCGAGGGGTGGCGACACCGCTTTGGATCCGCAGCCCGATCGCCAGAGGCGATCGGAGCGCGGGCGATGGCCCTGGCGGGCGAGTCCCGGCTCCCCGCGGAAGCCAAAGCGGTGTCGCCGCTACGCTCTGCCACCGCAGTCCATAAAATTCCCCCCGCCGAAGGGCGAAGGCCCTTCGCTACTGGAATTTTCTGGCCGGCGCTGCGCGCCCAAATCGGCCTATGCCATCGTGATCCCCACGGGGCAGTGGTCCGAGCCCATGACCCCGGGCAGGATGAATGCGTCCCTGAGCCGTGGCCGCAGCGCCTTCGAGATCACCCAGTAATCGATGCGCCACCCGATGTTTCGCTCGCGCG
Organism: uncultured Verrucomicrobiales bacterium; assembly: GCA_964651705.1. Lineage (GTDB taxonomy): Bacteria > Verrucomicrobiota > Verrucomicrobiia > JADLBR01 > JADLBR01 > JADLBR01. Next base: position 11,343 of record CAZYWZ010000099.1, read on the forward strand.
CCCGGTTCATGTAGCTCCACCAGGTGTACTTTCCGCCCTCCGCGCAGAACTCCCGGAAGCTGTCCACGAAACCCGCCTTCAGGATCCGATCAAAACCCTCGCGCTCCTCCGCGGTGAAGCCCGCGTTGCGCGCGTTGGACTTCGGGTTCGCCAGGTCGATCTCGCGGTGGGCGACGTTGAGGTCGCCGCAGCACAGCACCGGCTTGGCCCGATCGATACCCTTCAGATATTTCAGGAAATCCGCGTCCCACCGCTGCCGGTAGGCCAGCCTCGTGAGGCCGCGCTGCGCGTTGGGCGTGTACACGTTGCAGAGCTGGAAATCCTCGAACTCCGCCGTGATCAGCCGCCCCTCCCCGTCGTGCTCCGCGCGGCCCATGCCCAGCCGCACCGACCCCGGTTCCCGCTTGCTGAAGATCGCCGTGCCCGAGTACCCCTTCCGTTCCCGCGCCACGTTCCAATAGACGAACCGGTATTGCGGCAGCAGGAGCTCCACCTCGCCCGGCTCCGCCCGCGTCTCCTGCAGGCACAGGATGTCCGGGTCGGCCCCCGCCACGAAATCCAGGAACCCCTTGCCCAGCACCGACCGCAGCCCGTTGACGTTCCACGAGATCAGCTTCAGCGCGCCCTCCGATGATGCCCTCGGCTTTGCCACGCGGCACTGTCGCGGCCCGGGGCGGCTTTGCAAAATTAATTTCTCTAATGAGGTATTTACCCTAGTTGCAAGATGGGGGCGGGGGGGCATGCTGTCCGCGGTTAAAACGTTTCCGCGTTTTTGCGGCCGGGAGGAGCGACATGGTCAAGATGACGGACATAGCGGCGCGGGCGGGCGTGTCGCAGGCGACGGTATCGCTGGTGCTGAACAACCGGACCGACGGGGTGCGGATCAGCGACGCGACGCGGCAGCGGGTGATCGCGGCGGCGCGCGAGCTGGGCTACCAGCGCAACGAGGTGGCGCGGGCGATGGTGACCGGCAAGACGCGGGTGATCGGCTTTGCGACGGGCCGGCACGATTGCGAGGAGAATTTCCGCGCGCTGGCGGGGGTGACGGAGGGCGCGTTCGAGGGCGAGTACAGCGTGAAGGTCTTTCCGGTGGAGAACTCGCGGCCGGGCTATGACCTGGGTTGCGCCTGCGTCGAGCAGAGGCTTGCGGGTTTGGTGGCGCAGGACCTGCCGGGGCCGCTGCTGGCGTCGGTGAAGGCGAACCTGGACCGTTTCCACATTCCGATCGTGACGATGGGCGGGGCGGCGGGCCCCGAGGGGACACTGAACATCTTGGCCGACGAGGTGGCGGGGGCGGCCGAGGCGCTGACGCACCTCAAGGGCCTGGGCCACCGCCGCATCGGTTGGGTCGAGGGAGGCCCGCAGGCCAGTTGCCTCTCGCCGGGGCGCGAGCGGATTTTTCGCGAGGCGGCGGCGCGGGCGGGGGTGGAGGTGGACCCTGGACTGATGGTGAGGGGCGGCGCCGAGATGGAGGGGACCGACCTGGCCGCCCGGGCGATGTTCGGCTCGTCGGATCGGCCCACGGCGGTGCTATGCTGCTGCGATCGGTCGGCGCTGATGGCCATCCGTGCGGCGCGGGCGTGCGGCCTCGGTGTCCCGTCGGACCTCTCGGTGGTGGGGTTTGGCGGGCTGACGTTCTGCGAGCTGAGCGATCCGCCGCTGAGTTCGGTGGTCATCCCGTATTGGAGGCTGGGGCGCAAGGCCGCGGCCGAGATCATCGAGCACAGCGAGAAGCGGGGGGGCAGCAACGGCTCGGCCTGGGGGCGGGAGCTGACGCTGGCGGCGGCGTTCGTGGACCGCGCCTCAACCGGGCCCGTCCGGGGCTGAGGCCTCGAACTTTCGGTAGCGGATCATCTCGACGTCCTCGAGGGTCACGAGGCCCTCGGAGATGATCGGGTCGATCGCCTCGAGGAGGCGCCGGATCGGATCCTCGAGGTCCACGATCTCGATGACCACGGGCAGGTCGGCGGCGAGGCGGAGGATCTTGGAGGTGTGGAGGGTGGCGTGGGCGCCGAAGCCCATCGGGCCGCGGAGCACGGTGGCGCCGGCGAGGCCCAGTTCGCGCGCCTTGAAGACGATGGCCTCGTAGAGGGCCTGGTGCCCCCATCGGTCCGTCTCTCGGATGAAGATGCGGAGGAGTTTTCCCTTGCGCGGTGTCTGCATGTTGCCCCCTCAGGTGCGGCTGTTGAACCACTGCCCGGCGGCGTACCCGAGCCACACGGCCACGAGGCAGAGGACGACCGAGCCGACGATGTTGGCGCCCGCCCAGAGCCACTCGCCGTCGCGGGCGAGATTTAGCGTCTGGAGGCTGAACGAGGAAAAGGTCGTGAATCCGCCCAGCACGCCCAGCATGACGAAGTCGCGCGCCGCCGGGCTGAGCCAGAGGCGGCCCTCCGGCTCGATGCTCGCCGCGATCGCGCCGATGACCGCCGAGCCGAGGACGTTCACGGCGAGCGTCCCCATGGGAAAGGCCTCGCCCCAACGGGCCGCAACGGCGCCCGAGAGCCAGTAGCGCGCCGCCCCGCCGATGGCGCTGCCCAGCGAGACCCAGAGCCATGCCATGACCCTTCCCTACCGCCTCCCGGGCCGATGGACAAGCGCGCGATGACTACCTCACCCGGATCGCGAGGAACACCGTGGCCCCCTGCCGCCAGACGCGCAACAGCACGCGGTGGCCGGTGACTTTCTCGGTGGCGCGCTGGGCGTCGTCGATGCTGGGCACCGGGGTCTCGCCGATCTCGACGATGACGTCGCCCTCCATGAGGCCGCCGTCCGCCGCGCGCGAGTTGGGCGCGATGGACTTGACCACGACGCCCTTCAGGGCGGAGGGGGCGCGCAGCTCGCGCCGCGCGGCGTCGTCGAGTTCGGAGATCTCGACGCCGGTGAAGAGGCTGTCGGCGGCGGCCCCTTGGGCGGGCGCCCCCTCGCCGCGGGCACGGGCGGCGCCCGAAGCCGCGCCGAGTTCGCCGACGGCGGCCTTGAGCGCGAGCTCCTTGCCATCGCGGAAGATCTTCAGGGAGACCTCGGTGCCGGGCTCGGTGTGGGCGGTCAGGACCCGCAGGTCGTGCGAGCTCTGTATCTCGCGGTTGTTGAAGCCGACGATCACGTCCTTGGGCTGTATCCCGGCCTTTTCCGCCGCGCCGCCCGAGACCACCTCGCTGATCAGCGCCCCCGCGGGTTTCGGGAGCTTCAGCGCGGCGGCGACATCGACGGAGGTGTCCTGGATCAGCACCCCGAGGGCACCGCGGTTGACCTTGCCGTGCTTGACGATCTGCGTCAGCACGTAGCGGGCGATGTTCGATGGCACCGCGAAGCCGATCCCGATGTTCCCCCCGGTCTGCGACACGATCGCGGAATTGATGCCGACCAGCCGACCCTGGATGTCCACGAGCGGGCCGCCCGAGTTGCCGAAGTTGATCGCCGCGTCCGTCTGGATGTAATCCTCGTACATCTGCACGGTGCGGCGGCGGCCCATGGCCTGCGATTCGGATTCGTCGGCGAAGGGCCGGCGCCGCGTGGCGCTCACGATGCCCTGGGTGACGGTCTGGCCCACGCCGAGGGGGTTGCCGATCGCCAGCACCTTGTCGCCGACCTGGATTTGCTCGCTGTCGGTGATCGGCAGCGCGGGGAAGCCCTTGCCCTCGATCTTGAGGATGGCGATGTCGGTCGAGGGGTCGCTGCCGATGACCTTCGCCGGCAATTCCTCGACGCCGTTGGCCAGCAGGACCCCGACCTCGTCGGCGCGGTCCACGACGTGGTGGTTGGTGATGATGTAGCCGTCCTCGGTCACGATGACGCCGGAGCCGAGGCCCTGGCGGACCTTCTCGGGCTCGGCCTGCTCCTGCTCCTGGTCCCGGAAGCGGCGCGGGTCGGGCACGCCGAAGAAGTACCGGAAGAAGGGGTCGTTGGCCCACGGTGCGGTGCGCGGGTCGTTGAGGTAGCGCACCATCTTGTAGGAGAACACGCTCACGACGCTGGGGTTCACCCGACCCACCACCGGCGCGAAGCTCGAGCCCATCGGCTGCGCCCGGTCGATGTCGGCCCCGTCGATCCTGAGGCGGAGCTCGTCGCCCGCGGGCTTCTCCCCGCGGAGCTTGTCCAGTATCCCCGCGCCGGCCGTGGCCCCCATCGCGAGCACCAGCAAGGACGGCAGCGCCGCCCGAAATACCATGCGTTGCGTCGTCATAAGAATCTCCTTTGCCTCGGGACCGCCGCACCGCGCGGCGCCCGATAAAGCGTAACAGATAGCCGCGGTTCTCCAGATTTCAAATGGTCGCGCTCGGCGCCACCGGGGCAGAAAACCGCAGCGAAGCCGCTTCCGGCTTCGGCGCGCCCCGGGCCGTCGAGCCGAAGGGCGAAGGCCCTTCGCTACACCCCGGATTTCTTAGCCAGGCGTGCGAGCTCGCCGTCGGTGGCGTCGAGGATGCGGCCCTTGATGCGGTCGAGGAGGCCGGGGTCGGTGATCTTTCCGCCGTCCGGGCCGACGAGGTAGAAGGTGTCGATGGCGGCGCCCTTCTCGGTCTCGATGCGGGCGAACATGATCTGGACGCCCTCGGCGGTGAGGTTGAGGACGATGTCGTGGAGCAGGGCGAGGCGGTCGGGGGTCTCGATCTCGACGAGGGTGTAATTCTTGAGGCTGTCATTGTCGAGGGTGAGGCGGGTGGGGAAGTCGTCGCCGGACCACTTGTCGAAGCGGCGCTTGGTGCGGATGCGGGCCAGCTCGGGCTCGAAATCGTAATCGGCCTCGGCGAAGGCGGCCCGGAGGACGCGCTCGATGGCCTTCTGGTCGCGGGGGTCGGTGACGGCCTCGCTGCGGTCGGTGCAGGCCCAGAAGGTGTCCACGACGATGTCGTCGGCGCGAGTGAAGATGTCGGCGCGCAGGATGTCGAGTTCCCCGACGGAGATTGCGCCGGCGGCGCGGCTGAAGACCTGCTCGCGGTTCCAGGTGACGAGGGTCATGAGGGAGTGGCCTCGGTCCTCGCGGTGCTCCCAGGAGACGACGGGCTCGAGGGGGTTGCCGCCGGCCTCCATGGACGCGAGGAAGGCGCGGATCGCCCGGAGGTGATGTGCGATCTGGCGGGCGTCCATGATCTGGAGGTAGCGCCCGCTCATCATGCGGAAGTGGGCGTCGATCTCTTCCCCGGAGATCTCGCGGGAGACGAGTTCTTCCACCTCGCCGCGGAGGCGGCCGACGCGCTCGGCGGCCTTGCGCTCGAACTCCGGGCTGCCGGCGAGGAAGAGGCGCGTCTCGTCATAGAGCTGCCAGATGAGGGTCTCTTTCCAGTCGGACCAGCCGCCGCCGCCGGTGACGCCGCGGCCATCGGCGTAGGTCAGGAGCATGAGGTGGTCGAGGCGGAGGGGGTCCTCGGCGATGCGGGCGAACTCGCGGATCGTGTCGGCGTCATCGACGTTGCGGCGCCGGGCGGTCTGGGAGAGGGTGAGGTGGTGGTCGGTCAGGAAGGCGAGCAATTTCAACTGCTCGGGGGGGAGCCGGAGGCGCTTGGCGACGCGGACGGCGAGGAAGGCGCTCATCTCGGCGTGGTCGCGATTGGGGGTGCCCTTGCCGGTGTCGTGGAGCAGCATGGCGAGGTGGAGGACCTCGGGGTGCTCGACGTCGCGCATGAGTTCCTGGTAGCGGGCGAGGCGTCCCGCCGGGTCCTCCAGCCACATCAGCTTGTCCAGTTCCTCGAGGCAGACCAGGGTGTGCTCGTCGGCGGAGTAGCGGTGGAAAAACTCGTGCTGGACCAGGAAGGTGAGCGGCGCGAACTCGGGGACGAGTTTCCCCAGCAGCCCGCACCCGTGCATGAGACGGAGGATGCGGCCGACCTGGCCCTTGTGCCGGAGGATCTCTAGGAACATCTCGCGGGTGGTCTTGAGCCCGAGGTACCGGCGGTCGACCATCTTGAGCCGGCGCCGGATGAGGCGCAGCAGGTCGAAGCCGATGCCCAGGTTGCGCCGCTGCGCCAGGAGGAAGACGCGCAGCAGCCGGGCGGGGTCCTCCCCGAAGACCGCCTGGTTGTCGGCGTTGATCTCGCCGCCGGAGATGACGAAGCCGTCGGTCTTCTCGGCCTTGCCGGGGCCGGCGGTGAAGAAGGGGAACCAGCCCCGTTTTTTGGCGACGCCGCTCTGGGCCATCCGGCGGGCGCAGGCGTTGGTCAGGAAGAAGATGTCCTGCGCGGCGGTGAAGTAATCTTTCATGAAGGCCTCGACGCGGCGGTAGGGGGGGCGCTGGTCGTAGCCGAGGCCGGTGGCGACGCGGCCTTGGGTGGGCAGGGTGAGCTGGTCGTTGGCGCGCTCCGCGAGGAAATGCATCTCGTTGCGCGCCCGCATCAGGAAGTCGACGGCGCGCTCGACCTGGTTGCGCTCGCCGCCGGTCAGGAGGCCCTCCTCGGCCAGCTGGCGGGTGTTGCGGAAGCCCTTCCAGGCGAAGGCCATCCACAGGAGGTTGTGGTAGTCGCGCAGGCCGCCACAGCCCTCCTTGATGTGGGGTTCCTGCATGAACACGGTGGACCCGTACTTGCGGTGCCGCTCGGCCTGGTCCTCGAGCCTCCAGCGGATGAAGTCCGCCTCCTTGCCCCGCATGCATTTTCGCGGGAACTCGTCGCGCAGGGCCTCGGCCAGCGCCGGGTCGCCCGCCACGAGGCGGGCCTCGATCAGCGCGGTCTTGGACTCGCCGTCCTCATTGCCGTGGGCCAGCGCCTGCGCGATGGTGCGGGTGCTGTGGCCCACTTTGAGTCCGAGGTCCCAGAGGAGGTAGAGGACCGCCTCGATCGAGGCGTGCAGGGCCTTCTCCTCCGCGGCCGACATCGGCTCGTGGAGGAACATGATGTCCACGTCGCTGAACGGGTTCAATTCGCCCCGCCCGTAACCCCCCGTCGCCATGATGGCCACCCCCCCCGGCCGCGACCCGTTTTCTTTTCCGGTGTCGGCCCAGAGGTGGCGCAGGAGGATATCGATGACCTGGCTGCGCTCGCGGGCCACCGTGCGGCCCGCCACCCCGCACCGGTGCTCCTGGCGGGTCCGCAGCATCCCGGATTTCAGAAATCTCCGGCACGCGGCCAGGCGGTCGCCCCCCGCGCCGGCCTCCCGGCGCATCCGGCCCTCGATCAGTTGCCACTCGCGCTCCAGATGAGAACTCATTTTCCTCGCAGCGACCCGGAGTCTCGCACGATCCGGGCCGCCTGACAATGGCCGCGGTTTCATCGTTCCCTTGAACTGGCGGCGCGATGCCCTAATAAATGCGGTTGGATGAAGTTTCGGGCGTCAGTGGCGGCGGTCGCGGGGTTATGGTGGGTCGCCCCGGCGTGTGCCCAACCGGCGGCGCCGACGGGCAAGATGGAGTCCCTCTCGCACGTCGGTTCGGTGGAGAAGGCGTACATCGCGCTCCCGGCGGTGCCTCCCGTCGGGGGACTGGTTCTCGTGCCGGACTGGTGGGGGATGTGCGATGCCTTCATCGGGATCGCCGATGGCTACGCGAAGGAGGGCTACGTGGTCGTGGCCGTGGATTTCTACGATGGCAAGGTGCCCAAGGCCGCCGCCGAGGCCCAGATCCGTATGAACGGGATACACCGGCCGGGGGCGCTGCGCATCGTGCATTCCGCGGTCCGCCTCCTGCGCGAGGACAAGCGGGTTCAGGTGCCGAAGATCGGCATCGTCGGATGGAGCTATGGGGCGGGGCTGGCGCTGGAGACGGCGATCGGCAACCCCGACATCGCCGCGGTGGTGCTGTATTATGGCCCGGTGATCCTGGACAAGGCGCGCCTCCAGGGGCTCGCCGCTCCCCTCCTGGGCATTTACGCGAAACGCGACGCCTGGATCACCCCAGAGATCGCCGGCGACTTCCGCAATGCCCTGCGCTCGACCCCCGCGCCGGTCGAGTTTCTGGAGGTGGATGCGGCGCACATGTTCGCCAATCCCGCCAGCGGGGACTACGATGCCAAGGGGGCGCAGCGGGCCCGGCAGAAAGCCCTGGCCTTCCTGCGCAAGAACGTCTTCGTCGTCATCGCGCCTCCCGCCCCGGCAGAGTGACGTGGCTTGGGGGCGCTGGTGTAGCGGGCCAGGCGTCGTGGGGCGTTCTGGCGACACCGCTTTGGAATCGCGCCTGATCGCCTCGGGCGATCGGAGCGCGGGCGGTGGCCCTGGGCCGCGGCTCCCGGTTCCGCCGGGAGCCAAAGCGGTGTCGACGCTGCGCTCTGCCACCGCAGTCCAAAATCGGGCCGCCTCCGGCGCGCGCGGGCGGGGCTGATCCAGTTCGTCCACGCGCCGGACGATTCCGAGTGAAACTTCTGGCAGGTCCGGGCTGCCTGAAGGCAGCACTACGAACATTCCCGTGGTCTTGGGTTCGTAGTGCCGCCTTTAGGCGGTATCCGCATAACCTGCTGATGAAATGCGTGTTGTGACACGCGTCAAAGTGCCCCGAACTTCGAAGTTTCTGGCTAAGCCTTCGGGCCGCCACCGGCCGATTCCCGCGGGTCGGGCGCCTCGTCCTCCTCCACCTCATCCTCGATCTCCCGGCGGAGGCGGATCGAGAGACGGGGCCGGAGGAAGCCGTAGAGGAGGTAGCCGATGAAGACGATGGCGAGCATCCAGCGCCAGTAGATGAATATGAGGACGATGAGCAGGAAGGTCGCGATGAACCGGGGGAGCGAGCGCCGCGTGCCCCAGTCGATCGCCTTGAAGCTGGGGTAGCGGACCTTGCTGAACATCATGCAGGAGAGGAAGACCATCAGCGCCGGGAGGGAGTATTTCCACGCGCCGAGCTCGCGCTCGCTGTCGTGAAAGTGGAGGAGCAGGAGGGTGATCGAGGCGATCACCCCGGCGGCCGCCGGGATCGGGAAGCCGACGAATTCGCCCTTGGCGCCGCCCGTCTCCCGCGCCGCCACGACATTGAATCGGGCCAGGCGCAGCACGCCACACAGCAAATAGAAGAAAGCGATGAGCCAGCCGAGGCGGATCGGGAACTCGGCCAGGACGATCTTGTAGACGAGCAGCGCCGGGGCAATCCCGAAGGAGACGACGTCGGCCAGCGAGTCGAACTCGCGGCCGAAGGGACTCTCTCTCCCGCCGAGCCTGGCGAGGCGGCCGTCGAGCAGGTCGAAGATGAAGGCGCCCAAGATGAAGGACAGGCTCGCGGTGTAGCGCTGGACCCACTCCTCGTGGCCCGTCGATTGGCGCAGCGTGCCCTCGATGATCTGGAGCACCGCCATGAATCCGCAGAAGAGGTTTCCCGCGGTCATCAGGTTCGGGAGCAGGTATACCTTGGGCAGTTCCTCGGGGCCCTGGTCGCCGTTCCCGCTCATGGTCCCCTCCCGGCCCAACGGGCCACCACCGTCTCCCCGCCGCGCACGCGGTCGCCCACCCGCACCGCCACCTCCGCCGATGGCGGCAGGAGCAGGTCCGTGCGCGAGCCGAACCGGATCATGCCAATGTGCTCGCCCGCGGCAACGCGATCCCCGGGCGCCTTCCATGCCACGATGCGCCGCGCGATCAGGCCCGCGATCTGCACCACGGCGAAAGTGCCCCTCTCGGAATCGAATACCCACTCGCGCCGCTCGTTGCGCGCCGCCGCCTCGGCCCGCCGCGCGTCAAAAAATGTCCCGGGCGAATGTGCCGAGGAGCGGATCGTGCCCGCCGCCGGCGCGCGGTTGACGTGGACGTCGAGGACGGAGAGGAAGATAGAGATCCGCCGGCCCCTGCCGCCGATCGCGGGGAGTTCGGCCTCCGGCTCGACCTCGACGACTTGGCCATCGGCGGGGGCGACGATGGCGTCGGGATCGTCGGGCGGGCGGCGCGGCGGGTCGCGGAAGAAGCCGACCACGGCCACCACGAGGAGCAGCCCGGGGACGGCCCCCCACGGGCCGACGAGCCGCCACCCGCCGGCCGCGACCGCGGCGGCGACGAGCAGAGGGAGCCAGCCCTCGATCAGTGCGCGCAACGACATGACGTGATCCAGCCCCCCTGATACCGCCGCCGCGCAGGATGCCAAGCCGAAGGTTTGGCCGTTATCCGAATCACCTTGACCCGGGGGCGGGGGCCGCCTTGAAGGATGTAGCCCCATTCGGAGAAACGCCATGCCCAAGATTCCCTCAATCGACAAGGTGATGATCATCGGTTCTGGCCCCATCGTCATCGGCCAGGCCTGCGAGTTTGACTACTCCGGCACCCAGGCGTGCAAGGCGCTGCGCGCGCTGGGCTATCGCATCGTGCTGGCGAACTCCAACCCGGCGACGATCATGACCGACCCGGGCATGGCGGATGCCACGTACATCGAGCCGCTGACGGTCGGGGCGATGGAGAAGGTCATCGCGCGCGAGCGGCCCGACGCGATCCTGCCCAACCTCGGCGGGCAGTCGGGCCTGAACCTCACCTCGGAATTGGCCAAGGCGGGGATCCTGGAGAAATACGGGGTCCGGGTGATCGGGGTCAAGGTGGACGCGATCGAGCGGGGCGAGGACCGCATCGAATTCAAGAACACCATGAATCGGCTGGGGATCGACATGCCGCGCAGCGAGGCGGTGTACACCGTCGAGGATGCCGAGCGCGTGGCCTCGGGCCTCGGCTATCCGGTGGTCGTCCGCCCCGCCTACACCCTCGGCGGCACCGGCGGGGGCCTGGTCTACAACGTCGAGGAGCTCCGCGCCGTCGCCTCCCGCGGGATCGCGGCGAGCCTCGTGGGCCAGATCCTGATCGAGGAGTCCGTGCTCGGCTGGGAGGAGCTGGAGCTCGAGGTGGTCCGCGACACGGAGGGGCGGAAGATCACGGTCTGTTTCATCGAGAACATCGACGCCATGGGGGTGCACACCGGCGACTCCTTCTGCTCGGCCCCGATGCTGACCATCGCCCCGGAATTGCAGCGGCGGCTGCAGAAACACTCCTATGACATCGTGGACGCCATCGAGGTCGTCGGCGGCACCAACATCCAGTTCGCGCACGACCCCAGGACGGGCCGCGTGGTCGTGATCGAGATCAACCCGCGGACCTCGCGCTCCTCGGCCCTGGCGTCCAAGGCGACGGGTTTCCCGATCGCGCTGGTCTCCTCTAAACTGGCCGGGGGCATGAGCCTCCCGGAGATCCCGTACTGGCGCGACGGCACCCTGGACAAATACACCCCGTCGGGGGATTACGTGGTGATCAAGTTCGCGCGGTGGGCCTTCGAGAAGTTCAAGGGCATCCAGGACAAGCTGGGCACCCAGATGCGCGCCGTCGGCGAGGTCATGAGCATCGGCAAGACCTACAAGGAGGCGTTCCAGAAGGCGATCCGCTCGCTGGAGAACGGGCGCCACGGTCTGGGTTTCGCGAAGGACTTCAACGCGCTGCCCCTCGAGGAGCTGATGCGGCGCCTGAACGAGGCATCCAGCGAGCGCCAGTTCCTGATGTACGAGGCCCTGCGCAAGGGGGCGACGGTCGCCGAGCTGCACGCGAAGACGCACATCAAGCCCTGGTTCATCGAGCAGATGAAGGAGCTTGTGGAACTGGAGGGCCGGGTCCTCGAGTTCAAGGGACGGGAATTGCCGGCCGGGCTGTTGGCCCAGGCCAAGAAGGACGGGTTCTCGGATCGCTACCTCGCGAAGATACTGGGCGTGACCGAGCGCGCGATCCGGGAGCGGCGCATGGCGCTGGGGCTGGTCGAGGGCTGGCAGCCGGTGCCGGTGAGCGGGGTCGAGGACGCGGCGTATTACTATTCCACCTACAACGCGCCCGACGCGGTGGCGGCGACGGATAATCCCCGCAAGGTCATGATCCTCGGCGGCGGCCCAAACCGCATCGGCCAGGGCATCGAGTTCGATTACTGCTGCGTGCACGCCGCATTCGCCCTGCGCGACATGGGCTTCGAGAGCGTCATGGTCAACTGCAATCCCGAGACCGTCTCCACCGACTACGACACCTCGAACAAGCTGTATTTCGAGCCGCTGACCGTCGAGGACGTGCTCCAGATCTACGCCAAGGAAAAGCCGATGGGCGTCATCTGCCAGTTCGGGGGGCAGACGCCGCTGAACATCGCGCGCGAGCTGGAGGAGGCCGGGGTCAAGATCCTCGGCACGACCACCGAGACCATCGATCTGGCCGAGGACCGCGACCGCTTCCGCCAGCTCATGGACCAGCTCGGCATCCCGATGGCGGAGAGCGGGATGGCGACCGACATCGATGGGGCCCTGGCGGTCGCCGCGCGCATCGGATACCCCCTGATGGTGCGCCCCTCGTACGTCCTCGGCGGCCGTGGCATGGAGATCGTCCACGACGAGGCCATGCTGCGGGATTACGTGGCCGCCGCGGTCGGCGTCACCCCGGACCGCCCCATCCTGATCGACAGATATCTGGAGAATGCGGTCGAGGCTGAGGCCGATGCGATCTGCGACGGGACCGAGGCCTTCGTGCCCGCGGTCATGGAGCACATCGAGCAGGCCGGCATCCACTCGGGCGACTCCGCGTGCGTGATCCCGCCGGTCTCCCTGCCGAAGAAACACATCGACACCATCTGCGACTACACGCGGCGCATCGCCCAGGCCATGAGGGTCGTCGGGCTCATGAACATCCAGTACGCCATCTGCCGCGACACGGTGTACGTGCTCGAGGCCAACCCGCGCGCCTCGCGCACCGTGCCCATCGTCTCCAAGGTCTGCGGGCTCTCGATGGCCCGCGTCGCCACCGAGATCATGCTCGGCAAAAAGCTCGCGGATTTCGGCCTGCGGGACCGGAAGGTGCCGTACTTCGGCGTCAAGGAATCGGTCTTCCCCTTCAACATGTTCCCCGAGGTCGATCCCGTCCTCGGCCCCGAGATGCGCTCCACCGGCGAGGTGCTCGGCATCGCCGACTCCTACGGGCTCGCCTTCTTCAAGGCCCAGGATGCCGCCAAGTCCCGCCTCCCCCTCGAGGGGACGGTCCTGCTCACCGTCTGCGAGCGCGACCGCGGCGAACCCCTCGCCCGCGCCGCGCGGCGATTCGCCGAACTCGGCTTCCGCCTCTTCGCCACCGTCGGCACCCGCGCCTTCCTCCAGGGCCACGGCATCGCCGCCGAGCCCATCCCCAAACTCCACGAGGCCAGGCCCAACATCGCCGACGCCATCGCCAATGGCGACATCCAGCTGGTCGTCAACACCCCCGCCGGCAAGACCAGCGCGATGGATGACTCCTATATCCGCAAGGCCGCCGTCAAATACAAGGTCCCCTACATCACCACCGTCGCCGCCGCCGTCGCCGCCGCCGAGGGTATCGCCGCCCGCCTCAAGGGCGACGCCCAGATCAAATCCCTTCAGGAGTATCACGCCGAGGCTGCCGGACAGAGCCCGGCAGCCTGATTCGAAAATCGGCCACGGGATCGGCCTGTAGGGCGCGGATTCCCATCCGCGCCACGAGGGCCCTGCCGGTTGCCCGTGGCGCGAAAGGGATTTCGCGCCCTACATTTTCACCCCCGGTGGTGCCCCGCGCGCGGGGCATGGGATCTGACTCGAAAATTGGGTCGCGATGTAGGCTGCGCCTTGGCGCACGCGGGCGTT